>JAMOZY010000009.1:64134-103546 GCA_023667695.1 Clostridium sp. | reverse complement strand
ACGTCCACTTGCTGGCAGGACTCTCCTTTAATAGTATTCTACCAAATCAAAAAAAATTGTCAATGTCTTTGCGGAAATTGTTCAAGAAAAGTTATATACTTATTTGCCCACTTCCTTAAAGGTCAGTAACTTGTCACGATAATATTCATATCCAAAGTGCTTCCTCCTTAAAGAAGAAAGTGCTTCCCTTGCATCTAACAGAACACCATCGGAAGCATGTTCCTTTTCAGCCTCACTGATTGCTATATCTATTCGTGATGTTTCTATCATTTCCTCGTATGTTTCTATACTCATAACCACTAAATCTCCATAGTCATTCTTTGTAATAAAAAGTGGTTCACGCTTTGCATGGCAAAGTTCGGAAATTTCTGTCGTATTCCTAAGGTCTGTAATTGGTCTAATCTGTGGCATATTACACGCCCTCTTTCTTTGTATATAACAATGGCAGAATTATGTACAAATCACAAGGTGATTATAAAATTAACTTGTGGTCTTGTATATGCTTTTCATGTGTTCATATCAAAAGTTATAACTTCGTTCCAATATTTCTATCCAGGGTTCTGGAACTCCAGCCTTCACTTGCAGCTTTTTTCATATGCCAAATTCGAGCATCTTCATCTGCTACACAAAGCAAACTTCTAAAATGTGTCCAATTCAGATTGTGAACGCATGCGTTCACAATCTGCTCATCTGGAAAAGCCAAATAGAACTTTCAGAAAAATGGATATTGCTTCATTTTAATATTGTCAATCTTAATCCCAATGAACGCAATAGCTTTATGATTCGCCATTTTCTTTTTCATAGAATATGATATACCATTATTTTCTCCGTCTTTCACATTCCATCTTGCCTTATGACAGCACAAACGCTATCATAAGACAAGATAGAATACCTATCATTTTGATTTATACTTCCTGTGATTTATGGTATACATGAAACGAATATCAGATTGGACATATGAGCCTGTCCATAGAATAATTATTTCAAAATCTACTTTATCAACTATAAAAGAAGGAACTGCCGCTTCAATGAATAAATTATTCAATTAAAATGTATTTCCATTCTTTCTTGGACTTCCGTTTAATATCACGATTTTCTTTGCCATCATCCAAAGCTCCTTCCTCAAATCTTATCTGCCAGAGCAGCCGCCTGTTTACAGCCATCTGTTTTTTCTATATCGCCTGTATTCAACACACCCGGAATCAGAACTTCTCCGGCCATTTTCCATTTCAGTAAAGCAGCAGAGCGCTCAATGGGAATCCGTACACCGTCCAGAACGGACATATCCTCTTCCTCACAGCAGGCAATCAGCGCGCATTCTTTCCCTGCCACATCTTTTCCTGCCACACAGAAGGAAAACAGCTTATCAATCACGCTTTTCATCTGTGCCGGGATGGAATACCAGTAAACCGGCATTGTAAAGACTACAGCATCTGCCTCCAGAATAGCCGGGGCAATCTCATTAAAGTCATCATCAAAAGAACATGCCTTTCCTGACTTAAAACAGGTTTCACAGGCATGGCAGCCTCCTACCTGTTTCATTGCCGCATCAAAACGGGTAACACTGTGTCCTTTTTCCTCTGCTGCCTTGACAAACGCAGTCGTCATAGCAAAGCTGTTGCCATTTTTTCTGGGACTTCCGGTAATTACTACAATCTTCTTGCTCATAAATATCCTCTCCTTCTGCGGGATTGACTTCCCCCGCCTGTGATACTATAATCATAGCAAGAATAGAATGAAAAGCAAGTACACACCTTTAAGTGGGGTACTTACCTAAAGGAGAGTGTCATATGCATATCAATTGTATTAAAGATGCCAAACTGGAAGATACGGGATTTCATTACACAATGTCACTGATACAGGGGAAATACAAAATGTTCATTCTGTATACCCTGATGGAATACGAGATTGTGCGTTTCAACGAATTACAAAAATATATCAAAACCATTTCCTACAAAACATTAAGCGCTACCTTAAAAGAATTAGAGACTGACGGACTGGTTCACCGCAAGGAATATCCGCAGATACCGCCAAAGGTAGAGTACAGCCTGACCGAACGAGGCAAGTCACTGATTCCCATTTTAGACCAGATGTGTGAATGGGGCGACCAGAACAGATCATAAAGGTCGATTACTGCAGCTATTGCGTTTCCATTTCCCTTTGCAGAAATGTACCCATGTGATAATGCAGCCTAATCCCCACCCAAATAGAGCATTCCACCAAATCATGCGATAGCCGATTGCAGGAATTTCCTGTAAGGCATATGTTGAAATAACACGGATTGCTAATGCACTTGTCGCAACAAAGGTAGAATAGAGTGCATTATTTGCTCCCTGAAATAAACCTAAAAGTGGAAAATAGGAAGCAAATGGAATCAAACAAACCGCTACACATCGAACATGGGAAACACAGTAACCGGCTGCTACTGAACCTAGCCCAAATGCAGCTACAATAGGCTTTGCAAAGACAAATACCACCGATAAAATGCAGATAGAAATGATTTCGGAAATGATAACCGTATGCTTTGCACCAGTCATAACCCTGTCAAGGCGTCCCGCGCCAATATTCTGCCCTGTATATGTGCTTTGTGTTGTCATCAACGCATTAGCCGGAAGCGTCAGATATGTTTCTATTTTTTGTGCTACGGAAAAAGAAGCTGTCATAGCTTCGCCATAACTGTTGACTGCCCGCTGGATAAAAACAAAGCCAAAAGACACAATAAGCTGCTGTAACGCCATCGGAAATCCTGTTAATAATGTCTGTTTTGCCAATGACCACTCAAAAACAAACTCATTCCATTTGAAACGGAACAAAGGATATTTTTTTACCATATAAAGAAAACCTGCTACGCAGGAAATTCCCTGCGCAATATCTGTGGCAACGGCAGCACCAACAACGCCCATTCGAAAGCTGTAAACAAATATAATATCAAGCGCTATATTGATGACGCTTGCTATCAGAAGAAAATACAAGGTTGCTTTGCTGTCTCCAATTCCACGAAGAATCGCTGCGATAATGTTATAACCAAACTGAAACAGAAGTCCCATGGCATAAATTTTGAAATAGGTATCTGCCATTGATAACAGACTTTCCGGCGTTGCCAGAACATAGTTCAAGGCAAAGCGGCTAATCAACACACCAACTGCTGCTGCCACAATCCCCATACCAAGCATAACAAGGAGAGAAGATAACGCCTGTCTGCGCATTTCCTGTTCTTTCCCTGCGCCAAAAAGCTGTGCAATCAGTACGCAAGCTCCGGCAGAAAACCCATTTGCCAGCGCTAAGAAAACCAATGTCAGCACGCCACAGGCACCAACGGCAGCCAATGAATTTTCGCCGGCAAAATTACCTACAATGATTGTGTCCGCCGTATTATAAAACTGCTGGAGCAGCAATCCCATAAATACGGGAAACATAAAAGATAAAATCCCTTTCCATGGTGTCCCGTTTGTCAATGATTTTTCCATTAGTGTACAATTTCGCCTCCTTCCTGCTTTTGCTTTATTGTAATGTAGAAGTAATTGACATAGAAGATACCAAAATGTTAAAATAGCTTTTAGAAAATCTAAAAGCGAGATGATATTATGTACAGCAGGGAACTTACCACATTCATTTCAGTTGCAGAACAGGGAAGTTTTTTGAAAGCATCAAAGGAATTGTATATTACGGCTGCATCTGTGATGAACCAGATGAACAAGCTAGAAGCAAATGTCGGCGTAAAGCTGATTGAACGAACCAGCCAGGGAACGCAGCTTACCGCTGCCGGGCGTTCTTTTTATAAGGACGCCCAAAAAATCATAAAGCAATCCGAACAGGCAATCGCCCGTACCCGGCAAATCGCAAAAAATGAAAAACAGGCAATCCGTATTGGAACATCTATTCTCCGTCCATGTAAAATGCTGGTAGATTTATGGTCGAAGATTGATGACGGAACGCTGCCTGTGACCATTCGGATTGTGCCTTTTGATGACAGTCCGGCAAGTATGGAAAAAATGTTGGAAACACTTGGTAGAGAAATAGATTGTTTTGTCGGTCCTTGCGCTTCGCTCTCATGGGAAGAAAGATATAATATCCTTGTGTTAAAGCAGGGAGAATGTTGTATTGCTGTTCCACGCAAACACAGATTAGCCAAAAAAGAAAAACTCAAATGGCGTGATTTAGACGGAGAAAGTCTTATGCTTGTAAAGCGGGGGGACTCTCCCGTGATGAACAGACTGCGCGATGAAATCGAAACGAAACACCCTAAGATAAGCATTTTGAATATACCGCATTTTTATGACACGAATATCTTCAATGAATGCGAGCAAACAGGGTGTATCATGGAAACATTGGATATTTGGAAGGATGTCCATCCGTCCATAGTTACGATTCCTATGGAATGGGGCTATAAAGTGCCTTATGGAATTGTATATGCAAAACAGCCGTCGGAACAAATGCAGGCATTTATCAATATTATTCAAAATAACTTGGATACAGAATAATAAGCTGTGATATTTTTTCTCACAAGAATTTTCGGAAAAAGTCCTTCGTTTTCTTACCACCAGAGGTAACGACAAAATCAATTTTCCTCGGACTACGAACAGAACTGCCATTCTGATTAACTCTTATTTGAAAACTTAAGCCCATACAGGCTTATCTATGCAATTATCATATGCTCATTTCTTAGCATTTCAAGCCACCGTTGAATAAAGAAAGCCCTGCGGATACAGAGCTTTCCCAACATTTTACCCTATTCTTTTTTTACCCCCAGGCAAACCTTCTCGCCATTAATATTCCATTCCTTCGTAAATCCGTTCATTTCTCCAAGCTTAATAGCTTCTGCCAGTGTATCCTGCTGAATGGAAGCTGCATTCCTTGTAATAATATCCGCAATCTTTTCATTCTTATCCACATAGACCGTAATCTTGTCTGTCACCTGGAAGTCCGCTTCTTTCCGCATAGTCTGAATCTTCGATACGACTTCTCGTACAAAGCCTTCCTCAATCAGCTCCGGTGTAAGATTGGTGTCCAATACCACCGCCACCTGGTTATCCTGCTGTGATACATAGCCCTCAGTCTGTGCAGTCTCAATCAATAAATCTTCCTCTGCCAGGGATACGGAAACACCATCCACATCAAATACGATAGCTCCGTTCCTCTTTAACTCTGCCATGGCCTGATTGCCGTCTACCCCTGCCAGATATGTCTTGATTCCACCTAACTGCTTGCCATACTTTGGTCCTACCGTACGAAGCTGTGGCTTGAAGCTATAGGAGGTAAAATCAGAAACATCCGGCTTGAACTCTGCATTCTTTACATTCAGCTCGTCTTTTATAATCTCTACATAGAATTCTGACAATTCCTTTGCCGCCTTGATATACATATTCCCAATCGGCTGACGATTCTTAATATTTGCCAGATTCCGGGCTGCACGCCCCAGGACTACCACATGAAGCACTTCATCCATACACGCTTCTAATTCCGTATCGATATATGCCTCATTTGCCTCCGGGAAGGAGCATAAATGAATACTTTCCGGTGCAGTTTTGTCCAGACCGCAGACCAGATTCTGATAAATATCCTCTGTAATAAACGGAATCATCGGTGCAGACAGCTTACTAATGGTAACCAAAGCCGTATATAAGGTCATATAAGCATTAATCTTATCCTGCTCCATACCCTTTGCCCAGAACCGGTCCCGGCACCGTCTGACATACCAGTTACTCATATCATCAACAAATTCAGCCAAAGCCCGGGTAGTTTCCGGAATCTTATAATCTCCAAGCGCGGCATCTACTTCTTTTATCACCGTATTTAATTTTGATAACAGCCATTTATCCATAACTGCTAACTTTTCATAATCCAAACGGTACTTCGTCGGGTCAAACTGGTCGATTTCTGCATACAACACATAAAATGCATAGGTATTCCATAAGGTTCCCATGAATTTCCGCTGACCTTCCACAACTGCATCCTCATGGAAGCGGTTTGGCAGCCATGGCGCGGAATTACTATAGAAATACCAGCGAATGGCATCTGCGCCATACTTGGTCAATGCTTCCATCGGGTCTACCGCATTCCCCTTGGACTTGCTCATCTTCTGTCCGTCTTTATCCTGAACATGTCCCAATACAATAACATTCTTATATGGCGCCTCATCAAATAATAAGGTAGAAATCGCCATCAGGGAATAGAACCAGCCACGGGTCTGGTCTACGGCTTCACTGATAAAGTCCGCCGGGAAATTCTCCTTGAAAATATCCTCATTTTCAAATGGATAATGCCACTGTGCAAACGGCATGGAACCGGAATCAAACCAGCAGTCAATAACCTCCGGTACCCGGTGCATTTCCCCGCCGCATTTCTCACATTTGAAGGTAACCGCATCAATAAATGGGCGGTGCAGCTCTATATCCTCCGGACAATTATCGGATAATTCCTTTAACTCTGCAATCGAGCCAATGGCATGACGGTGTCCACATTCACATTCCCAGATATTCAATGGCGTTCCCCAGTAACGGTTCCGGCTGACACCCCAGTCCTGGACATTGGCAAGCCAGTCACCAAACCTGCCCTTTCCGATACTCTCCGGAATCCAGTTTACTTTATTGTTGTTCTTGATTAAATCCTCCCGTACCGCAGTCATCTTGATAAACCAGGATTCTCTTGCATAGTAAAGCAATGGTGTATCACATCTCCAGCAGAACGGATAATCATGCTCGAACTTCGGCGCGTCAAATAATAATCCCTGCTTTTCCAAATCCGTTAGAATCAATGGGTCTGCTTTCTTTACAAAGATACCGCCATATGGCGTATTATCCGTCATGTTACCCCTTGCATCTACCAGTTGGACAAATGGAAGGTCGTAATTCCGTCCAACCTTGGCATCATCTTCACCAAAAGCCGGTGCAATATGAACGATACCGGTACCATCGCTCATGGTAACATAGGAATCACAAGTAATAAAATGTGCCTTCTTGCCCTGTTTTTCTGCTAAGTCTGCT
Organism: Clostridium sp.; assembly: GCA_023667695.1. Classification (GTDB taxonomy): domain Bacteria; phylum Bacillota; class Clostridia; order Lachnospirales; family Lachnospiraceae; genus CAG-632. The sequence continues at coordinate 96,563 of JAMOZY010000009.1, read as the reverse complement.
GCCACCTGGAATAATGGTTCATATTCCTTCCGCTCCAAATCCGTACCCTTATAGCTCTCTAACACTTCATAAGCCGGAGTATTCTCCGCAGCTAATTTACCAAGTACATTATCCAGCAATGCCTCTGCCATATAATAGGTACAGCCGTCAGCCGCCTTGACCTTACAATATGTCTCGTCAGGATTCACACAAAGGGCTACATTGCTCGGCAGAGTCCATGGGGTCGTTGTCCAAGCAAGAAAATAAGCATCTTCTCCTATGACCTTGAAACGGACTACCGCAGAACGCTCCTTTACCTGCTTATAACCCTGTGCCACCTCATGAGAAGACAGGGGCGTACCGCAGCGCGGACAATAAGGAACAATCTTAAAGCCCTTATACAACAAATCTCTATCCCAGATTTTCTTCAATGCCCACCATTCCGATTCGATAAAATCATTATGATAGGTAACGTATGGGTCATCCATATCTGCCCAGAAGCCTACCTTGCCGGAGAATTCCTCCCACATGCCCTTATACTTCCAGACACTTTCCTTACACTTCTCAATAAACGGTTCCAGGCCATATTCTTCAATCTGCTCCTTGCCATCAATGCCAAGCAGCTTTTCTACCTCCAGCTCCACCGGAAGACCATGGGTATCCCAGCCTGCTTTTCGGATAATCTTATGTCCCTTCATGGTCTGATAACGAGGAATCATATCCTTGATAACCCGGGTCAGCACATGGCCGATATGAGGCGTTCCATTTGCCGTAGGCGGTCCGTCGTAGAAGGTATAGACCGGACAGCCCTCCTTCTCCTCAATACTTTTTTCAAAGATTTTGTGTTCCTTCCAAAACTGCTCTACCTTTGCTTCCCGCTCCACAAAGTTCAGATTTGTCGATACCTTTTCGTACATCATTCTCTTCCTTTCCTGCTTTGATTTCTCCTCCCGGAGGCAAACACCTCCTGAAGGCAAACACCTCCCGGCTGCAAAGCAGCCGGTCGGTCATGGGCATTCGCCCAATATATCTGCATCTGAGAAATGGCATTTGAGCAAGCTCATGTCATTTCTCAGATGCAGATATACTCGCCTCATTGCTTTCATGCAAAAAGGAATCCTCATCCATTAGGACGAAGATTCCTGTAATCGCTATACCACCTAATTTCATACATACTTCACAGTCCTGTGTACATATGCGTTTTCCTTAACGCAGAAATTACGTCAGAGTCTACGGAATGCTCCCTTCCTTCGGTCTGCGGCTCCGGAGTGATATTCACATATTCCTTACTGGTATCGGGCTTCCACCATCCCCGACTCTCTATTACGTTCCGGAACTGCTACTGTCTCCATCCATGCCTTTTATGGTTCTATTCACTTATTCATAACATACAACTACACCTTACAATATCGGATTTTATTTGTCAATAGTTCTGTCCATACTGCATTTCTTTTTCATTTGACAATTGAATCAACCGATTAAAATTATTCTGGCAGATAGCCCGTAATTCATCGGAATATCCTACAATAATATGAGGCTGCGTCCGTGCAAAAAACTCCAGAATTTCCTGTGCTTCCTGTTCTGATTTCGTAGAAATAGCCTTCATTTTCCCGTTTCGCAGATAAAACTGCACACTATAAATAACAGTAGTTCCGGTTTTAATCACTCCATATAACCGATGCTCTGTCGTATGGGTGAACTGATAGGCCCAGATTACATCCCGAACCGGATACAGATTCCATTTCCATCCGGAATTCTGTAGTATATACTTCCGGCCTACCATGACATTCTTCTTATCAAAGCCGGATAAAATATCTGCCTCTATCTCCTCCGGGTTCCAGCCGCTCTGCCGGATGGTCTTTTTCACCGCTGCCACATCCCGTCCGGTTACCATCCAAAAGAAACAGAGCAAGGCTACTGCCAGGCAGATTCCTATAAACACATAGCAAATAATATCGTCGCTATTATTCCACTCGTTAAAAGGAATCACTGCATATGTATAATCTACGGTATATAATGATACATCTTCCTCGTCCATATAACCGGTATCCGTAAACCACTCATGAAAATACTGTCGTTCCACACTATCCATGGAATAAACCATGCCGCCGGTCAGAATCCGGTAGGAGGATACATCCTCCCGCTTCCCATTCACATAGTCTACCGTATCCTGCACAATCTGCCATGCCCGGTCTTCATACTTCTCTTCCAGATAAACACCCATATATTCGTTTTCCCCTACCGGTATAACATAATAGGCGCCTTTATCATCTTCTGCGTAACAGCCAAGAATAGCATACAACTGCCCCCGCACAATCTTCTCATCCTGCAGCTCATAGGCTGAAATCCGATTGATATTATCACCAGTCAAAAGATAATCCCTTGTCTCACCATTAAACCAGAATATTGCGAAGGCAATGATAAGCATAATTACCATTAACAGAAGTATTCCAACTCTGGTTTTCTTTTTCATTTTCTTATACATATGTATACCGTTCCTTTCTCTCTGGTATCTATCATCCTCACAGGGGGATTGATTCTACAACCATTTATTCATCTGCTTCCATTACCTGAAGAAACCGTTCATGTAATTCCGGATAATTCTTCTGCAAAGCAATAGGCTTTCCGGTCTTATCTGTAAAACAGTGCTTGCTCTCACCAAGCGTCCGAAGCTCCCCAGTGGCCTTATCCCGTACCTCATAGGTCACATAAAGCTTAATACCTGTATACCGCTGAAACCTTGTATAAATCTGTACCGTATCTCCAAACCGGACCATAGACTTATACGTACAGTGCATTTCCATAACCGGACTGATAAGTCCCATTTCCTCACACCTTCCATAGTCAATACCGATTTCCTTTAGGTATTGGATTCTTGCAGATTCAAACCAACGGAGATAATTGGAATGATGGATAATGCCCATCTGGTCGGTTTCATAATATTGTGCTTCATGTTCATAAATTATCATATATGCAATGCTCCTTATCGTACCCCATATCCGTCCCGATACCCTATGACGGATTCTTTTTATCGGAAAATACACGCTCCACCGTACTGCGCAGCTCCCGCAGGCTTTCAATTACCGGTACATCCGCATCCACCTCACCGAAGCCATAGCCTGCCAGAATAAACGGTATCCCTGCCTGGACCGCTGCCTCATAATCCTTCTGAATGTCTCCCAGATATACCGCCTGGGTCAGTTGATTCCGGTCACATACCAGACGGATGTTATCCCCTTTTTGCAAACCGGTATTTCCAAAGCTTTCAAAGTCGGCAAAATATTCGGAAAGCTGATGATATTCCAAAAAGGCTTCAATATAACCAACCTGACAATTACTGACCACTGCCAGAAAATAATCCCCGGATAAATCCTGCAGAACCTCTGTCAGGTCTGGAAACAGGATGCCGCCATGCTGACGGATATAATCATTCTCATGCTCCTCACACGCCTTCATAATTTCTCGAATCCTTACTTCTGTCAGCCCCTGTCCCTGAAAGCACCTTCGCCCGATTTCATCCATGGGCAGTCCCATGAAGCCCTGCATGTCTTCAATGGTAATCTGCCGTTTCACATCCGGCTGCTGTGCCAGCACTTCATTCCAGGATTCCACCACCTGTCTGCTGGAATCCCATAGCGTCCCGTCTAAGTCAAATAATATTCCCTGCCTCATACTACTGTTTTCCTTTCGCTTCTTGTCATAAGCAAAGCTCTATTCTATGCTATTGTATCCATTCCTGCCAGCCTGATTCAATAACAAAGCAGATTCTGTATCATATTCCCCATGCCGCTGATTGCATTTACCAGATTCTGTATGAACTCAGAGCCGGGATTAATATAAGTTCCATATATGACTAGACACCCTGGGATGCCCGCGATAATACTCAGAATGCCGAATATAATAGCGGCAATTGCCCCTCCCGGCCGTCTTCCATCGGGTCTTTTTGCCTTAATTCCTAAAACCAGTCCGACAATCCCCAATATCAGTCCAAATCCGACAAATGCAGTAGGAAAGCCTGCCACTGCTGCAATGCAGGCTACAAAAGCCTGTTTCTCTACCTTTTTCATCTGCTCGATTGCACTGCCCTGATAGGGATTGATTTTTTGATTTAATTTTACCGTTGGTTTTTTATTCCTCATCTGCCTGCCGCTTCTCCTTTGCCTTTATTCCTGCTTATTTTCACTGTCCAGTATATGGAACTTACCGATAACCGGCAATTCCTTTGCCTTTCCCTGGGCTGCATTTATAATTCCGATTACGGACAATGCAAGGCTTACCAGTGAAAGCAGAGGACCCAGGATAGCAGCCATAGCACCCAGATGAATGGCGCTCAGCAATGCGCATACCGCGCTGCTTGCTGCGTTAATAATCACTTGTGCCAGGAACACAACCAGACCCTGATTGGCATGAAACTTTGCAAACCGGGAATCCTTTACCGCTAACAGAGGAATAATGAACAAAAAGCCAATATAACTTAATATGCCATATACCTTATTGGCATTTACATCCTCTTCCTCTACAGAAATCTCACTGGTATCAAATATATCACTCATTTCGAACTACCTCCTGTCAAATATTCCTAACTATAATTCTTCTTCCCGACACTGTCAACAGCCGCAATAATCTTCAAGTTCAGCAGCCATATCCATTATAAAACAAACAAAGCGAAGCATCAAATGCTCCGCCTCATATGTAAGTCATCTCCGATTACTTATCAAACCAGTTCAGACCGCCAATAACCGGAAGTTCCGGATCAGCATCTTCCTGAGAAATCTTAACCAGTGCTATAATGTCAAATACCAATGTAATCACGGTTCCTACAGCCGGAATAAAACCACACAGTAATAAGACAAGACCCTGAGTCAGACTGGAACTGATTTCTTTTCTGTCCGGATAACTAAAAAATGCAACCAGCCAGAACACTAACTGAGCTACTGGAATAAAACAGAATAACCTCGCTGTCTTAGAATTCATCCTCCCTAACACTCCTCTCAATTATCATACCTGTACTATAACATCCCTACCATGGAATGTCAACTCGCCGTAGGAAGGAATCAACCGGCAAAACACAGAAATTGACATTTTTCTCTAATTATCTTCATACCGGCAAACGCTGCAGAAGAGGCTGCTGCAAAACAAATGTGCATCCATTTATCTTGCAGCAGCCTCTCCTTATAGTTAGCTACCTATTGGTATAAATTACTTAATAATATGAATCTTGCCAATCAACGGAACTTCTTTTTCTTCTTCCTTGACTGCTGCAATCAGACCCATAACCCAGCATACCAGCATAAAGACATCCCAAAGTCCGCCAAGAATCCAGCCTACAAAAGGAATGATCATAATAACCGTACCTGCAAGCATAAATAAGAAAACGACCAATGCCTGATTAATATGGAACTTTGCCCCTTCCTTATCGCCTGCCAAATAAGCGACTAATAAGCCAACCCATGTTAAGTAAGCTACAATACCTGTTGTTTTTGTATCCATCTGTTTGTTTTCCTCCATCCTTTTCCCTTATTACATAAGTATTTGCATACAAAAAAATAACATATTCTCGTCAAAAAATCAATCTATTTTCGCTGGATAATTTGCAGCAGATTTGAACTTTATGCTCCGGTGTACAATTCTGCGTACTTTTTATTGTAATTTCTTTCATTTTTTTGTATAATGAATCAGTTGTGACAACACGAATGATTGAGGAGGAACACCTTATGACAAATATAACCGGAGCAGAAGCACCAATTGAAAAATATGCCGGTATTCTGGTACATCCAACCTCATTTCCCAGCCCATACGGAATCGGGGATTTAGGGGATGGCGCCTACCGTTTTATCGACTTTCTTGCAAAATCAGGATTAAATCTATGGCAGGTACTGCCCCTTGGGCATACCGGATTTGGAGATTCTCCATATCAGCCCTTTTCATCCTTTGCCGGACAGCCCCTGATTATCAGCATTGACTTTCTTAAAAAATTAAATCTGCTGTATGACAGTGATTTTACGAATATGCCGCAATGGAACCCGGTGCAGATTGATTATGGAGCGTTGATTGAATTTAAGACCGAGCTTTTACACAAGGCATATGCCCGTTTTCTGGATGAAAGTGTATCGGATGGTTTTTCCGGAAATGAAGCGCTCATGACCGAATATCAGCATTTTTGTGAAATCTCCTTCTGGCTGGAGGATTATGCCTTATTTATGGCGGGAAAGGATTATCATGAAGGCGCTCCATGGTATCAGTGGGAATCCTCCTTAAAGAAACCAACTGCCAAGCAGCGTGCTTCCTGGGCAAAGAAGCTTGAGAAAGAAATGGGATATTACAAATTTATCCAGTTCCTATTCCACCATGACTGGTCTGCCGTAAAGGCCTACGCCAATGAACGGGGAATCAAGATTGTAGGTGATATTCCTATCTTCGTGGCATGGGACAGTGTAGATGTCTGGAGCAATCCAAGCCTCTTCAAGCTGGATTCTAAGGGATATCCGACCGTTGTTGCCGGAGTGCCGCCGGACTATTTCAGTGCTACGGGCCAGCTCTGGGGCAACCCACTATATAATTGGAAAAATCACACCAAAACCGGTTACCAGTGGTGGATTGACCGCATCCGTTATCAGCTTACCTTAACGGATTTTCTGCGGATTGACCACTTCCGCGGCTTTGACAAATACTGGGCCGTGCCATTTGGCGACGAAACTGCTGTCAACGGAAAATGGGAAAGTGCTCCCGGTGTCAACTTCTTTACGACCCTGGAAGCTACCTTAGGCTACAACCTGCCAATCATCGCAGAGGACTTAGGTGAAATTGACCATTCTGTTGTTGAGCTTCGGGATAAATTCAGTCTTCCGGGCATGAAGATTTTGCAGTTTGCATTTGAAAATCCGGAGGAAAATCATTTTCTCCCACATAACTATACCCGGAACTGTGTATGCTATACCGGAACCCATGACAATGACACCACCCTGGGCTGGTATCAAAAGGCATTCGAGGCCTCCCGGGATAAGCTCCGCCGGTATTTTAGCACAGATGGCAGCGACATCTGCTGGGTCATGATTCGCTCCTGCTTTGCTTCTGTAGCTAATATGGCAATCGTCCCTATGCAGGATGTGCTTTGTCTGGACTCCTGGGCGAGACTGAATACGCCCGGCGTCGCAGAAGGCAACTGGAGCTGGCGCTTTACGGATGCTGACCTGACGGATAAATTAGCAGCGCGTCTTTTTGAAACTGCCAAGCTATATGGCAGATAAGGAACAGGAGGTTTTATATGAAAACCAATTTCAGATCCATTCTGTGCATTTTGTTTGTTGCACTGTTTCTGATTTTCTCCATGCCCCTTCACTTAGTGCTGTGGCTAATCGGCAGAAAAAAGCCAATGACAAAGTACCGGGTATCCTACCGGGTAATCCGTTGGGCATTTTCTACTGTTTTTTGGATTGGAGGCATAAAATGCAATATTATCGGTGCAGAGCAGATTCCCACCGATACCCCTGTTCTGTTTGTCAGCAATCACCGCAGCAACCTGGACATTCTGCTCCTGCAGGTGACTGCCGGTGTTCCTGTGGGCTTTGTAGCCAAAACCGAGCTAAAGAAAGTCCCGCTGTTAGGCTTTTGGATGAGCGACATCGGCTGTGTCTTTCTGGACCGTGCCAATATTAAGTCCGCCGTCAAGAGCATTTCCGAAGGCGTGACCCACATAGAAGCCGGATGCTCCATGGCAATCTGTCCGGAGGGTACCAGAAGCCATGACGGTGAAATGAAAGACTTCAAGGATGGCAGCTTAAAGCTGGCAACCAAGGCGAAGGTGCCGGTCGTTCCGGTTGCCGTTATCGGTACGGATGATTGTCTGGAAAATAATAAAGGCTTTCAGATTACCAAAGGCACCATGACGATTGCTTACGGCAGTCCCATCGACATCACCTCTCTGGCGCCGGAAGAAAAAAAGCATCTGGGTGCATATACCCAGACCTTTGTAAAAGAACTATATGAACAGAACCTGGCCGCTCACGCTGCCTTAAATCCAAATAATAAATAAAGGAGGAAGGAATCCTATGAGTCCTTGGATTATTGTAACTATCGTCCTCGCCGTCCTTGCAATCGGAATGGTTGTATTGTACTTTTTCGGAGAGAAGATGCAAAAAAAGCAGATGGCACAACGGGAACAGATGGCGGAAACCGCCCAGCAGGTGTCTATGCTGATTATTGATAAGAAATTTATGAAAATGAAGGATGCCAAGCTGCCTAAAATCGTGATGGAGCAGACACCGAAGCGGTATCAGAACTCCAAGCTGCCCATCGTAAAAGCCAAGGTAGGCCCACAGATTCTGACCCTGATTGCGGATGATGCCATCTTTGACGAGCTTCCTACCAAGGGGGAAGTCAAGGCTATGGTCAGCGGCATATACATAATCAGTGTGAAAAATGTACGGGGAAAGGTAACGCCGACGGACGACAAAAAGAAATCCAGCTGGGGTGCCAAGCTTCGGAAAAAGCAGGGAGAATATCAGAAAATCATCGCAGAAGAGGAAAAGACGAAGGCAGAAGAAAAAGCGGCAAAGGCTCGTGCAAAAGCCCAGAAAGAGGCAGCAAAAAGAATTACGAAGTAACATTATACAGAAGAATCCTTATGGCAGATTCCAGAACGAGGACAATACTCACAATTGTCACCACAAGGGAAGCTGCCATTTCTTTTGTCCTGAATCAGCCTCTCTATTCATCTTTTAAAAAGGCAACCGGATTTTGAAATACATACATTTTCTCATCCGGGTCCTCCCTATAATTCGGCAGCCGAATCATACGCTTCTGCTTCCAGCACATATCCCGGATAATCCTCAGGTAGTCCTCCGAACCATAATAAAGAATCAGGGTCACGACCCGGAAGGACTCTTCGATGGAAATCACAATATGCTCCAATATCTCGGCAAAATGCTCCGGTGAACATGGATTGAAAAAATAAAATACATTATCTTCCTTTGCAATCACATAATCTTCTGCTTTCATATGATACAGGTCTATCATTGCTCCCCGCTCTTTGAATCGTACATCATAATATGCCCGGTTATCCTCCAGCTGCTGATATAACTCATCATCCTGTTCAATCCCCTTGGTCCTGCACAAAAAGAAATTATTAAAAAAGAACAGGATTCTCCCCTTCCCGCATCCAAAATCCACTACACAGTCTGTGGACTTGATGTGTAATTGTTCACAGGCAACACTTAAGGCATCATAAGGCGTGACCTCATACCGGTTATATTCCTCCGGCACCCCTTCGTCCTCCCATTCCTCTTCTTCCTTTGTATCGACTCCAAGAAAAGCATCATACATCTTTTCGTAATCATATTCCAGCATATATACCTACCATCCTGTACCGTATTTCTATTCTTCTACTTTGGTGCAATCCGAATCAGAATTTCATTTTCCGTTGTGAAATCATAATTGATATCCAGAACATATTTTATAAATATTTCTATATAATTCTCTTCCTCCAACAGCTGATAGGCGGTTGTGGTAACATTCATGCTCATAGGTCCTGCCGCCGTTACATAATAAGTCGTATTGCTCTGCCGTGGATTAAAAATCAGCTGGGCGTTCACGGCTCCCTTCTTCGTCATTTCAAAAAAATCCGCATCAAACCGCAAGGTATTCTTGATAATGAAATCCTCACCCTCCGGCATCTCCTCATATAGTACGAAATGATGTCCGTTTCGTTTATAATAACTGGCTACCGTTACCAGCTCTATGTTATCATTTTCCACACCAAAAAACTGACTTCCGACAATCGATACTAATACCTGCTTTGTCATATCTGCTCCTACCATCATTTCTAAACTACATTTGCAATTTATTGCAGTCTGTTGCAATTTGACTCAAGGCCTCCTTCCACCTTGCGGCGGGTCCCTCCTCAAGTCATTTCTAACTTTATTTGCACTCTGTTACAGTCCGGCTCAAGATTCTCCTCCACCTACGAAAAATCTGCTCTGGTTATCGTTAATAACTCTCGATATCCACCACCGTTACCTGGTCCACATGACAAGGCAGCACACGGTCTGCAAAAGAGCTGAACTTATCCACACCATCACTGACATAATAGTCGTAGCTGGCAGCATTTCCCACACTATTTAACAAGCCCTGCCCGGTCAGCATGGCCTTCAGGCTTTTGGCAGTTTCATAGGCCGGATTCACCAGCGTAACTTCACCGCCCATATATCGTTTGATTGCATTCCGAATCAGGGGGTAATGGGTACAACCTAAAATTAGGGAATCAATCCCGTATTCTTTTAATTCATGCAGATACCGCTCGATTACATCCTCTGTAATCCGGTCCTCCAGCAAGCCCTCCTCTACCAGCGGAACGAATAAGGGACAGGCTCTGGCTACAACGGTAATCTCTGCATTCAGCCTCCGGAGAAGCTTGGAATAAATCCCACTTTTAATGGTGCTTTCCGTTCCGATAATCCCAACCGTGTTGGTCTTTGTGCTTTCCGCCGCCATCCTGGCCCCCGGCTCAACAACCCCTATAATGGGAATATCAATCTCCTCCCGAATGTCATCCAATGCCAAAGCACTGGCCGTATTGCAGGCGACTACAATTGCCTTTACTTCTTTTTGCCTTAAAAAATGAACAATCTGCCTGGAATACTTTAAAACTGTCTTTTTGGACTTGGAGCCATAAGGCACTCGGGCAGTATCTCCAAAATATATCATATTTTCTCCCGGAAGCTGCCGCATAATCTCCTTTACTACGGTCAGACCGCCTACGCCGGAATCAAAAACTCCAATTGGTGATTGTGTATCCATCCTTCTCTTACCCTCTTCTCTCATATGCCAAAGCAATCTGCCTTGCCACGATTGTATTCATATCCATTCCCATTGCCTTCCACAGCATAGGATACATACTGATGCCGGTAAATCCCGGCAGCGTATTTATTTCGTTGAAAACCACCCGGTTCGTCCCCTGCTCCAGGAAAAAATCCACCCGGGATAAGCCATAGCCATCCAGAGCCTGAAAGATACGAACTGCTGCCTGCTGAATCTCTTCCGTCTTTCCCTCCGGCAGCTCCGGATGAATCACCGTCCGGGAAGCTGTGTCATGGTACTTGGCATCATAATCATAGAATTCCGCTACAGTAAGAATCTCCCCAATGCCGGATGCCCTTGCCGCCCTGCCGCCCAGTACGGCACATTCCAGTTCCCTTCCCAGAATCGTTTCCTCTACCAGAAGCTTTTCATCATGCTCTGCCGCCTTCTGGAGCGCCTCCTCTAGTTCCTGTCTGTTATGGGCCTTGGAAATCCCCTTGGAGGAACCGGCATTGGATGGTTTCACAAACACAGGGTAGCTTAACTGGCGTTCAATTCCGGTGATAACTGCCGGCATATCATGAAAATCAAAATGCATTACAGGTACATAGGAAGCCTGGGCAATCCCCAGCCGTTCTACCACAAGCTTTGTATAAAGTTTATCCATACCCAGGGCAGAAGCCAGCACACCACAGCCTACATAGGGAAGCTCCGCCAGCTCCAGCAGCCCCTGTACGGTTCCATCTTCCCCTTTTCGTCCATGCAGCACCGGAAATACTACATCCACAGGAATAACATGCGCTCCGTCCCGTTCCATACAAATAATCTCTTTTCGTGTTGCATCTGGTGATATTACCGCAGAAACAGAACCCTTGTTCCACGTCCCGTTCTGAATCGATTCAACGGAATCGGTCAAAAGCCAGTGACCTTCCCTGGTAATACCAATCATAACAACATTATATACCGATGTGTCAATTGCATTCACAACCGTAGCGGCTGACAAACAGGATATCTCGTGTTCGGAAGACTGACCTCCAAAAAGTACAGCTATGGTTTTTTTCGCCATACCACTTATCCTTCTCCCTCTTTTCCTTTTATTTTATTCCCATTCACCAAAATTCGCCACAAAATATATCCTTACTCCAGAACATACTGCCATTCAATATGATATTCCTCCGGATTGGAATTATCGATTTCTATATCCTGCTCAAATGGAACTACAGTAATACATTCTCCCTCTCCATTCACAATTACGGTAGATATGCTGATATTGGTTTTCGTGGTACTCTCCGTCTGTTCTGCTGTAGGATTCTGCTCCTCTGCCGGAACAGCCGGGCGTCCCGTATTGCCGGCAGTCCCTGCTGCTCCAGCGTCCTCTGTCCCGTTCTGCTGTCCGGCATCTGCCGTTTCTCCCTGAACAATCACATTAACATCCTTTTTTACATCTCCGGCGGCAATCGTCAAGGTTACCGTTCCTGCCCCGATTGCCGTTACCGTTCCCTCCTGGTCCACAGTGGCAATCGTCTCATCTGTGCTTTGATATTCCAGACTGCCATCATAATCTGTACTAACCTTCAGCTTCCGGCTTTCTCCTACCATCAGGGAAAACGCAGTATGGAAAGCTTCTTCATACACGGACAGTTGAACCGCAGCCTCCTTTTGAGGTTCTTCTCCCTGGGCTTCCTGCCCTTCTTCCTGTTCCTCCTCTTGTCCTTCTTCCTGCTCTTCTCCCTGCTCTTCGGTTTCCGTATCTGAATTTTCCCCTGAATCCGGCTCCTTCGCCTTACATCCCACTACCAATACCGCCAGTAACAGCATTATAATACCGGCTATCACCCGTTTTTTCATCTTTTTCATGTATCGTTCCTCCTCCGTAGTCATTCCGAATCCACAGTACCACTGGAAAATCTTCCTTCACTTATGGAAAAAATTATATCATAATTCCGTCCTATATTCCATTCTGAAACGCATTATTTTTAAAAAGTATAAATATTATGAAAAAGGGCTTGTAAAAAGTCTAAAAACCCGTATCATGGAATTATATACATAAGTGCGTATATGCAACAACATAATATGTATTAACCATTCGCTCCATCCGGTTATACGTTAAATCAATCTACAAAGTAGATTCCATTTCAGAAAGGAAAAGGTGTTAAGAACATGGCGACGAAAAGAAAACAAACTGTGCTCTTGAAATCAGTATCGGAGTTAAAAGAAGCGGATTATTCTAAGGACCCGGAATTAAACCGAATCTATCAACGGCTGGCAAGGGGGAGACAGCAATTTGCAGAAATCTTTGAAAAGAATATTAAAGCGGTCATGCAAATCAGTTCTCTGGATTTGGCTATGCAGCATCAGACCGAAAAAATCATCGATATTTCCAACAATGTAGCAAAAGCAACAGAAACCATATTCGGAACCTCTGCCGAATATTCTTCTGCCTCCGGCAAAGCAAACAACCAGCATGAAGAATTGTCCAGCACCATTGTGGAGGTTTCTTCCAAAACCGAGGAGGTATACCGCAGGATTGAAACCAGCCAGAATGAGCTGACGCTGATTAAGAATCTGTCGGACCAGACCATCCAGGAATCCCAGGAAATGCAACAGGATATGGACAATCTGATTAAGCTCATCAATCGGATGAATAATGTAATTTCCGGCATTGATTCCATTTCCCAGGAAACAAATCTGCTGGCGTTGAACGCCTCCATCGAAGCAGGCCGGGCCGGAGACGCCGGAAAGGGCTTTGCTGTAGTAGCGGAGGAAATCCGTGTTCTGGCAGAGGAAACCCAGCGGCTGACCGGAAGCATGAGCGATTTTCTGGAGAACATCCGGAACGCCTCTCAAAAAAGCGTCCACAGTGCTACCGGCACCATCCATACACTGGGAACTATGTCAGAGAAAATCAATCGTGTATGGGAATTGAACGACGAAAACCAGCAGCATGTTTCAAATGTAAATGAATCCATTGGCTCCATTGCCGCTGTCAGCGAAGAACTCAGTGCCTCCATGACGATGATGGAAAATCAGCTAAAGGACAGCACGGAATTCATGCGGAATGTCAGCCAAGACCTGATTAAAGCGGTAGAACCGGTGATTGATATTGAACGAACCCTGGATGAAACCGTAAAGCAGATGGGAACCATGACGGAGGATGCCTTTTTCCATTTAAAGAATCCGGAATTTTCAAAATACGTAAGCAATGCCATATCTGCACATAATACCTGGCTGGGTAATCTGAAAAAAATGGTGGATGAACGAAGTATCACACCCCTCCAGCTGGATTCTACCAAATGCGGCTTCGGACACTTCTACTATGCCCTGACGCCAAAAATACCGGGCGCGCTTCCTATCTGGGAGGCCCTTGGCCAAAAGCACCAGCGGTTCCATCGCTTTGGTGCGGATGTGATTGCAGCATTAAATAACAGTGATTATTCCAGAGCGGAACAGATTTACCGGGAAGCAGAGGATTATTCCAAGGGACTGATTGCGGATTTGGAAAAACTTTTGCAGATTGCAGGATAATGCACGACACAAATCATATACGATAACCAATAAGAGGCAGCCGGATGTTCGCATCCAGCTGCCTCTTGCCTTTTTATCTATCCTGTCGGATTTTTCTATTCTTCTACCCTTCGGAAAACATCGGCGTTGATAGATACCGGTCTCCGGTATCCGGCAACAGCGCTACTATCGTTTTCCCTTGATTTTCCGGTCGCTTTGCAAGCTGGGTTGCCGCCCATACGGCAGCACCGGAAGAAATTCCCACCAGGATTCCCTCTGCCCTGCCAATCCCACGGCCTACAGCAAATGCGTCTTCATTTTCCACCTTGATTATCTCATCATAAATCTGAGTATCCAACGTATCCGGTATGAACCCGGCACCAATGCCCTGAATCTTATGGGGTCCCGGATTGCCGCCGCTTAGCACCGGTGAATTCGCCGGTTCTACTGCAACCACCTGTATATCCGGCTTCTGTTCCTTCAGATACTTACCAGCGCCGGATATGGTCCCTCCGGTTCCCACACCGGCTACGAATATGTCTACCTTGCCTTCCGTATCCTTCCATATCTCCGGTCCGGTGGTCTGATAATGGGTCAATGGATTCACCTTATTTACAAACTGACCCGGAATAAAGCTGTTGGAATACTGCGCCGCCAGCTCTTCCGCCTTGGCAATTGCGCCTTTCATGCCCTTGGAGCCATCCGTCAGCACCAATTCCGCACCATATGCCTTCATTAGATTCCTGCGTTCCACACTCATGGTTTCCGGCATGGTAATGATAATCTTCAGACCAAGGGAAGCCGCAACTGCAGACAGCCCGATTCCGGTATTCCCACTGGTGGGTTCAATCAATACCGTATCGGAATTCACAATCCCTTTCTCAATCGCATCTTCAATAATCGCCTTTGCAATCCGGTCCTTGACGCTTCCTGCCGGATTAAAATATTCCAGCTTTGCCAGCAATGCCGTATTCAGACCCTGCTCCTTACTATAATTATTCAATTGTACAATCGGCGTATTGCCTACTAAATCCGTTATTTTTTGATAAATACCCATATTCTCCTCCTTTTTCCATCTGTCGGGATTTTTTATTCTTTATTTCTTATCTGCTATCCCGAAGGAATATCATGGAAAGGATTATATCCTAGTTTTCCTAGTTTGTCAATAGGTTTTATTTTCGTTAAGAAAAGTGAAAGAAAATAGTTAAATAATCCTATTGCATAAATTCAAAAAAATGGGTATGCTAATAGTAGTCGCAACTAATATTTGTTTGAATAGTAAAACATTGAGGAATTTTGAGGATAACAGGTATGAATCGAGACAAATTAGAAGAAGGCATCCGCATCCTGCATGAGGAGCTTCGGATATTGAAATCAACAAGATTTGCTGAAAACAAAGATTTTGTACAGCATGGAAATACCAGTCTTTACCAGCATTGCGTATCGGTTGCGTATCGCAGCATTATCATTGCAGCAAAATTTGATTTGGATATTAATATGCATTCTATGATTCGTGGTGCGTTATTACATGATTACTATCTATATGACTGGCATAATAAGGAGGTTCGTAGCAAGCTCCATGGCTTCCGTCATCCGCGGATTGCATGTGAAAATGCTACAAAGGACTTTCAATTAACTGCCCTGGAACAGGATATCATCCGGAAGCATATGTTTCCACTTACGCCAAAGCCGCCGATGCATAAGGAAGGCTGGGTAATCTGCGCAGCAGATAAGCTATGCTCGATTCAGGAGACTCTGAAGATTGGCACCTCTCTTTGGAAGCCCATTAACTTTCTGTAAATCAGGCGCCTGTAATCTTATCCAGAATTCCCAGATGCTCTAAGAGGATTTTTAGTCCAATCAGTATTAGTATTATCCCGCCAAATATTTCTGCTTTCGTTTTATATTTCAGACCAAAGACATTCCCAATCTTAACACCGGCAAAGGAAAATAGAAAGGTAGTCACACCAATCATGCTGACAGCAGGTATGAGCCGAACCTGTAAAAAAGCAAAGGTCACACCTACTGCCAGCGCATCAATGCTGGTTGCTACTGCTAAAAGAATCATGGCGCGGGGAGCAAAGGAAGTATTCAGCTCTTCCTTCTCCTCCCCCTTTCCCAGTGCTTCCCGGAGCATATTGGCTCCAATGAGCGCCAGCAGAAAAAAAGCAATCCAGTGGTCAAAGCGTTCAATCAGCCCTTTAAAATTCACGCCTAACAAGTATCCGATTACAGGCATAAGCGCCTGGAATCCGCCAAAGTATGCTCCTGCAATAATCATGTGCTTCATTCGTGCTTCCTTTACCGCCAGTCCCTTACAGACTGCCACGGCAAAAGCATCCATGGAAAGTCCGATTGCAAGAATCAACAATTCCCAAGTATTCATTCTAATTCCTCCAAAGCAGCCGTTCCGCCATGTCCATTCATAAGTCACCAGAATATATATTTGCTAACTATATATTACACTGGCAAACTGCTGCCCTTCAAATGTATCATCATTTGATAGAATAACCATAAATCCCGGAAATGTAAAGGACTTTCTACAGCCTTTTCGTGCTTAAGGCGCGGGTGGCATTGATAACCGCAATCACCATAACGCCTACATCCGCAAAGATTGCCATCCACATATTAACCAGATTCAACGGACTTAATACCAGACAGACTGCCTTGATTACCAGTGCAAATACAATATTTTCGTATACAATCCGTAAGGTCTTTCTGGATATCTTCATGGCTAATGCAATCTTAATCGGATCATCATCCATCAGTACTATATCCGCAGCTTCGATGGCTGCATCCGAGCCGAAGGCGCCCATGGCAATACCAATATCCGCCCGGGAAAGAACCGGTGCATCATTAATTCCATCTCCTACAAAGGCAAGCTTTTCCTTCTCACCCTTTTGGGCAAGCAGATGCTCCACCTGCTCCACCTTATCTGCCGGAAGCAGTTCACTATATACTTCATCTACGCCCAGGTCTGCTCCTACCGCTTCCGCAACACGCCGACTGTCACCGGTCAACATGATATTCTTCTTGATTCCTGCTGCTTTCAGTCCGGCAATGGCTTCCTTGGAATGTTCCTTTATCACATCATTAATCAAAATATATCCTGCATACTGATGGTTAACCGCAATGTGTACAATCGTACCAACCTGTTCCGGCTCCGTATAAACCAACTGAAGCTGCTCCATCAGCTTCCCGTTCCCTGCCGCTACCGGAATTCCATCAATGCTGGCTGTCACTCCATGTCCGCCAAGCTCTGTCACCTGTGACAGCAGCTGGTTGTCAATTTCCTTTCCATAAGCTTCCTTCAGACTGCGGCTGATGGGATGGTTCGAATAGCTTTCTGCATGAGCGGCATAATAAAGCAGCTCCTCCTTCTTCAAATCCCCGGCCGGACAGATATCCGTTACCTGAAAGACACCTTTGGTTAACGTACCGGTTTTATCAAAAACCATGTACCGTACCTTCGACAAGGTCTCCAGATAACTGGAACCCTTTACCAGAATTCCCCTGGCAGAGGCCCCGCCAATACCTCCAAAAAAGCTAAGGGGTACTGAAATCACAAGAGCGCAAGGACAACTGATAACCAAAAAGGTCAATGCGCTGGAAATCCAACTGCCCCAGGATGCCGGCTGATGAAGAATCAGAAGCCGGAACAATGGAGGCAGAAGCGCCAATGCCAAAGCGCTATAGCATACTACCGGTGTATAAATTCTTGCAAACTTTGTAATAAAGTTCTCGGAATGGGATTTCTTCATGCTGGAATTTTCCACCAAATCCAGTATCTTAGCCACTGTAGAATCTCCAAATTCCTTCGTGGTTTCTATCCGAATCAGACCACTGATATTGACACAGCCACTAATGACCTCATCTCCGGTCTTACACTCCCGTGGCAGACTTTCTCCAGTTAAGGCACTGGTATTCAAGGTTGTGGTGCCTTCCACAATCCGTCCGTCAATGGGTACCCGTTCTCCCGGCTGGACAACAATGACAGTTCCCACTGCTACCTCCTCCGGGGCTACCTGCTCCAAGCCGTGTTCTCCTTCAATATTGGCAAAGTCCGGGCGGATATCCATCAAATCCGTAATGCTTTTCCGGCTTTTTCCAACTGCATAGGACTGAAACAGCTCCCCAATCTGGTAAAACAACATAACTGCCACGCCCTCGGCAAACTCTTCGCCCTTCCATACCGCAAGAGACATAGCGCCTACCGTCGCGACTGCCATCAGGAAATTTTCATCAAACAATTCTCTGTGATACACTCCCAGTGCCGCTTTCCGCAGAATATCATATCCGATAATTATGTATGGAACCAGATATAAGCCCAACTGAATCCAACGGTTCCACTCTACAAAATGGGTAAGGATCATAATTCCTGCCAACAGAACTGCAGAGATAATAATACGATATAAAACCTTTTTCTGCTTTTTAGTCATACTGCTCTCCTATAAAAATATCTCACAATCCGGCTCTACCTTTTTACATGCCTTGGTTACAGCCTTCATAACGGCATCTACATCTGCATCCTCTTCAAATACCACATTCATCTTCTGACTCATAAAGCTGACGGTAGCATCTGCAATTCCAGTTGTTTTCTTTGCAGCCTCCTCCATCTTCAAAGCACAGTTTGCACAATCTACTTCAATCTTATATGTCTTTTTCATAACACAAGCTCCTTTCTATTCTTCTTATTCTTCTTATTCTTCCACATGCTCCATACCCATTTCCATGATATGATATACATGCTCATCATCCAGTGCATAATAAATACTCTTTCCCTCCCGCCGGAACCTCACCAGCTTGGCATCCTTCAATATCCGGAGCTGGTGGCTGACGGAGGACTGACTCATATGCAGCAGCTCGGCAATATCGCCGACACATAGTTCGTTTTCAAATAACACGTACAAGATACGGATTCTGGTAGAATCCCCAAACACCTTAAACAGCTCTGCCAGTTCATACAGGATTTCATCCGGAGGCTGGCTGCCAGCCAGCTTTTCCAAAACCTCATCTGACGCTTCTGTCTGTTTCTCTTTTTCCATAAACCGCTCCTTTCCTGAGGTTCTTTGTTTCTTCTTCACTTATTCCTTTATTTTTAATATGTTCATCTGTTCATATGAATAATAACTCATATGTATTCCCTTGTCAAGAGGATTTCTTGAAAATTTCAAAGGATGTAAATATAAATAACTGGAAGGTTTTGAAGCAACTTGCCATAGAACTTGATAAGAACTATAATGAAGCCTAACAGGAGGTGCCGATATGTGGCTAATCATGGCTGTTTTATCTGCCTTTTTTGCAGGACTGACTTCGATTCTTGCAAAATGTGGAATTAAAAAGACCGATTCAGATGTGGCTACCGCCATACGAACCTTTGTAGTTTTACTATTCTCATGGGCGATGGTATTTTTTGTAGGTTCTTATAAACAAATTACAGAAATCAGAATGGAATCCGCTCTTTTTCTTATCCTATCCGGACTTGCAACTGGTACATCCTGGATTTGTTATTTTAAAGCACTTTCCCTGGGAGATATAAACAAGGTGGTTCCCATTGATAAATCCAGTACAATCCTATCCATTCTCCTTGCAATCATCTTTTTTGGAGAAACAGAGCATCTCATAGTAAAGCTTTGCTGTACGGTAGTGCTTGCTATTGGCATTCTTCTGATGGTGGAAAAAAAACCGGTGGAAAAACAAGAAACATACGGAAAATGGATGCCTTACGCTATTTTCTCCGCTATATTTGCAGCGCTAACATCGATTCTTGCAAAAATAGGCATGCGTGATTTAGAATCCAATCTCGGTACTGCATTGCGTACCAGCGTTGTACTTATCATGGCTTGGGCAATCGTTTTTATGAAGGGCAAGGGCAGTCAGATAAGGAAAACCGACCAAAAAGAGCTACTTTTTATCCTATTTTCCGGACTTGCAACCGGAAGCTCCTGGCTCTGCTATTATTATGCGATTCAAAATGGGATTGTCAGCATAGTCGTTCCCATTGATAAAATGAGTATATGGATAACGGTACTGTTTTCCTTTTTCGTCTTTCATGAAAAATTAAGTAAAAAAGCCCTTGCCGGGCTATTCCTTATGACATTATCAACACTGGCACTCGCCATTTTCCAGTAAATGCCATCACTGCAGGCATTCATAATCCAATAACTCCTTTAAGCTCGCTGCTGTGCCAAATAACAGCTTCTTTAGTTCCTCATCCGGCTGGGTCTGGTCCGGTACCAAGATTACCCTGCATCCTGCCTGCCAGGCAGACCGTACTCCATTAGGGGAATCCTCTACTGCATATGCCGCCTCCGGCCGGACACCCAGAACCTGACAGGCATAGAGGTAAATATCCGGCGCCGGCTTGCCACGTTCCACCATAGTGGCACAGATAATGTGATGAAAATAAGAAAACAGTCCGGTTTCCTTCAGATAGGCCTCCGTTCTTTGCAAATCCGTTGCCGTTGCAACCGCCAGACGGTGTCCCCGCTGCTGCAGCACCTCCAGCATCTCCTTCGCATAGGGCTTCAAGGGAATTCCCTCCTGCTGCAGCACTGCATTCATCAGCTCCATCCGGCGGTTTCGAATTCGGGCATAATCTGCTTCCGGTCCAAAATATTCCCGGATTCGCTCCATGGCAAAGGGCCGCCCCAGACTGCGCATGGAAAGCGCCTGTTCATCCGTCATACAAAAGCCGCAGTCCGCCGCTGCCTGTTTCCAGAACCGGCGATAATACTTCTCCGTATCCAATAACGTACCGTCCATATCAAAAAGAATGGTCTCTTTTGCCATCGCTTGTATCTCCTATTTCCCTTTATCTGCCTATCATTCCCTGTCTTCCAGCTCCTGCTCTTTCGAATGAGGAATTGCCGCATAGCTTTTATCTATCGTAATCACGCAATGAAAGCCCGGGTATTCCGCCGTTACCAGCTCCCGTATCCTGTGCTTTACTTCGGAATCCGTCAATGAAAATTCCTGCGGCACGACACAGTCAAATATCATATTCGTATGGCTTTCCCCCGGAACCATCCGCAAATCATGAATGGTTATCCGTTCATCAATCTGTTTTACCCTTTCACTCAGCCACCTTCTCATATCTCCCACTACTGCATCACTGGTTACAATGGGGTCAAAGTGAATTACCATATTCAGATTTTCTTTTTCCAGAAAGTCTTTTTCAATGGTATCAATAATGTCATGGCATTTCAGTACATCTTCCTCTGCTGCCATTTCTACATGTACACTGGCAAACAGCCGTCCGGGACCATAATCATGTACCATCAGGTCATGGGTTCCCAAAACTCCATCATAAGACATGACCCGGTTCTGAATCATTTCTACCAACGCCGGAGACGGGGCTTTCCCAAGGAGGGGGTCTAAGGTATCCTTCACCAGTCCTACACCGCTATACAGAATAAACAGGGCAACCGCCACACCCATCCAGCCATCCAAATCCAGGCTGGTGTAATGGGATAAAAGCGCTGCTATCAAAACTGCTCCGGTACTGATTACATCATTCCGGCTGTCTGCGGCTGTGGCAAGCAAGGCATCGGATTCAATGGCTCTGCCAATGGAACGATTAAATACCGCCATCCACAGCTTCACCAGAATCGAACCCACTAAAATCCCAACAAAAATCCAGTTGAACTCTGCCGGCTCCGGATTCCGTATCTTCTGAATACTGGTCTGCAACAGCTCCACCCCGATTACCAGAATAATAAGCGCCACCAAAAGACCGGATAGATACTCATATCTTGCATGTCCGTAGGGATGGTCCTGGTCCGCCGGCTTGCTTCCCATTTTAAATCCCAGCAGACTGATGATATTCGAAGAAGCATCGGAAAGATTGTTAATGGCGTCTGCTGAAATCGACACGCTTCCAGACAGCAGACCGATTAAAAACTTTCCGGCAAATAAAAGTATATTGCAGACAATTCCGACCCAGCCCGCCATTTTCCCATAGGCGCTCCGGACCGTCCTGTTCTTCGTTTCCTCATAATTCTTTATAAATGTACGAATCAAAAACCTCGTCATAATCCTATACTCCCATTTCTCTGTTTAGGCAAACATACTATATGCCAATCGCCGTATCATATCGCAGCCATTCCGCTATCCCATAGAACTGGTTGAAGTGCTATGTCATATCATCATATACCAATTGAGAAACTGGTGCAACCATTATCCGAACTTAATTTTCACCCGTTCCAGCTTCTGAAGCATGGGCCTTGCACCCAGAAGAAGAAATAAGCAGGTCGTCCCCCCGTGAATCAAATCAAAGGGCAGTCCGGAACCCCAGTAAACGAAAAGCAGCTTCCAATCCGGAACTACACCGGACATAATCGCAGACGCCGGATTCATAATCCCCCCATATAACAGAACCGGTGCGATAAAACCATATAGGCACAAGAGCAGCAAAAAGGAATTCTTTTTTATTCTCCCGAAATCCGTTCCATGGAACAGCAGACCGGAACCAAACCCAATCAGACCCATAGCAAACATCTGCCAGGGCGTCCATGGCCCCTGTCCAAATATCATATTGGATACCAGCATAGTCAATGCCCCAACCAGGAATCCGGTCTCGCCTCCAAAGGCGGCTCCCGCAACAATCGTCACTGCCGTTACCGGCTTGACCTGTGCCAGAGCGTAGAATACCACCCTGCCTGCCACTCCGATTCCACACAGTACCGACAGGAGAACCAGAGCCCTGGCAGAGGGCTTCCGGCTCTCATAGGAAAGAAAAAAAGGCAGCATGCATTCCAACAGGATAACCAGGGAAATAAACCAATACCTTTCATCCTTTAAAAAATAAATCCCTGCAAATATCGTCAGAGGAATCCCCAATAATAATACGGCAAGACCCAATATCACCGACATGGGAATTCCTTTCCTTTTTTGCCTGTCCGCCAGAGCTTCTGCGCCCTCTGGTTCCTCATTTCCAACAAATGGCTTTTTGCCCTCCAGACTTATAAACGGCTCCGTTTCCCGAACCTTTGTTAGCAGTATTTCACTCTGCATTCCGGACTGCTGTCCTTTCCTATCATCCTCAGAGCCGGATTCTTCTTTATTCTGTCCTGCTTCCCTATTCTCTTTTTCTCCACATACCTGAATCACATCCTCCACCGTAACTGCCTGAGGCAGATGATGCCTTACCATACGGTTTGTCTCTGTGGTATAAAAATGGTTTTCCGCGAAGAATCGTTTCGGCGTATCCTCTGCCGCCATCTGTCCGTCAAATACCAATGCACAGCGGTCTGCATACTCTGCACAGAACTCTATATCATGACTTACCATAAGAATCGTAATGCCCTGTCCGGTCAATTTTTTTAGAATTCCTGCCAATACTGCCTTATATGCGGCATCCAGTCCCTTCGTCGGTTCATCCAGCAGTAAAATCTCCGGCTGTGCCAGCAGTACCTTTGCCAGAGCCAGCCGCTGCTGCTCTCCTCCGGACAAATCATAGGGATGACGCTCCAGCAGACCCTCCAGCTTGCAAAGCTCTATGACAGAAGCAAGCATCTCCTGCGAATCCGGCGTCTTTCTGCCAAAGCCGTCGGACTCCATCATGGACGCTAAGTCGCCCTGCACCGTATCCTCCACAAACAACAACTGGGGATTCTGCGGCAGAGTAATCATCCGTTTCCTTCCGTTGGGAAAAAGAACCTTTCCCCTCCATGGATTTTGCCCCCCATTTATGATGGATAAAATCGTAGTTTTTCCACTTCCATTTCCACCCAGCACAGCCAAAAGCTCCCCCTGGCAGACACAAAGGGATACCCCCTGCAGAATATCCGTCCCTTTCTTTTCATATCGAAACCAGACATCCTTTACTACCACAGTGCAGTCTTTCCTCTCCGGCTTTTCCCAGACGGCTTCTGATTCCGGTTTCCTGACCGCTTTCTCCTGTTCTTTTCCGGTTTCTTCCTCCTGACGCGCTGAAAGAAGGGGATGGTTCTCCCAAAAACCGTCAAACCAGTCTCTGCCCTCCTGCACGCTCATAGGGCAATCCGTCATCCGGTCCTCGATTGCATTCCAAATCCGCATCGGCGCCGGCATAGCCGCAAACAGCTTCATTCCCTGTCTTCTCATTTCCTCTGCTGTTTCCCAGGGTGTACCATCCAGTAGAAGCCTTCCCTGCTCTAGCACCACAAGACGGCTGCTGTAGGAAAGCACATGCTCCAGATGATGCTCCGTCATGATTATGGTCGTACCCAATTCCTGATGGATGCGATGCAGTACCCCGGCAAAATCCAGCGCTGCAATAGGGTCTAACTGGCTGGTCGGTTCATCCAGCAGCAGAACCTCCGGCTGCACGACCATAACAGAGGCAAGATTTAAGAGCTGCTTCTGCCCACCGGAAAGCTCTGCCGTTTTCTTGTGAAACCATTCCTGAATACCGAAAAAATGACTCATTTCCGCTACCCGTTTGCGAATGGTGGAATGGTCCATGCCAAGGCTTTCCAGTCCAAATGCCAATTCATGCCATACCTGGTCCGTCACAAGCTGGTCATCCGGATTCTGACTGACATAGCCAATGCAGCCTGCCTGTTCCCGTTCTGCTGTTTCTGCGAGAGGACTGCCATGAAATAAAATCCTGCCGCTGCGCTGTCCCTGCGGGGTGATAGCCGGCTTTATGTGCCGGAGCAAAGTCGTCTTTCCGCTGCCGGAGCTTCCGCACAAAATAAGAAACTCACCAGCCTGTACCGATAAATCAATCTGTTCCAATGCCGGCTTGTCTCCTGTGGAATACTGAAAAGAAAGCTGTTCTAACCGAAGGATTTCCATCTCCACTCCTCCTTTCCGTTCATCAGCATGGGCAGAAATGCCAGAATGCCATAGGCAATATAATACCATATGGTATATCCATTTACCTCTGCATATACCACTCTGGGAAAACAGGTCCAAGTAAAGCTTCCCTGTATCACACCCGCACCTATGAAGCCCCCCAGCAGCAAAATCAAAATCAGCAAACCGGTATCCGGCCTCCGCCAGCGATAAAGAGAATAAGCCGTCCGTCCCGGCAGACCATAGCCGCGGCACTTCATGGAGGCGGCGGTTTCCACTGCATGCTCCATAGCCCAGGTCAGCATAATAGACAGAATCCGGATTCCATTTCGCATTTTCAGAATCCACTTTTTCTCGGTCAGTCCTCTGCCAAGCTGCCGCTGTGCCTCGGATACTGCCTTGAATTGACGCTGATACCGGGGAACAAACCGAAGGGTCATGGCAATCACCAGACTAAGGGATGGAAAAATCCGTCCAAACAGATAAACCAGCTTATCGGTTGTCATAATCTGATGCAGACAAAAAAACCATTGGATAGTTCCGGCGAGAATTGCTGCCGCCACCATACCGTAGAGAATGGATTCTAAGGTAAATGGGTTGCCATTAGGAAAGTGTCCAAGAATCGTAATCCCCCGATGATTGACCAGGGGATTCACAAGCAGAATCATAATCGATGTGGGTAACAGATAACACACAAAAAAACGCAGCATTCTTTTTCCGCAAAGATATCCTCCGTAGAGCATCGCTGATACAATACTGATTCCTAAGCATACCGGCTGTTGAAGAAACATGGTAAAGCCCAGCATGAGCATAAGATACAGCAGATTTACAATTGGATGAAACCTTGAAAAGACATCTTTCATGAAAGTACTCCGTCGTTAACTATTCAAATCCGTTGTAAAGTAAAACTGGATATTATCGCCTTCCTGCAGAATGTAGGAAGAACATCCGTAATTGGGAACGATTCCATTCACCCGGTATTTCCAGCCGGAAAGACTACCGCAGTCAAACTCATATATATTCTGAATTCCTCTTACATATGCGCTTCCGTACCCGGGTGTTATGGAAGCATCTAAGGGAATGCCGGCATTGGTACAGACCCTTCGTAATACATCATACACCGATTCCCCTTCCGTTACCGTAACTGTTGTAGTACTGAGAATGCTTCCGCCAGCCGGAACCAGCTCTGCTTTCGCCGGTTCCATAGCATCCATATGCTCCAGAACTGCCTCACAGGTAATGGATATGGTACAGGAAAAGGTAACCGCCTGGGCCGCCTCTGTTGCAGGTGCTTCTGCTGCTTCCGGAGCAGTGGCTGTATCCGGCTCCTGCGCCTCACTGCTACCAGATGCATGGGAACGCTGCTCCTCCGTTTCATAGGCATCCAAGCCGTCTTCCGATGCCGTCTGCCCGGTTCGGCTGCTGCCTTCCCCTTCTTCCTCCTGTGTATTCCTTTCCGTAGTTCTTTCTGTCGACCGGCCGGATGAATCCGGTTCGGAAGAAACCGCCGGACCAGAAGCCGAAGCAGTTTCCTGTTCCTCCGGTTCAGAGGCCGGCTGGATTGGACCTCCAAGCAGAAAGGCTGCAATTAATACAAGCAAAATAATTCCGCCACCGATTATCATATTCTTATGTGTCTTTATCCATTGCAGCATTGCAGCCTCCTGTTATTTTGTTATTTCTATTATTTCTGTTTTATCTTACTCTTTCTTTCAAGCGCTGGAACAGCCTGGTCCTATTTATCCATGCATCACCGGAATCGAATTGTCCACCGATGGTATCATAAATCGGTACCTCAATGCTGATTTCTCCGGAGCATTCCGGCACCTCCTGCCATAGCTGCCATTGCAAGACCGAACCAGATTGCAACCGGTGCAGAATCACCAGTAGCCGGTGACTTGTCATTTCCGGATGCGGTTGTACTTGCAGAAGCTTCCTCTGCTGCCTGATTCAAAAAGGCATCGGACATATCATACAGCCGGTTCTGTCCCTTGGTAAACCGTTGATAAGCGACCAGGGAATAAGCACCCTGGATAGTAGAAAATGGTATATCTATGTCGGAAGAACTAAAATCGTAACGGAACCCGCTGCCGCTTACATAAAAGTCATCCAGTGCATTTATAACCGTATAGCCATTCTTTATAAACCGGCTGTCTGTGGCCGGGTCAATGCCAAGCCCGGTCAATGCAGTTAATACCTGTGCCGTACTACAGGTATTTTCAGTCCCCCAGCTAGAAAAGCTTCCATCCGGCTCCTGAATGGCAGACAAGGTCTGTAATCCCCGGTCAACGGCTTCCTTTACGGACGGATTCGTGTTGTAGTACGGAGTCAGTGCCTGCAATGCATTAGCTGTCAAATCCGGCTCCCCATAATCACCAGACCATGCCCATCCGCCACCGGCACACTCTGCATCTAAAATCATCTGAACCAGACCTTCTCTTGTGGTCTGTGCCGCTCCATCCGATGCCGCTGGTATCTCATATTGATTGGCATCCAATGCCAGCAGCGCATATATCGCCGCATTCACACCCTGTCCGGCAATGTAATCCATATTCCCTAAGGGCTGCAATAAATCGTATCCGCCAATCTCCCGGGGATTCTTTCCCATAGCGCTTAAGGCAAGAATCACTCTTGCATTGGTGGTGGCATAGCGGGAATCCAGGGTTCCGCTGCCGAATTCCTTCACAGCCGCTTCCAGATTCCGGCAATACGCATCTGCCTGCTCCTGCTTCAATACGCCGGCTCTTGCTGCCGTCATAACCGCCCATTCATTTCCATATATACAAGTCTCCTCTGTCAGTCCGCTGCTGACGACCTGAAGTACATCCTCATAGATGGCAGTTGCATCCAGATCTTCCGCCTTTTTCACGTAGATACTGTAAACCGTTTCCTCTGTCCCGTTACTGCACCGAAGCTCCAGCCGGGTACCTGTGGAAACGGGGATATTCATCGCCCGCTTGTATTCCTGTTCTCCTACCCACATCGTAATAGTTTCGCCGAGATTCTCTGCGTCTGCCGTTACCAGGATGCTTTCGGTTTCCACTGGTACCGTCAAGGTATAATCCGTTACACCGGAAGAAAATGCCGGGGATAATACGCCTGTACTAACCGTCAGTGACCGTAATGCCTTCGAAGTAGTATCACTCCAGTCGTAGCCGATATCCGGCCCGCCATCCAGAGAATACAGGAAGGCTAATTCATCTCCGCCGCTTAAGGTGCCGGCGGCTACCGAGCATTGGCCAATACCGAAGCTTGCCATGGTGTTGTTAATCGTATACATCCAGCCTGCCGGATTGTAACCATAGGCTCCAACACTTCCGCCATCCCCTGCTGCAATTCCTAATATTCCGTTAATATATTCGCCATAGGCTCCAGTCTGTACATCCAGGTTCCCTGCGCTACCGACAGCCTCCTCCAGTACCGTAAGGGCCGTACTGGTTTCATCAATAGTTACCCAGGTTTCTATCCTTCTGCCTTCCCAGGGCGCCCCGGCCGCCATTCCATAGGTGGTATTCTCCACGATTACATGTACCCGGTTCTCATAGGTATCCTCTGCCCATACCGGAAGCCGGAACAGCATTGCCAGAAGGACGGTTGTCATGAGAACTGCGAACCATTGTCTTTTTGTTTTTTCCATATTCTTTCTCCTTTTTTTGTATTCCACTCATAGCAAGCCGGAGAATGCTTCTGCACGCTCTGTCGGACTGCCGGTGGTCTTTACTGAAGAAAGCCTGGTTCCGGCTGCCACGAAAGGCTGGCACAAGCAGCTTCTACCTCTTTCATGGCAACAAAAATAAACATCTTTTTGCCTAAAGACATTTACATTTTTCCGCTTTCCGTATTGTGTTCCGACTCTGGTTCCTCCTACCGGAATCGCCTTCCCAAAGCAATGCTTCAGTGGCATATTGATTCTTTCGTCCCCATTACGGCTGGGATTAACAGTCCGGCCTTTCACCGGGTTCCTTTAAACAGCCCAGGCAGATGCTGCCTGAACTGACCGCAAAGCGCTACCGAATTATGACTTTTTCATTGGAATCATTGTATGCATTTCCAAAAGAAATGTCAAGAAGCTCCTATATCTGCCGTAATAGCTGCGAGGATTCTTCAAAATCAAGACGCTCCAATGCCTCCAACGCCTGCTCCAGGATTTCCCTGACCCCTTGTTCCAATTCCTCCTGAAGCAGATTTTCCAGTAAGGCACAGGCCGGGTCCGACTCATAATCCTCCAGAACATGAATGCAGTTCTTCAAAATAATCCTCTGCTCTGCTGTTATCTCCGGCTTATCCGGCTCCACAGCGGCTGCCGCTTCCTTCCATTCCATAGGGTCTTCTCCTATGTAACTCAGGATACCATTTACAACACACAGCCACTCTCCGCAAAGTTCTTCCCAATGGGCCTGGACATATTCCCAATTGCCTGCCCGGGACTGCCGCTCATGCTCCCATGCCAGCTGATATAATACAGTGGCGCCAATTCCTTTGGCATTGGACTTTAATGCATGTACCTCTATGGTATAGGCTTCTTCCTCCTGCCCTTCATAAAATCCTGCAAGCCGCCGGGACTTCTCATGAAAGCTCTCCGCAAACAGCATAAGCATCCAATGAAACTGTCCCATGGAATTGCCAGCATAATGATAGCCCTCCGTAATGCTGATATGCGCCTGCCTCAGCATACTTTCCAGCTCTTGTAAGCAGACATCGATGGAAATGACCCGGTTCGTCTCGTTCGAAATAACCGCCTCTGTCTCTTCTTCCTCCTTTTCAATCGCCGCCTCTGCCTCCTCCGAAGGTATAATGTATTCCTGTGGCAGCAATTTAAAAAGTACCTCCTCTAACCGTTCTCCTGCAACTGGTTTTGTCAGGTAATCACAAAAGCCTTCCTGCATATAGAAGTCCCTGGAGCCTTTGATGGCATTTGCCGTCAGAGCCACTACCATTGTATTCTGATTCGGATTTCCTTCCTCCTGGCGAAGGCGGTGCAAGGTCTCTACACCATCCATCTCCGGCATCAAATGGTCCATAAAGATTAAATCGTACTTTCCCTGACGGGTCAGCTCCAGGCACCGGCTCCCGCTTTCTGCCGTATCGATATGAATCTTGGTTTTTTTCAATAGTCCCCGGGCTACCGATAGATTCATGGCATTATCATCTACAAATAATATGGTCGCCTGTGGCGCAGTGAATAATTCCTGATATGGCTCCATATTTCGAAGACCGTTGCGAAAATCCTTTTGATAATTCCCAATGGGTGAAGCATCCCGAATCCCCTGTGGTATCAGAATACGAAAATCCGAACCTTCTCCATAGGTGCTGTAAATCTGAAGCCGTCCTCCCATTACACGCAGCAAACTGGCAACGATGCTCATACCCAGCCCGCTGCCCTCGATGCTCCGGTTTCTCTGGAGGTCGAACCGCTGGAAGGATTCCGTAATCTTACTGATGTTCTCCTGCTCGATTCCGATGCCGGTATCCTCAACGGAAATACGCAGCCGTCCGTTTTCTGCATCTAATTTATCAAAATTCACACTCAGGATGACTCTTCCTGCTTCCGTATATTTAACGGCATTATTCAATACATTCGTCAGAATCTGCTTTACCCGCATTTCATCTCCGTACAGCTTACGCGGGATATCCTTTCCGATGTAGATTTCAAAGGACAGTCCCTTTTCCTGTGCTTTTAGATAGGTCAGATTCACAACATCCGTCAGCATATCACTGGTCTTATATTCCTCCGGTATAATCTCCATCTTGCCGGATTCCACCTTGGAAAAGTCCAGAATATCATTGACCAGCGATAAGAGGTTTTCTCCGGCGCTCTTAATGTTTGCTGCATATTCCAGCGTCTGCTCATTGTTCTCCTCCCGAAGCAGCATTTCATCAAAGCCCAGTATGGCGTTAATCGGCGTCCGGATTTCATGGGACATATTGGCAAGGAAATCGGATTTTGTTTCATTTTCTTTAATTGCCAGTATCTGCTCCTGCTTCTGCTTCAGCATACTGGTCACAGCGGAAATGCCCATGAGGATTAAAAACAGAATCAATCCCAGACTGATGTAGTTATTGGAAATAATTCCTGTTGCATGATACCGGAATGCCCACATCTGCAGCAAAATGCAAAGGAACAATACGATAATGCCCATCAACAATCTCCACTGACCCTTTCCCTTCATCCAATCCCGGATTATCGTATATATAATCAGCAGTCCGGCACCGAGAATAATGCCCCATCCCACCCTGTACATCTGAAAGAAATCAAAGGTGTTCGTCAGTTCAAAAATAATCATAATAATATTTCCTGCAAGAGCAGACGCAGTTCCTATAAAATACAGCCGGGAATACCGCCCCTCCTGCAATCGGTTTACATAAAACATAATTGGTATGGGAGCGATGAACAGGGCCTCCCATAACAGCATCTCTCCAACAGCCAGATTACCATAATAGAGCTGCTTTAACCGGCTCTCACCAATCATCCAGACTGCCGTACAGATTGCCGTTACACCTAAATACGTGATATTCACATTGGGATTCTCCCGAAAAACAAACCGTACTGCTATGCCGAAAATGACGATAACAAAGCCGGTGTATAACAATAGGACGGCAAACAGCACATCACTGCCATAGGAAGTCAGCATCCAGAATAGAATACCGATGTCCGTACCAATCCGGATATCATTAATCTGACCTGCCGTTTCCGGCTCCAGAGCGGAATACTGTATGACAATCTGCTTTCCGGCATCCGCAAGTCCTACCGGAACCATCACACAGCCGGAAGGTGTATGCCTGCCATAGCTACGGCTTTCGGAATTATTCAGTTCTCCTACTAATTCACCGTCAATATAAACCTCTATGTCCTGGTGCAATCCTTTTACCATTATCGTCGTCCGGTTACTGACTGCTTCCGGTATGGTATTCTGAATCCTTACGACTGTGGCTTCTCCTTGCAGCTTACTGGGAACCGAAACCGGAGTCGTTCCATCATCACTTAATACCCAGCCCTGGTTAAAGCTGTAGCAATTATGATCGGTAAACCGGAAATCCTCCTGGGAATAAAAAAGGGTCAGACTGCAAAACAAAATCCAGAATACCAGTAATATCCAGAATGCGACCTTTGTAATTCGTATTGGTATCTTAAATTGATCTTCCTCTTCTCTCATTGCAATCTACCCTCCATTTATCATTTGTATCAATGCTTGTACCATAACTCCCAACTGCATTTAGAATCTTCTGGGTCCCTCCTCAAGTTTTATGTCCATGCATATCCTGCTTTTTCTCTGGGTTTCTGCAACCCAACTCAAGGACTCCTCCCACCTTACGGTGGGTCCCTCCTCAAGTTTTATGTCCATGCATATCCTGCTTTTTCTCTGGGTTTC
>JAMOZY010000009.1:0-64034 GCA_023667695.1 Clostridium sp. | reverse complement strand
TGCAACCCAACTCAAGGACTCCTCCCACCTTACGGTGGGTCCCTCCTCAAGTTAAATTATACCACACAATGCTGGGAATCTCACTGTTTAAACGTAGAAAAGTCAGATAAAACTGCTTTTATTGAATCTGGCAGGAAGATTTGATATAATACGATGCATCAGGAAAACTAAAATGTAAATGTGAGGAGAACCTTCATGAATCTAAAACTAGATGAAACCATGCCGGAAACAGAAGTGCAGGCAGACAACGATGGATATTATCATGCCCCGGTCCAGCTGGATACGCCAATCCTAACAGAAGCGCCAGGAACGCGGGTCCATATTCCACCCTTTGTTATCGTTTTACTGATTTGTGCAGTCATTGCCGTTATTCTTAGTGTTATTCCTTTTAACCGGAAAACAGCACTGGACGATATTGCACGTCTTTCACAAGATGCCATAGAAGAGGAGCTTGGTCTGACTCTGGAGCATAATCCGGACTTTGTTTCCCGGCTGAGCATTCCCAACGGCAGCCCCGACGGTCTGGATACCTATACCAATTCCAAAAAAAGCTTTAGTGTCATTTATTACAACGGCAAGCAATTCGGCATTAGCTTTTCCGATTCTAAGTATACCCTGTTCGGTCTTAAAATCGGTGACAGCGAAAGCCACATTTTGAACGGAACGGATTCCGTCGACGGCGCGTTCCTGGAAAACGGAGTGCCTGTATATGAGTATACGGAATACTTTGTCATGATGGAGGACCTTACCAAAAGCGGAAGTACCGCGGAGTATTTTCTGGGAAAGGATGGCAGCGTCCTGGTTTTAGTTATCAATGATACCACCAACCGGATAGTAAATATCATTTATTATTATGACAACCAGCGGGTTCTGGAGGACATTTCCTTATACTAACCCGGAATACAATCTGCCAGCCATAGATAAGAGCCGCCGCTTCCGTATTTCTCAATACCTTGTGCGACGGCTCTTTTTTCACTATATCTGCTTCAGTGCCTGCTCCAGGTCGGCAATAATATCCTCAACATTCTCAATCCCTACGGATAAACGAATCAAATCCGGTGCTACACCTGCTTCCCGAAGCTGTTCATCTGTCATCTGCCGATGGGTATGGCTTGCCGGATGCAGCAGACAGGTCTTACTATCTGCTACATGGGTCACGATAGAAGCCAGCTTCAGCTTATCCATAAAGGATATGGAAGTCTCCCTTCCGCCCTTCAAGCCGAATGCCAACACGCCACAGGAACCCTTCGGCAGATACTTCTCTGCCAGTCCGTGATAGGTATCCTGCTCCAAATCCGGATAGCTGACCCAGGCAACCTTGTCATTATCCTTCAGATACTTCGCTACTGCCAGGGCATTGCTACAATGTTGCTTCATACGAAGGGGAAGCGTCTCCAGGCCCAGATTCAGATAGAAGGAATTCTGCGGGGAAGGAATGGAGCCGAGGTCCCGCATAAGCTGTGCCGTTGCCTTGGTAATATATGCGCCCTTACCAAACCGCTCTGCATAAATAATTCCATGATAGGATTCATCCGGTGTTGTCAAGCCCGGGAACTTCTCCCGCTGTGCCAGCCAGTCAAAATTCCCGCTGTCTACAATACAGCCGCCCACAGCCGTCCCATGCCCATCCATGTATTTGGTGGTAGAATGGGTTACAATATCCGCTCCCCATTGAAACGGCTGACAATTCACCGGTGTTGCGAAGGTATTATCTACAATCAGCGGTACGCCATGCTTATGTGCCAGTCTGGCAAACTTCTCGATATCCAGTACGGAAACCGTCGGATTGGTAATGGTCTCGCCAAATACTGCCTTGGTATTCGGCTTAAAATACTGCTCTAGTTCTTCTTCCGGCAAATCCTGGTCTACAAATGTACATTCAATGCCCATCCGCTTCATCGTCACTCCAAATAAATTAAAGGTACCGCCATAGATAGAGGAAGATGCTATAAAATGGTCCCCTGCCTCACAAATATTGAACAACGCATAGAAATTCGCCGCCTGTCCAGAAGCGGTCAGCATAGCCGCCACACCGCCCTCTAAGGCGCAAATCCTAGCTGCAACTGCATCATTGGTAGGATTCTGCAGACGGGTATAAAAATATCCCTCTGCTTCCAAATCAAACAACCTTCCCATTTCATCACTGGTATCATACTTAAAGGTCGTGCTTTGTATAATCGGAATCTGCCGCGGCTCCCCCTTTTTCGGCTGATAACCCTCCTGAATGCATTTTGTTTCTATTTTACTTTCTGTTCTGCGTTCCATCTTTTCCTTCCTTTCTACTGCCATACTGTTCACTAAAATACCTGTATCATTGTACTACACTTCTTCTTCCTTGTGAATGAAAAAATCATAACGGATGAATTCTGCCACAGCTGTCATAAGGGATACTGCACCGAAGCTTGAAGATTATTTATCATCATGGTACAATAAAAACCTATTCACCCCATACCAGTTATAAATACAAGGAGACATCTTATGATAAAAAATGATATCTGGCGTTGTCAATTCCATCTGGTTCCGCCCACAGGCTGGCTGAATGACCCCAATGGCCTTTGTCAGTATCAGGGAACCTATCACGTATTCTTTCAATATGCTCCGGAATATCCGATTCAGGATGGAAAGGAATGGGGCCACTATACCAGCCGGGACCTTGTACACTGGACCTTTGCCGGTACTGCACTTTATCCGGATACGGCTTACGATAAAAACGGGGCTTTTTCCGGCTGTGCTTTGACAGAACCGGACTTCTTTTCCCTGTATTACACAGGAAATGTAATACTGGAGGGAGAACACGATTATACTCACTCCGGCCGGGAATCTAATACCCTGCGGGTCACAACAAAGGATGGGGTTCACTTTTCCGAAAAGGAATGTGTGTTAAGCAATGCGGACTATCCTTCTGGTTATACCTGCCATATCCGGGACCCAAAGGTATGGCTCGAAGAGCATCTGTATAACCTGGTCTTAGGCGGTAGGAAGCAGGATGATAGCGGTGCTATTCTGCTCTATCAGTCCGAGGATGGGATTCACTGGAGCTACACCCATGATGTAACCTCCCGGCATCCCTTTGGCTTTATGTGGGAATGTCCGGACCTGTTCCGGATGGGAGACCAGCGTTTTTTATCCGTCTGTCCCCAGGGCTTACCGGCAGAGGAATTCCGTTTTCAAAATATTCACCAATCCGGATACTTTCCGGTAGACATGGAGCTGGCAGAGCCGATAGATGAAAGTAAATTTCAGGAATGGGATATGGGCTTTGATTTTTATGCGCCCCAGACCTTTGTGGACCATAAAGGCAGAAGAATTCTGATTGGCTGGGCCGGGGGACCGGATACAGCGTATGCGGAGCCTACCCTGGAGAAGCATTGGATTCATACCCTGACCCTGCCAAGAGTTGTGACAAGACAGGGAGATATATTGCTACAGAATCCGGTACCGGAATTAGACCGGCTGCGTTCCCGCTGCCGGGAGATACCAGTTGGTCAATGGTTTTTCTTCCCAAGCTGCTTTGACTGGGAGCTAACCCTCTTCCCTGGAAATCAGCAGAATTTTACTATCCATATCACCAAAGAACTGACACTAACCTACGATGGTTCGGTTCTCACCCTGGGCTTCCAGGGGAATTCCGGTGCCGGACGGACCCTTCGGCGGGCGCTTTGTGACAGTATCAAAAATATTCGTATTCTGGCAGACTGTTCCATCCTGGAAATCTTTATAAATAATGGAGCCATCGTCCAGACTACCCGTTTCTTCCCTTCGGATGACAAGCTTGAATTATGCACAGAGGGGAATTTCAAGCAAAACCGGATTTGGGAGCTGCAGGGAAGAGCTATCCGGATTCCTTCCGGAGAGTAATCGCTATCCAGGTATTATCCGGCATCAAAAAGATATTGTATGGGGCAGAAGAATCCGAACCCGAAAGCCTTCCCGATTCCCCCGGTCAATCTCTACCCTCCCCTGATGTGCGGCTGCAATCTGCTTTACCAGAAGCAAACCCAATCCATGCCTTTGTTCCCTGGTATCATCATCACATACCATATAATGAGGGGCCTGATTCAAATAACGGAGCTGTTCCTCCTCTACCCCTTTCCCATCATCCTCTACCGTAATACAGCATGTGTCCGGTTCCATCTGAACCGAAACAAATATTCCACATCCCTCCGGATTATGATTCATGGAGTTTTGAATTACATTCGTCACTGCCCGTTTTAACAGCTCTCCGTCAACCGGTATCATACAGGAAATAAGGGAAGTCTCTGTTTCCCATTCCAAGCCGTATTTCTCCTCAATGTTCAGATTCATAAAGTCCACTACAACCCGGCGAACCAAGGCAACTACATTTTCCTTTCGGGTTTTTAAGGGCTGCATATTATATTCCAGCCTGGATGCCAGATTCAAATCCCGAATCAGATTCCTCATTTTCTCGCTTTGCCTGACAATTACCACAGCTTTTTTCTGCTCTTCTTCCGGTAACCTTCCATCCTCCGCCAGTTGTCCGGCATACCCCATGACCATGGATAAGGGCGTCCGGATATCATGTGAGACACCGGCAATCCAATTGGCTCTGGCTGTTTCCTTTCTTTTTAATTCCTGTTTTTGCGCCTGAATGATATCAGAGGTACGGTTAATGTTCACCGCCAGCTCAGACAACAGGCCTTTCTCCTTTACATAGACCGTTTGCTCTGCCGGCAGCTTCTGAATCCCCTCGATAATCGGCTGGATGGAGCGAATCAGCCGGGTATTCGTTACCAGATATATCAAAAAAATCAATACCACATTTGCCGTGAAAACCAAAAGAGCCGTTTGCGGAAGGTATTTAATCATATTATAATCCCAGTTATTCCACATCGCTTTCCAATATCGGTCCTTGGGATACCCCAGAACAACCAGCCCCTCCTCGGTTCTGGCCGGAAAGGTGGGATAATCCTTTACATATCCCCGGGTCAGCATGGCGATATCACCCAGTGTATATTCCATGGGAATCTCTTCCGGAAAATAATCCGTATGCCAGATAACCTGATGGGTGGCATCATCAATGAGAATCCCCCATATCCGGTCCTGCTCTAATTCTTCTAAAACAGAAGCATCCATTAACTGATATCCATCCCCGGATTTCTGTAATGCCTCCGCCACTTCCACAGCTGTGGTCCAGGGGGAACGGCTGGCGGTCTGTTTACCGGCAAATGCAACCAGCATCCCTATGTTGAGTATAAAAATCAAAAAAACACTTAACAGTAATATGCCAAAAAAGCGTCGAATCAGTTTGGGTATACTTTTCATATGTTATTCCTCCACAAGCAGCTTATAGCCTAATCCCTTGATGGTAATCAACGCCCTGGGACGGGAGGGGTTGGCCTCAATCTTTTCACGAATCCTGCGTATATGCGCCATCAGTGAATTTTCATAGCCATAGGGATTCTCTCCCCAGGCGGCTTCACAAAGAGCATCAATGGTTACAATCCGCCCTGCATTTCGATACAATGCAAAAAGTAAATCATACTCCTTTGCCGTTAATGCAATATGCGCTCCGTTCTTTATAACCTCTGCCCGTTCAAAATCAATCTCACTGTCCGGAAGCCTTACCAGAGGATTTTCTTCCTTATAGCTTCTGCGCAGAATTGCCATGATTCGAAAAATCAATTCCTTCGGCAGAAAGGGTTTTACCACATAATCATCTGCGCCAAGACCGAAGCCCATGAATTTATCCTCCTCTTCTCCCCGGGCTGTCAAAAACAATACCGGATAATCTGCTCTGCCCTTCAGCTCCTCCATAAGAGCAAAGCCGGTTCCATCCGGAAGCATCACATCCAGGATTGCCAGCTCCGGTGAAAAATCATCAACGGCGGCAATGGCCTCCTTTACCGATTGTGCTGTCCGTATCGTCTGAAATCCTTCTTCTTTTAATATGGATACCACCATATCCAGCAATTCCTGTTCATCATCCACCAGAAGAATCCGTTTCTTCTTCAAATATTCCGCTTTCATATATAACACCCCCATTCCAATTTCCAGGTCGAACTCATCATAGCATAAGAACTGTTTTTATTCATCCAATCCGCGAAAATGTAAGGTAGATGTAAGGTTATGAGAATGTTCCTGCAAGGTTGAGCAGATAAACTTGACTTATAGCAAGGAACAACACCGCAACAGGCTGATGCGGTATCGAACCCCTGCGTTTATCTATCAAGGAGGCGATATTATTATGAATATGATTGAAACAAAGGATTTAACCAAAACATATGGGGACTTTACTGCCGTTTCTCATCTTAGTCTCCATATTCCCAAGGGAGCCGTCTATGGTTTCCTGGGACCAAATGGAGCCGGAAAGTCTACCACTATGAAAATGTTCTTAGGGCTGACAAAGCCGGACAGTGGTTCCTTTACCATTGACGGCAGACAGTATCCGAAGGACCGGATAGAAATATTAAAGGAAATCGGTTCCTTCCTTGAAGCACCTTCCTTCTATGGGAATTTAACCGGAGAAGAAAATCTGGATATCATCCGTAAAATACTGGGACTGCCCAAAGCTGCTGTTACCGATGCTTTGGAGCTGGTGGGATTAACTCCCTTTAAGAACCGGCTTGCACGAAAATATTCCCTGGGCATGAGGCAACGGCTGGGGCTTGCCGGAGCCTTAATCAGCAAACCGCCCATCCTGATTCTGGATGAGCCTACCAATGGTCTTGACCCTATCGGCATACATGAGATACGAAGCTTAATCCGTTCCCTGCCGAAGCAGTTTGACTGTACGGTTCTGGTATCCTCCCATTTACTTTCTGAGATTGAGTTAATGGCAGACAACATCGGGATTCTGAACCGCGGAAAACTTATTTTTGAAGGAACCATGCCGCATCTAAAGGAACAGGCTTTACAAAAGGGATATCCCACGGATAACTTAGAGGATACCTTTCTTGCCTTTATTCATGGGGACAATGGAAAGGAGATGCATGGATATGAGCCTGGCATTGGAATTTAAAAAAATGAAACGAACCGGATTTTTCCCTGCTTTTCTGAGCGGCGGCATACTGGCCGCTATGATACCGGCAGCAGAACTCCTCTTTCGGCGGGACAGCTATACAGCCGGAAGGGAATCCCCTCTTGCCATGGTCCTCGGCTCCAACTGGCAGATGATGGCCATGCTGAATATTCTGCTGACCCTATCCGGGGCATGTATTATGTACCACACGGAATATGCCAATGGGGGATATGATAAAATGCGGTCTCTTCCTCTGAACGAGTCGATGATATTTTTTGAAAAAGTAATTCTTATAACCGGAATGTATGACTTGCTTCTCTTCCTTGAAGCTGCGTTCTCCGGGCTTTACATCTCCCATTGGTTTGCATGGTATCCCGGCTTTACGGAAGAACTGTTAAAAAGCTTTGGCTATGCGTTCCTGCTCAGTCTGCCTGCAATCCTAACGTCCCTGTTCCTTGCGTCCGTCTGTAGAAACATGTGGGTTTCTCTTGGCATCGGGGTAATCTGTGTCTTTACGGCGACTCTGCTTCCTGCCAAAAGCTTTGTCCTGTCTCTGTTTCCTTTTGCCCTTCCCTTTCAGACACTTGCGGGAACCGCACAGGAATACATTCCAGGGTTTATGACTGCTTCTATATTGGAAACCGCAGTTCTGGGAATGGCAGAGCTTATATACTTAAAACTCAGGAGGTCCTTACTATGAACTTTTTATCACTGATTGGAATTGAAATAAAGAAAATACGCCGTTCCCGAATATTACTGATTCTGCTGGCTGCTGCAGTGATTCTCTGGCTGCCCTCTATCCTCAACGCTCATCTTAACTTTGAAATGCAGGCAGAAGGAATCGCACCAGAACATAATTTTCTGATTCAGGGATTTCTGGGAATGGCATGGTTCATGTATCCTGCCAGTATGGTAGTCAGTACCGTACTGCTCAATCAGACGGAACGAAGCAATAACGGTATTTTAAAAATGCTTGCCCTGCCTATCAGCACCGTGAAGCTTTGTCTGGCAAAGTTCCTTGTGCTTTTATCTCTGGCTGCCCTTCAGATTCTTATGACTACAGGAATGTACTTTATCAGTGCTGCCATTGTAAGCCAGACGCAAAATTATGCGTTCCTGCTTTCTCCGTTATTTGTGTTTCGGGAAGCCGCTTTCATCTACCTGTCCTCTATTCCTATGCTTGCTTTTTTCTGGATGCTGTCCGTTTGCATTCCGGTACCTGTTTTTCCCGTAGGAATCGGTCTGGCTTCTATTGTGCCTTCCGTACTGATGATTAACACCAGGATATGGTTTCTATATCCGATGTCCTACCCATTCTACTGCATTACCTCCGAATACGGAAAGCTGGCATCCGGACTGGAGGACTTTGATGTAGCGCTGATTCCATGGCTGCCTGTAGCAACGGTAATAACCCTTATATGCATGACCGCAGCCTGCTGCCGGTTCGGACGGACACCTAAGTAAAGTCAAATATCCATGCAAGCATGGCTATTTTCCTCATTGCTCGCGGGAATAAGCCGCAGCCGGTTTATGATACAAACAACAAATACGACTTACAAAAATGTCACATCAAGTGTCAAAATGTCACATCATTCGATGGTTATCATCGAAATCATTTTCTATACTAGAACTATCAAAGGAGGAGATATTTTATGAAACACAAGCTATGCACAATCATTTCGATTTTAATGGTACTGCTTCCCTGGAGCATCCTGCCCCTAAGAAGCTTTTCCTGGGCATTGGAATCTCCCACGGCTGAAATCATGATATTCAGCTGTGCGGTTTTTATGATACTAAGCGGCATCTTTACCATCCTTGCCTACTGCAAGGGCCGGGTGCAGAATGTCATTATGAAAATCTGTCTGATTATTAACTCCATATATGCCCTGTGTGGCATAATTGCCATTGGAATGATGCTGCTTCCGGCTACCATGTAATAGAAATCATCAAAGCATCTTTTCTTCTATGAAGCATTGTTTTCCCTGCTCTGCTTCTGAAACGGCAGCATAGTCAGCAGATAGGCCGCCACGAAGGAGCATATGGTAACCAGAATAAAATGTACCAGGCTTTGGTCTGCCAGCAGCTTCGTCGTTTTCGTAAGCTTTCCTACCAGGCGGATTGCAACAATCATAGCCGGATGAATGATGTACACAAGCATGGCAATCCGGTTCAACCGCTTTCCGCCTTTGACCTCCCACGAAAGCATAAGAGAGAACAAAAATATCATGACTACAGGCAGCAGAATATACATGCTGTCATGCCTCTGCCATTGTAAGAAATACAGTCCGGTTCCTTCTCCAAAGAAAAGAATACCGGAAATCACCAGACCTATCGCTGCCTGCTTCTGCGTGAATCGGTTCCCTTGAGCCTCCTGCCTGCCCAGATAATATCCCAGCATCAAAAACAGGGGAACAAAAAACAATCCGTTTCGGGTATATTCCGAAATGAAAAATATACCATCATACAGCTTCTGCAACCAGGGAACCATTGTCACGATGCCATAATAGCTGTCCCCCAGCAGTCCAAACAGGTATAGGACAAAGCTGATGATAAATACTATCCGGTCTTTCCAGTAGCGAAGCAGAAGCCCTACAATAGCCAATCCGGTTATGGCAGCCGGCAGATACCAGAGATGATAAAAGGTACCATTTATCAAAATATCCTGAAGCAGATTTCCAATGGAAAATCCCTCTCTGAAATACCCGCTGTAAATCATAAGGGGCAGATATAACACAATCGCAATCAGATACAGCTTTGCCAGATGTCCCATCTGTCGATATAACCGTTTTAGGCTGCCATCCCCTCCCGATAGCTCCGGCAACAGAAAAAATCCGCTTACCATCAGGAAAAACGGCACTGCTACTCTGGCAATCATCCTTGTCAGCAAAAAATCCGGAAACTCCCCAAAGCATAACAGCGGAGAGGTATGAATGGTAATGACCAGAACTGCACTAATCATCCGGAACCAATCCAAGCCGCCATATTTCCTCATCTTATCCATAATCTGCCTCCCTTGCAGCCAGTCCACCATATGGAGCATCTGCTTCCCCACCATCTGCCTTCTGATTCTGCCTGTTAATTCTTC
Source organism: Clostridium sp. (assembly GCA_023667695.1). Classification (GTDB taxonomy): domain Bacteria; phylum Bacillota; class Clostridia; order Lachnospirales; family Lachnospiraceae; genus CAG-632. Next base: position 53,970 of record JAMOZY010000009.1, on the reverse strand, counting down.
CTGCTGGCAACTCCTGTCTACAGCCAATCACAGCAATGGACTGCCTGCTAAATTATTTCCCCTGCTCCTCCAGTGCTTCCCGGACCAATTCATCCAGAACCTCCTGAAAGGACATACCATAAGCCTTCATCATACTTGGATAGCGGCTGTGAGATGTGAAGCCCGGTATCGTATTGATTTCATTAAATACAATATCCCCAGCCGGAGTTAAGAACATATCCACCCGTGCCATTCCCTCACATTCCAGCACCCGGTATAATATCTTAGCCATCGCCTTGATTTCCTGTGCCTTTTCCGGTGTAATTCTTGCCGGAACATGAATCTTTGATGTTTCCAGCGTATATTTCTCATGGAAATCAAACACATCGGAATGCAGCTCGATTTCATCTACCTCTCCTACGGTCAGCTCCTTATTTCCCAAAACAGCACAGCCTACCTCAAAGCCCTCTACCATGGCTTCAATCACAACCTTTGTATCGTGACGAAATGCCTCCTGAATCGCTGCCTCCAGGTCTGCTTCCTGCTTTACCTTGGTAATTCCATAAGAAGAGCCGGCTCTTGACGGCTTTACAAAAACCGGATAGGTGAGCTTACTACACCGCTCCTTCTGCTCTTCCTTCGTCATATAGGACTTCAGCACAACGAACTCCGGCACCGCTATACCAGCCGCCTTTGCCACTACATGGGCAATATCCTTATCCATGCAAAGGGCAGAGCTTAAGGTGCCGTCCCCTACATACGGTATACCTGCAAGGTCACACAAGCCCTGTACCGTTCCATCCTCGCCATTCTTCCCATGAAGGACCGGAAAAATCACATCCACCCGCTCCGTCTCTAAGGTGCCATTCTCCTGAAGCATTCCAATACCATGAATATTCCGGTCCGGCAAAATAAATGCCTGTCTGCAATTCTCGCCCTGCCAGTTATCCTCCGGCACCTGCTTTAAGTCGCCATCATACCGGAACCAGTGTCCCTCCTTGGTAATACCCATTGGTATTAATTCATACCGTTCCGGATTCAATGCTTCCATTACGGAATATGCAGACTGTAATGATACACTATATTCAGTAGAACAGCCTCCAAATAATACAACTATTTTTATACGGTTCATCTTCTTTTCCTCCAGATTCATGTTTCTTTCCTGTCCGGTTTTCTGCCTCCGGCCAGCTTATCAACAGGGTTATCGTTAAAAACCCTATCCTAGTATAATCGATAACAGGGAAATTGTCATGGGTTTCTTCGGAAGTCACATGAATTTCTCCCGCATTTCCTGCTCCGCCCTCTGAATCTCCTCCCATAAGCCTCTGGCAGACATCCGCCTGGCGCCTGCTCCATAAATAATCAGCTGCTCCAGGCCATCTGAGGTAGCCACGGTCACATCATACTGCTTTCCCATATCATGTACCAGCTTCTCAATGTACTGGTCTGCAGTCTCTGCCTCTTTGGTATAGACTACATGGATATTATGGTATTGTATCAGCTCTCCCGGATTCCCCGGCACCTTATAAGCGTCAAATACCAGTATCAGATTCATGCTCCGATAGCCCTGATAATTGCAAAGAATGTCCATGAGCCTGCCCCGGGCAGCTTCCAGATTCGTCTTTGACAGTTCCTTTAATTCCTCCCAGGCAAACAGAATATTATAACCGTCCACCAGCAGGAATTCTTCCTTTCGCTCCGGCGTCCGTGATTTTTTCTGATACCTGGAATCCCCCTGAGGGGCAGACCGGGCATCGATACCGGCTTCCTTCTCATAGTTTTCATACGCATTGTCATAATCCTGCTTGCCATAGCTTCTCTGCTTACCACTGCCATAGGTCCGTTCAAAAATTGCCTTTAGCTCCTCCTCATCTGCCACCGAACCGGATATGGACGGCTTTCCCTTCTGTTGATTTCTGCTTTTTCCAGCTCCTTCTGCATTATCAGAATCCAAACCATCGATATCTTCTCCGATGCGTAAACCGGACTCCACATGCATATAATCTTCCACCTGATTCCATGGCACGATAAAGCCCGCACCGTGAGCGCAGAATACGGAACCCGTAGGATTCTCTACATCACTCTCCGGGTCATACTTGTATTGCTCTATGATTTCTTCTGTATTATGACAAGGCATATATCCCTTGAAAGAGCAAAATAATTTACCACAGCCCCTGGTATAGGCATTTACCTCTGACTGATATCCGGACATGGTGGATACGGGAGCTACTCCGGTCAGGACTGCCAGCTCCCCTTCCAGCTCCAGCGGCTGACAGCTTCCATACATCCGCTGTATATCCGCCATGGCACGTCCGGAATTCTCCATGGGTACCTCCAGTCGGAATTCATATACCGGCTCCAGCAATACACAGTCTGCCTTTCGAAGTCCCTGCCGTACTGCCCGATAGGTAGCCTGACGAAAATCTCCGCCTTCCGTATGCTTCTGATGGGCCCGTCCTGCCACCAGGGTAAGCTTCATATCCGTAATCTCCGAGCCGGTTAGTACACCGGGATGCTTCCGCTCCTCCAAATGAGTCAAAATCAACCGCTGCCAGTTGCGGTTCAGCATATCTTCACTGCATTGTGTCTCAAGCTGTAAACCGCTGCCCGGTTCTCCCGGCTCCATCAGCAAATGCACCTCTGCATAATGCCGTAATGGTTCAAAATGTCCTACGCCCTCTACGGGCGCGGCTATGGTTTCCTTATAGACCAGACTTCCCTGTCCAAAGGTTACTTCCAGTCCAAACCGCTCCTGTATCATTCCCTTTAGAATCTCCAGCTCTACTTCACCCATGACCTGAACATGTATCTCACTGCTGCCTTCCTGCCACTCCATATGCAGCAGAGGATTCTCTTCCTCCAGCTGTTGCAGCTGCTTCCATGCCTTGTGTACATCACACGCCTCCGGTAACAGCACCTGATAGTTTAGTACCGGCTCCAGCACAGGCAGCTGAGAATCCTCTTCCATCCCAAGACCTTCCCCACAATAGCTTGCTTCCAATCCGGTCACTGCGCAGATGGTTCCTGCCTCTGCCTGCGTCTCCGTCCGAAAACCAGAACCGGAATAAATGCGAAGCTGGTCTGCTTTCTCTTCCTTTCCGTGGTGGGTAAGCAAGGTCTTAACCTTCAGAAAGCCACCCGTGATTTTCAAATGAGTCAACCGGTTTCCCTGGGCATCTCTGGAAATCTTATAAACCCTTGCCCCAAATTCCTCTCCGTATTCCGGACATTGCACATATAGGGAAATCCCCTGAATCAACGCCTCTACGCCTTCCAGCTTCAAGGCAGAGCCAAAAAAGCAAGGGAATACGTTCCGCCTCTGTATGGCAGTTCGGATAGAAGCGGTTTCTATATCATCTCCGGCAAGAAATTCCTCCATCAATGCTTCATCACACATAGCCAGAGCATCCAGAAATTCCTCCGGCAGCTTCTCTTCTGCATCCGCTCCCACAGCCGGAGCAAAATCCAGACAGCGGTCATCCAGCAGACCTTTCAGCTCGGTTAATAATTTTTCCCGATTCGTACCCGGCTGGTCCATCTTATTGATAAAGAGAAATACCGGTATCCCGTATTGCTTTAACAGCTTCCAAAGCGTCCGGGTATGTCCCTGCACACCATCCGCTCCATTAATGACTAAAATGGCATAGTCCAGCACCTGAAGGGTGCGCTCCATCTCTGCAGAAAAGTCCACATGTCCCGGCGTATCCAGCAGTGTCACCTCCATATCACCAAGCCCCAGCTCTGCCTGCTTGGAAAATATGGTAATCCCCCTTGCCCGTTCCATAGCATAGGTATCCAGGAATGCGTCCTTATGGTCTACTCTCCCCAGGGTACGGATACTGCCGCACAAATAAAGCAGCCCCTCTGATAAAGTTGTCTTTCCGGCATCTACATGGGCAAGAATGCCGATAACCAATCGCTTTTTCATATGATTTATTCTTCTTTTCTTTTGAGATACGATTCACAGCTTCGTCCGTCAGTCTTAGAATTCCCCAAAACCTCCCCTGGCTTCTGCTGCCATATGCTAAATCATACCACATCCTTCTTCTTTATACTAATCTTTCTGAAAAATGTTCCTATTCAAATTGATATTCAGCAATAACCAGTATCTTTTTGATAATCGTAGCAAAACAACCTCGGTACAATGTCAACAACGATAGAATCCCACTCTATCACACCTATTTTTGATATTTAATCACAAATCGGTTGACTAAAAAAATAAAGGTGTTATAATGTACTTGTACACTAAGTACACTTGAAAGGCAGAGGTGGTGCAAATTGGAAATCATTATCAGTAATAATGCCAATAAACCGATTTATGAGCAAATCACATCACAAATCAAAGCAATGATAATGAGCGGGGAATTACAAGCCGGTGACGCAATTCCCTCCATGCGGGCTTTAGCAAAATCCATTCATGTAAGTGTCATTACCGTTCAAAAAGCTTATGAGGACTTACAAAGGGACGGATTTATCGAAACGACAGTAGGAAGAGGCAGTTTTGTATCCGTACAAAACAAGGAATTTTATCAGGAGGAACAGCAGCGCATTGCAGAAGAACACTTACAGGCGGCTGCGGAAATTGGGCGAATAAGCAATATTTCCCTTGAAAAATTGACGGAGCTGTTAGCTTTATTCTATCAGGAGGATGAATAGCATGGAACATATTTTAGAATTGCAGGAAATTTCCAAGACATTTCCTAAATCAAATTTCACATTGGATAAACTTTCATTTTCATTGCCCTATGGAGCTATTTTAGGATTTGTTGGTGAAAATGGCGCTGGCAAGACCACAACCATCGGGTGTATTTTGAATACGGTTAAAAAGGATAGCGGTGTAGTAAAGCTGTTTGGCGGGGAAATGCAGAATAATGATACGGATATCCGTGAGAAAATAGGCGTAGTTTATGACGGAGATAATTTCCCCGGCTTTTGGACGACGAAACAGTTGTCAGAGGTGATGAGTGGAATTTATACCCAGTGGGACCATGCTTTGTTCCAAAAGTATTTGGAGGATTTTCATTTATCACCCAATCAAAAAATCAAAGACTATTCCAGAGGAATGACTATGAAGCTAGCGATTGCAGCGGCTTTGTCCCACCACCCGCAATTATTGATTTTAGACGAAGCGACCAGCGGATTGGACCCGATTATGCGTGATGAAATGCTGGACATTTTTCTTGAATTTGTTCAGGATGAAAGCCATTCCATCCTGTTATCTTCCCATATCACAAGTGATTTAGAAAAGGTAGCCGATTATATCACATTTATTCAGAACGGGAAATTGATTATGACTGCATCCAAAAATGATTTAGCTTATCATTACGCCGTTATGCGCTGTAAGGAAAGTCAATTTCTTGCCTTAGACCCAAGCGATATCATCGCCTACCGAACGAGAGATTTTCAGATTGATGTTTTAGTTTCTAATGGAAAAGAGGCACAGCGGAAATATAAAAACAGCGTTATAGACCATGTTTCTGTTGACGAAATCATGCTATTACTGGTAAAGGGGGAACGAGTATGAAAGGACTGCTTAAAAACAATTTTTTTGCCGTATGTTCCAATCTGAAAATTTTCATGGCTTTTATGCTTATACTGGGAATCTTTGTTGTTGCGGTTATCAGCCAATCCCTGTTGATTGGCTATGTGCTGCTTAGCATAATTGGATTTTCCGTTATTGCAGCCGCCAGCATAAAAAAAGAGTTTGTTTCCAAATGGGGAAAATACAAATTAACATTGCCGATAAAAAGAGAACATATTATAAAAAGCTATTTTATCAGTCAGTCCATATGGTTAATCGTTGGGATTGCCTTTGCCGGAGCAGGTATAGGCCTGTCCTGGCTTTTACATGGGTGTCCTTTTGATAAAAATATGGATACCCTGTCCGTACTCGCATTGGGTATTAGTATAAGCCTGTTTACAGAAGCATGTTTCTTTCCTCTGTTTTATTTCGGCGGGGAAGAAAAATGCGAGGTATTTTTAGTTATCAGCTTACTTTGTGGAATCGGTATTACCCTTGGAATCATCTATATGCTTAATTTTTATTTAACGCCTGGTCCTGCTACTGTTTTAATTGGTGCCATTATTTTGATTCTGGGTTCGCTGCTGGTGTTTGCCTTATCTTATCCGCTGACTGTCAGTATCTACAAGAAAAAGGAATACTAATGCAGACTATAGAGCTGTTTCCTAAAGATTTTATGGATGGGGCAGAACGGATGAAATACGGCAAGAGTGTGAAGATTTATGATTTTGTAATGTGGGCATCATATGGTATACTAGTAAAATGAATTGGATTTTGAGAGGTGTGTCATGGAAAAGTTAAATAATTACCATAGAATTTTTCATTTACTAGAGCAGCTGGAGGTTGAAAAAGTATATCCTCTTTTTATTTGCAAAATTTCTTGACACCATTACCCCTATATCATCATTTTAAATATTTTACTTTGGTATCGGTTACTTTCTCTCAAGTAAATGCTTTCCTTCCATACTGGCAATTACCTCTTTCACAACATTTTTAATTGCATTTCCTTCATAATCATTAAATATAATTGTCGAATAATTTGATTCCGTTATTTCCTGAGTTGTGATTTTTCTCCCTTTTTCATCAAGTCCTAATATATTCCAATATCGCATTTCTTCTTTTTGAACATGATAAAAAATATATTGATTCTTTTTTATTCCCAAATGATAATACTCTATCAACAAGTCAAACATTGCATCAATATAATAGTGGAGGTTGCCTAAAATAATGTCCAAATAAGGCATATGTTTGCCACTGTGGACTATCATATTTCTATTTCTATAAATCCTCATAATCTGCCATCTTATTTTTTGTTTATGACGAATCAATTCATCATATACACTTTTAGAATCAGCAAAGATTTTCTTTGAAAAATTCTCCATACGATATTGTAGCAACGGATACTCTTCCAGCAGTTCATACAATACATCATAGTCTTTCCGATAATCACTGACAGAAAGCACTTTGGTTAATTTCCAAATAACTTGTTCATCGCCACTTATGTTACTTATAAATTTATCTCCCCCCCTCACCCAGTACAGCCAAAATATCCCTATGTAATTGAACCATATGAGTATATAAGTATGTACGGTTCAATACACTTGTTAATATATCACAGACAACATTTATTTTATCTTCATCTCCCGATTTAAACCCTATCAATGTTTCCACAGCTGTCCATAAATCCAATAACTGATTAGTGGGCTCTTTACTATCCAACGCACTATTATGCAGACTAACAGCTCGCAAAAAGGATTCTGGTGTTTGTACTTTATTTAATAATTGATTGTCAAAAAAATAAGATTGCACTTGATTTTCATTATTCGCTCGTAGTAATATATTTTTATCAATTTTTATTATTCTGCTGGTCAATATATTATGTTCGTCATCAATCTCGTTAATTTGTGCAAACGGTTTAATATACACAGGTTTATGATGCTGACTTATCCGATGAAGTCCTATAATTGTATTAATATAACCACATCCTGCATTTACTGCCTTATATTTATCTAAATCATCAAGAAATAATTCAACGATACAATCCCCTTTGTGTTTTAGATTAAGTTGTTTTCTAAGCTCTCCTGTTGGTTCTTTAACGGTTATCTCCTTAAGGTAATTCAATATTTTTGCCGTTTCTGCATTAATTCCTAAAATCACTTGATATGATTTAGTTTCAAAAGTAAATTTCGAGAAAAAATCTATCAATAATTGTTCTTCACATTTAACCTTTATCCTGTTATCCAAAAAAGTCTTTCGCATTTCATGGCTTATGTATTCTGGACTATATCCAACATTTACTAATTCTGTAACTAGTATTCTAGTAAGAGAATAAATAGCGCTCCAATTACTGTGTTCATTTTCTTCAGTAAAAATATTTTCTATTAATTTGTTGAATATTGTATTCAAATATATGTCATTTGCCTCACTTATTTCACGAATATAACCAGCAGCTTCCGCATATTTATTAATTTTAGCCTTTAAATCCGCTTTCTTATAATCTACTATTACACCTAATTTATCTCTTCGTTTTAATATGACATTTATTTCGGGAATATATGCTTTCAAAACAATATCATTCTCAAGAACACTTTCAAACTCTTCTGCTAACGGAATAAAATTTCCTTCCATTATTAACTTATTATCAATATTATTCTTTGTTTGCAATAAATCCCAACATAAAAAATGTGAATTCAATGCAGGCATTTTATAAGATTCAAAAGAATAGTAAAACAATACTTCTTCTAAAGTCTGAATGAACATAATAATATTTTTACGATATATTGATTTTTCTATATATTCATATTCTCTCTTTTTCATTCTCCATTTACCTCGGTCCCAAAAACTTATCCCCATTCAAATGTATCATATGTTCCGGCATCTCTGCAATCCAGACTTCCGTTTCCCATGCCAAATCTTCCGAAAATCTCTTATATGTCTTAAAATCAAGAAATGCCGTCACAAAGATTTTTCCTGCTGTAACATTTTTTGTCATCTCCGTTAATTCCAATATTCTTTTGGAATCCATTGGTCCTACAGAAGTCACTGATTCAACAAAATATATCCAGTCCTTATCTTCTCTATATAAGACTACATCAGGCATTTTGTCATGTAACGTTATCTCAAATCCCAATTCGGTCAGTTTTCCAACATTTTTCACTAAATCCTTTTCTATGGTATCGCCAACATACAAACATTCTGAATCGGGTGCAAACCGTGGTGCAAATTCCTCAATGATAGCCTTTTGCAATTCATTGTGCTTTCCTGTAGAAAATTGAAAGTCGGCTCCATTAATGCGCACTGGCATCATCGTCATCTTCTTTTTTGAAGCATAGATATCCACCAGCTTTTCATGGTATTTCAAAAACCGGTTTACAGATTTTTGCCACTCTGGTGTTTGAAATGCCTTTACTATCTGCAATGTTTCTTCTGTAATCCTATACCTATAGTTAGGGCTATTTGTTGCTCTCCCATTATCTTCTACAAGTGCAGCATTCCGAAAATGATGTAATGCCTGCTTGCGAAAAGTTTCCCTGCTGTTTTCTGCATAAGTTGATCCATAATATGTATTGGCAAACTGAATAATGTCATGGATACGAATCCACTCATTTCCAGCATCTGCCCACTTTGTATCCTGCTTTATCCCTGCCATTGCCAACAGAACATAACAACAGATATCCGCCTGCTGTGCTTTGGGCATCCCAAGCATTTTCAAAAGTTCTCTCGCCTCATCAATTTTATCCACAGTATCCCTCCAGTATCATATTGCAGTTATTTTCCGACATATCCTTACTTTTCATCAGTTTTCTGCCCATTTCCTGTATACTGTCCAGATCAGGCACAGGCATTGCATTAATTTCTGTAGAATTTACCTGTGTTGAACCGTTCAGAATCCTATAATATTCATCGTAAAGAGTAGAATTAAAAATCACATATAATCCATACACAAGGCACTCGGACATTTCCGTTATCAGTCCATCTATGAAATTTATCTTATTCTGTGTACTGATTTTCTTATACTGCGGATATTTTTTCGACAAATATACACCGCACTGCAGCCTGCGCCGTTCTTCCTTTGCAGTAAAACGCTTGACAAACAGATAATTTCGGTTGTCCTGCATCAATCCGTTTTGATCCGTCACCACATACTCATGCTCTTTCTGGATAGGGAACTGTACCTCTCCCTGTCTGATATGCTGTGAATAAAAAAGCGGAATCGCCCCTTCTTCTGCATCATCACGAAGTATATCACGATTACGAAAATCAACTGTCAATCCCGTTTTCATTTTTAACCCAATATCCGGCAATGTTTTATCAAATCTATGTAAACGTTCCAATACCGAAACTTCTCTTTCATCTGTTACTAAATATACATAATAATCCTCCCCCGATACCACAAGGCTATATGGCACAGTCAAAGATGTAAGATTGGCAAAATCATTATTTGACTGCGAAGAAGTAATTGTTACTTTTTCCGGTGTTTGATTTGTCTTTTTTATTTTAATAATAATCGTTTCCTGTAAAACATCCTCTTTATCAAACACCTTATTCCGACTTACGAATAAATGAATATGCTCTAATTTCCCCTCTGTCAGAAAATACTGTCTAAATCGCTTGAAATAAGCACCCGAAGTCCACGAGCGGGGAATAATATACACCATTTCTCCATCGCTATCCAAATTAAACAAACCCATTGCCGCAAAAATAAAATACAAATTAGGCGCACCATAACAGACTTCCGGCATAGCAGTTGCTTCCGGTGCATCTTTCGATATTTTCATATATGGTGGATTGCCAATAACCAAATCATATTTTTTAGGTTCGAGATTGCCTCCTAACATCTGATTGAAGTCCAGATACTGGCTTGTAATATAATTATCTGTGATAATGTGAATTTGAATATTCTTTTTAGAATTTATCTGGCAAGTATGAAGGTTTTCCTCCAGCAAATTCAAAATATTATCATCTTTTTCATAACAGGTCAATTCTATCGTCCGGACAGAAGCCACCTGCTCCAATCGTTCTATCAGCGCACACGATAATATTCCTGATCCTGCCCCTGCATCTAAAATACTGAATTTAGGCTTGTTATCAGGGATATTATATAATTCAGCCATAAAACGTGCTGTTTCTTTACTTGTAAAAAATTGACCATACTTTTTACGCTCTTTTTTAGGCATATTATCAATATATTGATTTGTTAATTCAATGACCTTTTCCAACATGTTTTCACCTACATTATAATATTGCATCTATGAATAAATGTTAAATTCGCTGAATACTCCACATTTTGTTTCTATCTATATAATATCATATAAGCACTCCTTTTTCTACAAAAATATGGCAATAGAAATTTGAACGGTAGAATGCAAAAAACTATTGAAACTATAACCTGCGTATGTTATGATAAGCTAAATCCTTGCAACAAGCTACAGGCATAATCAAGCTTGTTCTTTCAGCCCCAAGGGGCGGGGTATTTGACCCTCGCGGCATTCGTCAAATATCCATGCAAGCATGGCTATTTTCCTCATTGCTCGCGGGAATATAGTTGGGAATGAAGTTCTCCCTTGGGAAACCTAAACCGCATGAAATGCTGATGACTTCTGCAAAAATTATGCAGAAATTATCAGTTTTTTTATTTCTGCACGATTAGGAGGAAACGATATGTTAATGAGTATCTCTTTGATTTTATTATTGGGCTTGCTTATGGGAAGCCTTTTTCAAAAAGCGAAGCTGCCCGGCTTATTGGGCATGATTATTGTTGGAATTATTTTAAGTCCTCATGCGCTTAACCTGATTGACGAATCCATTTTAAACAGTTCTGCTGATTTAAGGCAGATTGCCCTGGTAATCATTCTGACCAGGGCGGGATTATCGTTAAATCTGTCAGATTTGAAAAAAGTCGGAAGACCGGCAGTCCTGATGTGCTTTCTTCCTGCATGTATCGAAATCCTCGGAACCATTTTGCTGGCGCCTCTGCTATTAGGGGTAACCTACTTAGAGGCTGCCATTATGGGAAGTGTTATTGCCGCTGTATCTCCAGCAGTAATCGTACCCAGGATGATTCGTCTGATGGAAGAAGGCTATGGCACAGACAAGGGGATTCCTCAGCTAATATTGGCTGGCGCATCTGTAGATGATGTTTTTGTTATTGTTCTCTTTACCGTATTTACCTCTTTGGCTTCAACCGGAAATATCTCAGCTATCAGCTTTCTACAAATTCCGGTTTCTATAGTTTTAGGAATTACGGTGGGAAGTATCGTGGGTATTATTTTGGTAACATTCTTTCAACGGTTTCATATGCGGGATTCTGTAAAACTGCTGATTATCCTTAGTTTTTCATTCCTGCTTATTGAGCTTCAGAATCGTTTAGCGGGCATAGTACCTATTTCAGGACTTTTAGCCATTATGAGCTTAGGAATTGTTATCAAGCGGAATTATAAGCCTTTCGCACAAAGACTTTCAGAAAAATACAACAAGCTTTGGGTTGCTGCCGAGGTGTTTTTATTTGTTCTTGTAGGTGCAACTGTGGATTTACAGTATGCCTTTTCTGCCGGAGTATCTGCTATAGTGCTGGTGCTGGGGGCCTTATTATTCCGAATGACCGGAGTCGCCTTGTCCTTAGTTAAAACGAATCTAAATCGAAAGGAGCGATTATTTTCTATGCTTGCATATATGCCGAAGGCAACGGTACAGGCGGCAATCGGTGCGCTTCCCCTCACAATGGGATTTGCCTGTGGGCAGATTGTGTTAACGGTTGCTGTATTGTCCATTCTTATTACAGCACCATTGGGAGCAATATGTGTCGATAATCTATATAAAAAATTATTGAATCAATCTGCCGAGCCATCAAAGGAGGATACCTATGCCATCTGACTTTATGAAATCCCTGACCCAGACCATCTTTCACCAGCGGGAGCAGGACCAACAACATATAAGCTATGAAGCAGAGTTTGCCTTTTACCATGCTGTAAAGGAAGGAGACTTAGAATTAGTCAAAGAATTCATGTCCCCCTTAGACACAGAGCATATGGGCAAGCTGTCCCAGCATCCGGTTCGGAATCTCCGCTATCATTTTATTATTGCCGTTGCCATGATTGCCCGGTTCTGCATTGAAAACGGTTTGCCACCGGAATATGCTTATACTCTAAGTGACCTGTATATTCAGAAAGCAGATGTAACGGATTCCGCAGAAGGCATCCAACAGCTTCACCGGGAAATGATTTATGACTATACCCGGCAGATGCAGCAGCTTGTAAAGGAACAGACTTATTCCAGGCAAATCGTACTTTCCCTGGACTATATCTATGCTCATTTACAGGAACCCCTTACCGTTAAAACCATTGCAGATGCGATTCATTTAAATCCCTGCTACCTGTCCACCTTATTCAAAAAAGAAATGCAGGTTTCCATATCGGAATATATCCGGAGGGAACGGATAAAAGCGGCAGAGAATCTTCTGAAATACTCCGATTTCTCTGCCACTGATATCAGTAATTACCTATGCTTCAGCTCCCACAGCCATTTTATCAAAATCTTCAAGCAATATACCGGCTATACCCCCAGGGCATACCGCAACCAGTTCTTCCGCCGCAGCTGGGAATAGTATTTTACAACAGTACTATAAGCTCCTCCCGGACATCATCATAATGTTCATCCAGCAAGCCGAAGTCCATCTTCTTATAAGACCATGCCGCCCTTCCGATTCCAGCCTGCTCAAATGCAGCATGAATATCCTGATACCATCTCAGGGTGCTTTGTAGCTCTGCCCGGTCAATGACACCGTATTCTCCACAATACAAGGGAACCTGATATCGTTCCGCCGTATCTACCGCTTCCTTAAATAATGCAAGGAACCATTCCTTGCTGCATTCCCGCTCCATGTTTGCTGTATTTCCAAAGTTATCCGCCATCATCTGCGGCAAATACCGCTTCGTATCCGCCATGTAGCTTGAAAATGATGCCGGATATACGGTACGGTAATCCAACGGCATCCCTCCAACCCAGTCTGCACTCTGGTGGGTGAATATAAGCGGTTCATAACAATGAAATGTGAAAATAATATTATCGTCCTTGGGCTGCTCCAGCAGCTTTACATTCGTCACGCTATTGTAGCAGACACCGCCATACATAATACGCACATCGGAATCAATGGCACGAATGGCATCAACGGTCTTTGCAATTAAGCGGTTCCATTGCTCTGACACATCCGGGTCTACGATTTCATTCAAAAGTTCAAAAATCAGAATATCCTTATCCTTTACAAACCGCTTTGCCAGGGTCGTCCAAAGAGCAGTAAACCGTTCCAACAGCTCCGGCTTATCAAAGAAGCCTTGGGAAGCATCCTGGTCATCAAATACATATCCGGCAGTCTTATGCAGGTCTAAAATCATATTCAGCCCATGCTTCTTACACCATGCGATACAGGTTTCAATATACTGATATCCGGCTTCAATGGGACTTCCTTCCTCTGTTTCCACTAATTCATAGTCAATCGGCACCCGTACATGGTCTAAGCCCCATGCCGCAATCCGTTCCAGGTCCGTCTCAGTGATAAAGCTGTCATAATGCTCCTTGGTATGAACACACTGGGACAGCCATCCACCTAAATTAACACCATGCATAAATCCGTCTAATCTCTTCATTTTGCTAACCTCCGTTTCCTTCTTTCCTTTGATAGCCAACAACCTCACAACAGTCACCAAATGCCTGTTCGCAGCCACTTGACCGTTGTTCACAAGAATAAGTCCTTACTCTTTTATCAGCATACCCTGTAACGCAAATTAATAATATCATATTTATTCATAAAATATCAAATTGATTATATTGAAATGCAGATACTCTGTTTGATGAACATAACAACAGCTTGCGGACGAGGCGGATATCTCTTTTCATAAATAGTCTTAAATTGGACTTGTTGAATTATGATACATAGTTAAATCGGTCCCTGCAAACCTTTGTGGGCGTTCCGAAAAACATTGAAAATATATGATTTTTTCAAAAACTGCTTGGCAATCACAAAAGAATATGCTATGATGCGATTAGTCCTATTTAGGACTAATATTTCAAAAGCAGGTTGAAAAAGTTGGATAAAACGAATTATATAATGATAATGGCTTGCCTTTGGCGGAAATTCATATCGCTGTATTCGGCTTGGGCGGAGGCGCATGGGCTGAGCTACTACGAGTTTTTGATTCTCTATATGCTTAACAGGCAGCCCAGAATGATGCAAAAGGAAGTGACCACAGTCACCGAAATACCCAAGCAGTCTATCAGTCACGCGGCACGAAAGCTCTGCGAGAAAGGGCTTGTCGAGTTTGTTGCCTCACAAACCGACAGGCGCGAAAAGGATATGATACTGACGCGTGCCGGCGTGGGATTTGTAAAAGAGAATTTTGCTCCGCTTCTGAAAATTGAGGAAGAGGCTTTTGAGCGGGTCGGTTTCGACCGGATAAACAGTATGGTCGAAATGGCAAAAAATTTCCTCGAATCCTTCGACGGAGCAATGAACGACAAACCGTAAGAAAGGCGGGTCTATTTATGAAATTGGCGTTAAAAGAACTTATCTACAACAAAAAGAAGTACGTTCTCATCGAGGTGATAATCGTGCTGTTGATGTTTATGGTACTGTTTTTGTCAGGATTGGTTGAGGGGCTTGGCAGGGCCGTTATAGCAGGTATCGACAATATTGACGCGGACTATTTTTTAATAAGTGATTCTGCCGAGAACGTGATAACGGTGTCCGAGCTCAAGCCCGAAAAGTTGGAGGAATTGCAAGCTCAAACCAATGCGGAGCTTGCCGTGCTGGATATTCAGCGAATGTATCTGGCAAGAAAGGATGCTGCCGAAAAACTGAATATCACGTATTTCGCGTTCGAGCCAGGCAGTTTTATCGAGCCAGATGTTGTTGAAGGAGTGCGTCTGAGCGACTCCGATGCAGAAAACCCCATCGTGCTTGACGAGAGCTTGAAAAACGACGGTATTTCTCTCGGAGATACGGTTTTCGATTCATCCACCGAGATTGAATTCACGGTAGTGGGCTTCGCCGAGGACAGTATGTACGGTCACACGGCGATAGGATTTATTTCGACGGACAGCTACACCGCGATAAGAACGGCACTGAATCCTATGTATCAGAAGGCTTACCACGCGGTCGCAATCAAAGGTATGGACATTGAAAATATTCAAATCGACGAGACTGCGGTAGTTCCAATAGCTGATATTATTGAAAATGTTCCATCTTACAAAGCCGAGCATATAACGATAACTATGATAATTTGGGTATTGGTAGTCGTTTCGGCGGCGATAATCGGAGTATTCTACTACATAATCACGCTCCAGAAGCACAAGCAATTCGGTGTAATGAAAGCGATAGGAATAGAAATGAGCCGCATTTCAGCAATGGTGACGGGTCAGGTCTGCATTATCGCGGTTTCGGGTGCGGTAATTTCCACAATACTCACTTATTTAATGGCAATGGCAATACCGTCAACGATGCCGTTTTATTTGAAAAATGCAAACGTTGCGGTCGTAATCGCCGCGTTTATTCTGATTTCCATTGCGGGAGGGCTTATTTCAATATCCAGCATATCGCGCGTTGATCCGATGGAAGTGATAGGAGGTTCGGGAGAATGAGTGTATTGCAGCTTGAAAATATAACAAAAACCTACCGCGACGGCAGCGGCAAGAAAACGGTACTTAATGATGTTTCGCTGTCTGTAGAAAAAAGCGAGTTCGTGGCGGTAGTAGGTCCGTCAGGTTCGGGAAAGAGTACACTGCTCACAATCGCAGGAATGCTGCTTGCC
This sequence comes from Clostridium sp., assembly GCA_023667695.1. Lineage (GTDB taxonomy): Bacteria > Bacillota > Clostridia > Lachnospirales > Lachnospiraceae > CAG-632. The sequence continues at coordinate 37,668 of JAMOZY010000009.1, read as the reverse complement.
CCTGACTCGGGAAAAATCAGCATTGCAGGAATGAACGTTTCCGATACCTCAAAAAAGCATTGGACGAAAATTCGTCAAGAGCATATCGGATTTATTTTCCAAAATCATCAGTTACTGCCGTTTTTAAAAGCAAAGGAACAGCTTTCCGCATTTCGGCGAAACGACACAGCGGTGAATATCGATGAATTGTTTCATGAGCTTGACATAACGAAATGCGAGGAACAATATCCGTCGGAAATGTCGGGTGGCGAAAAACAGCGCGTAGCGATTGCACGAGCGTTTATGAACGACCCCGATGTAATTCTCGCCGACGAACCCACCGCAAGCCTTGACGCGGCGCGCGGCAGGCAAGTCGTGGAAATGATACGAATGGAAGTCAAAAAGCACGATAAGGGCGCGGTTATGGTTACTCACGACGAGCGGGTTCTTGACTTGGTAGACCACGTATATCGTCTTGACAACGGAAAACTTGCGTTGCAATAATTAGAAAATGGGAGGAAGAATCAACTTTATTTAGAAATGCTTGAAGAAGAAAGTGACGGACTGTATATTCAGGATATTATGCATTCCGGCAGAAAGTATAGCGATATTTTTAAAGTAATATCCTTTCAAGATTTACAGAAAATGTACTACACGCTCCACGAGGCAGACATTACAAAATTTGCTGAAATCATGGATTCACAAATGAAAGAACTTTCCCGATACGAATTTGAAACGTATCCATACAGCCTATGGATTTACACAGGCAGAATTAGCAAAGCGTTCCGGGGTCAGCCTTCGTTCCATCCAAATGTATGAACAGCGAAATAAAAATATTAACAAAGCGAGTGTGGATGCAATGTATCGTCTTGCCAGGGTTTTAGGCTGCACAATGGAAGATTTAATTGAAAAATAATTTCATCAACCAACATATGCCAAATCATATCAGTCCCAGATGCTTTAATCCATTCCAGATACCATCCCGGTCTATGGCAGTCGTCACATAATCCCCACATTCCTTCAGCTTAGGGATGCCATTTCCCATGACAATTCCCTGACCGGCAAACTGTATCATCTCAAAATCATTGGAGCCATCCCCAAATGCAACGGAATCCTGCTGTGACATTCCCATTGCTTTCAGCAGGCGCTGCATTCCCGTCGCCTTATTCACTCCTTTTCTGGTAATCTCACCAGAATACACAATATCCGTACCAAAGCTGCAGCCCGTCAGACAAAAATATTCATCTGTAGCAGCGTCTGCTTCCCTCTGCATCTGCTCTACTACAGCATCTGACCGGAAATACACACCACACTCCATACCCTCCTGCCTCTCCGGTGCCTCACACAATATCATGCCCTCTCTCAGTTTTTTTGCCCCTTCGCCCTCGGATAAGATTTCATCCATGACCAGACTGTCCGGTTCCGATACAAATCTGCCGGAATACCCTTGGAGAAAATAAGCTGCTCCATGTCTGCGGAACAGGTCTGCCAGAATCACCAGCTTCTCCGGTTCCAGAATACTATGATAAAGCTTTTTATCCTGATACTGAATATAAGCTCCGGCAGATGCCACTACACCGTCAAAGCCAAAATCCAACAAGAAGGGATAAATATTCGTATATGGCCGTCCGGTACAAATGGCAATCCTATGACCATTGGCGCGTGCCAGCTTCAACCCTTCTAAGGTACTGTCCGGTATCTGCATGGAAAAATCAACTAAGGTTCCATCAATATCAAAAAAAATCAGTTTGCTCATGGTATGCCTTTCCTTTCATTGTAATCTCCATCTGCTTATTAAATTCCCCTTTCCTATGTGTGCAACCCATTTTTTCTAAAATTCCAAGCTATTTACATTAAGAAGAAAATGCTTCCAACAGCAGTATAGAAACACATATACAGAGGCACCATTTTGATACCTCTGTATATGAAGTCAGTAATTCTGATTCCTGTAATTTTATTTTGCATCCCGGATAATCTTACGAATTGGCAGAATACATCCCGGTGACACAGACAATTCATCCAGTCCCATTTCCAGGAAGGTTTCCGTCAATTCCATATCCGCACCTAATTCACCACAGATGCCTGCCCAGATGCCTGCCTTATGTGCATTCTCTGCCACCATGCGAATCAAACGCAGAATTGCTTCGTGATGTGCATTATAAAATGGGTCCAGCTTCGGATTCTGACGGTCAATTGCCAAGGTGTACTGGGTCAAATCATTGGTGCCAATGCTGAAGAAATCCACTTCCTTCGCCAACTGGTCACTGATAATAGCTGCTGCTGGTGTTTCTATCATAATTCCTTCTTCTACATTGCCAACCGATATACCTGCCGCCTTTAATTCTTCCTTTACTTCCGCAGATATCACCTTAATACGGCGTACCTCTTCCACCGAAGTAATCATCGGATACATGATTGCGATATTTCCAAATGCACTTGCCCGGAACAATGCCCGAAGCTGTGTCTTGAATATCTCCGGCCGGGTCAGACAGATTCGAATGGCACGAAAGCCCAGTGCCGGATTATCCTCTTTGTCTAATGCAAAATAATCCACCTGCTTATCCGCACCGATATCTAAGGTTCTTATAATTACCTTCTTACCCGCCATGGTTTCTGCCACCCGCTTATATACCTGGAACTGCTCCTCTTCCGTCGGATAATCCTTAGATTCCAGATACAGGAATTCACTACGGAACAAACCGATTCCTTCTGCATCATTCAAAAGAACCGTAGCCAAATCATTGACATTCCCGATATTGGCATACAGATGTACCTTCTGTCCGGACTGGGTAACCGTTTCCTTTCCCTTCAGGGTCTGATACAGGCGGTTTCGTTCCTCTTCTTCTTCCTTCTTCCTTCGGTATTCCAGCAGGGTGGTTTCATCCGGTTCAATGTAAAGAATCCCTTCCTTACCATCCACGATTGCCTGCTTTCCATTCCACTCCTTCTGAATCTCAATACCAATCAGAGCCGGGATTCCCATGGTTCTTGCCAGAATGGCGGTATGGGAATTGGTAGAACCCAGCTTTGTCACAAATGCCAGCAGCTTCGACTTATCCATTTTCACTGTTTCACTGGGCGCTAAATCCTCCGCCACAATGATAACCGGATTCTCACCCAAATCACCGGAATCACCCTTGCCGGACAGAACAGAAACCACCCGGTCAGAAATATCCTTAATATCTGCGGAACGTGCCTGGAAATACTCATCCTCCATATTGGCAAACATTTCTGCAAAATGGTCCCCAGTCATGGCAACTGCATATTCCGCATTTACTTCCTGCGTGGTAATCATATTGGTAATGGATTCATTATAATCCTCATCATCCAGAAGCATACTGTGAACTTCAAAAATCTGAGCGTTCACCTCGCCTACTTCCTGTACTGCCTTTTCATACAGCTCCTGAAGCTGCTCTACGGCAGTTGCTTTCGCCTTCTCATACCGTTCCAGCTCTGCTGCCGTATCATCAATATGTCTTCGCACAATCTGTCCCTGCTCCTTGGAGTAGTAGAGGATGGGACCGATTGCAACCCCGTTAAATACCTTTTTTCCTGAATACTTTTCCATAAGCTCCTTCTTTCTCCATGCTTCTTATACATGCCGGCAATCAACAGTGCTGTAACGCGATTATAGATTCGTTTCAAAAAATGTCTGAATTGCCTTTGCTACTGCTTCTTCATCATCTCCGCTGACCTCAACGGTCACTTCATCTCCCTGCTTTACGCCAAGGGACATGATTGCCAATAGCTTTCTGGCATCTGCACTTCCCTTTGCCGCCTTCAGCGTAATGGTGGTCGAAGGATATTTTTTTGCCTCCTGTACCAGTATTCCCGCCGGTCTTGCATGAATACCTACCTCGTCTGTAATTGTGTAATTGAATGTTACCATAGCTTCTGTCTCCTTTCCTATACTTATTATATTATTTTAAAATCCTTTGGATTTTATGACTAAATCAGAAAAATTGTTTTATGTCTTTTTCCACATAAGCCAAAAAACCTGAACACGAAAAGAAAACCTTATATATTTTCTTATCATGTCCAGGTAATGCCAGCTTAATGTTACACCCCGAAAGGAAATCGTATTCATATAAATTTGATATTATTTTATTATGAAAGCAAATACTTGTCAAGTATTTCCATCTCTTTGAAGCCTATAACTGTAATCCTTCCCGCATGTTGATTCAGAAACCACCCGTTTATTCTACTATGATTTCTGACTACATTTACACTTTGTTGCAATCCAACATAATTAATACTTGCATTTCTTACGATTCAAGCGTAGAATAGGCAACAAGTAAATATTACATTCTTCAGGGCAGGGTGCGATTCCCTACCGGCGGTACAGCCCGCGAGCCACAAGGCATGATTCGGTGAAACTCCGAAGCCGACAGTATAGTCTGGATGAAAGAAGAATTCATATAACATGCTCTGGAATCTTAGTATTCCGGATTTTTTGTTTCGTATGAACATTTCCCTGTGAATAGAAACTGTCACAGGGATTTTTTAATAATGAGAAAGGACATGTACCTATTATGAAGCTTGCAGTTATATTTCCAGGAATCGGATATCATACCGATAAGCCATTGCTATATTACAGCAAAAAACTGGCAAAACAATACGATTATGAAGTAATCGAGGTTTCCTATGGGGGCTTTCCAAAGGATGTGAAGGGTTCTCCGGAAAAAATGGAACAAGCATTTTTCAGTGCTATGAAGCAGACAACGAACCTGCTAAAGGATGTGGACTTCCATTCCTATGATACCCTGCTTTTCATTTCTAAAAGTGTAGGAACGGCGGTAGCTGCTGCTTATGCCGGAAGGCAGCATTTGAACACCTGTAACGTATTCTATACACCGGTGAAGGCCTCTTTTGAATTCATAAATCAAAATGGCATTGCCTTTACCGGAACCAATGACCCATGGGTGGAGCTGGCAGTTGTGAAGCGGGAATGTCAGAAGCGGAATCTGCCCCTCTTCATCACCCAGGACGGAAACCATTCCTTAGAAACCGGAGATACCTTTCTTGACCTGGCGCATATGAATGAAATCATGGAACAGACCCGGCAATATATCAGTCAATTTTAGGAAACTAACAATTCAAAACATGTTGTTTCAAGATATGTTATTTCGAAATATGTTATTCCGAAAGGAGGATATGCCATGACGGAAGAAGCCATTATGCGACATGCCATAGCGCTTGCCGGGAAAGCAGAAGGAAAGACCAATCCCAATCCTATGGTGGGTGCCGTTGTTGTAAAAAACGGCCGTATCATCGGGGAAGGTTATCATCAATATATCGGCGGACTTCACGCAGAGCGGAATGCTCTGGCAAGCTGTACGGAATCGCCGGAGGGTGCTGCCATTTATGTCACCTTAGAGCCATGCTGTCATTATGGGAAAACCCCGCCTTGTACAGAGGCAATCTTAGAACATAAGCTGGCAAAGGTGGTTATCGGTTCCAGGGACCCAAATCCCAAGGTGGCAGGAAAGGGTGCTGCCATACTCCGGCAGGCAGGTGTTGCAGTAGTCGAAGATTTCCTACGGGAGGAATGTGATGCACTGAATCCGGTATTCTTCCATTACATCCAGAATAAGATGCCATATATCGCGTTAAAATATGCTATGACTGCGGATGGTAAGATTGCAGCGAATTCCGGTGCTTCCCAATGGATTACCGGCGAGGCTGCCAGAACCCATGTGCATCGGCTTCGTAATTATTATAAGGGAATTCTGGTAGGCATCGGAACCGTCTTACAGGATAATCCCATGCTGACCTGTCGGATTCCCGACGGGCGGAATCCAATACGAATCGTCTGTGACAGTCATTTACGGATTCCTCTTGACTGCAGGCTGTGCAATACAACCAATCAGGCTCCGGTCATCATCGCCTGTGTGGACGATCCGGAACACAAGCAACAGGCATTAGAAGCAAAGGGTGTTCAGGTCTTATTTACTGCGGAACAGAATGGCAGTATTGATATTCCGGATTTACTTCGGCAATTAGGTGAACTGGAAATCGACGGAATCTTAGTCGAAGGCGGTGGAACCATGAATGCTGCCTTTGTAGCAGCAAGACAGATACACCATGTATATGCTTATGTGGGCGCTCAGATTTTCGGAGGTGTGAAGCCTTACACACCGGTCAGCGGTTCCGGCATTGAGGTTCCGGCGGACAGTCTAAAATTATGCCACCCCAGGGTTCAGACCTTTGGTGATGATATTTTAATGGAATATGATGTGACCGGCCAGATAAAGAAGGAAGAATGTTAACTCGAAACATAGGAGATGAAAGAATGTTCACAGGAATCATTGAGGAAACCGGAACCGTCAAAAAAATCATTGGCGGTCAAGCCTCCGGTTATATGGAAATCAAAGCAGATAAGGTCTTATCCGGCACCAGGATTGGAGACAGTATTGCCGTTAACGGCGTCTGCCTTACGGTTACGCAGCTTCACAGTAACAGCTTTGTTGCAGATGTCATGGCGGAAACACTCCGGAACACGAATCTGGGAAGCCTTCCCATGGGTGCAAGTGTGAATCTGGAACGCGCCATGGCTGCCAACGGAAGATTTGGCGGACACATTGTCAGCGGTCATATTGACGGTACCGGCGAAATCCGTTCCCTGCAGCCGGAAGGCAATGCGGTATGGGTTACCATATCGGCACCCGCCTCTATCCTGCACCTGATTGTTAACAAAGGCTCCATTGCCATTGACGGTATCAGTCTGACCGTTGCCTATGTTGATGATTCTGTATTCAAGGTTTCCATCATTCCCCATACTGGAGAAGAAACCACCCTGCTCCGCCGGAAACCGGGAGATGTGGTGAACCTGGAAAATGATGTAATCGGAAAATATGTGGAAAAGCTGCTGCTTCCATACTCCGATAAGGATGAACATGCGGAGGCAAAAGCCGGAAAGAAAGATATTACTATGGACTTTCTAAAAGAACATGGATTTTAATTTGGAATTGGTTTCATCATAAGCAATGGAAATGATAATAGGAATTATTGATAAAAATTATTTACAGAACTGGAGGAATACAGCATGGATTTTGAATTTTCAACCATTGAACATGCATTAGAAGAGCTGCGTGCCGGAAGGATTATCCTGTGTACGGATGATCCGGACCGGGAAAATGAAGGGGATTTCATCTGCGCTGCGGAATTCGCCACTGGAGAAAACGTAAACTTCATGGCGGTACACGGCAAAGGCTTAATCTGTATGCCTATGTCAAAGGAGCTGGCAGATAAATTAAATGTCCCCCAGATGGTATCGGAGAATACGGATAATCATTGTACGGCATTTACGGTCAGCATTGACCATGTAGATACCACCACCGGTATCTCTGCTTATGAACGCTCCCTGACTGCAATGAAATGTGTCGCAGAGGACGCCAGGCCTGGAGACTTCCGCCGTCCGGGTCACATGTTCCCCCTGGTAGCAAGAAAAGGCGGTGTTCTGGTGCGGAATGGCCATACAGAAGCCACCGTTGACCTGATGCGGTTAGCCGGATTAAAGCCTTGCGGTCTTTGCTGTGAAATCATGGCAGAGGACGGACATATGATGCGGACACCAGAATTAATTACGATTGCCAAAGAATACAATATCGCCTTTATTACCATTAAGGACTTACAGGATTACTGCCGCCTTCATGAAAAGCATGTCAGCCGGGAGGCCGCGGTCAATCTTCCAACGGAATACGGTACATTTAAAGCATATGGCTATGTCAGTGATATTACCGGAGAGCATCATATCGCACTGGTAAAAGGAGACATCGGTGACGGTATGGATGTCCTTTGCCGGGTACATTCCGAGTGTCTCACCGGAGATGTCTTTGGTTCTCTCCGCTGTGACTGTGGCCAACAGCTATCCAGTGCCATGAAGCAGATTGAAAAAGAAGGCAGGGGCGTACTGCTTTATATGCGTCAGGAGGGCAGAGGCATCGGTTTGATTAATAAGCTAAAGGCCTATGAGCTTCAGGAGCAGGGTCGGGATACCGTAGAAGCAAACTTAGACTTAGGCTTTGCACCGGATTTGCGGGAATACTGGCTGGGCGCTCAGATTCTACGGGATTTAGGTATCAAGGAGCTGCGTCTTTTAACCAATAATCCAAGCAAGATATACGGACTGGATGGTTATGGACTGACGATAAAGGAACGGGTGCCAATTGAAATCCCAACTCAGAAATATGATGCGTTTTATATGAAAACCAAAGAAGAAAAAATGGGACATATCTTCTCCCATTCCAATCCTACAGATATGGGTTAAATGATAAGCAGTCCTGTTAAATTCCATTCGTTTATGGATGCTGATATAAAATCAAAAAAATATATTAGGAGATATATTAACAAATTTCAAATATTGAGGAGGAAACAATTATGAACACATTAGAAGGAAAATTAGTCGCACAGGATATGAAGGTAGGAATCGTGGCAGCACGATTCAACGAATTCATTACCAGCAAATTATTAAGCGGAGCCGTTGATGGTCTGGTCCGCCATGGTGTAAAGGAGGAAGATATTACTACTGCATGGGTACCGGGCGCATTTGAAATCCCGTTGATTGCAGGAAAGATGGCAAAATCCGGTAAATATGATGCAATTATCTGTGTGGGTGCAGTCATCCGCGGTGCCACCAGCCACTATGATTATGTCTGCAATGAAGTATCCAAGGGTATCGCACAGGTAGCTTTACAGTCCGATATTCCGGTACTGTTCGGTGTGGTTACAACAGATACCATTGAACAGGCAATTGAACGTGCCGGTACCAAGGCAGGTAACAAGGGCTACGACTGTGCTTTATCCGCAGTTGAAATGGTGAATCTGATTCAGCAGCTTTAAGCAGGTCACATCATGCTCTGCCCGTTCCCCCTGTATAGCAGGGGGGAGGGATGCTGTCATACTTCCATATATTCAATCTGCCTTATATTGCTGTCTTTGAATTTCTGCCTCTAGCTGATTCAGGCAATGAATCCGGTATGGAGAAACCCCAAATAATGGCGTACTTATTTGTAAGTATTTCGCAGCATTTTGAAAATCACCGCAAAGATAATACTGGCAGGCCGTATTATAATATCGTTCTCCGGTTACATATTGCTTCAGCATTGTATTTTGTGCAGGATTCTGATTGGATTTTTCATAAAACCGCTCTTCGATATCCAACCGCATTAATTGATATTCCAGGGCTTTTTGATACTCGCCTCTTGCATTGTGTACGCAGACCAGCGTCCCCACCATCCCCAGGCAGTTCAGATAGCTTTTTCGATAACACATTCTAAAATAGGCTTCTGCATCTGCATATACTGCCAGCACACTCTGCATATCCCCCATGGCATAATACAGTTCAATCAAGTCAAAATAGTAAGCCATAGCTGTTCGGGGATAGGATGGAAACTTTGTCTGATCCAGAGAGTGCATTGCCTGAATCGCATCACCGAACTGTCCCCGAATCAGAAAAATACAGCCCAGATAACTAATCAACTGGGCGTGTTCTTCGTATTGCCTTGCCCGGCGGATTCCGTCCATACACATCTGTACCGTAGCATCCGAGCATACATCCTGGTTCATCTGACGATTGAATATTTTAACCGTCTCATAACGCATGGCCTTAGGGATATTCCGCCTGTCGTATAGCAGTGCAAATATGAAATTCAGAATGTTCAATAAAACAACCACACCAAGCAATAGCAGATACACAGGCTGTTTCAGAAAAGCAGTTCCAGCGCAAATGGTAACTATCAGAACTGCCGCCATTATAATGGATACTATTTGCAATACTTTTGGTCCGTTCTGCTGCTGTCGAAATAACCTTTCAACTTCTTCTTTTGTTATTTCTATCATTTTATCGTTTGTCAAAACGCAAGGCCCCTTTCTCAGATTGGATAGTCCTTTCTGCAATTACGACCCATCAAATGTAGTATATCCCAAATGGTTTAAATAAGCCTGTAGCTTCAGAAAGGCCCTTTCTGCACGTTTTTTTCCAAATATCCCTCCATATTGAAAATATATTTTTATCAGAACCTTATCTTGGAAGAAAATAAAATATGGTATCAAAGCTGCTATATTCCTGCATCCAAGGCATGCATTTTCACTTTCCGGAATTTTCCTCGCCATTGCCCAGTCCTTAATGCAGGTCTTGAATTTCAAAATATATCCATCTCTGAATTCGATACCTGTATCGGTCAGTTCAACCACTTCGGAATAGTTGTATTCTTTCTCCTTAGCCATTGAATCAAATAATTCAATAATCAATCCCTGCTCTTCGCCATTTAGCAAACGGGTTTGATAATTGCCCTCTGGTATTATGTCTTTGAAAACTTCCTGCCATTTTTCCATTATTATACCTCTGTCACTCTTCCAAATCATCACTTTCACAGGCCCAATATTCCAGTGTATAAAAAAACAACTTTGATTCCTTTTTCAGTACCCGACAAATCTGTTCAGAAACAGTAGACTCCTCACTGTTATCCTTGACATAATCATTATATGATTCTAAAATCAGTTCCATTAATGTTACTTTTTCCTTCTTCTAATAATAAAATTTCCCGCGCAAGAATTTCAATGTTTGAGGCCGAAGTATTAAAATCAAGCCTGATGTACTTAAATTGTTTTCTGTCCTCTTCTTTTACAAATGCAGGTATTAAATTTTCCAGTTCCTCCCCTTTTTTCACTATACACTCTTGAATACTATCCATACCAGCAATCCAGCCATTACCATTTATATTACAAAACACACAATCTATAAATTTTAATTTAACCAAATGTTCTTTTTCATCAAATAAATCGATAATCACTTCATCCATAAAATCCTTATTAGAATTAATACAAATGTTCTTTATAAGTTTATCATGAAAATAATATTCTTTTAGTATTTGCATCATTCTTCCAATCTCCTTCTATTCAGATAACAGCTAATTTATACCCGCACCTAATTAGTACACCTTCTGACCACATTCTACAACTTCCCATTTATCTCATCTAGAATATGAAGAATAAACAACGAAACGGCAATTCTCTTCCTTTATGACCGCCTCATATGAGAATCCGCCAACTCCTTTCGGAACATATATCATCACTGTATAATCATAGATAGAATCATCTATTTCATTTGTAAAAGGCTTAGAAACAACTATTATATCAAAACTATATATTGTAGGATTTATCAAATAATAATGCATTCCACAAACAATCTTCAAAATTAAGCAAAATTGCACTTACTCACATTATAATATTCTATCCAGACATAGTAAAGACCATTGTCATCTGTATGAACTTCGCAGATATTATTATAGATATTAATAATTTCAAATTATCAGATATAATAATCCATAAAAAGAAGGGAATTTCTTCCCTTCTTACTATCCTCTAATCCATCTCCTCAAATAATACCGACTCATAGGTCTGCAAATCATCAAAGGAATATTTATCATCCTTGCCATTATCCAGACACTGGATAGTATAGCTCTTAATCAGGCATCCGGTCATACTAAAGGTCACCACATGGCTGCCAGCCTCTTTATCAAAGGTACATGGTACCGTACCCTTATAGTCTCCGTCCACATAGCAGTAGGCACCTAAGGGCTTCTCGATGGTTACCGTATTTCCGGTTTTCTGACTTTCCGTCGTATTGTTTTTTGAATCCTCTGTTGTTGAAGTAGTACCACCCTCCTGCTCGTTAGTGGTTCCCGCTTCCGTTGTAGCAGAAGTTGAACCGGATGCATCCTCTCCATCTCTTGATAATTCAATGGTGAATATCTTATAAGCGGAATCCACCGTTATATAACCTTCCTTCGTCTCATAGCCTTCTGCCGACACCCGAATCTGATGTCTGCCATAAGTCAGCTCAATGGTCTCCGCCTTATCTATCGTTTCTCCATCAATCATAACCTTTGCCTCTGCCGGCGTTACATCAAAGAAAAGACTTCCCACCGGGTCCGGTGCAATCTGAAGCTCCATCAGACTGACAATAGCTTCCTCATCCCGAATGACTACTACATTCTTATAGCCGCTATGTTCGCCCTTGGTAATCTTCAGCTTATAGGTACCTTCTCGAACTGTCAGCAGCATATCCTCCGTAACCGGAACAATCACATCATATCCGATTTCAATCATACCGCCTACATAGGTTTCATAATTTTCCAGCTTTACATAGCCATGCCCTAAGTCTACTGTAAGAGAACACAGTTTTCCGCCATATCCCCTTGCTGTCAGCTGATCCTCCTTACATACCTCATTTACCCCAATCAGCTTATCGCCGGATATAATGACCAAATCACTGGTATACCGATAGGCTTGATTCAAAACCAAAGCCTGTTGGTTTGCTTTATCGAATTCAAAGCCAGATATCTCCCGTACCTCCCATGCCTCTGGATTAACAGCGATTTCCAACAGCTTATTACTTTCTGTATTATAGACAATATCAACAATCTGTCCGGCAGACAACAGGGTACCGGACATTACCTCTCCGTACTTATTCCGTACATCCACACCCTTGTTATAAAGCAAATCATACTGTTTTCCATCATCCACATCTACAAAGGACATGGTACCGGCTTCTAAATCCAGCTTTTGTATCACTACCGTCTGCTCCTCTGCCTTTGCATACGGATCATACGCTTCCGTAGTAGGCGGGGGCGTCGTTGTCCGACAGCCCACTGCCAGTGCAGTCAGCACCATGGCTCCGAATATCAGTTTTATATATTTCATTTGTAGCTTCATAGGCTTCTATCCCGCTTTCATGACTTAATGCGTTCTGTTCATCATACCTCTAGGCTCGACACTACCCGTGCAGCGCTCACTTCGTAGGCCATGCCTACTCAGTGTTCGTTACACTCACATAGTTCCTTGAACATTCGTCTGCCTGCAAGCAGCCGCCGAATGTTCTTCGTAACTGCGTTCGCGCTTATGCGTTCAGTATATCATGCATATTTATTTTTGTAAATTCAGTCCGTAATGCTCCTGGTACTGCTGCAAAAGCTTCTGTTTTAACTCCTCCTGCCGGATGACAGTCTGCAGTTTTTCAAAGGTTTTCGGTGGTATCCATGCTTTATTCATGTTGTTATACTGGTTTGAAATCTTCCAGAATTTTTCAGGATACCAAAGCAGATAATATAAAAATATGTAATCCTCCCTTCCAAGAGGAATACACTGATGATACGTATCAATCAAGTGAAACAGCAGTTCCGGCTGATATTCATTTTTCTCCATTGCTTTTCGAAGGAATGTATACAAGTCCACCAATTGATTATCAATCATAAAATGCTCAAAGTTGACCGTTGCCATCCCTTCTTTACAAATCAGTACATTATGCTGGTGATAAGCACCGTGACAATAATACCATCGGTTCTCCAGAATACTTTCCCGGGAACGGTCCAGCTGCTTTACCACCTCCTCGCCCTGCCTATAGAACAGTTCAAAGCAGGACAGATATAAGTAGTCAAATTCCGACTTCGTAGGAATCTGCCGCATATAATTCCGCACTCGTTTCAGTTCCTGATTATGCCGCTGAAAGGTAAGAAATGTTTTCAGTTCCTTTCTCTGCGCCTTCGGCTCTACCTTTTGCAATGCCAGATGCAGCTTGCCCAAATTCATGACTGCAGCCGTCATGTCAGCCTCCAGCCGGATATTACATTCCTTTCCATCAAAATATTCCTTTAATACATACGGTGTATGATACCGGTCGCAGGTTATGAATTCCCCTTCCTTGTTCCGTATAAATCGGTCAATATTGGAATACCCTGCCAGATACAGCTCTTCCTTTAACCAGGCCTCCTGCTCCAATCGGCTTTCCGAGGTTCCTAAGGGCTGCAATACTCGCATTCCCTTGTCCGTTCTCAGAATCGTAACTCCCCGGCCCTTGCAGATATTTATAATATTCATATCATAGCATTCCCATACTTCAGATAACTTCTCAGACAAAATCATCCCCCCATAAGCCTTTCTACGTTCTATCTTATGAGGAGATTTTCCAATTCATTCCTTGTTATTCGGTTTTCATCTGTTGATAAAGCTCCATTGCCAGAGCTTCCAGCCGCTCACAGGTATTCAGCTCCGGCTGCTCCAGCACCTGCTGTAATAACCCATTTAATACCTCACCCATTGCCGGCCCCGGCTTGATTCCCAGTTCCATCAGCCTCTTTCCATTAATCTTCAGTTCCTTTGTGGAAAGACAGTCTCCGGCTTCCATAATCTCATGCCGCTGGTGAATCAACGCCGCCAGATTATCCTGCTTTTTCTCAAGCTCATAATCACTCTGTCCCTGCATATCCGCCTGGCGTAGCCGGATATAATCTTCGAACAAATCCGGTCCCATCCGGTTCAAAGCCTTTCGAAGCGTCTTTTTTGATATCGTTTCCTGAATGCCGTAATCATGCCATTCTACCAGTCGCTTCACCCGGTTTATGGTATCATTGTCCAGCTTTAAGCGGTGCAGTACCTGCCCTGCCATAAGCTTCCCTTCCTGTGGATGTCCATAGAAATGATCGGTGCCATTCGCATCCGTTGTCCTGCATTTCGGTTTTGCCACATCATGAAGCAATGCTGCCCAGCGCAGTACCAAATCTGCCTCTATATGTTTCATAACCTCAATGGTATGCCTTCCCACATTATAGCAATGATATACGGTATTCTGAGGGGTCTGAATCATTACATCGAATTCCGGAAGTACTACGGCAGTAATCCCCAGTTCATATGCTTCCAACAGCTTTTCCGGATGCTCTGAGGTAATGAGCTTCGTCAGCTCTGCCTGAATCCGCTCTGCGCTGATATCCTTTAAGAATCCTGCTTTTTCTCGAATCGCCTGCCTGGTATTCTCTTCTATCTCAAAATCAAGCTGTGCTGCAAATCGTACTGCACGCAGTATCCGAAGGGCATCCTCATCAAACCGCTCCTGAGGAACTCCCACACAGCGGATAATTCCCTGTCTTAAATCTCCCATGCCATCAAACCGGTCTATGATTCCTTCCTGATGGTTATATGCCATGGCATTGATGGTAAAATCCCTGCGTTTCAAATCTTCCGTTAAGCTGGCTGTAAAATGAACCTCTGTCGGCCGTCGGTGGTCCTCGTATTTGCCATCTACCCGGTAAGTAGTCACCTCGTAGCCTGCTGCCCCCACCATTACGGTAACGGTTCCATGTTCAATGCCGGTATCAATGGTACGTCGGAATAATGCCTTGGTCTGCTCCGGTGTAGCAGAGGTAGTAATATCCCAATCCTTGGGTTCCTTCCCCAGTATGCTGTCCCGAACACAGCCGCCTACAATATAGGCTTCATATCCATGTTCCATCAATGTATGCAAAATATTATCAACCGCTTCCGGCATCTGAACCTTCATCTGCTTCCTCATATCCTATCTTAATTATTTTCGGCTTCCATATCTTTCTGGGATTTCATGATATCCTTGCTCCGCAGTTTTTTGCTTCCTACAAGTCGTCATCCGCATTTTCCGGAACATCCGTCAACTTATATCCTATCATAAAACGCTGCATATATCCATCTATTGTCATTTTGACATAACATGATTGGTATCCTTTTGCCATGCAGAATTACCAGTACAATAGATTTTTGGAGGCTTGTTACTGCTTCTTTAAAAATTCCAGATTCTTAGAAATCAAATCACAACGCTGGGCCACACATTCCACACTCCGATGAGGGTCCTCCGGCGTCCGGAACACATAATCCAACAGCTTGTCTACCGTGGTGGTCGCTACATGCATCCTGGTATCGGAGGATGCATAATAGAGATAAACCTCCCCATTTTCTCTGGCAATCAAACCATTGGTAAACACTACGTTGGATACATCACCGACCCGTTCCCTTCCTAAGGGTGCCAGGAAGAAGCCGGAAGGCTCTGCAATCACCCTGGTGGGATTGTTCAAATCTGTAGCAAAAGCATACAGGACATACCGCAGACCTGCCGCCGTGTTCCGTACTCCATGGGCAATATGAATCCAGCCCTTTTCTGTTTTAATCGGTACGGCGCCTGCACCATTCTTGGCTTCCGTAATAGTATGATAAACCCGTTTGCTTGTAATAACTTCTTCCTCTATAACTGCATGTTCAATATCCTCACATAATCCGAAGCCGATTCCGCCACCAGAACCGGTATCAATGAAATCGTCCATTGGTCTTGTATAAAAAGCATATTTCCCGTTGACAAATTCCGGATGAAGCACTACATTCCGCTGCTGTGGAGAACGCAGGGTCTTTAGATTATCCAGTCGCTCCCAGGTCTTTAAGTCCCTGGTTCGTACAATGCCTGCTGCTGCGACTGCCGCACTTAAATCATCCGTTGTAATATCCTTACTCTCCGAACAGAATACGCCATAAATGTATCCATCCTCATGCTTGGTCAGCCGCATATCATATACGTTGGTTTCCTCCTTGCAGGTATCCGGAAGCTGTACCGGATAATCCCAGAAATGAAAACCGTCAATTCCATTATCACTTTCCGCCACACCAAAAAAAGACTTTCTGTCATTTCCTTCAATGCGGACTACCAGATAGAACCTGCCATTTAACTCGATGGCTCCGGAATTCATTACTGCATTCACGCCTAACCGCTCCATAAAGTAAGGATTAGTTTCCGGATTCAAATCATACCTCCATGTAAGAGGGATATGCTCCCGGGTTAAAATCGGATTTTCATAGCGTTCAAAGATACCGTTATAAAAATCGCTTTTCTGATTTTTCTTTGCAAGCAGTTTGTTGTACTTTTCCAATTCTACATAATATTGTGGATGCAGCATTTTATCAATTCCTCCCTTTCTTTACTTTTTTCAAGCAACTATAAATTATGGTTTACCTGCCTATTGATAACCGCCGTGCGAATATCATATGTTCACCGAAAACACGCTTGCGCTCCAGTCGGTACGCAGTGGTGCATAGGATGCGACAATACCGCATCCAAGCACCAGCGTACCTTTAAGGTTTTCTTGTGAACATATGAATATCCTTACGGCTGCTAAGCCTGGTGCAGACTAAACGCTGATAAATCACAAAACCATGAATTTGTAGAAAAGACAACCACCGTCTGACTACCAAACTTGGGTATTTCAGCAAATGAAAGTCAATGTTGGGTGAAAATTGTACCTGCCTTGGCAGCGACTGGCGATGATAAACAGGATTTCACGCAGACCTTAGAAGCACGTCGGTATTTAGGCTGTGTCCTTTACAGCCTTATGTACCGCTACGTGCTGGCAGGAGCGAAAGCGTGTCTGCGTGGAACCTGTTTATTATCACCAGTCGCGGTAGCAGATAGCCATGCGTACCTCGCCTTCGTTTCACTTCGGCACAATGGTAGTGCGCTGATGCGCACGTAGGTCATAAGGCATCCTCCCATCTGCGATGGGTCCCTCCTTATGACAACAGTCGCAGGGCTTCGCCCTATATGAGTACAGAATAACCTGCTCTTTCGTGTGCAAGCACCCGACGAGCAGTTATTCCGACTCATGCATGGCTCATATAAACCGCAATTTATAGTTACCGGATTCCAATTTCCGTATCAGCCTCTGTCACTACACTATGTTCTTTAATATAAGCCACGATTTCATCTAATTTTGTAAAAGCGATGCCAACATAGCTGTCTGCTGCACCATAATAAATTGCAATCCGTCCGGTCTCTCCATCCTGCAAGGTTGCACATGGGAAGCATACATTCGGCACGAAGCCCCGCTCCTCATACCATTCCTCTGGTGTCAGAAGGTAGTTCTCACAACGATATTTTACCTTTGATGGATTATCAATATCCAGAATGGCCCCACCGATACTATATACAAATCCATTACAGGTTCCGGAAACACCATGATAGAATAAAAGCCAGCCTTCCGTAGTCTCAATGGGAGCAGCACCGCCGCCAATCTTAACGGATTCCCACCATTTTGTACCCCTGCCCATGACATGACGATGCTTTCCCCAGTATACCAGGTCCGGGCTTTCACTTAAAAAGATATCACCAAAGGGTGTGTGTCCGCTGTCGCTTGGGCGGGATAGCAGCATAAAGTTTCCATTGATTTTTCTTGGGAACAGCACTGCATTTCTGTTAAATGGAAGAAACGGATTCTCAATTCTTACAAAGGTCTTAAAATCGGTTGTCCTTGCCATACCGATTGCCGCACCATAAAAGTCTGTACACCATATCACATAGTAAGTATCCTCTACCTTGACCAGACGCGGGTCATACGCATACCCTGGCATAAAATCATTTCCCTGTTCATCCATGAATTGTATCTTTTCCTTGTCAAAGCTCCAGTGAATTCCATCTTCGCTTCGTCCCAGATAGATATATGGAATACCATTGGTCTGCTCGCCCCGGAATACTCCGATATAAGCGCCTTCATAAGGAACCACCGCACTATTAAATATTCTTGCCACATGTTCCAGAGGATTCCGATTAATCACCGGATTCTCCGTATATCTCCAGATTGGCGCACCATTGATATTCCCCGGCCGTTCCTGCCATGGAATATTTGGCAATGCTGTTTTGTCAATAAAATCAACCTTGCTCATTTTTGTTTCCTCCTAATACTTCCTCTTTTACTGCACCCTGCGTCATACCACTGTATATCTTTCCTTCCTACTCACAATCTCCTTTCTGCCGGACATAGAACCTTCTTTTGAATAATGAAATAAGTAATCAGCATTGCTGTCCCCGTCACCACCCATGACAACGGATAAATGAATAGCAATACTTCAAACTGTGTATGTACCTTACAGACAGTATAAACCCATACCAGCCGAAGCACACAGGTTCCAAATACGGTAATAATTGCAGGCGTCAGTGAGTGACCGATTCCCCGAAGAGCCGCTCCGCCGACTTCATAGGTTGGAACCAGAACATATACACTTAATAAATATATCATCCGGATGGATGCATATTCCGCCACCTTCGGTTCAGAGGTAAAAAGTCCGATAAAAAAATCTCTGCCACAGACAAAGGCAACGCTCATAACTGCTATAACCAGAATCGTTATCAGCATGATTTCCCGAAAAATCTTTTTACAGCGTGCATAGCTGCCTGCTCCAAAGTTCTGACTGATAAAGGTTACTGCCGTCTGGGAAAAAGCAGTCACTACAAAATATGCATAAAACTCAAAATTCAAGGTAACGGCAGACCCTGCTACTGCATCCGCTCCATGCCCGTTCAATGCAGTCTGTATAAACACATTGGCAAGAGAGAATACCGCCGTCTGCAGACCTGCCGGAATCCCAATCCGCAGAATCCGGGAAAGCTCGCGTCCGGAAATGCGCAGCTCCCGAATCGATAATCGTATCACACTATCCTCATGGGTCAGAAAATAAAGCACCATGCCTGCACTTAGCACATTCGAAACCACCGTTGCAATCGCCACTCCCGCCACATCCATGCGAAACACAATAACCAACAGCATATTCAAGCCGGCATTCAACAGACCGGATACAAAAAGACAAAGAAGGGGCCGCTTGGTATCCCCAATGCTGCGAAGTATTGCCGCACCAAAATTATAAACCATGATAAAGGGCATACCCAGAAAGTAAATCCGCAGATATAATACCGCCTGAGCCATAACGTCCTCCGGCGTATCCATCAGTCCTAAGACCGGCTCTGCAATCAGCAGTCCCAGAACCAGAAGAAATATACCACTGATTCCTGCTACCGTCATGGAAGTATGAACCGTCTTACTAATATGTTCCTTTTTATTCTGCCCAATAAAGTTGGCAATGACTACGTTGGCGCCTACCGAAATGCCAATGAAAAGATTCAGCATTAAGTTAATCAAAGAACCATTACAGCCTACAGCCGCCTGAGCTTTTCCAGAAGCATATTTCCCTACTACTGCCACATCCACAGAGTTAAATAGCTGCTGTAGGATACTACTGGCAGCCAAGGGCAGGGCAACAAGCAGAATTTTTCCAAATAGTCCTCCATGCAGCATGTCCAACTGCTTTTTTGCCGTTTTTCTCTGTTCCATATCGTCATCTTCTTCCATTATCTTTCTCCTAAGTATATAGCAAAGCATTCTCCCTACGCAATACTGAAATCATGAATATCTTCAAAACAAAAAGCCGACAAACTGTGATTGTTCACAAGTTCATCAGCTTTGTTCTTAGGCATCTGACTTTTATATTCTTATTATGTCAAATCCACAACCAGCTCGGAAAACATTCCCGAAACACGGATTTCATTTTCACTGTCAGCAACGGATTCACACTCTGCCGGTTTCCCCTTTTTTACATAATAGACATTGCATTTTCTGCCCTTATTTATCACATTTACAATATTCTCTTCCGGAATATGAAGCATCGTTTTTGCCTTCCATTGGTTAATATCCAAGCTTCCTGTAATCCGGTCAACCGTAATGTCATAATCGGTCTTTGCTGTTAATTCCAGACCTCCGCTGCTGTCTGAAATCCGGACACGCTCTGCATCTCCATCATATTCCAAGTGGTCCAGTTGGAGATTTCGGATTTCAAGAAGCTTAACGCTGGCAGTAATCTCACAGTAATTGGAATATTTACCCGGAAGAATAATCTCAACTGTCAGTGCATCCTCCGCTTCATAACGGCTGAGCTTATTCTTGTTCAGACAAAGGACATCCAGCTTGTTTTTCTTTTCATCCAGCTTAATCTTAAACATGGAATCTAAATTCTCAAGGGTTTCCGAGGACAGCTTGATATGCAGCTTCTCATCCTCGCCGGAGGACAGCAGAATGGCTGCCGCACTGCCAATATTAACATCAAAATGCTTCTCACAGTCAATGTCATAAATGGTTTCACTGGTATACAGAAAAGGCTCCGGGTCTGTTTTCGCAGCAGCGGTGGAATCTGTAAGCAGTTCATCGATGGTAGTCTTAAAAATCTCTGCTATGATTACCATATTTTCAACATCCGGCAATCCCTTTCCGGTTTCCCACTTGGTAATCGCCTGCCGCGAAACACCGATTTTTTCAGCAAGCTGTTCCTGTGAGACACCTTCTTTTTTTCGTATTTCCTTTAATTTTTCAGAAAAATTCATACTAACGCTCCTTCCTTTACATACATCCTTCCAGGAATGATTCGGATTTTCCTCACACACATTATTCCTTTAAAAGTGAATATGCGGTAATTTTTTTAATTGGCGCACAAAGAAGTACGCTAATCACAAATGCTACAGCCGTAAACAAAAGGGCAAATGCAAGTAATATCCAAACCGATACTTCAAAATGATTTTTTACAGCCCCAATCAAGGAAAAAATAACATTGTCGATTGCGGGAAGATACCATAATCCGGCAATTGCCGAAATCAATGACGCAGCAGCCACAACCGGTATAAAACCAAATGCCGTCTTAACCGTAAGCTGTCCGTTCGTATATCCGACTGCCTTATATATGCCAAATTCCTGTCTGCGTCTGCTTATCATAGAATTTATGATTACATACATCACAAGCAGAACCATCAAAACAGAAATCACAAACAGGATAACCACAATGACAGAAACAATACCCGTATACATCCTTTGTCCGTTTTCACTCATCTGTTCATAATTTACGGATGATTGAATGATTTCCTCATAGGCGTCTTCATACTCATCTATAAATGCTTCGGCATTTTTATCATATAAGTAAACATTCACAGAATTCGTGCTTTCACCAATTCGTTCATATCCTTTCCTTGTCAACTGGCATACCGCTCCGGCATTATTCACGCTTTGAATATAGCCAGTCACAATATAAGCTGCTGATTCAGAGCCAAGGGTTATCTCTATTTCATCACCAATCGGATACTTATCCGAAAGAGCATTTCCTACTGCAATTTCATTCTCCTTCACAGGACTGCTGCCTTCATAACAGATATCATTCGTTACCCTTGAAAAATCTTCACAGACAAAGGCAGTCAGGCTTCCATCCTCATAGCTTACAGGTACGGAAGCATATTCCATAAAAAGCCTTACCCTGCTGTCACCTTGAAGAAGCTCTTTCAGTTCCGTCATTTTGCCTTCTTCTGCCGTAAAAATAACAGATGGCGATTCCTCTGAAAGTGTATTCATAAAATTATCCGGCTTAATCGTTACATTATACAGGAGTGTTCCGGCAAAAGCCAGCAGCACCATAATACCAAACGAGACAATAAACAATAATACATTTTGTCCTGCCGATTCATTTCCAGTGATGCCTCTTATGGCATTAATCGGCTCTAATCTATGTATTTTCCGTGCTGAAATATAAGAGAAAATCAATATTGCAAAGGTCAGTATCAGCATTACAAGCAGCAACGCCTTGATATCAAAGACCGGTGCATAGGAAAAGCCGGACTGGATTGCCAAAATACCTGCTACAGAGGGCAGAACGGCATAAGACAAAGCGATTCCAACTACGCTAAAAGCAATGCCTACCAGCACATAGGGCAGAACCGCAGAAGCAATAATCATCTGGCTTGTATAACCAATCGCCTTTAATACCCCCATCTGTGCCAGTTCGTCCTCAATTGTGCTTCGTATCCGGAAGTTACTGAGAAAAATACTCACTACAAGTATAATGGCAGCAAGTGCCAGAAATATAACGATAAGCAAGGTACAAACCATGGTTCTGGTCTGCTTTGCGGTCATCTTATCATTAATACTTAATAATGCGATTCCTTTCTCTCTTAAAATCTCAGATATTGTATTTTTAATGTCGCTTAAATCAGCCGTATCCGTTGTCTTTAAGGAATATTCTGTAATAATATGGTCCGGATATTCATCCGCAAAGTCCTCATAGACAGCTTCCGGAAAATATCCACCGATTAGTCCGGTACCATAATTACCATACTGCATTTCCAATACGGTTCCGCCAATATCATAGGTATGCTCCTCGCCGTCAATGGAATAAACAATACTGCCGCCTTCCATAAAGCCCCCGAGTTCCTTCATATACATAGGAATATAAACGGAATCCTCACTCTTTCCGGAATATTCCGTAACATCAAGCCGGTTCAGGGTTCTTTCCCCATCAAGATTGTAAAAAACCGTATTCATGTCAAAATCAGACCCTGCAAATTCCCGGACAGTTGCAGACATAAATACTCCCTCATGCTTTTCAACAAGAGATACTCCTGCCACCTCTTTCACTTCCGTGAGCAAATCCTCATTATCCTGAAGCTGTGGAATCATAAAATTAATATCTGCTGTGTCAAGTTCATCAAACAGGCTGTCATATGCGTGAAAAGTTTGAAACGCAAGCACAAGGGCAATATTGATAATAAATGCAGTCAGGCAGATAAATATCCCAAAGGAGATATATTGTCCCTTTGCTTTATTCAAATTATGTAGAATGAGTGTGGATAGTTTCTTCAATATTACCACCCCATTTCCTTAATGAAGGCATCCAGCTTTTCCGTTCTCGCGGTATTGTCCTGCTCGAATTTCCCCAAATCACACTCGCCAAAAATCTTTCCGTCCTTAATATAAATGATACGGTTTCCCCGCAGAGCTGATTTTTTGTCGTGGGTAACCATGACGATGCTCTGTCCCTGATTATGAAGGGAAGAAAACACATCCAGGACTGCCGCTGAATTTGCAGAATTTAACGCACCGGTAGGCTCATCCGCAAACAGTACATTGGGACTGTTGATAACCGCTCTTACAATACCCGCTCTTTGCGCTTCGCCTCCGGAAATCTGGGAAGATGTTTTTTTCCATGTTTTTTCCGGTATATTTACCAAAGAAAACAGCTCCTTTGCACGATTTCTGATGTCCTCCCGGTCCTTGCTTGTCAGCACCCCTGCTGCAATGACATTATCCATAAGGTTCATCTTATCAATCAAATAAATCTGCTGGAATACGAATCCGCACTGTTTCCGTCGAAATACTGCCAGCTTGTCATTATTTAACCTGGTGATGTCCGTTCCATCAAAGTGAATCTCCCCGCCATCGGGCTTATCCATTCCGGAAAGAGAATACATCAGCGTAGACTTGCCTGCTCCGGATGAACCCATGATAACAGTAAAATCCCCTTTGTAAATATCAATATCCAGGTCGGAATAAATCACCTGCATACTCTCCCCTTTGCCAAACGCCTTTTTCAAATGCTTTGCTGATATGACTATTTCCCTGCTCATAATACAACCGCCTCTCGTTTTATTCATTCCTGCGGACAATGTGCCAAATGAACCTGCTTACATGTACATCTGGTAAATGCCGCAAGGGTCACTTCCCCACTGCTTTGCAGCATTGCAAGCCGGATACCCGTTACCTGCTATGGAGTTGTTGACTATGTGACAACCATAACGAAAAAAACTGCGTTACGCCACCAACAGTTGTATACATTTGTCTTTTTTATGCTACTTTCCGTTGCATACCAGAATCGACCATTCCTTTTCTGTCATTCATGGGCCTACCTCTCCATACAGAAAACCTGCTACAGGCAGCTTCTCTGCATAGTATGGTATCAAAAAAGCTCTGCATAGTATCTACACAGAGCTTTTCTAAGCTTTTCTTTTCGTCAAATATCCATGCAAGCATGATATTTTCCTCATTACCTGCAGAAGTCAACACCCTCGCGGCAGTCGCCAAATATCTGCAAGCAGCCACTTGGCTCGTTGCTCGCGGGAATAAAATTCCGATTGTTTTCTAGTATGCCCGTCCAAAGTAAACCATCTTTGCTGCCGGCTTTCCACAATGTACACAGACATCGCCAAGCTGCTCCTGAACAAACGGGATACATCTGGTAGTCGCTCCGGTTTCATCCTTAATTGCCGTCTCGCACTCGGTTTCACCGCACCACATGCCCTTGATAAAGCCCTGCTTTGTATCCAGGATTTCTTTGAACGCTTCCCAGGTCAGGGCCGTATGTGTATTCGCATCCCGGTGTGCCTTTGCCTTCTCATACATATCCTTCTGAATGGTATCTAACAGCTCTCCTACCCTGGAAGGAATCTCGTCCAGAGGTACCACAAGCTTCTCACTGGTATCCCGGCGAACCAGAACCGCCTGACCGGCTTCCATATCCTTTGGTCCGATTTCCACACGGATTGGAATGCCCCGCATTTCCTGTTCGCTGAATTTCCAGCCCGGACTCTTGTCGCTGTCGTCTACCTTTACCCGGAATCCGCCCAGCTTTTCTTTTAATTCCGCGGCTTTTTCCAGCACTCCTTCCTTCTTCTGCTGAATCGGGATAATCATAACCTGAGTCGGTGCAACCTTCGGCGGCAGCACCAGACCGGAATTATCTCCATGCACCATAATGATTGCCCCAATCATACGGGTCGTCATCCCCCATGAGGTCTGATGCACATATTGCAGTTTATTTTCCCGGTCTGTATATTGAATCTCAAATGCCCTGGCAAATCCATCCCCAAAATTGTGACTGGTTCCGGACTGTAACGCCTTGCCGTCATGCATCAATGACTCGATAGTATAGGTCGCCTCTGCACCTGCAAACTTTTCCTTATCGCTTTTCCGTCCCTTGATAACCGGAATCGCCAATACCTCTTCACAGAAATCCGCATAGACATTCAGCATCTGAATGGTACGCTCCTCCGCCTCCTCTGCGGTAGCATGAGCCGTATGCCCCTCCTGCCATAAGAATTCCCGGGAGCGGAGAAATGGTCTGGTTTCCTTTTCCCAGCGGACAACGGAACACCACTGGTTATATACCTTCGGCAAATCCCGATAAGACTGAATATCATTTTTATAAAAATCACAAAACAAGGTTTCAGAGGTCGGGCGGACGCACATCCGTTCCTGTAATTCGTTCAAACCGCCATGGGTCACCCAGGCAACCTCCGGAGCAAAGCCCTCTACATGATCCTTCTCCTTCTGCAGCAGACCTTCGGGAATGAACATCGGCATATAGACATTCTCTACACCGGTTTCCTTAAACCGTTCATCCAACTGCTTCTGTATCAACTCCCAAATCGCGTAGCCAGCCGGCTTAATCGCCATACATCCCTTCACATTCGTATAAGAAATCAATTCTGCCTTTAATACCACATCGGTGTACCATTGTGCAAAATCTTCGTCCATAGATGTAATTGCTTCTACTAACTTCTTGTCCTTTGCCATAATGACTTTCTCCTTTTTCCTTAATCCAATACTAGACCTCATTATAGTAAAGTCTTGGAAATTATGCAAGCCGTCAAATCTGCGCCAGCTTATAGCCTTCCTTATCTCTCAGATCCAGGCAGGTCTTTGTGACATATTCCCTATGTACATACTCCGATTTTTTTTCACCATCTTTATCACCGAAATCAATACTCTTGTCTGTCAATTCCGTATACGGTGCAAGCTTTCTCACATACCGCAGCAGTATATTGTATGCCCTTGTCAGGCACTCCGGTCTTGCCATGAACCTTCCGGTTTCATCATAATATCCGGTTTCACAGCCAATATGCCCGCGCCGGATAATCTTCCGTCCGCCACTGTTGATAATAGGCGAATATCCCGCTTCGATAACCACGTTGCCGCTGTCGCAATTATAACGCCGCAAGCGCTTTCCTTCCGGAATCCGTTCAATCTCGATGGGACCAGCCTCTAAAAGGTGGAAGTAATACCCATCACACTGGTCCCGGGTCACAATACTGGTATCATTCCATTCTATCACTCTTCCGGAAGCAGCATCCTCCCGGACAATCGTACATCCTATATCAATTGCCCGCTGGGCAATCAGCAAAAAGCTTTCGTATTCCATCCAAAAATTTATCCGTTTTCCCATACCATTCCTACCTCAGCATATGCTCTTCATAATTCCACATTACAAAATCAACTCACATTGTCCGATTATCCAGTCATACTTTTTCAAGTCCAACGTATTTCCACAGTATTCACATCTTCCTCCATTTAACAATGTCAGGCTTCTGCCGCAGGAATTACAATGATATATATTTACATCATGAATGCTCTGCGTTACAGCATGAATACTCTTTACAAGTCCAAGCATTACGTGCGTCTCTGAGCTATTCACCCTTCCATTATCGTACTGAGCCAATCTAAGCTTGACCTTTGTAGCAAGATATTGATACTCTCCCTGAATGCGGTAATCCATCAATACACACTCCAGCATTTTACAATCAATAACATTTTTGCAGCTCTGTATAAAAGGAAGCATATCACATTCTGCAAAACAACAGATTTCCTCCATAGTCTCCGCATAGCATATGCTTAACAGCTTGTTGGACAGATTTGCTATAAAAGACTCTTCTGAAAAATATGTATCTACATTTCGCAGCTCAGTCAGGGTTTTCCTCGTTCTTGCCGCTCCATCCCTCACACTTTCCTTTGTCGTTTTTCCAAGCAGAACCACCAGAAAAATAATAATTGCCAAAAGTGCTATCAGCATTCCTGCCGGCACTAAAAGAAGCTCCATATGTTCCAGAATATTCCTAATTTCCATGGCTTTTTCCTGCTCCATTAAAACAGGAAGTCCTGCCATAAAAATACCAGATACAATTATACTTCCCACAAAGAACAACAGCAGGACAATATAGAATGGCCAGAAATTCTTTAAAAGGGTAAAACCATTTCTCTTCTGTGTTCTGCTTCCCGGAATATAAACAGAAGAAACCTTCTCCTTAAAATCCTCAAGCTGGAATTTTGTTCCACAATAATCACAGCCATCTATTAAATGCTCCAAACTATCCTCTCGTCCGCAATTGGGACAGATATAGTTTCCTCCCATCCCCCTGGCCTGAATGATATAGTATTGTCCCGGCAGTCCGCTGCCTTCATCAGACCAGATAAAATCTTTTCCCCGAAAAAAAGATTTCTTATAATGCATAGCATCGCTGATTCTGCAGATTAGGTTCTTTCCATCATGATTGTAGTGCCAATAAGGGAAATGTTGATTTTCTCCCCTTATATAATCTGTAGGTTGTATGTAATCATAGTGTGCAGTTAAGCCCAATGCCCTTAACCGCTTTTTATTCAAGTAATGAGTATACCATAGATTCTGCGTAGTCGTTTGGAAGCCATTCTCTGGAAAATGAGGAAGCCTGTACCACTCTGCTACCTCCTGCTTATAAGCATTGACTAGTTCTGTCATCTCTTGATTCCATCCCTGACAGGCAGCATTGATTTTCCTCTCCCAATTCAGTCGCACCATATTTTGTTTTGTCTCTTCCCAGTCCTTCTTCCAATCATATGCCATGGTTGCTCCTCCTTAATCCCACACCCCTGTTTCGCAATGGTATAGCTTCTTTTTTGATACCTTATTCCCTCTTGAAACCCATTAATCCAGTTTACTCTTTCTCTCTGTCATTTCCAGAATCTCCCTTCCAATCAGATACCCTACCGGTCCCAGGATAAATCCAAAAATGCCAAAAATACGGTATCCAATATACATCAGGAACAGGGTCAGCAAGGTACTCATACCCAGCTTCTGCCCCAACAGTCTTGGCTCCAGCAGCTGACGATTCAGTGTACAGAGCAGATACAGGATGAGCAGACCTGCTGCCATTCGGATATCCCCCAGCAGAATCCGATACACGGACCAGGGAATCAGAATCGTACCGCTGCCAAATACAGGAAAAGCATCAATAATTCCAATAAAAACCGCTAACAACAAGGGATATGGATTCTTTAGTATCCAAAGTCCGATTCCACAGATTATCGTCTGAATAAAAGCAATGGTGCCTTCCGCCCGCACATAGACACCCAGCAAATGAATTACATGCTTCCATATTTCCTGAACATAACCGGAAAGCCTTCCGGTACGGAATAACTGATGATAATTCTTCAGCATACACAAAGCGGCATATAGCATGATAAATAGAAAGAGAATTGACGCAAAGGCCTGCTTCAGGGCAGTAACTGTACTGGTAGTCAACCTGGGTAAAACGGTCGTCTGAAAGTCAGAAAATACCCCCATCAGCACATCCGTAGCATAAGCCATGCTGGCCCCGGTTTCCAGATGAAAGCCGGAATCAATAAAGCTGCAGCAGTTTCCCAATCCTGCCAGAAACTGCTCCTGGTAAAAGGGCAGATACGTAACGAAATTCTCAATCTGACGATACAGAGCCGTCACCACAACCTTACCTACAGTCAAAAGCAGCACACCAGCCGTCAGTATGACTACAATAGACGCAAGCTTATCGGACCAATGCCAATGCTTCACCAGCCAATCTACTATTGGACGAAGTATGCCGGCAAACAAAAACGCAATCAAAAAGGGAACCGCCAAGGGCAGTAAATAACGGAAGGTCGCTACAATTCCGATTGTAATTCCCACTACCAGGATTCCTTTTCGATATTCTTCCTTTTCCCAAAGCCTTTTTACAAAACCGCTCATGCCAACCTCATCCCGACCATATTTTCATCTGGAAACGCATTGACTACTCTAGGGAATCCCAATGCGTTTCATTGAAATTAGTATGAGCGTTTTTCCCTTGCTTTTATTCTAAAAATCTTCCATTTCAATTATTTCAAAGGCCTCTCCCTCCGGCTCATTTTTAAATATCAGATGCTCTCCGGTC
Source organism: Clostridium sp. (assembly GCA_023667695.1). Lineage (GTDB taxonomy): Bacteria > Bacillota > Clostridia > Lachnospirales > Lachnospiraceae > CAG-632. The sequence goes on along the minus strand of JAMOZY010000009.1, from coordinate 8,288 downwards.
ACCGGATGCTCGAATTCCAGCCGGGTAGCATATAACCCAATCTGCTGATACCTTCGCTTTACCTTCTGAAACCTGGGATTGTACTTGGTATCTCCCCAGATTCCAGCTCCCTGATTCGCCATCTGAACCCGAATCTGATGATGCCGTCCGGTTCTTAATTGTATCAATACATATGACAAGATTCCTTCCTCTGTTTCCAATACATCCAGAACCTCATAATCCAGAACCCCTTTCTTTGCGCCCTTGGTCCCCTTTGGCACTACCCTGGTGGTATTTGTCCTTCCATCCTTCAGCAAATAATCCTCTAAGGTACCGCTTTCCGAATTCAGTTCTCCAGTAAGGATTGCCTGATAGTATTTTATCATGGTTCCATCCTGAACCTGATCACTTAAGACGGCGGCTGCCTGCTGGGTCTTTGCCAGCACCAGGATTCCGCCTACCGGTCGGTCAAGTCGGTGTACGACTGCCAGATAAGGCTCTTCCTCCAGCTCTTCTTTATCGTAAATATAACTCTTGAAATAATTCAATACATCCCCATCATTACTTTTATCTGCCTGCGTCGGCACCCCTTGGGGTTTTACACATACCAGCAACGCTTCATCTTCATATAGAATCGGTATTTTCATTTACTTCTTCCTTCCTTTTATCCCATGCTCTTTCATGGAAACGATATAGAGAACCTGCCACAAGCAGCTTTTCTGCATACTATGGTATCAAAAACAGACAGCCATTGGCCGTCTCGACTTACATTATAGCATTGTTCCATATTTCTGTACAAATATATATTCCCTTCAACCACTTATTTCTTTATCTTTTATTTTCTCATTTTGACTGATTGTAATCTGACCTTCTCCATCAGAAGTTACCACCCTTTTATTAATATACTGCATCGCTTCATGATACTACGATTAAAGCAACCGGTACTTTATATGGATAGTGTATTCTCGATATGAACTATCAATAACGGATTCATGAATCCATGGGCTATAATACATGGTAAAAATCCAAGATGGTTCCGCAAATTCGCAGCATTCATTTAATCAATTCTTCATAATCCACAGACCAAAGAATCAACCCTTGAGGCGGTGCCGTAAAACCTGCTGCCTGACGGTTCTTTTCCTGCAGGACCTTCTCCATACTCTCCGGCGTCCGTTTTCCTTCTCCTACCTCCAGCAGGGTTCCGGTCAGTATCCGTACCATATTGTACAGAAAACCATTGCCATGATAAATTATCTGTACCTCATCCTCAAGCACTTCTATCTGAATAGCATCCAGGGTGCGAACCGTTGATTTCTTCATATGCTTATTGGAACAAAAGCTTTTGAAATCATAGGTTCCCACCAGATAAGAAGCAGCCTGCCGCATCCGCTCTACCGATATCGGTTCCTCCTGCTGATAGATATAATTCCGTTCAAATACATTCGGTACCTTTCCGGTATGTATGCGATAACAATAGGTCTTTCCCTTTGCCCAAAGTCTTGCATGAAACTGCTCCGGCACCTTCTCCACCTTTAATACTGCGATATCAGCAGGCAGATACTCATTTAACGCATCCCGAAGTTCTTCCTCCTGCCAGCTTCGGTTTAATTTACAGTTACATACCTGTCCCTTGGCATGAACCCCCGCATCTGTTCTTCCGGCCCCGTGGACTTCCACCTTCTGTCCATCAAGCCGGGTAAGCAATGCTTCCAGCTTCCCCTGAATAGTCTTTGTTGTATTGCCCTGCTTTTGCCAGCCATCATATCGACTGCCATCATATGCTAATGTTAATTTATAATTCATACGCATTTCCTTATTTCACTATATATATGCTTCCTTTGTGCCTTTCTGCAATCCGACCCAAGGGCTATGACTGACTTCCTTTATGCTTTCCTACATCCCGACCCAAGGGCTCTACCTGACTTTCTTTGTGCTTTCCTACATCCCGACCCAAGGGCTCTGACTGACTTTCTTTGTACTTTCCTACATCCCGACCCAAGGGCTCCTCCCAGCTTCGCTGGGTCCCTCCTCAGGTCAAATCTCAGGTCAAATCTCAGGTCAAATCTCAGGTCAATTTAAACCTTAAATCGGTAACCGACACCCCAAATGGTTTCAATATATTGTGGCTTTGCTGTGTTCAATTCAATCTTTTCCCGAATCTTTTTAATATGAACCGTTACCGTCGCTATATCTCCGATGGAATCCATGTTCCAGATTTCCTTAAATAACTCCTCCTTGGTGTAAACCCGATTGGGATTAGCTGCAAGAAATGCCAGCAAATCAAATTCCTTCGTGGTTAATATCTTCTCTTCCCCATTGATAAACACCCGGCGGGCAGTCTTATCAATCTTGATTCCCCGTATTTCAATAAACTCATTTTCCTGTCCGGTGCCGCTCTTTACCAGACGCTCATAACGGGATAAATGCGCCTTCACTCTTGCTACCAGCTCGCTGGGACTAAAGGGCTTGGTAATATAATCATCGGCCCCCAGCTCCAGACCTCGGATTTTGTCAATATCTTCCTTTTTGGCAGATACTACCAGAATCGGAATATCCTTTACCTCCCGAATCCGCCTGCATATCTCAAATCCATCTACCGTTGGCAGCATTAAATCCACAATGATTATAGCATAATTTTCTAATAATGCCCGGTCCAGCCCTTTCTTTCCATCCTGTTCAATATTAACTTCAAAATCATATAATTCCAGATAATCCTTTTCCAATTCTGCAATCGCCTGTTCGTCCTCAATAATCAATACCTTGCTCATTCTATATTCCTCCTGCTCCATTTCAATTCATTTATATTTTTCCAAAAACAATCTTTTATTCCTTATAAATTTTTAATGTAAATGCAATCAGCGTCCCCTTTCCTTCCTCGCTTTCCGCCCAGATTCTGCCTCCATGCTCTTCCACAATCTTTCTTGCAATTGCCAGTCCCAGTCCGCTTCCTCCGGTAGAAGAATTTCGGGAAGCATCCGTCCGATACATCCGCTTGAATATCAACGGCAAATCCTTCGGGGCAATACCGCTCCCGTTATCCTGAATCCCAATACAAATATAATCCTCATCATAAGGCCTTACCTTAATCTGAATGGAGCGTTCTTCTTTTTTATTATACTTCACTGCATTTGTCACTATATTGCCAATTACCCGACGAATCTGCTCCGGGTCAGCAATCACCCGGGTATCTCCGGCACAAATGTTTTCATATCGCAGGTCTACATCTGCTGCTTCCATATCCACAGAAATATCCTCAATACAATCATCAAAATAAGATGCAACATTAATCTTCACAAAATTATAAGGGATTGAATTATTATCAATCTTTGAATACAACGACAATTCATTAATCAATACATCCATTTCATTTGCTTTATTATAAATCGTCCGGATATACCGGTCTATTTTCTCCGGCGTATCTGCAACACCATCCATGATTCCTTCCACATATCCCTTAATCGCAGTAATCGGCGTCCTCAAATCGTGGGAAATGTTGCTGATTAATTCTCTGTTTTCCTGCTCATACCGCATCCGGTCATCCACCGATTCCTTTAACTTTACCCGCATTTCATTAAAGGACTGACATACCTGTCCTATCTCATCATCTGACAGTACTTCTACATCCTCCTCCAGATTTCCCTCCTTAATCCGTTCCGTTCCCTCCTGTAAAAGCTTTAACGGGCGGACAAATATCCAGTAAATATACAAAGAGGTAAAGCCGCTGACCATCATTAAAACCCCAATCAGCATCAGCATGATTTCCATAAGAATGCGTTTCATATTCCGAACCAGGGTATCTGTATAAGTAACAACAAATACAGAGCCGGTTCTTCCATCCTGCAATATAAAATCCTGCTGGCGTAAAAAAAGGGGGTTGGGCGCATCTATAAATAATCCGCCTTCTATCTGATTGTTATCCCCGTAGGCTGGCAACAGCTTTTCCAATTCTGTTGTTTCTTCCTGTCCTTTATAGTAGATTTCCTCCTCAATCCGTACCAAAAAAAACGCATTGCTTTTTTTCAACCGGGTATTCAGCTTCTCCAGATAATCCACATCCAGAAGCTGGTCCGGATTCGCTTCTACCTCCTGCTGAAGCTCTGCAAAAATTTCCTCTGCCATCCCATTCATGGTCAGCATTGGATTCGCATAGGATTCCAGACCGTCACCATCCCTGGTGCCAAATACATTTTTTAAATAAATCCGTCCAAACACAATTGTTCCAAGGATAATGATTACAAAGGGAATCAATACCAGAGGAATCACCAGCATCTTAACTTTATCCGCTATCTTCATGAGTAATACCTTCCTTTATCTTCTCAAAGTATAGCATATGCCCTTGGGATTGTATCTGAAAAAAGACATTTTTTATGAAGTTTTTATAGTTTTTCCATTTTAAGGGTTAAGTATTTCTACAAACAGCCGATATATTAGATAACGAAACCTATAGTTGGCAGGATGCCAGATGTAATCATTACCAAGGAGGGTGATAATATGATTAATGGAGTATCAAGTACCACTTACACTGCTGCAACTCCAAATACAACAACTGCAGCAAAGACCAGTGAAGTGGAAAGCAAGGTAGATGATACCGCTGTTGTATATGAGAAGAGTTCATCTACGAAAGACAGTAAGAAATCAAATTCTGCTATTATCGCAAAGCTGCAGGCAGATTCTGACGCAAGACTTTCCTCTTTAAAGAGTTTAGTTGAAAAGGTGATAACCAAGCAGGGAAACACCTATGCATCAGCAAATTCTTCTGACATTATGAATAATTCTGCATTTTGGAATGCAATTCGTACCGGTAACTTTACTGTAGATGCAGCAACTGCTGCTCAGGCTCAGGCTGACATTGCAGAAGATGGTTACTGGGGTGTCAATCAGACTTCTGACCGTTTAGTAGAGTTTGCGAAAGCTGCCGCTGGTGGTGACAGCAGCAAGATTGAGAAGATGCGTAGTGCAATCCAGAAGGGCTTTGAGGCTGCTAAGAAGCTTTGGGGCGGTGAGCTTCCGGGAATTTCCCAGGATACTTATGATGCTACCATGAAGAAGCTGGATCAGTGGGCAGAGGAAGCTGGAGTAGCAACAGAATAGTGAATTTGACAAAAATGTCAGATTACAAAAGGGGCTGTTATCAGCCCCTTTATTCATATAATCATTCTTACAATCATTCTTTCATTAAGCCTGCAATCAGTTCCGGCGAAAGCCCTGTGTTCTCAGAAATGGAAGCTACACTGAATCCATTTCTAATCATATTTTTTGCAATCTGAATGATTTTTTCCTCTGCATATTCTTTAGCATAGTTCTTTACTGTTTCGCACATAGTATCCCTCCCTTTCCTCTGCTTTATATCTCGAATCGCTCTGCAAATGTGCGGAAATCTCGGATCAAATTGAACATCTCTGCTCTTGAGAATCGTCATTAGTCCAGCTACTGCACTTCCGTCATCATTTTCTGAATTCACATAGATTTCATGAAAGCCATTGCATGTAATTTCACATTTTTCATGGATTACTCTATGCACATGATACATCGTTCTTCCGCCTTTAAAGATGTCAAAATCTAATATATATCACATATACATCCAGCAAATCCTTAAATGCTGTTCCTTTTTCCGTTATATAGGTGTCTACATTGGAACCGTTGTACCGTACCCGCTTCTGATGGTTGTCATGATTATCATTCTGAAGCTCTACATTAAAGTAATCCTGTTCAACATCCTGACATAAAAGTTCAAGGACTACAGAACGTCCTTTTACATTTTTAAGACTTCTTTGCGGAAGATTTTCTATAATCTCCAGATTCGGTTTTTCTAAAATACAACGCAACAGCTCTTCGCAAAAATACCGATTTTCCGACAGTTTATGAAATAATATATCATCCATCGGACACAAATCATCCACTGTCTTTTGTATACTATTTTTCATTTATGTCCTTTCCAGTCGCTCCGTTAATTTATAATAACATTGTTTTATTCGCAAATCAATATACATATTAGAAAAATGTATATTTTTTTATTAATCAATATAATTTTTATTATTATTTTCTGTTTTAAATATATATCAGGTATCAAATAGGCTTTTATACTTATTTTAACTGCAAAAAGAACGGTCACAAACACTGTTTTTACCATGTATGTGCCGTTCTTTTTCTGTTTATTTATTATCCTGCCAACAGGAACCCCATAGCATTTCCTTTAAGCATCCTTTAGAAATGCCACATAGCCTTTCTTTGTTTCATATACATCTGCCTTGCTGGTCACTTCCCAAGGTGCGTGCATATTCAGTACTGCAACACCGCTATCGATTACTTCCATACCATATAAGGACAGAATATACGCAATGGTTCCGCCACCGCCTACATCTACCTTTCCAAGCTCTGCCGTCTGATAAGCGACCTGATTATCATCCAAAATCCTTCGCAGCACTCCCATATATTCTGCATTGGCATCGTTGGAGCCTGATTTACCTCTCGCTCCGGTAAACTTATTAAATACCATGCCCCGGCCAAAATAAGCAGCATTATTTTTTTCATAAGCGGAAGCATAAAGGGGGTCATAGGCTGCACTGACATCCGAGGACAGCATACGGCAATTCTTCAAGCATCTGCGCAGGGTCAGCTCGGAGAATTCGCCCTTTGCATCCAATAAATCAGCCACCGTATTTTCAAAAAATTTCGACTGCATACCAGTCGCACCCACACTTCCGATTTCTTCCTTATCGGTCAACAGACAACAGGTCGTTTTCTTCACTTCATTTACCTCTAACATCGCCACCAGAGAGGTATAGGCACATACCCGGTCATCCTGGCCGTAAGCCATAATCATGCTTCGGTCAATACCAGCTTCTCTTGCCTTACCAGCCGGAACCACTTCTAATTCCGCAGAAAGAAAATCCTCTTCCTCCATATCGTACTGCTCCTTTAAGAGATTTAAAATACCCTTCTTTACTCCCTCTTTTTCTTCATTTTTCAAAGGAATGCTTCCAAATAATATGTCCAGCTTTTCTCCTTCAATCACTTTATTCGCTTTCTTTTCCTGCTGTTCTCCAGCAAGATGAATCAGCAAATCAGTTACGCAGAATACAGGGTCGTCCTCCTTTTCACCAACGACAATCTCTGTAACGGAACCGTCCTTTTTTACAACAACTCCATGAATTGCTAATGGCAGAGTTACCCACTGATATTTCTTGATTCCTCCATAATAATGAGTATCCAGATACGCCATATCTCCATTTTCATATAATGGGTTCTGCTTTACATCCATGCGGGGGGAATCAATATGAGCGCCCAGAATATTCATTCCCTGTACCATCGGATCGGTTCCTACATTAAATAATGCAATGGTTTTCTTCATGCATACAGCATATACCTTATCGCCTGCTTTCACTGACTGCTGCTTTGCCAGTATTTTTTCCAAATTCACGTAACCGGCGGCCTCCGCCTGCTTCACTATCTCTGTTACGCATTCCCGTTCTGTCTTTCCAGCATCCAGAAATGCCCGATAGTTCTTATTTAGCTTCTCCAATTCCTTTAATTGCTTTTTCGTGTAAGTCTTCCACGCATTTGGTCGTTCCATGTATCTGTTCCTCCTGTCTTATCAAAGTCAACTGCATTTAGTATAGTACAATTCGACTTCTACCGCAACCTGTCCAACATCTGTTTTCTGTTGTACGAATGCGGCAATATACTATTCCTATCAGTATTACCAAATGCAAGGAAGATTATAAATTGCGGTTTATATGAGCCATGCATGAGTCGGAATAACTGCTCGTCGGGTGCTTGCACACGAAAGAGCAGGTTATTCTGTACTCATATAGGGCGAAGCCCTGCGACTGTTGTCATAAGGAGGGACCCATCGCAGATGGGAGGATGCCTTATGACCTACGTGCGCATCAGCGCACTACCATTGGGTCAGAACGAAGTGGAGGCGAGGTAGGCATGGCTTAGGCTACTATAAATTATGGTTTAGTGTACTAACCCTGCTACCGCGGCTTCCTGAGGTAAATATCTCACGAAGACACGCTTTCGCTCCTGCCAGCACGTAATGGTACATAAGGTGCGATAGTACCGCACCTAAGTACCAACGTGCTTCTAAGGTCTTCTTTGAGATATTTATCCTCAGGAAGCCGCTGCCAAGGCAGGTGCAGCTCCATAATGCAACATTTTCAGCACCTATCTGTATCCTTTTGCAGAACAGCCTTTTGAGGAATGTATCCATATGTCAAAAGTATCTATTCTCAGCCTACCGTTTTTAGAGAATGGTTATGGCAGATTCATAGGAATACCGGATGCTTATATATCCCTAAAGTAAA
>JAMOZY010000008.1 GCA_023667695.1 Clostridium sp. | reverse complement strand
AACAGAACCGGGGCAGCTCTGTCTATTTAATTCCTACAGTAAATTTACGCTATCATAGCCTTGAAAATTTTTGCAAACCCACAACCATGTGTGATATAATGACTACAAGGAGGTGGCAGCATGGCAAAAAGAATATTAGTAGTCGATGATGATATGATGTGCCTAAAGACCGTACAAAAATATTTGACAGAAGAAGGCTTTGATGTATTAGGCGCTTTGTCAGGCATGCAGGCCATCCATATTGTGGAGGAAGCAAAGCTGGATTTGCTGCTGCTGGATATTGAAATGCCGGGATTAAGTGGTTTTGCGGCAATTGAGCAGATTCGTGCTTTACAGAATGGAAAGCATCTTCCAGTCATCTTCTTTACCGGAAGAAAAGACCGGGATACAGTAAAGTGCTGTGCGGCAATCGGAGCGGAAGGATATATTATGAAGCCCGTGGAAAAGAAGATTCTGATGGAACGGGTGGAGGAGGTATTTTCACGTCTGAGTGGCATACCGGAGGAAAAGACGGTTCTGATAGTTGACAGCAGTGTAGACTTCTTAAAGGAAATGAAGCTGTTTTTGAATGAATATTATAAGGTGATTGTAATCAGTTCCGGCAAATCCGCCTTGGATTATTTAAGCTCCCATACAGTGGATGCGGTTGTTGTTGATACAGCGATTGTCCTACAGGATGAAGCTGTTGCGAAGAAGGTGCTTTATCTCAAAAAGGAAGAGACTAAGATTCCGGTTACGTTATTAACAGAAGACGAGGCTTTGGAATTAAAGGAACATTATAAAATGGCTTCAACGGATGTCTGCCTGAAAAAGCCGGTAAAAGCAGAGGTTTTATTACAGACCCTGCAGCGCCAGCTAAGCGGAGCAGAGTGAGACTGGGAATTTTCCTTGTCGGTATACAAAATATAAAAAATTAGTGAAAATAGTAAAAAAGGGATAGAAACACTGGAAAAATGCACTATTAGGTGATAAAATACATGGAGCTGTATGAATCGAGGAAAGCTTCATGTATTTTATTTTTTTGTGTATTATAGCAGGCTTAGGCGCGGGAATTGTTACAGGACTGGCAGGTCTTTCTGCTGCGGTTGTGATTACTCCGATTTTAGTATCACTAGGGGGAATGGATTCCTATGATGTGGTAGCAATCGCGCTGGCATCCGATGTTCTGGCTTCTGCCTTGTCTGCTTATACCTATTACCGCAATAAGAATATTGATATCAAACGGGGATTGTTGATTTTAGGCCCGGCTTTTGTATGCTCAGTGGCCGGCAGTTATATTGGTTACTGGTTTTCTATGGCATCACCCAATGGCATTGGACTGTATTCCATGATTGCGACTACATATCTGGGGCTTAAGTTTATTTTTAGTCCCATTACGAAAAAGAAAACGGATTCCATCAATCATAAACCCTGGCTGCAGATTACATTATCCATTGGCTCCGGAATTGTAATCGGATTGATTTGCGGCTTTGCCGGTGTAGGCGGAGGCGCTATGATGCTGTTTGCATTAACTGTCCTTCTGGGATATGATTTAAAAACCGCAGTGGGAACCAGTACCATGATTATGACTATTATTGCATTGACCGGTGCAGTCAGTCATTACTCTATGGGAGGACATATGGATATCAAAGCACTGGTTATCTGCATCATTTCTACAGTAATCGGTGCAGCATGGGCGGCGAGATTTGCAAATAAGTGTGAAGAAAAGAAGCTGAATCGAACGGTGGGAATTGTATTAACGGTTTTGGGTATTGTGACACTTCTGGCAAAAGTAGTTCCACAGTATCAATAACCGCAAAAAGTTAAATAGAAGCAAAGAAAAGGTAACATAGCAGAAAGAGGAAAGTGAAATAGCAGCAAAGCAAAGGAAATATAACAGCAGCAAAGCAAAGGAAATATAACAGCAGAAGAAAGGTGAGAAGTCAAAAAGGAAAATAAAAGTCAAATAAAACAATAAAAGGAAAATAGAAGCAAGATAAAAATAAGAGCAAGATAAAAATAAAATAACAGATAAGAGAAAAAAGCGATGAGCGAAACCAAAGTTTTGTTTGTCGCTTTTTGATTCCATATATAGGCATTGTGTTTCATGGTCATTTTCACATATTTTTTTTGCAATTTGGAATAATAGTAATCAGCAAAAAATGTTGTTTTATTATGTGGAGGTGATGAAATGCAGCAATTAAAAGGAAAGCAAAGCATTGAATTTGCAAATCCGCCTTGTATTTTGAGTGCTGCTTCCGTAGTGGGACAAAAGGAGGGGGAAGGTCCCTTAAAGAATTATTTTGATGTGATAGTGGAAGACCCTACCGTAGGTAAGGATTCCTGGGAAGAGGGGGAAAGTGAATTAGTGCATCAGGCATGTATGAAGGCAATTGAGAAGTCAGGATTAAAGAAAGAGGAAATCCGTTATGTGTTTGCCGGTGATTTGCTGGGACAGCTGATAGCATCTACGTTTGGATTAAAGGACATGGATATTCCTTTCTTTGGACTATATGGCGCCTGTTCTACCGCAGGGGAGGGGCTTGCATTAGGCGCTATGACGGTAGCCGCAGGCTACGCAGAGCAGGTGCTGACCGTTGCCTCCAGTCATTTTGGAAGTGCGGAGAAGCAGTTTCGGTTTCCCCTGGAATATGGAAATCAACGTCCCCTTAGTGCTACCTGGACCGTTACAGGTAGTGGAGCCTTTGTATTGTCACGACGAACGGGGGATATTGTGATTCGAGGGATTACCACAGGAGTGATTACGGATTACGGGGTGCGTGATTCTATGAATATGGGCGCTGCCATGGCGCCGGCTGCTGCATCCTTGATTTATCAGAATCTACAGGATTTTGGAATCAAACCGGATTATTATGACCGGATTATTACCGGTGATTTGGGAAAAGTAGGAAAAGGGATTCTGATTAAGCTGCTCAACGATAATGGGTATGATATCATGGACCAGCACATGGACTGTGGAATTGAAATCTATGATAACAGGGAACAGGATACCCATAGCGGCGGCTCCGGCTGTGGCTGCTCCGCCGTTACTCTGGCAGGACTGATTCTGGATAAATTGAGGAGCCGGGAATGGAACCGGGTGTTATTTGTGCCGACCGGTGCCTTATTGTCCACGGTCAGCTTTAATGAAGGACAAAGTGTACCGGGTATCGCGCATGGTGTTATGATTGAAAACAGGGGGTGTGTATCATGAATTATGTATGGGCATTTGTAATTGGCGGAATTATCTGCGTGCTTTCCCAGATATTAATGGACACGACAAAAATGCTGCCGGGGCGGGTTATGGTGACTCTGGTATGTGTCGGCGCCGTTTTGGGGGCAGTCGGGTTATATGAGCCGCTGCTGGAATTTGCCGGTGGAGGAGCTTCCGTACCATTAACCGGCTTTGGGTACAATCTATGGAAAGGAATCCGTGAGTCTGTGGATACGGATGGATTTATCGGTTTGTTTCGGGGCGGCTTTATGATGGCGGCAGTAGGAACCTCTGCAGCGTTGATTTTTTCTTATATTGCATCCCTGATTTTCCAACCAAAGATGAAAAAGTAATGGAATAGATTCCTAGGGTTTATTCCTTTATATAGATGAAAACGGGGCTGTCCCTTCACGAAATTTGATTCATGAAAGGGACAGCCCTATTTTGCTATCTATCCGATTTTTATTCCCGCGGGCAATGAGGAAAATAGCTATGCCTGCATGGATATTTCACGAATGCCGCGAGGGTCAAATACCCAGCCCCATGGGCGGAAAGAACAAGCTGAGTCATGCCCGTAGTTGCTACGGGGTATTTGACTGAACTGGCGTTGTGGCATCGCTGGAAGGCGGTGGCGGTACAGTGGTATCCGTCGGCTGTGGCTCTGTGCTTTCCGAAGATGGAGCAGGAGGATTCACAGTCGTGCTTCCGGAAGCTGTAAAGGTGGCTGAAATCGTACGATTCCGATCCACATCCGTAAAGGTATAAGCAGATATGGCGCCTACGCTTCTTCCATCCACAAGTACATCTTTAATCGCATAACCATCTGATGCTATGATATAAAAGGTCTTAGACCCCCCTGCCGGAACCTGAGCGCTTTCCGTAATCGTACCGCCTGTGCCGTTCACGGAAGAGGATATCGTAAAGGTATTCGGATTTGCTTCCGGTGAATCGGAAGCCGGATGCAAGGAACAGGTCTGCTCCTGGAAGCCTTCCGGGATTCCTTTTTCCTCATAAGCGTAAGGAATATAAAGGGAACCATCCGGTTGTACGATATAGGTAAAGCTGAATTTGTTTGGACAGGTATCCGTTGCCGGCAGCTTGGAATCCTCGCACATTTCCACGGTAGTAGCACCGCAGGTCTGCGTCGGTACTGTTCCGACAGCAAAGTATTCCGTTCGGGTTTCGCAGCCTTCCTTTGGAAGGAGGCCGGTAGTCCGGCATACGGTAGCACTGGTAATCCCATCTACTTGAGGGAAATCCTTGATTTCCTGTTCTTCTAATTCCACAATCTGCTGCATGATTTTGGACCACATCCGTTCATGGAGACTTCCGCTGCCACCCGGAAGGGTAGTATTAATATCATAGCCCAGCCAGATGGATGCTGTATAGTATGGGGTAGAACCGCAGAACCATAAGTCATAGTCCTTACTGGTGGTTCCGGTCTTACCGGAAACCGGCATTCCACTGGATAAGGCACAAGGACCACCGGTACCGGAGGTAATAACATCCTTCATGGCATTGTTAATCAGCCAGGCGGTTGTCGGCTTCATAACCTGTCTGGTTTCCGGCTGGTTATCGATTAATACATTTCCATCATGATCCAGAACCTTAGTATAGTAAATTGGCTCTACATAAACACCACAGTTGGCAATAGAGGCATAGGCAGCCGTAATCTCCAGATTCGTAATACCATTGGTGATACCGCCTAAGGCGGTTGACTGCTGAATATCGGAATAAACGGTTCCATCCGGATAGGTTTCGGATTCGACCAGAGTAGTCATGCCCATGTCAAGCAGATATGGAAAGGCAAGCTCCGGAGTAATATCCGTAATACATTGAACAGCAATGACATTCATGGAATCCCGGATAGCATCCCGGATGGAATTAAAGCCTCTGTAGCTGCCGCCCCACCAGTTCGATACCGGGCGGCCGTTTGCATAATTAGTAGGCTTATCTTCATAGGTGGTAGCCAGTGTTTTGCCGCCGCCATCCAATGCCGGTACAAAGGCAGCCAGTACCTTGAAGCAGGAGCCAGGCTGACGGGTTGCATCCGTTGCACGATTGAAGGTCAGATTTCCCTTTTTCTCACCCCGGCCGCCTACCATTGCCATGATATGGCCCGTTGACTGGTCCATGATTGTAAAGGAAATCTGGGGTTGTATGGTAGTATCATAGGTTTCCAGCTGGAAATGGAGGTCCGGATTCGCCTCCTCCATATCTGCCCGGAATTCATCTGCTGCCGCTCTTGCCGCCTCCTCACTGGAATATATCAGTGAATAGTTGGAGTTTCCGGTTTTTTCCTTGAAATGATTTAATAAGTGGTTACTACTGAAATTCGTTGCATTTCCTTCATCATCAATCAGTGTCAGCTGATAAGACAGGGCAACCTGGGTAGTAGCCGGATAATTCTCCGCATCATTTAATACAGTATCGCAAATGGTCTGAATATCCTCGTCCTGTGTAATGTAAATGGAAAGACCACCGGTATAAATTAAGTTATTGGCATCCTTTCTGGAATATCCGCATTCGGTTACCAATTGGTCCACCAGAGAGGCAATGGTAGCATCGATAAAATAAGAGTTTGGTTCCCGTTCCTCCAATACGGTATCATAATGTAATTCCACTCTGGAATAAACATCATCCGCACAAGCGGCTTTATATTCTGCTTCCGTAATTAATTCCTGCTCCAGCATATTATCCAGTACCTTTTGCCGGCGTTCTGCATTGAATTCCGGATGTATGATTGGGTCGTTCTTATAAGGACTCTGGGTAATGGCAGCGATAACAGCGCATTCAGAAATCGTCAATTCTGACATTTCCTTCCCGAAATAGGTTTCCGCTGCTGTCTGTACCCCATTACAGCCCTGTCCAAGATAAATGCTGTTTAGATAGTATTCCAGAATCTCATCCTTGCTTAGCCGTTTTTCCAATTCAATGGCAAGATACTGCTCTTGAATCTTACGCTCTAAGGATTCCATAAAGGTGGTTTCATCCAGACCGACATTAAATACCTCATTTTTAATCAACTGCTGAGTGATGGTACTGGCCCCCTGGTTAAAATGTCCGCCGTTTTTCACACCCTCATAGAAGGCACGGAAAATACCACGGATATCAATCCCATTATGACTGCGGAACCGTTGATCCTCAATGGCGATATAGGCATTGACCAGGTCCTCCGGGATTTCATTGTAATGTGCATATTCACGATTGGAATCCGTCGTGGACAGTGTCCGGATTAGTTTTCCGTCCTGATTGTAGATGCAGGTTTGAAATCCCTCCGGAACAACATTGATATCATTAATATCCGGTGCATTATCCAGGATTCCGTTGAACATACCGAATCCGGCACCGGCGCATATAGCACCAAAAGCAATGATACAGACCAAAAAAGCCTTGAACAAAGATACTTTTGCTTTTTCTGCGTTTTTACTGGCCTTGGATACCAAATGCTTTTGCTTTTTAATTGCTTCACTTTTACTGAAATTCATGAAAGCGCCTCCTTTATATGTAGCCATTAGCACTTCACCCATTATAGCAAACTTACCTATTGAAATAAAGAAAAAGTTTAAGGTATCCAAGATTGTTCACAAATTTGAAAGATTTTATTCCGATTGTAATTGCGTTCTTTTAATGGGAAAGCTATACTGAGGGTGACGGAGTACGGTTACAGGTTAACCGCATTTGCCCTAAGACAGATGTATCTGCCAGAGAGCTGCTGCGGTATAGAATAAAGGAAGGAAAGACAGGGATATGGAAGAATATCTTGCAGTTGCAGAAGGCGGACAGGGAGAAATTGTTGAAAAAAAATCCCGGTTTATCGGGTATACAGCTTCTGTGGAAACGGAGGAAGCCGCCGCCGGCTTTATCGAAGGGATAAAAAAGAAGCATCATGATGCCAGGCATAATTGCTTTGCCTACTCGGTGGGACTGGGCAGTCAGCCGGTATTACGGTTTTCAGACGACGGAGAACCCCAGGGAACTGCCGGAAAGCCGATACTGGAAGTGATACAGGGAAGCGGTATCCGGAATATCTGTATTGTGGTTACCCGGTATTTTGGCGGGACGCTTCTTGGAACTGGCGGACTGGTGCGTGCTTATACCGATGCAGCGAGAGCCGGGTTAGCGGCCAGTGTCATTCACCGGAAGCGGCAGCTGATGGAGGCAGAGCTTACGATTGCATATGGGGACCTGGGAAAGCTTCAGTATCTGATGGAGCATGCAGATGGAACCATCATCGATACGGTGTATACGGATAAGGTGACCTTGCAGGTTCAGGTGTATGCCCCTGTGTATCCGGATTTTGTCCGAGGCGTGACAGAAGCCACGGGAGGCAGAATCCTGGTGAAGAAAAAAGGAGAAATATTTGGATAAAAGGTGATTTACAGACAACTCTTTCTTGCCAACCGTAATTCTCTATGTTAGAATGTAACACGTTGTAAAAAGACAGGAAAAAGATTTGTAGGTAAGAAAGAAGGCTATATATGAAAAGCGCAAGAGAGGATATTCGAAATGTAGCGATTATTGCCCATGTCGATCATGGCAAAACAACACTGGTAGATGAATTGTTAAAGCAAAGCGGTGTCTTTCGGGAAAACCAGGAGGTTGCAGAGCGGGTAATGGACTCCAACGATATTGAGCGGGAGCGGGGTATTACAATTCTTTCCAAGAATACCGCCGTTATGTATGGGGATACCAAGATTAACATTATAGATACGCCGGGTCATGCGGATTTCGGTGGTGAAGTGGAACGGGTTTTGAAGATGGTAAACGGGGTAATCCTGGTCGTGGATGCCTTTGAGGGTGCCATGCCCCAGACCAAGTTTGTATTGAAAAAGGCACTGGAGCTGGACTTAAGCGTGATTGTATGTATCAATAAAATAGACCGGCCGGAGGCAAGACCGGCAGAGGTGGTAGATGAAGTGCTGGAGCTGCTCATGGATTTGGACGCCAGTGAGGAGCAGTTAGATTGTCCGTTTATCTATGCTTCTGCTAAAACCGGTGTTGCAAGTGACAGGGAAGAAGAGACTGGTACGGATATGAAGCCGCTGTTTGAGGCGATTATTCATCATATACCCGCTCCGGTAGGGGATTCGGAAGCACCGACCCAGGTATTAATCAGTACCATTGATTATAATGAATATGTAGGACGGATTGGTGTTGGCAAGGTAGATAACGGCACCTTAAAGCTGAATCAGGAGGTTGTGGTGGTCAATCATCATGACCCGGATAAGCATCAGAAGGTTAAGATTGGCAAGCTGTATGAGTTTGACGGCTTGAATAAGGTGGAGGTAAATGAAGCGGGGATTGGTGCAATCGTAGCGATTTCCGGAATTGCAGATATTCATATCGGGGATACCCTTTGCTCACCGGAGGCGCCGGAACCGATTCCGTTTCAGAAGATTTCAGAACCGACGATTTCCATGCATTTTATGGTAAATGATTCCCCGCTGGCCGGAAAGGAAGGGAAGTTTGTAACCTCCCGCCATTTGCGGGACCGGTTGTTTCGGGAATTGAATACAGATGTCAGCCTGCGGGTAGAAGAAACGGATACCACAGAGGCGTACAAGGTATCCGGCAGAGGCGAGCTGCATTTGTCTGTATTAATTGAAAACATGCGCCGGGAAGGCTTTGAATTTGCAGTTAGCAAGGCAGAGGTCATTTATAAAGCAGATGAACGGGGAAAAAAGCTGGAGCCAATGGAGCTGGCAGTTGTGGATGTGCCGGATGAATTCTCCGGAACGGTAATTAATATGCTGACCCAGCGAAAGGGTGAGCTTCAGGGTATGGCTCCTATGTCGGATGGAAATGTCCGCCTGGAATTTGCGATTCCTTCCCGTGGCTTGATTGGGTTCCGCAGTGAGTTCATGACCTCTACCAAGGGAACCGGAGTAATCAATACGATATTTGACGGCTATGGCCCTTACAAGGGCGATATCCAGTACCGGAATCAGGGTTCTCTGATTGCATATGAAAGCGGAACCAGTATCACCTATGGATTGTTCAACGCACAGGAGCGCGGCACTCTGTTCATCGGACCAGGAGAGGCAGTATACGGGGGTATGGTTGTCGGGCAGAATGCCAAGACGGATGATATTGAGGTAAATGTATGTAAAACCAAGCATCTTACCAATACCCGTTCTTCCGGTTCGGATGATGCCCTGAAATTAGTTCCGCCCAGAATCCTCAGTCTGGAACAGGCATTGGAGTTTATTGATACGGATGAATTGCTGGAAATTACCCCAAAGAGTCTGCGGATTCGTAAAAAGATATTGGACCCGACTCTGCGGATGCGGGCAAAGAGGAATGCACAGACGCAATAGTAGTATTTCCGTTTTGATACAAGTATAAGTATGCAGGAACAGAAATTAGTTCAGCATCGATTTTAATTCGTCTACATCAAAGCAGTAAGTTTTTCTGCAAAAATGGCAGTTTACTTCAATTGGCTTTTGGTCTGCAATCATTTCTTCAATGTCCTTCCGGCCGATACTCATAACTGCCCGGTAGACCCGTTCTTTGGAGCAGTCGCAGTGGTATGCAGTGGATATGGTATCCATAATACGAAGCTCATACCCCTGAAAAAGCTGCTCCATCATAGTCTCCGGCGTCATTCCTTCCTCCAGCAGACGGGTGACGGAAGAAAAATTCTTTAACCGTTCTTCCAGAGCAGTAATCAGGGAATCCTCAGCAAAGGGCATGAGCTGGATGATAAATCCGCCGGCCTGCTTCACCGTATTATTTTTCTCCATCAGGACGCCCAGGGCGACAGAGCTTGGTATCTGCTCACTGGTAGCAAAATAATAAGTCAGGTCCTCTGCTATTTCACCGGAAACCAGATGGGTTTGTCCCACATATGGTTCCTTCAGTCCGATATCCTTAATGACACTTAGCACGCCCAGGTCTAACGCCCTGGCAACATCTAATTTTCCCTTGCTGTTTGCCGGGAGAATCACATCGGGATTTGTAACATAGCCTTTTACATTGGCATTGCCGTCCGCAGTAACGATTAATCCCTCAATGGGACCGGAACACTTGATTTGCAAGGTGGTCAGGTCCTTTTCATTTTTATTCATGCTGCCCATCATGGCTCCGGCAGTCAGAAGCCGTCCCAGAGCGGCAGTTGCTACCGGACTGGTATTGTGTATCTGGCGGGCAGTCTCCACCAGTTCCCTTGTAGTTGCGGCGAAGAACCGTACCTGATCTCCGGCAGCGGTTCCACGGATGATATAGTCTGACATAGTAATATTCCTTTCTCTTAATTTTTAGATGAAGATAATATCAGGCTTCCTGTTTACCATGCTCTCTGGCAATGATATGAATCCTGGTGCTTTCCGTGCCTGGTGCCTGAAAAGAAAGCTCATCATAGGCTGTGACATAGTCCAGACCGGCCTGGGAAAGAAGCTCCTGGATTTCCGGCAGTGCGTAAGCCCTCTGAATATGCTCCTCTTGAAATTTCCGGTACAATCCAGTGCTTTCCCGTACAAAAATACTCAATAAATATTCATTTATACGAGATTCCTTATCATAATAATTATCCCAGATAAAGCTCATATCCTCCCGGTCCTCAGCAATGACAGATTCTCCGAGAAGGGCTTCATAGTAATACTCCGTATGAAAATCAAAAATAAAATATCCTCCCGGGTCCAGATAGTTGTTAACCAACTGAAAAACCCGCACCAGGTCTGTGCGTTCCGTAATATAATTGATGCTGTCACAAAAAGAGAGGATTGCCCTTACCGTACCATATAATTCAAATTCCCGCATATCCTGGAGCAGATATAGGATGTCCTGTCCGGAAGTCTGCTTTTTTTCCAGAGCAAGCTCCAGCATGTCCGGAGAATTGTCGATACCAATCATGTCATAACCAGAAGCGGCCAGAAGCTCTGTCAGGGTTCCGGTTCCGCATCCAAGCTCTGCAACCAGTCCTTCTGAAATTCCATATTGCCGTAATAGGCCACACAGGTACTGGCATCCCTTTTGATAGGGAATGTTATCCATAAAGGCATCATATACCTGTGCAAAGCTGCTGTATGGGTTCATGTACTGGCTCCTTTCCGGGTTTTCCATTGATTATAGAACGGGAAAGGAACTTATGTCAAATAGTTGTGGGAAGAGAAAAGTTGTAGTATAGTAATATACAAGGAGTATATGGTAAATGAAAATAAAGAACTTCATGCAGGAACAACTGAATCTTTTGCTGCTTAAGAATACTATCGTCATGCTGATTCCGGCGATTATTATATTTGCTGTTATTTTTGGGATTACCTACCATTATCCTGTTATCCATCAAATGACCTGTCACAGGATTGAGACATTAGAGGAAATGCAGGAATGGTATGGGCAGAAATGCTATAATATCCGGATTCGTATGCCCCAGATTAAGTATACCGGTTATGATTATTATGAGGACGGAAGGCAGGTTGCCTCCTATTATTATGCATTTGTGGAAGGCCGGTGTATGTTTTTTCTGGTAAAGACCAAAGCGCCGGAGGCCGTTCTGGAAAATGAACTGCTGCAGGGAAAGCTGCTGCGGGATTCTGCCGGACTGGATGCCGTGAAGCTGGAGTTTTCCAAAGAATTAGGACTGGATTATGACGCCTTTGATACGCTGGTGAATCCGATTATGGTCAGTGAGGTGGATTATCCCTACCTGGAAACGATTCTCTTATGGATTTTGATTATCATACCTTATATAATAACGATTTCCATTATTATCCTTTCCGTTGTCTGGACCGTACAACCCTACCGCCATCCAAGCACCCGGCAGTTAAGTGATTTTGGTGACCGGAAACTGGTATATGAAGAGATTCGCTCTCAATTAAATAACCGTCTGATACAGCATAACTATAATTATTATCTGACGGATGAATATCTGGTTATCAGTAACTGGGGAACAACGGATTTCATACGGATTGATTATATCCGCTATATTTCCCGCCACATGATATTGAAATGGAACGGAAGAAAGCAGGTATACCGGCTGACGATGTCCAACCCGGAAAAAATGTTTTATGAAAATGACTTTGATTCCGAAGCCTGCGCAGAGGAAATCATGGTTGCGCTCATTCAATTAAATCCGCTCATTGATAACCGGACAATGAAGGTATTTGATTTGGCGGAGCATCCGACCGGCGACGAGGAGTCTCGCCGCAAGGAAGAAACAGCAGAGGGGGAGAATCCGATGGAAGAAAGACCAGTCGAAGAAAAAATGGTGGAAGAGCAGTCAATCGAAGAAAGCCAGATTAAAGAAAGTCAAATCAAAGAAAACCAAATCAAAGAACAATCAATTGAGAAAAGAACAATGGAAGCACAAGCGCAGGAAGGAAGCTCGGAAGAAGAGGAGTCAAAGGAAGGCTTAGAGCAAGAAAAACCGAACAAATAAAAACAGACCGATTGGACGAAAATGCCAATCGGTCCGTTTTATATCTTTCTGAAAATTAGAATTCAGTCGTGCCATCCAACGTAGCTTCTTCCGCCAGAACATCCTCATCCTCGGATACATCGGACAGACCTTCATATTCGAATCCGGTCTCTTCTTCCGAAGCAAAGTCCTGCTCGCTTAATAAAACGGTTTTGGAAACAGGCGGCTCCGTAGAAGCAGCAGCCGATACCGGAGCAGACGGCTGTTCCTCGTCCTCGGCATTCATATTTATGGAAGTGTATCCACGGTTGGAAGAATCCTCGGATTCTTCTGCTTCATCATCAAAGAATTCCGCATCATCAAAAAAATCATCCTCCTTTGTGCCAAGCACCTTGTCTGTTACAAAGGATTTTGCCTGATTCAGCTTATCTTTCAGCTCGATTTTTTCGAAAAATTCCTTAATCTTATCCTTGTATACATAGCATGCAGTTCCAATTGCCGCAACCCCCGCAACAAAAGCAACCAACTTTACAATTGTTCCACCCTTTTTACTCAATGGTCATCTCTCCTTTGGCTTTTTTATGTATTGTTTCACATATTGAATATTTTAATACGAAACGGGGAAAAAATCAATTAGAATCTGGAAAGGAATTCCAGCCTTTCCAAAATCGACACTTCATTGCAAAAAATGAGGGGTACATGCTATACTAAATGAAAAGGATGTTGAAATTATGAGTATTGAAATGAAAGAGAAGCAAAGGTCCAATAAAATAAAACCATTATTCATCAGCCTGGTTGTTTCACTTTGTTGTTTTGTTGGAATCGTTATCTATGCATGGAACTGGGAACAGATTAATCAGATGGTCTGGAACCGCCTGTTTCCGGAACCGGAGACTCTGGAGGCATATTATGAAATAACCAGTATGTCCCGGTCCATGCCGGTACTGACAAAGAAAGCGGAGGAGGGAACGCCAATCATAGCGGTTCCCCTGATTAGTCAGAGGGAGTGTGGCTACCGGACTGGTTGTGAACTGGTCAGCGGTACCATGGTATTGAATTACTACGAACAGGAGATATCTCCCCCGGAGCTGTATGAATTGATTGATAAAGCGCCGGAGGCGGTAGACCAGAATGGAACAGGGATTGACCCCCGGTTGTATTTTATTGGTGACCCCAGGAAGAGCAATGGGTTTGGCTGTTATGCAGAGCCGTTGATTGCTGCTATGAATCAGGTGTTTTCCGGAGAGCGGTATGCAGTCAATATAAGCGGGACCTCCCTGGAGACAATCGAGAAAGAATACCTGGCAGAGGGGACACCGGTTATTATATGGGCAACCATTCATATGGCAGAGCCGGAGCAGGGGAATCGATGGAAGCTGGAGGATGGAACGGAGTTTCAGTGGCTGGCGGGAGAGCATTGTCTGGTTCTGGTAGGAATGGATGATGCCTATTATTATTTCAACGACCCTGACTATGAAGGGGAAGTTGTAGGTTATGAGAAAGAATTAGTGGAGATGCGGTATCATCAGCTGGGCAGACAGGCGATTATTGTATCCCGCTAGAAAATAGCAAAGGAATAGAAGATATGAAAAGACCGGAAATAGAAAAATCAGAACTCGAATGGACACCCATCCAGCCGGAGGCATTGGCAGAACAATTGGAGGCCTTTCGAAAGGCAGAGGCGGCGTATAACCGGACCTATGGGAAAATCAGCGGGATACGTTTGGTTGTATTTTGTATTGCAGCCTTTGGTGTGCTGGTTGCACTGGCGGCACAGCACTGGTGGGGATGGCTTCTGGCAGCTGCCGGTACGGTTGGATTTATTGCGCTTTTGCTGCATCATATGGAGATTGAAAATATTCAGACCTCCCTCCGGCACCTGATACAGGTATATGAGAAGTATCAGTCGCGGCTCCAGGGGACCTGGCAGACATTTCCGGATACAGGGATGGAATTTCAAAAGGAACAGGATTTTGTTTCGGCTGATTTGGATGTGTTTGGGACAGCATCCCTGTATCAAATGCTTTGCGTCGCACATACGCCAATGGGCAGGCGGAGACTGGCAGAGGTATTGCAGCAGCCGGAGGTATCCTTGGAAACGCTGGAAAAGCGGCAGAAGGCAGTGGCAGAGCTGGCAGAAAAATCTCAGTTTTCCCTGATGTTTGAATCCATATCCCTGGGCAGCGAAGAAGCGGTGGGAACGGAAAGAAAAGATAAGGAAGCAGATAAACAGAAAGAGGATGAACATAAGGATAATTCTGGGGAAAAAGGAGATTCTTCGGTGAAATTCTCAAGAATATTGCAGGTGATAGCATGGATATATCCCCTTTGCTTTCTGCTGGGAATCCTTGGCGCAGGTTTCCAATGGTGGAGCTGGGGAATAGTTCCGGTGCTGTTTTTTGCTGCCTTATTTTTTTCCTGGATGATGAGCGGTTACTGTCATAGAAAGGTAGGGGAATTGCTTTCTTCCTCCAGAATCATAAAAAGCGAGCTTTATATGCTGGATGCTTTTGCAGCCGAAGCCTTTGAGACGGACTATCTGAAGCAGCTGCAAAAGGTGATTCGTGGAGAGGCGGATGAAAAGAAAAATCTGCTCCATGGCTTGAAACAGCTGGAACGGCTGCTTGGATTATATAATATCCGGTTTAATCCGATTCTGCACTGGCTTCTTAGCGGAAGCTGTCTGTATGATTTTCATCTGGCAGCTTATGCAGCCGCGTGGCAGCAGCAGTATGGCAGCAGCCTGAAGGAAGGAATCGCGGTGCTGGGAGAAGCTGAGATGCTGTCCAGTCTGGCAGTGCTGGAACGGATTCGTCCGGTTTCGTATCCTGTCTTTTATAAGGATGCTGTGCAGCCGGCATTTCATATGGAACAGGTCTGCCATCCGTTATTAAAGCCGGAAGCGGCAGTTTCCAATACCATATCCATGAAGCAGGAGGCGGTTATAATCACAGGCTCCAATATGTCAGGAAAAACGACCTTTTTAAGGACCATTGGCTTGAATCTGATTCTGGCGTATGCCGGAGGTCCTGTCTGTGGGCTGTCCTGCTCTACCTCCCGTATGCGGATTTTTACATCCATGCGGGTAACGGATGATGTCCGGCAGGGAATTTCTACGTTCTATGCCGAAATTCTGCGTATAAAGGAAATGGTAGAGTATGGAAAGCAAAAGCAGCCCATGCTCTGCCTGATTGATGAAATATTTAAAGGAACCAATTCCGCAGACCGGATTGTAGGAGCGGAAGCAGTGATTCGAAAGCTTTCCCAGAGCCATATGATTACCATTGTTTCGACCCATGACTTTGAATTATGTCAGTTGGCTGAAAACTACCATTTTGAAGAAACTTATGAAGACAATCAGATTCAGTTTGATTATAAATTGAAACAGGGAATTTGCACAACGACCAATGCAATATACCTTTTAAAAATGGCAGGGTTGACAGAATAATAGCGGTCATAGGCAAAATGCACAAAAATTTTTAGGAAAATACCACGAATAAACATAGATTCCATATTGAACAATTTGTATTATTGTGCTAAACTATCCATTAGTGGAACTATATTTATACATAATGTACATAAAATCCAAAAATAATGTGTGATACTCATAAAAGGGGGTAATGATGAAATGATGCTACCAGCGAATATAACCGCATCCCAAGAGAATAATGTATTGTCAATTGCAGCATCCAGTAATAAGGGCTTGCTAATCCGGTTTTTGAATGAACAGGTAGAGGATGGATTCTATGCTTTGGTCATTGATTACCTGAAGGATAAGAATTTCGATTTGTCATCTATGATGGTGGATGAAGAGATTAAGGCGCAGTGTACCAAGCTTTATGAACTGGCAACCTTTGTAGATGAAGAGATTAAGCGGCCGGGAAGAAATGAAATCGATGAATGGCTGGAGCCGTTATTTAAGTTTGTTTATGGTGATATTGATTCAGATGATGTAGACGCCATGATTAGCACGACCGGAATTTACCGGTACAGCATCTGGCTCTTATATCTTTATCAGACTGAGCGTTTTTCAACTGCAATGTGCCTGATTGGTGAGCGGATTGCACCGCTGTTGATTAATACCTATTATCAGCTTATGGAATCGGATGAACGTCCGAAGAACTTTGATAAGGCAATCATGGGTTACATGGATTTGATTAATGTAGTGCTGGAGATGAGTATTCCGGCCAGTATTTCAAAATGTGATGCATTTTTGAATAATCTTGAGGTTCTGTATGATTATTTTGTAGAAGATGATAATGTAGGAAATGATTATAAGATTCAGTTAAGCATCGGGCTGTTCAATTCCTTTATTACCAATAAGGATTATGATAAGGCATTTGAATTCTATGGACTGAATGCAGAGCATATTCCGGTTGATAATCTGAACGTATATGAGAGCTTTAAGGAGCTGATTCGGAACTGCCAGAGTACACAGTATGCAAATGTATTAAGCCGTGCAGTCGTAACTGCGATTTCCAAGCAGGACATTTACAACCGGAGGATTGATTCCCTGATTGCAGAGGTTTCGAATTTTATCCGGAAGGTATACCGCTATATTGAGGATGAACCGGAAATGAAACGGAACCTGCAGATTCTGGGTGTAGGCGCCGGCTTAAGTGATAAGAGCAACGTATTTGAGGGACTCTTTGAATACAATCTGGTTTTCCATGAGTGCGGTATCAAGGCATTGGTCAATCAGGATAATGCAGGCCGTTCCTGGGAAGAGAAGTATGAGATTCTGGAGATGCTGTATACGACTCTGAATGTAGTATTTGATGGATATAGTGTTTATGAGCTGTCCAATCGGATTGAGCATCAGTATGTGGAATTGAACTGGATTGGCAATTATGTAAATGCGAATCCATCCCTGTTGAAGTCTTTGTTCAGTATCAAGGAGAAGATTAAGGCATTCAAGATTCGTAAGAACTCCATTATCGAGAAGAGTAAGGTAAATCATGAGATTAAGAAGATGCTGGAGGATAGACAGAAGCATTTAATTTTCATGACGGCAGATGATATGATTGCAAACGGACTGAATGATTCGTCCAAGTATATTCTCAGCAACGGCTATGACCCGGTTAAGGCAGAGAAGATGCTTGTAAAGACATTTGCAGAGATTACACTTCCGATTCGCTATCGTAAGAATGCTCCAGTGCAAAAGACATCGATATTTGGAAAGAGCAGTGCCCAGCAGGATGAAGAATTAAAGAACCTGTTAGCGAATTCTGTGATGCAGGATATGCTTTACAAGAGCGAGTGGCTTTGGAATCAGTATTCAGAAAAGGGTAAGGATGCACAGTCACCGGAGGAAGTAACCTATAGCGTGGCATGTCTGGTTAAGGTAGTAGAGGTATTTTTGAACCGGAATAGCGCATCCCCGACTCCGAAGCCAACGGAACGGCCGAATAAGCGCGTAATTATTACAAAGACCGGTAAGGTAATTGAATTATCGGATGAGTCGGATTCTCCGAAGCCGGTTGCAGCACAGCCACAGGGACCTACGATTGTGGATTATATTAACAGTATTGAGAATTCTCTGAAGAATACCAGTGAAGAGAATGTACAGTATGTTAAGACTTATCTGGCTGACTGGGTAGATTTCCTGATGGATAATAAGTTTGATAAGGAAATCATGCTGGAGGTATTTGAAGCAGAAGAGGTTCGGAATAAGACTTTACAGGTTATCAAGAAGTTAAGCATTGATATGCTTCCATTAAAACGACAGTAATTCACATAAAACCCCAAAGGGAAAGGCACATTCCAGCTGGAATGTGCCTTTCTTGACTATTGATGTCTTTGCATTCCCATAAGAGAATGATGTGAAAAGAAGGGATTAAGCCTCACCAGTGATTAACCAAGGAGCAGGCTGGGTGACAAAAACACTCTTGCTGTTCAGCTTGGAAACACTGATTTGAAGCACTTCCATATTTTGAAGATTATATTTACGGAATATATCCTTGATTCCGGATAAAATATCCAGCTCCAGGGTATAGATAACAAACTGCATTTTTGGATTGATGGCAAGCAGATTCTGAATGTCCAGCTCCAGATTCTTTGTGGCAACAATAAATGCCAGACGGGGCGTTGGCAGGGGGGAGAGAGAGGAACGGGATAAATCCGGAATGATTTCTACATTATGTACACCGAACTTTTCGACATTCGCTTCCATGGCGGTTTGAGAACCCTTATCCCCCTCGACTGCAATGATTGTGCCTTCGCTGGCAACGATAGCAGCTTCAATGGCGATGCTTTCTCCGCTGACAATACAGATAACATCCTGTGCATCCACATGGAGCAGGCTCATGATAACGGCGCGGATTTCGCTGCCTACATAATGAATCGGCCCGCGGCTGAAGTTCTCATTTTTGATGCCAATCTTATAGGATTCCCGGGTATTTTCATTTAAGATAAAGAAAACGGTCGGTTCTTTGATTTCCGTATTAATCATATCCTTAATCTTGGCAGTCTTAATATTCGTATTGGGTTCTAAGCCGGTTCCGTACCAGACATCACATTCTCCCAGACCGGCTTCCCAGATTTCGTAGCACAGATTCTTGTGGCTGGCATCCGCAAATACCATAATCCGCTTGTGGGATTCAATGGACGGGATGACATTTTTCTTCTTCTGACAAATATTTAATAATTTTATCTTCTCCGGACTGATATCCATTTGCCCGGCAAAATATCCAGTCCAATTTAGCATGGAACTGTTGGAAAAAACATTTGTATCGCTCATACTGGTCACGCTCCTTTATTGTTTAGTCTTTTTTAATTTTACCACATCCGGAAGGGATTTTCTATGTAAAAGCGGTTTATTTTCGCGAGCAATGAGGAAAATAGCCATGCTTGCATGGATATTTGACTTACAATAAATTCTCAAAAAAGACAGAGCGGATGGATTGCTGCTGCATAGGATACATATTAGAAGGAATATGGGGGCGTAATACATGAAAAATGGTGTTACTATAAGTGGAACGCAGGGAAGGATAGACTGGATGGCAGTAAAGAAATCGGCGGTTGATTATGTTATGCTTTGCTGTGGCTCTGGTACGGCTGGCGACATACAGAAGGACCCGCTGTTTCGGACCAATGCAGAGGCTTGTATGGAATATGGGCTTCCCTTTGGTACATACTTTGTTTCCGGAGCGGAGGATGTGGAGCAGGGCAGAAGGGAAGCGGAATTCACAGAGCGGATACTGGAAGAATATAAACCGGAGTATCCGGTCATGCTTTCTCTGGGAAAATGGAATCGGATAGCGGCATTCAAAAAGGAGGTCGTCCCTGACATAATAGCGGCCTATTGTGAGAGGATAAGACAGGCAGGCTATTTGGCAGGGGTCTATGCGGAGAAAGACTGTCTCGCCCGATTGCCGGCGGATATAGGGGAGAAGCCCTGGGTGCGCTGGGTGATACAGCACTACAAGGAATGCACGTATGCCGGATGCTATCACATGTGGCAGTATACCTCGGACGGAAGGCTTCCGGGCATCCCGGGACCTGTAAAACTGAGCGAGAGTTATTTGGACATCAGTGAGTGGAAGGAAGGGAATCGGAAGCAACAGCCGGAGAAGAAGGAAGAAGCCTTGCCGAATCTTCATGGCTATATCGGACTGTCTCTTGCCGGAGCCTTGAATGCTAAGGGTTATCCATCTGATTTTTCCTATCGGGCAGCCTTGGCGGTGGCAGCAAGGCTTATAGCCCGGCAGGAGGATTACCGGGGGACGGCAGAGCAGAATCTAAAGCTGCTTCGCAGGCTTGGCGGAACGGTATCCTCTTCCAAGATGCTTCGGGAAGGAACCTATATAAAATTAAAAATGGGAAGCCGGAATATTAATACCGGTATGCCTTTTGGAGATGAAGTGTATGAGAATACCTATCAGGTCTTGTCTATATCCGGTATTTCGGTTATTTTTGGTATACGGGGTACTGCCATTGGCAAGGTAAATCGAAACTCGGTTTTAGTTGTATAATGATAGGAAACAGTGGTATAATCAAAACGTTTCAAGCGAAAGCATGACACAGGAAGGGGAAGGGGTTGAATGACAGACCCTTTACCATCCGGTCAGACAGCCGTGAGATATGCGAAAAGGGAGAACGGACATGACAAAAGAACAAATACGAAATCTAATGAACAGCCGGGTTTTAATTTTAGATGGAGCCACCGGAACGAATCTGCTCCAGGCAGGTATGCCCATCGGGGTGTGTCCGGAGCAATGGATTCTGGAGCATCCCCAGATTATGATTGATTTGCAGGCATCCTATATTGAGGCGGGAACCCATATTGTATATGCGCCTACCTTTACTGCAAACCGAATTAAGCTGGGAGAGTATGGGCTGGCAGACCGCATTGAGGAAATGAATAAGGAGCTGGTTGCTATTTCCAAACGGGCAGTCCTGAAAGCAGGTTCCCGGGGGTATGTAGCAGGGGATATTACCATGACCGGCAGGCAGCTGGTGCCTATGGGAGATATGGAATTAGAGGCTCTGATTGATGTCTATAAGGAGCAGATTGGTTATCTGGTGGAAGCAGGAGTAGACCTGTTAGTAGTAGAGACTATGATGAGCCTGGCGGAGGCCAGGGCAGCAGTAATCGCTGCCAAGGAAACCTGTGATTTGCCGATATTTGTAACCCTGACCTTTAATGAGGATGGCAGGACGCTGTTTGGTACCGACCCGATAACGGCGGTAAATGTTTTACAGAGCCTTGGAGTAGATGCCATTGGGGCGAACTGCTCCACCGGACCGGAGGAAATGTGCCAGGTCATTGCGGAGATGAAGCGGTATGCAAATGTTCCAATCATAGCAAAGCCCAATGCCGGTATGCCGGAGCTGGTAAATGGGGAAACCATATATGCCATGACGCCGGAGGAATTTGCTGAAGCCGGACAGCAGCTGATAGAGGCTGGAGCCGGAATCATCGGGGGCTGCTGCGGCACGACACCCAAGCACATCATGGCACTGGCGCGCGAGGTTAAGCGGATGGAGCCGCCGGAAATCAATCCCCAGCGGTATCGTCTGTTGTCTTCGGAACGGAGGACGATTGAGCTGGCGCTTCATGGACCCTTCCAGGTGGTGGGGGAACGGATTAATCCCACTGGCAAGAAGAAGCTGCAGGAGGAGCTTCGCCGGGGCAGCTTAGAGCTGGTTCTGGAAATGGCAGAGGAGCAGGAGGAGCAGGGAGCAGTCATTCTGGATATTAATATGGGAATGAACGGAATCGACGAGAAGGAAATGATGCTGAAAACGGTACAGGCAGTCAGCAATGCGGTTTCCCTTCCGCTTTGTATTGATTCCAGCCATGTAGACATCATAGAAGCAGCCCTTCGGAATTATCCGGGACGCGCCTTGATTAACTCCATTTCCTTTGAACATCCGAAGGTGGATGAATTGCTTCCGATTGCCAAAAAATACGGTGCCATGTTTATCCTGCTGCCCTTATCGGATAAGGGACTGCCGGAATCCATGGAGGAAAAGCATGAGATAATCCATGGGGTTCTGAATCAGGCATGGGGCCTTGGGTTCTGTAAAGAGGACATTGTGGTAGACGGTCTGGTGGCAACGGTAGGCGCGAATAAAAATGCGGCGCTGGAAACCCTGCAGACCATTGCCTATTGTAAGAATGAACTGCAGCTGGCAACCATCTGCGGTCTGTCAAATATTTCCTTTGGACTGCCGGAACGGATAAATGTAAATGCGGCCTTTCTGACTATGGCAATTGCCAACGGTCTGACTATGGCAATTGCCAATCCGTCACAGGCCATGCTGATGAATGCAGCATTTGCCTCTGATTTGCTGTTGAATAAGGAAGAAGCAGATGTCCGCTATATCGAGCGGATGAATACCCATGCCACCAGTGTGGTAGTGACTACGGCGAATAAAAGCAGTGGGAATGGAGAAACGGTAAGCCGTCCTCCGGTATACGAAGCTGTCATGAAAGGCAATAAGGACCGGATTATAGAGCGGGTGGAAGCGGAGCTTCAGCAGGGAACTGCACCGGCAGCCATTATTGATACGGTGCTGATTCCGGCGATTAATGAAGTCGGCGACCTGTTCAATAAAAAGATATACTTCCTTCCCCAGTTAATTGCCAGTGCAGAAGCAATGGAGCTTGCCATACAATATCTGGAGCCACGACTGGAAAAAAAGAATACCGGAGAGAAGATGCCAACGATTGTGATTGCTACGGTAGAAGGAGATATTCATGATATCGGAAAGAATCTGGTGGCGCTGATGCTTCGCAACTATGGTTATCGTGTTCTGGACCTGGGTAAGGATGTTCCCAAGGAGGAAATTGTTGAGACAGCAGTTAAGGAAGGTGCATCTATCATTGCCTTATCCGCCCTGATGACCACCACTATGATGCGGATGAAGGATGTGGTGGAGTATGCAAAGAAAAAGAAGGTAAAGGCAAAGGTGATGATTGGCGGTGCCGTTATTACCCAGAGCTTTGCAGATGAAATCGGTGCAGACGGCTATTCCAGGGATGCGGCGGAGGCGGTAAAGGTGGCAGGAAGGCTTACCGGCAGAGAATAAGAACAGAACCAGACCGGAAATTATCCTGAACGGGGTTTGACAAGGAAAGAAATAGTTGCTACAATGACAGTTGAATTCCCTGTATGTGAGCAGAACGGGGGAGAGAAATCGAAAGGGTGGTACATAGCATGAAGAAACGAATATTATCACTTTTGGTTGTGAACTCATCCGGTGTATTGAGCCGTGTTTCCGGAATGTTCAGCCGTCGTGGTTATAATATTGACAGCCTGACCGTGGGCGTGACGGAGGACCCGAAGTATTCCCGCATAACGGTGGTTGCCAGCGGTGATGACCGGACGCTGGATCAGATTGAGAAGCAGCTTTATAAATTAGAAGAGGTAATTCAGGTCGCTGAATTGGAAGATGGCGAATCGGTATGCCGGGAGCTGGTACTGATTAAGGTACAGGCAGGAAAGGAAGAAAAGCAGCAGATTATTGCAGTTGCAGATGTATTTCGGGCAAAGATTGTAGATGTAGCAGTTGATTCCCTGATGATTGAATTGACCGGAAGCATGAGCAAGGTGGATGCATTTTTGAAGCTCTTAGATGGGTTCCATGTGCTTTCCGTAGTGCGGACCGGACTGACGGGGCTGCCGCGGGGGAATTTCAGTGACAAGTAATTACTTCTATAATAAAGTAATCACTATATATCTGCACGAGGGTGCAGCCAACATTTATCTAAGACAGGAGGAAGTAATAAAATGGCAAAGATTTTTTATCAGGAAGATTGTAACTTATCGTTATTGGATGGCAAGACCATTGCAGTGATTGGTTACGGCAGCCAGGGACATGCCCATGCGTTAAATGCAAAAGAATCCGGCTGTAATGTTATTATTGGTCTGTATGAAGGAAGTAAATCATGGGCAAAGGCTGAAGCACAGGGCTTCCAGGTATATACAGCAGCCGAGGCAGCAAAGAAGGCGGACATTATCATGATTTTGATTAATGACGAATTGCAGGCTGCTATGTATAAGAAGGATATCGAGCCGAACTTAGAGGCTGGCAACATGCTGATGTTTGCACACGGCTTCAACATTCACTTTGGACAGATTGTTCCGCCTAAGGATGTGGATGTAACCATGATTGCACCAAAGGGACCTGGTCATACAGTACGAAGCGAGTATCAGGCAGGCAAGGGTGTTCCTTGTCTGATTGCAGTAGAGCAGGATGCTACCGGAAAGGCACAGGATTTGGCGCTTGCTTATGCTTTGGCAATCGGTGGAGCCAGAGCCGGCGTTCTGGAAACGACCTTCCGTACCGAGACGGAAACAGATTTGTTTGGTGAGCAGGCAGTTCTTTGCGGTGGTGTCTGTGCATTGATGCAGGCAGGCTTTGAAACCCTGGTTGAAGCAGGCTATGACCCGAGAAATGCATACTTTGAATGTATTCATGAGATGAAGCTGATTGTAGATTTGATTTACCAGAGCGGTTTTGAAGGCATGCGGTATTCCATTTCTAATACAGCCGAGTATGGTGATTACATTACCGGTCCGAAGCTGATTACGGAAGAAACCAAGAAGACCATGAAGAAGATTTTGAGTGATATTCAGGATGGTACCTTTGCAAAGGACTTCCTTCTGGATATGTCACCGGCAGGCGGACAGGCTCACTTTAAGGCAATGCGGAAGCTCCATGCAGAGCATCCGTCCGAGATTGTGGGTAAGGATATTCGGAAGCTGTATAGCTGGAATGGCGAAGATAAGCTGATTAATAATTAAAGTCAAAATATGTAAGCAGGAAACCCATTGCCCTATGGCTTTGGGTTTCTTTGCTTTTACGCTTTGCCTAGATTCGTTTTACGATAGCATCGTATAAGTCTAAGGTACAATGCTCATCCTTGGCAAAATGCTTGCAATTTAAGCAGCTTGGACTGCTTGGCGCTTCGTTGCAGAAGCAGTTTGGCTTGGTGATATGCTCATAAGCGCTGCAGCGTTCTGCAACATCCATATACGTTTCCTGAGAACTACGCATGATTGGACTCCTTTCGGATAGATTTGTAAATGTAAATCATAGTATGATTCAGGAATAGTATGTGCGGAAGGAACGGAAAATATGCTGCTGCTTATGCATAACAGGATGAAAGCATGGCAGAACTGCTAGAAAGCAGCAAGAAAATAGAATGGAAATGTTGACAATTTTGCCCAGTATAGGTAAAATGTTGATATTTGAAAAGAAAGAGGAGATGGTTTTCTTTGGACGGGAGTTCCGCGATACAGACAGATTCGATGATACAATTAGTGATATTGGTAATTCTTTTGGTTTTTTCGGGCTTGTTTTCTTCAGCAGAAACATCCTTGACAACGGTGAATATTTATAAAATGAAAGCCATGGCGGAGGAGGGAAACCGCCGGGCAAAGTTAGTTTTAAAGCTGATGGAAAATCCGGGGAAGGTTCTGAGTACCATTTTAATCGGTAATAATATCGTGAATATTACAGCGTCTTCCATGATGACTATTGTAGTAACAAAGCTGTTTGGAAGTGCAGCCGTCGGTATTGCAACCGGAGTATTGACAATCCTGGTACTGATATTTGGCGAGATTACACCGAAGAATCTTGCCACCATCTATAGTGAACCCTTTGCATTGTTTTATGCGGTGCCGATTCGGGTGTTGTCGGTGATATTAACACCGGTCATCTGGCTGCTGGATAAGCTGTGCAATTTTATATACTGGATTCTGCGGGTAGATACGAACAGCATGAATAAGCAGATGACAGAGTCCGAGCTGCGGACGATTGTGAATGTCAGTCATGAGGATGGTGTAATTGAAGGGGAGGAAAAGGAGATGATTACCAATGTAGTGGATTTTGGCGATTCCATTGCGAAGGATATCATGATACCCCGAACGGATATCACCATGGCTCCGGTGGATGCGGCATATGAAGAGATTCTGAACTATTTTATGGAGGAGCAGTACAGCCGGCTTCCGATTTATGAAGAAAATAAGGAGAATATTGTCGGTATTCTCCATATGAAGGACCTGTTCTTTTATCAAAGCCAGGCGGGAAATGCTTTTTCTGTCCGGGAGGTGATGCGGGAACCATATTATACCTATGAATATCAAAAGACCTCCAGTATATTAGAAGAGCTGCGCAAGAATTCCATTTCCATTACCATCGTCCTGGATGAGTATGGAGCTGCCGCCGGTATGATTACCTTAGAGGACCTTTTAGAGGAAATCGTAGGTGAGATACGGGATGAATATGATGATTATGAGGAAGAGATTATTAAGCAGATTGATGAGAACCAATATGAAGTGGATGGCGGTGCTAAAATCGGGGACGTCAATGATGCATTGGGACTGGATTTAGCATCCGAGGATTATGATTCCATCGGCGGCTATGTGATAGAGCTGCTGGACCATCTGCCGGAAACCGGAGAGGCAGGAAAGAATGAAAGGGCGCTGTTTGAGGTGCTGGAGGCGGATAAGACCAGAGTAGAACGAATCCGGATTACCTTGTTTCCGAAGCGGGAGCCGGAAATGATGGAAGTATAATGTAGAATAGAAAGGGCAGTAAAATGATAAGTGCAGTTAATGTTACCTTGAGATTGGGTAAAAAGGCATTATTTGAGGAAGTGAATATTAAGTTTACCCCAGGGAATTGCTACGGATTGATTGGAGCAAACGGAGCAGGAAAGTCCACCTTCCTAAAGATATTATCCGGAGAGATTGAGCCGACTAAGGGTGAGATTATTATGGACCCGGGCGAGCGGCTTTCCATTCTCCAGCAGGACCACTTTAAGTATGATAATTATCCGGTTCTGGATACGGTAATCATGGGAAATAAGCGGTTATATGATATTATGAAGGAGAAGGAAGCCATCTATGCGAAGGAAGACTTTACAGATGAAGATGGTGTGAAGGCGGCGGAGCTGGAGGGGGAATTCGCCAATCTGAACGGCTGGGAAGCGGAAGCCGATGCTGCCACGCTTTTAAATGGCCTGGGGATTGATACGGACATTCATTATAAGATGATGAGTGAGCTTCCGGGTTCTCAGAAGGTAAAGGTGCTGCTGGCACAGGCGTTATTCGGCAATCCGGATGTACTGCTGCTGGACGAGCCGACGAACCATCTGGATTTGGATGCCATTGCCTGGCTGGAGGAGTTTTTGATTGACTTTGAAAATACCGTTATCGTTGTGTCTCATGACCGTTATTTTCTGAATAAGGTTTGTACCCATACGGCAGATGTAGACTATGGTAAGATACAGCTGTATGCAGGTAATTATGATTTCTGGTATGAATCTAGTCAGCTGATGATTAAGCAGCAGAAGGAAGCAAATAAGAAAAAAGAAGAAAAGATTAAGGAATTACAGGAATTCATCCAGCGCTTTTCGGCGAATGCGTCTAAGTCCAAGCAGGCAACCTCAAGGAAGCGCGCATTGGAAAAAATTGAACTGGAGGATATCCGGCCTTCCAGCCGGAAGTACCCATATATTGACTTTCGGCCGAACCGTGAGATTGGAAATGAGGTTCTTACCGTAGAGAAGCTTTCCAAGACGGTGGATGGCGTAAAGGTATTGGATAATATTTCCTTTACCGTAAATAAAGGAGACAAGGTGGCTTTTGTAGGACCGAATACCATTGCTACCACGACCTTGTTCCGGATACTGGCTGGGGAGCTGGAGCCGGATGAGGGGAATTATAAGTGGGGTGTGACCACTTCTCAGGGTTACTTTCCGAAGGATTTTAATCAGGAATTTGATAATGACTATGTAATCGTTGACTGGCTGACCCAGTATTCAGAAGAAAAGGATGCCACCTATGTCCGGGGCTTTTTAGGCAGAATGCTGTTTGGCGGCGAGGACGGCGTAAAGAAGGTCAAGGTATTGTCCGGTGGTGAAAAGGTCCGGTGCCTGCTGTCCAAGCTGATGATTATGGGGTCCAATGTTCTGATTCTGGATGAACCGACCAATCATCTGGATATGGAATCTATAACGGCATTAAACAACGGCATGATTAAGTTTCCGGGTGTGATTCTGTTTTCTTCCCAGGACCATCAGTTGTTGCAGACCACGGCAAACCGCATTATGGAGCTGACCAATACGGGACTGATTGACAAACAGACTACTTATGATGAATATCTTGCCAACGATGAACTGGCACGAAAACGGCAGGTCATGAATATGCCGGAGCGTATGGAAGAGGAATTGGAGTAAGTCGAAGGCTTATGGTAATAATGAACAAAAAAAGAGCCAAATCTGCGTTGGCTCTTTTTTGATGGCAAAAAAAATGTGCAAATAGTATAATGGAAAAGCAGAAAAAGAATGAAAAATAATAAAAAGTGACTAAA
The DNA here is from genome assembly GCA_023667695.1 of Clostridium sp. GTDB lineage: Bacteria > Bacillota > Clostridia > Lachnospirales > Lachnospiraceae > CAG-632. The sequence goes on along the minus strand of JAMOZY010000008.1, from coordinate 84,046 downwards.
AAAACTTTTGTAACAATTTTGAAATATAATTGAAAAAAAGAAAAATAAAGAAAATGAAAACATAATTGAAAGAGATAAAAATGCATGAATATTTCGAAAAATGAATAAAAAACAAAGTGAAGTTCTTCAATTAAATGAAAATAACCATAAAAAACAAGATTGTGAGAAATAAAAAGATAAAATATCAGAAAATTAAAACAAGTATTTTCGAAAATATGGATAAAAAATAACGAAAAATTGGGAGGTTGGTGAAAAATGAATAAAAAAAACAGCAGAGAAATGTGCAATGAATCTAAAAATCGCAAAAAAAGGGTTGCTAAATTGTTCACTATGTCCTATAATGACATATGTAGAGTTGCGAATGCAACGAACATCATTTAGTCTTAACCGGAACATAACGGCTTGGATGAGATGGCATATGCTTACATATGGAATCAAAGCTGGGTCATAATGCATCGGTGGGGCTAACACACACACATTTTTAAAGGAGGGTTTTTTCGTGAAAAAATTCAAGAAAGTTTTGGCGTTATCTTTAGCTGTAGCGATGGGTTTGTCACTGGCAGCTTGTAATGGTAACAGCAACGACAATTCCAGCGCTACTGATCCCACTGACGAGCCGGCAAGCGTAGATGATAATGCTGGTGGTGGTGAAGGTGGCAATGGAGAGACATTCTATATTTACGTATGGAACAACGAGTACAGAGACCTGATGGCTAAGTATATGCCAGGTTATACTGCTGATGAAGATCACATGGGCGGTTACATGGATGATGGTACACGTATTCAGTTCGTAGAGAATGAGAATGCTAACATGAACTATCAGAACAAGCTGGATGCAGCCTTGACAGATGGTTCTCAGGTAGATATGTTCCTGGTAGAAGCAGATTATGCTATTAAGTATACCGGAGCAAGCGCTGGTGTTGCTATGGACGTTAAGGACTTAGGCTTCACTGATGATGACCTGAACAACTTCTATCAGTATGCTGTAGATGTAGTTACTGATGGCGGCGTTACAAGAGGTGTTTCTTGGCAGGCTGCTCCTGGTTTCTTAGTATACAATGCTGATATCGCAGAGGAAGTATTAGGTGTACGTGATTCTGCTGATGTTCAGGAATTCGTTAAGGACTGGGATGCATTTGAAGAGACTGCTGGTAAGATGAAGGCTGCTGGTTATACCATGGTAACTGACTACCAGGAAGGTTCTCGTGTATTCAATGCTAAGCGTTCTACTCCTTGGGTAGTAGATGGCGTAATCACTGTTCCTGATGAAATCGAAGAGTGGACCGAGATGGCTAAGGGCTGGTATGATAACGGCTACATGGCTGGTGGCGCTACTTGGGATGGTGCTGGTAACTGGGGTAACGGTATGCGTGAGAAGAACTTCTGCTACTTTGGTTGTACCTGGTACTTACTGTGGTCTATGGATGAGCAGATGGATGGTAACTCTAAGTGGTCTATCTGTCAGGGACCGGATGCATATTACTGGGGTGGTACCTGGTTATGTGCTGGTGCTAACTGCACAAACACTGACTTGGCTTATGAGATTATGTATACTATGACCGCTGATCCGGCTGTAGCTGAAGAAATCGCTAAGGGCGACCTGAACTTCCCGAACAACAAGGAAGCTGCTGAGGCAGTAGCTGCTGCAAATGTTGATGTAGGAAGAGATTGGTTAGACCTTGGTGACAGCAACTACTTTGCATTCTGTAAGGAAGCTGCTGATCAGATTGAAGTTATGAACATGACTCCATATGACCAGATGATTGAGACATATCAGTCAGCTATGGGCGAGTACTTTGCAGGTGAGACCAGCAAGGACGATGCTTTGAAGAACTTCTATTCAACTGTTAGTGAGCAGTGGCCATCATTATCTGCTCCAGAAGAGTAATAAAGGCACCTAATCGTAATTTAGGGTAGTATGGAACGTGCCTGTCTTAGAAAGGCAGGCACGTTTTTTGACATTAATGGATGTTACAAAAATATAATGTGAGGTGAGAAATAGTATGGCAGCAGCAAAAAAGAGTAAGGTTGTCAGTTATACTAAGTGGGGCTACATCTTCCTGATACCATTCTTCCTCGTATACACCGTGTTTTCATTGGTTCCGTTAATTAACACCGTGTATCGAAGCTTTTTTGAAATGTATATGGAAGGTTTGATGCAGATTGGTCCTACCTTTGTGGGTCTGGCAAATTATGGCGATATGCTTTCCCGTGAACTACCGAAGTATTTTGGTAATACTATAATTATGTGGATAATTGGATTTATCCCGCAGATTCTGATTTCCCTGTTATTGGGTGTTTGGTTTGCAGATACTCAGGTTCGCTTAAAGGGAGAGCAGTTCTTTAAGACCGTTATTTATCTGCCGAATCTGATTATGGCAGCGACATTTTCAATGCTCTTTTATTCCTTGTTCTCTGAATTGGGTCCGGTTAATGGTATGATTACTGCTATGGGCGGAACAACAATAAAATTCCTGGAAACGACATGGGGTGTTCGCAGCCTGGTCGGCGTTATGAACTTCTTAATGTGGTTTGGTAATACAACCATCATGTTAATGGCAGGTATTATGGGTATTGATACGTCTCTGTTTGAAGCAGCGAATGTGGATGGAGCCTCCTCCATGCAGGTATTCACCAAGATTACCATGCCGCTGTTAAAGCCAATCTTCCTGTATGTATTGATTACATCTTTGATTGGTGGTCTGCAGATGTTCGATGTACCGCAGATTTTGACAAAGGGTCTTGGAAATCCGAACCGGAATTCTCTGACTATGATTATGTGGCTGAATAACTTCCTGTATTCGAAGGATTATGGAAAGTCCGGTGCATTGTCTGTAATTCTGTTTATTGTTACGGGCATCCTGAGCTTTATTGTATTCCGGTTGAATACTAAGGGCGATGAATATTAGAAGGGAGGAGAGACAAAATGGCTAAAAAAATGGATGATAAGAGCTACCATGCTCATATAACGCGAATCAAGGTTGTTCGGTATGTTGTGTTAATTTTCTTGGCAATCCTGTGTTTGTTCCCTCTCTATATCATGGTAATCAATGCAACCCATGAGTCTCATGAGATTACCCGTGGATTGTTGGTGATACCGGGTACCTGGGTAGTTAAGAACCTGAAGAACACATTGACAGATGCCAGTATTCCGATTTTGAGAGCGTTATTGAATTCGCTGTTAATATCAGCAGCCTGTGCGCTTTGTACCACCTATGCTTCTACCCTGACTGCTTATGCAGTTCATGCATATGATTTTAGAGGTAGAAAGGCGATACAGACCTTTATCCTGGCAATCATGATGATTCCAAGTCAGGTTACAGCACTTGGTTTCTATGACTTGATGAAGAGCTTTGGTTTATTGGATAACTACATTCCGTTGATTGTACCGACTATTGCAGCACCGGTTGTATACTTCTTCATGCTGCAGTATATGCAAAGCTCACTGCCGTTGGAAATCGTGGAGGCGGCACGTATTGACGGTTCCGGTGAATTCCGGACCTTTAACTCCATCGTGCTTCCAATCATGAAGCCGGCGATTGCGGTACAGGCAATCTTTGCTTTCGTTACGAACTGGAATAACTACTTCACTCCACAGTTGATTATTAACAAGCAGAGCCTGTGGACATTGCCTATCGTTATTGCAAAGCTGAGAGCTGCTGACTTCTTAAGCTTTGATAATGGTAAGGTTTATATGGCGATGGTACTTTCCATTCTCCCTGTTGTTGTTGTATATCTGTTCTTATCCAGATACATCATCCAGGGTGTTGCTGTAGGTAGTGTTAAGGGTTAATCCCCTTTTTACAAACTGCATATTATTTTCACATCTGAGCAGGCATGTTTGCCTGCTCTTGTGAGATTTAAAAAGAAAAAAGAGGGAAATTAAAAAAAATGTAGAATATTTAAAGTATAGCTTATCGGAATGGCTGTAAATGACAGAGTAGTTGAGATTCCCTATGGGAATAATTAGGAGCGTACATATGACGATTCGGGAAAAACAGGAAGAATGGGAACGAAAGTATTTAAGTGAATATGCAGCTTTAAGCTGTGCGTCCAGAGGGCGTGATGTTGAAGAGCCGGAGTGCGATTTGCGCCCGATTTATCAGAGAGACCGGGACCGTATCATTCATTCCAAGTCCTTTCGGCGGCTGAAGGACAAGACCCAGGTGTTTTTATCACCGGAGGGGGACCATTATCGTACCCGGCTGACCCATACCCTGGAGGTATCACAGAATGCCAGAACCATTGCACGGGCATTGCGGATTAATGAAGACCTGACGGAGGCGATTGCACTGGGGCATGACCTGGGACACACCCCCTTTGGACATGCAGGGGAGCGGGCGTTGAGTGCCGCTTTGTGGGATTTGCTGGAGCTTCAGTTGACGGATGAAGATATGCAGGGAACGGAGGAGTACCGGATACGGCTGTTTAACGGAGACGGAAGCCCGAAGGTATTGTTTCATCACAATGAACAGAGTATTCGGGTTGTGGAAAAGCTGGAGAAGAAGGGCAAGGGACTGAATCTGACCTGGGAGGTTCGGGATGGGATTCTGAATCATCGTTCCGTGGGACGCCCGGCTACCTTAGAGGGCAAGGTGGTTCGGATTGCAGATAAGATTGCTTATATCAATCATGATATTGATGATGCCATCCGTGCAGGTATCATAGCAGAGGCTGATTTGCCGGAGGAATGTACCCGTCTCTTAGGGCATACCACCCGGGACCGGATTAATACCATGATTCATGATATTGTGAATCATAGTGAGGGCAAGGATGATATCTGTATGTCGGAGCAGACCGAGCAGGCAATGAAAGGATTACGGGACTATATGTTCCGTCATGTATATTTTAATCCGAAGGCGAAGGGGGAAGAGGTTCGGGCAGAGTCTATGATTCGCCAGCTCTTTGGTTATTATTATGAGAATCCCGAAGAGCTGCCGGAGGAGTATAAGCAGATGATACAGGAGCAGGAACGGACAGAGATTGTGGTCTGTGATTATATCGCAGGAATGACAGATAATTTTGCGGTTCATACCTTTCGGGACCTTTTTGTGCCGAAGGCATGGAGAGGATAGAGGAGAAGAGAATGTTTTATTCGGAAGAACTGGTCGAAGAGATTCGCTCCCGGAATGATATTGTGGATGTGATTAATTCTTATGTCAGTTTGAAAAAAAAGGGCAATACCTATACGGCATGCTGTCCCTTTCATAATGAGAAAACACCCTCCTTTCATGTAAGCCGGGAGAAGCAGCTATATCATTGCTTTGGCTGCGGAGCTGCCGGTACGGTATATACTTTTTTGCAGCAATATGAGAATTATACCTTTCCGGAGTCTATTGAGTATCTTGCCAACCGGGCGGGGATTCCTCTGCCACAGCGGGAGATGACCTTGCAGGAGCGGCGGGAAGCGGATTATAACAGCGCGTTAAAGGAGATTAATAAAGCCGCTGCGGGATATTTCTATTATGCCCTCCGGCAAAAGGAGGGAGAGGCGGCACTAAGGTACCTGACGGAGCGGGGGCTTTCAAAGGAAATCATCCATCAGTTTGGCTTAGGCTATTCGAAGCTGTACCGGGATGATTTATATCAGTATCTGAAGCAGAAGGGATATGATGATAAGCTGTTGATGGATTCCGGCCTGGTACGGTTTGATGAAAAGCAGGGTGTCACGGATGTTTTTTGGAACCGGGTCATGTTTCCGATTATGGATTTGAATGGGAAGGTCATTGGCTTTGGAGGAAGAGTGATGGGAGATGGTCTGCCGAAGTATGTGAATTCTCAGGAAACGAGGATTTATGAGAAGCGGAGGCATCTGTACGGCTTTCATCTGGCAAGACGCTCTCGGCGGGAAGGCTTTCTGCTATGTGAAGGATATATGGATGTGATTTCCATGCATCAGGCAGGCTTTGATAATGCCACGGCTTCTCTGGGGACTGCGTTTACCATTCAGCAGGCAATGCTGCTAAAGCGGTATACGGACAAGGTATATCTGGCCTATGACAGCGATGGCGCCGGTATTTCGGCGGCACAGAAGGCAATCCCCATCTTACGGGAGGCAGGCATATCGGCAAGGGTGATTAACATGCAGCCCCACAAGGACCCGGATGAATTTATAAAGGCATTGGGGCCGGAGGAATTCGAAGAACGGATTCGGAAGGCGGAAAGCAGTATGATGTTTCAGGTACGGATGGCGGCAGGGAAGTATGATCAGCAGGACCCGGAAAGCCGGACCCGCTTCCAGCAGGAGGTGGTGAAGCTGGTAGCCGTTCTGCAGGAGCCTATGGAGCGGGAGAATTATATTGATGCAATCGCCAATCAGTACTTTATGGATAAGAAGATGCTGACAGATTCCGTGAATCGCTATGGAAGATATATGACGGAACAGCAGCAGTATCGGGAGGCGGTTCAGGAAGAGAAGCCCCAGGATATCCGCAGAAGGGAGCGGGTAGAGCAGCGGAAGCAGCAGCCCCAGCGTCTGCTTCTGACCTGGCTGGTTAATTATCCGGAGGAACTGTTTCCGCAGATGCAGGGGCGGATTGGCCCGGAGGACTTTACAGACGACTTCTGCCGGACACTGGCGCTGCAGCTGTTTGGACAATATGAGACGAATGGAACCGTGAATCCTGCAGGCATCATCAATCAGTATGAGGATGTGGAGCAGCAGACAAAGGCGGCTTCCGTGCTGCAGACCACGCTGCAGCTAGAGCCTCTGCCGGAGGAGAATGCGGTTCTGATTACTGAGATTGTACGAAAGGTCAAGGAGGAGAGCATACAGGCGCAATTAACACATTTAAAGGATTACAGTAAGCTACAGGAGATTATTCAGCAAAAGAGTCAGATTCCAACGTGGAATATTTCTTTCACCTGTGGTTAAAATAAGATTATAAATGGAAGGATGGAAAACCATGGAAGTAAAAGAAGAGAAGAAGGATATGGATGCTAAGTTTGAAGAGCAGTTAAAATCCTTAATTGAGCTGGCAAAGAAAAAGAAAAATGTTCTGGAGGATAAAGAGGTTATCGGACATTTTGCTGGAATTGATTTGAATGAGCAGCGGATGGAAATCGTATATGATGCTCTGGAGAACAGTAATATTGATGTGCTGTCCATGACGGATGAGGAACCGGATGACATTCCCTTTGAGATTGAGGAGGAAGAGGTAGAGCAGATTGATATTTCTGTACCGGAAGGCGTCAGCATCGAGGACCCGGTTCGGATGTATCTGAAGGAAATCGGCAAGGTTCCCCTTCTGAGTGCAGAGGAGGAGATTTCCTTAGCCCAGCTTATGGAGCAGGGCGGTCCCGAGGGTGAAAATGCCAAGAAGAAGCTGGCGGAAGCGAACCTCCGTTTGGTAGTAAGCATTGCAAAGCGTTATGTAGGACGGGGAATGCTGTTCCTGGATTTGATTCAGGAAGGGAATCTGGGCTTGATTAAGGCAGTCGAGAAGTTTGATTATCGAAAGGGATATAAGTTTTCCACCTATGCAACCTGGTGGATTCGCCAGGCCATCACCAGAGCCATTGCAGACCAGGCAAGAACCATTCGGATTCCGGTGCATATGGTAGAAACAATCAATAAGCTGGTACGGGTACAGCGCCAGTTGTTGCAGGAGCTGGGCAGGGAGCCTTCTCCGGAGGAGATTGCAAAGGAAATGAATATGCCGGTAGAACGGGTGCGGGAGATTTTGAAAATTTCCCAGGAGCCGGTGTCTTTGGAAACTCCCATTGGTGAGGAGGAAGACAGCCATCTGGGGGATTTCATCCAGGATGAGAATGTTCCGGTACCGGCAGATGCTGCTGCATTTACCTTGCTGAAGGAGCAGCTGGTAGAGGTGCTGGATACCTTAACGGAACGGGAACAGAAGGTATTACGGCTGCGGTTTGGCCTGGATGACGGCAGAGCCAGAACGCTGGAGGAAGTAGGGAAGGAATTCAGCGTGACCCGGGAACGAATCCGACAGATTGAAGCAAAGGCACTGCGGAAGCTGCGTCATCCCAGCCGGAGCCGGAAGCTGAAGGATTTCTTAGAGGAATGATGCATGGAACTATCGGTAAGAATGAAGCAGGTTGCGGCTCTGGTGGAGCCATGCCGCGTAGTTGCAGATGTAGGCTGTGACCATGGGTATGTGTCCATTTATCTGGTGGAGCAGGGGATTGCAGAGCGTGCGATTGCTATGGATATCCGTTCCGGTCCATTGTCAAGAGCCAGGGAGCATGTGGCAGGAAAGGGGCTGCAGAACCGGATTCAATGCAGGTTGTCGGATGGTCTGGAAGGTCTGAAAATCGGAGAAGCGGATACGGTGGTTGCTGCAGGTATGGGTGGACCCCTTATGATTCGAATCATCGACCAGGGAATAAAGCAGGGACAGAGGATTCCGACATTCGTCCTACAGCCCCAGTCCGAGATATCGGAGGTTCGTCGTTATTTACATAGTGTGGGATATGAGCTGGTGCAGGAGCATATGTTGTATGAGGACGGAAAATACTATACCGTAATGAAAGCAAAGCAACAGAAGCCGATGGTGTGGAAGCCGGTGGAATATGCGTATGGAAAAGGTCTTTTAAGAGAATGCTCCCCGGTGTTGTACGAGTATTTAAGGAAAGAGTACCGGCAGCTAACGGCTCTAAGGGAAAAGCTGCAAGGGCAGGATACGGAAAAGGCACAGAAGCGGTTACGGGAACTGGATGTGTGTCTGGAATGGAATAGGGAGGCACAGAGATATTATGAAGTTAAGAAGGATGATGAATTGGTTTGAGGAATTATCGCCCCTTCATTATGCAGAGGATTGGGACAATGTTGGATTGCTGTTTGGTGATGAAGAACAGGAGATTCATCACATCATGATAGCTCTTGATGCTTCGAATTATGTGATTGAACAGGCGGTTGAGCAAAAGGCGGATTTACTGCTGACCCATCATCCGATGATATTTCATGGAATCAAGCAGATAAATAATCAAAGCCTGACCGGAAGGCGGATTTGGAAGCTGGCATCCCATCAGATTGCATATTATGCCATGCATACGAATTTTGACATTAAAGGTGGTATGGGGGAGCTGGCAGGAAAGAAAATTCATTTGCAAAATGCAGTTCCTTTGGAGGTTACGGTCGCAGATGGAGAAGAACCGGAAGGAATCGGAAGAGTTGGCAATCTGGGAATGCCCATGGAGGTCGGTGCGGTCGCAGCATTAGTGAAACAGAACTTTGATTTAGATAATGTGATTCTGTATGGGGATGCAAAAAAGAAGGTTAGTCGTGTTGCAATATCTCCAGGGTCAGGGAAAAGTGAAATCAGCCATGCGCTGGAAGCAGGTGCAGAGCTGCTGATTACCGGAGATATCGGGCATCACGAAGGGCTGGATGCAGTAGACCAGGGATTAATCATTATGGATGCGACCCATTATGGTCTGGAGCATATTTTCATAGATTATATGGCAGAGTATATTCGTAAGTGTGCTTCCGGGGAGGAAGATATTCAGATTACCTGTATGGATACGGGTAGTCCGATTCAGATTCTTTAATTAATTACAGCAGGAGGTAATGGATATGGGTGATGTAAGGGTAACGGTGTATGACGAGACGATTACCGTTGAAGAAGGCGTTACGTTGTTGGAGCTGTCTAAGCAGTATCAGCAGCGGGAAGAGCATGATATTGTACTGGCTTATATGAATGGAAAGCTGTGTGAATTGTTCAAGCCCATACAGGGAGATTGTGACATTCAGTTTCTGACTACAGCAGATGAGATTGGCTATCAATCCTATAAACGCAGTGCTACGCTGCTGATGCTGAAGGCAATAGATGATGTTATGAATCATTCGAAGGAGCTTCAGGTACGGGTCATGTATTCCATTGGACATGGTTATTACTGTGAGGTGGAAGGGCTTCCGGAGGGGGTCAGCCAGGATTTCCTTTATTCCATTAAGCGAAGAATGAAGGATTTGGTCTGGGCGGATGTTCCGATTAAAAAGGAAAGTGTCAGTACGGATGTTGCAATCCGGCGCTTTGCTGCCCAGGGAATGGAGGATAAGGTACGGCTGTTTCAGTATCGGCGGGTATCTGCGGCGAATCTGTATTCCATTGAGGACTATGAGGATTATCATTATGGCTATATGGTGCCAAGCACCGGTTATATTAAGTGCTTTGATTTGATTTTATATAGCGCCGGTTTTATTTTGCAGCTTCCGACTATGGAAGAGCCGGAAGGTCTGACTCCATTTAAGGCACAAAAGAAGCTCTTTAAGGTTCTGAAGGAATCGGAGGACTGGAGTACCATGCTCGGTGTAGATACGGTTGGTGCCTTAAATGATGCGATTGCAGAAGGGGATATTGGAAACCTGATGCTGGTGCAGGAGGCATTGCAGGAGAAAAAGATTGCAGAAATTGCAGAGCGAATTGAACGGGAGGGAAAGAAGATTGTTCTGATTGCCGGTCCAAGCTCTTCCGGCAAGACTACGTTTTCCCATCGGTTAAGCATCCAGCTGCGCGCCCATGGGATGCATCCCCATCCGATTGCCTTGGATGATTATTTTGTAAACCGACAGGATACACCGCTGGATGCCAATGGAAAATATGATTTTGAATGTATTGAAGCCATTGACCGGAAGCAGTTTAATGAAGATATGTCTAAGCTGCTGGCTGGTGAAGCAGTCGAGCTGCCTACCTTTAATTTTCATACCGGTAAGCGGGAATATAAGGGAGATGTGAAGCAGCTGAATACCGGTGATGTACTGGTGATTGAGGGAATTCATGGTCTGAACCCGAAGATGTCTGAAGAGCTTCCGGATGATAGTAAGTTTAAGATTTACATAAGTGCGTTAACCAGTCTGAACATCGACCAGCACAACCGGATTTCTACCACAGACGGCAGATTAATCCGGCGCATTGTCCGGGATGCAAGAACCAGAGGGAATACTGCCCGGATGACCATTGATATGTGGAATTCTGTACGCAGGGGAGAGGAACGGAATATTTTTCCCTACCAGGAGGAAGCAGATGTAATGTTTAATTCTGCTTTGCTGTACGAATTAAGCGTAATCAAGCAGTATGCAGAGCCGTTGTTATTTGCGATTCCCCATGATGCACCGGAATATCTGGAAGCAAAGCGTCTGCTGAAATTCCTGGATTATTTTCTGGCAATCAGCGGCGAAGCGGTACCGAACAATTCTATTTTAAGGGAATTTATAGGCGGAAGCTGTTTCCACGTATAGGAAACGGTGGGTTCCCGTAGTTATCAATTGCCGGCAATACGGTTGGTTCACTCGTCAGTGAAAGGTATTGCCGGCAATTTGCGAATTAAGAATGGAGGTGTTTCAAATGCCCGCATTATCCATGTTTTTTGGAATTATTGTACGAATGCAAAGTGAAAAAGGTGGAAAACATAATAAGCCACACATTCATGCTTTGTATGGAGATGATGAAATTGTTGTAGGAATAGATGGAGAAGTTTTAGAAGGAAATTTCCCGAATAAACAAATGAAGCTTTTATTAGCGTGGATAGCAATTCATGAAGATGAGTTAAAAGCGAATTGGGAATTATTGCGTAATGGAGATGGCTATTTCAAGATTGAGCCATTACGTTAGATATGGAGGTATTTTATGCTAAGACCAACCGCAATTCAAGTAGAAATAATTTGTAAATATCAGATAATGGTAACGTTTGATAATGGCGAAAAAAAGCGCTTTGATGTTGAACCATATATAAAAGGTGAATGGTATGGACAACTGCGGTCGTTTGAATATTTTAAACGTGTTTCTGTAGATGGGTTTACAGTTGTTTGGCCGGATGGGCAGGATATATGCCCGGATGAATTGTATAATCAGAGCGAGTTAGTTTTATAAAATTGCTTTTTGTGAGCAAGCTTATAGATTCCGTCATGCACTGCAATTTCGCTTCGCTCCTTGCAGTGTCGGGCGTTCGCCCTATAGAAATAATTATACAAACTGCTTTTTGTGAGCAAGCTTATAGATTCCGTCATGCACTGCAATTTCGCTTCGCTCCTTGCAGTGTCGGGCATTCGCCCTATAAGAACCAATCCTATTACAGAATTGTCTGCAAGCAGCCCTTCTGCAATAGAATTGGTTCTTGCATGACGGAATAGCTTACGCAAATCGTAAGTTTTTTGTAAGGTCATACGATTTTAATTGTGATACGATGTCAGAGATAAATGATATTTTGTACGGGGGTATGGAATATGGCGACAATTTTGGTAGTAGATGATGAAGAAGAAATTGCAGATTTGGTGGAAATTTATCTGACCAATGATGGATTTGATGTGATTAAGGCGGCGGATGGAGAGGAATGTCTGCAAAGGCTGGAGGAGCATCCGGAGATTATGGTGATTATTCTGGATGTGATGATGCCGAAGATGGATGGTCTGGAGGTGTGCCGGCGGATTCGGCGGGGCAGCAATATTCCGATTATCATGTTAAGTGCCAAGACTGCGGATATGGATAAAATCCTGGGCTTTGGAACGGGTGTGGATGATTATGTGACCAAGCCCTTTAATCCCTTGGAGCTGACGGCACGGGTGAAGTCCCAGTTAAAGCGATACCAGAATATCAATACAGAATCCTTGCAGAAGAATGATATTGAAATTGGGAATCTGCAGATTGAAAAGGCGGCCCACCGGGTGCTGCGGGATGGGGAAGAGATTGCACTGACGCCCATTGAGTTTGAAATCCTCTGGCTGCTTGCCAGCCATCCGGGGAAGGTCTATAGCACAGATGAGATTTTTGAACAGGTATGGAAGGAACAGGTCTACGAGGTGAATAATACCGTTATGGTTCATATTCGCCGGCTGCGGGAAAAAATAGAGCAGGATTCAAAAAATCCTAAATTAATTAAGACGGTATGGGGAGTTGGATACAAGATTGAGGCGTAATGTTTTTCAAAGCTTCCGTATGAAATTAGCGCTTTATGTATTTTTAAGCTGCGGACTTACGGTTCTGACCGATTTCGGAGTGCTGGTGCTGTTGCGGATGCTAAAATGGAATATTGTGACCCTGGGACGGGATACGGAGCTTGCTGCAATTCTGGAACGGGGCATTCAGTCCTTCCGGGGAACCAATATCGGCTTCTGGGTCTTAATGGGGATTCTGTCTGCCTTATTTTTCAGTGTGTATTATATTATTCTGACGGCGCCGATGGTTTCTTACCTAAGGGAAATCCTGAGTGGTGTGGAACGGATTAAGAACGGAGACCTGGACACGGAGATTGCCATCCGCTCCAGTGGGGAATTAACAGAATTAGCCCATGCCATTAATTCCATGCAGGCGGAGCTGAATACGGCCCTTGCAAAGGAGCGGGAAGCAGAGTATAAGAAGGACGAGCTGATTACCAATGTGGCCCATGACCTTCGGACTCCACTGACCTCCGTCATTGGTTATCTGGATTTGCTTCGGCAGCCGGGGCAGTTATCAGAAGAAACCAGGCAGAAGTATATCAATATTGCCTATGACAAATCGGCGCGAATGGAAGGACTGGTAACCGATTTATTTGATTTTACCAGATATGGCAAGAATAAGATTGCCCTTACCAAGAACCGGCTGGAGCTGCAGCAGTTTATGGCACAGATTATTGATGAATTCTATCCCAGTCTGAACAGTAACCAGCTAGAGTGTCATACAGTCTTTCCGTCGGAGAAGGTATATATTGAAGGGGACGGTGAGCTTTTGGCACGCGCCTTTGGTAATCTGATGGGAAATGCCATTAAGTATGGCGCTGACGGAAAGCAAATCCGGGTGGAGGTAAATTCATTTCCAATGCGGAACAAGGCGCGGGTGGCGATTACAAATTATGGAAAAATAATTCCAAAGAAGGATTTAGATAAAATATTTGACAAGTTCTATCGGGGGGATGCGGCCCGCTCTACAGAGGGAGGCACCGGTCTGGGACTTGCCATAGCGAAGAATATATTTGAAATGCACAACGGAACTGTCAGTGTCCGCTCCGGAGAACGGGGGACAGTGTTCGAGGTATTATTTCAATTAAGTTAGACGGCGGTTTGTGCTTCCGGACGCTTATTCCGGAAGCCTGGCTGTAAATGTAAGGAAAGGATAAAAGTATGAAAAAAAGAAAGTTACTTTTGTGCGTGTTAGCTGCATTCTGTATTTTCTTCCATATGCCGACGGTTTCCTATGCAGAAGAAAGTGATAAGGATGTGGAAAACAATGAATTTACGGTTTCGGTAGAGACGGGACTGGACGGTATTGCTGTAGAAGGAAAGGCGATGCCGGTTACGGTCACCATATCCAATGCCGGGAAGGACTTTAGCGGAATCCTGCGGGTTATCATTCCGGCAAGCTATGACCAAAAGAGTCTGGCGTATGAAAAGTCGGTTGCCATTCCAAGCGGTGGCACAAAGAGCATTTCCATGCTGCTGCCGGATATTGATACCTCTGCATTTCTGCGGATTGAGCTGGAGAATGAGAAGGGAAAAATCCTCTACTCCCAGCAGGAAAAGTATTCTTCTATCGTAGTGGGGCAGAATGTGGTAGTGGGTATCCTGAGCAGCGATTATTCCGGACTCAATTATTTTGACGGCGCTTCGGTCAATACCAGCTCCGGAATTGTTTCTACGAAGATTATTCAGCTTACGGCGGATAATATTCCGGATACCGGCGAGGGACTGGATAGCTGCCATTATATTTTAATTGACAATTATAATACCGCCCAACTATCAGAGGAGCAGCGGAATGCCATTGCTGCCTGGGTGGGGAATGGCGGAATGCTGATTATGGGAACCGGATCGAAGGCTTCGGTGGTTCTGGAGGGCTTTCGGGACAGTCTTTGCCCGGTTACGACGAACGGTTTGGAGAAGCGGGAGATTCAGATGGTGAACGGTATCAGTGGCGATATCTTATCGGTAGATACCGCTGTGTTATCGGCAGATGGCTGGCAGGATGTGCAGGGCGATATTACCATCGGTTCCTCTGCATGGAAATGCGGATATGGAAACGGTACGGTTCTGATTTTGAGCTACGACCTGGCAATGGAGCCGATTGCAAGCTGGAATGAGCGGGAGCTTTTGGCTTCTGTCATACTGGAGAATGCCGGAAATGATACGATTTATAATTCTATGGTATATGGGCAGGACGACCTTTATGATGACTGGCGGATGAAGGATGCTGTGAATAGTGTGGACCGAAATAAGATTCCAAATGCATTACTGTATGCTGCTGTCTTTCTGGTCTATGTCATCTGTATCGGACCTGTGGCGTATCTGGTACTGAAGGCAAAGGACAAGCGGGAAAAGATGTGGTTTGTCATGCCGGCAGTGGCCTTGGTGTTTACGGTTGTGATTTATGGAACCAGCATGATTTACCAGATTCATAAGCCATTTATTGATGCAGTTTCCATTGTGGAATTTAATAACGGCTCCGTCATAACAAAAAGCTATATGACGATGCAGAGTCCCAAGGGGAAGGCATATATGATTGATTTTGCAGATGGTTACCGGAATATGGAGTCCTGGAGTGATGATGTGGAGTATAGTGATGTGGGTCAGACCAATTATCCTTATGCGGTTCGGCAGGATGGGGCTGGCGTCCAGCTGCGGGTCAATCCTTCCATGGCATTTACCAAACAGAATCTGGTCAGCCAGAAGGAGGAATTCCGGGCAGGAACCGGTATTGTGACGGAGCTGGAATGTACCCTGGCCGGCTTCGAAGGCACAGTTACCAATAATACCGGATACGATTTGAAAAACGTAGTAATCTGCTATAATGAGAATTATGCTTTTCTCGGTGCCATGAAAAATGGTGAAACAGTGACAATACAAAAGAACCAGTTAGAGCCTCTGTCCAATATTTCCTGGTCCTATTATATCTCTAACTCCAACATAACAAAGGCATGGATGGAGCAGGCGCCGGATACCAATATCTTGTTTTCCGGCTCAGAGGAGAACCGCCAGTTAAGGGATAACGCTAATGTGTATGCGGTCATGAAGTACCGGGTGGATCAGCTTTCCATGAATCAGGGGATGGTATTCGGTATGCTTGAGAATTATGATGAGGAATTGGTAAAGGGGAAAAATACAACCGTATATTCCACAGCAGTTGCTGTTTCCTATTTCAATCAGGTCGTGGAGGAATATCAGAATTATTCCCTGTTTATCAATGACATCAATGAATATATGGTGGGCGGCGACCGGATTGCGTATTCGTCCGATTATCCGGAGGGCTTTGATTATTTTTATGATTTGGATGACCTGGACATGTATGGAGAAACAGAAAAAGAGGTTCTTTATGACTTTGGTCTTCTGAATCTCAAGGGGGCGCAGCTGCTGAATATGAACTGGGCACCGGATTCGGATGCCTGGGATGAATATTATGGAGTGAACTATTGTGAGGTACAGTTATATAACTATACGACGCAGACCTATGAAAATCCATTTGATGAAATCGGGATTGTTGATGATTTGACGCCTTATGTAAATGAACAGGGATGGATGCAGGTTCGGTATTATACGGATGACCCGGATGCCTGGGACTATTATGCCCCGCAGATTTCCCTGATAGGAGGTGAGCAGTAATGGTAACGATTCGGAATTTGACCAAAACCTATGGCCGGTACCGGGCATTGAACAATCTGAATCTTCATATTGGAAAAGGAGATATCTTCGGGTTTGTGGGACCAAACGGAGCCGGAAAAACCACTACTATGCGGATTATCTGCGGTCTGCTTCAGGCAGACTGGGGCGAGGTCTATGTGGATGGGATTGATGCTCTGAATAACAACGACCAGATTAAGCGGAAGGTAGGGTATGTACCGGATTTCTTTGGTGTGTATGATAACTTTAAGGTCATGGAATATATGGAGTTCTATGGCTCCATGTACGGCATGGAGGGAGAAACGGTAAGAAAGACCTCCCTGGGTCTGCTGGACCTGGTGAATCTGACAGAAAAGCAGGATGCCTATGTAGACGGACTGTCCAGAGGCATGAAGCAGCGTTTGTGTGTGGCGCGGGCGTTAATACACAATCCTCAGCTTTTGATTTTGGACGAGCCGGCTTCCGGTCTGGACCCAAGAGCCAGATTCGAGCTGAAGGAGGTTATGAAGAACTTAGGCTCCATGGGGAAAACCATTATTATCAGCTCTCACATCCTTCCGGAATTAGGCGAGATGTGTAATTGTATCGGCGTGATGGAAAAGGGGAATCTGGTTGCCAGCGGCAAGGTAGAGGAAATCACAAGGCGGTCCCGCCGCTCCAATCCCTTAACCATACAGATTCTGGAGAATAAGGATGCTGCTATACAGATTTTGAAGCAGACGCCGTTAGTAGAGAAGATATCCATCCGGGAGGATGCAGTAATCATTGCATTTGCCGGAGATGATGTGGAAATGGCACAGTTATTGACCGGTCTGGTCATGAACGGCGTGAAGATATCCAACTTCCATCGGGAGCAGGGCAATCTGGAAACCCTCTTCCTTGAGATAACAGGAGGTGCAAAATGATGGCAAAAGGAAAGAAAAAGCAGGCGCTGAATCCTATTTTAAGGAAAGAATTGCGGTTAGGCTCCAGAAGCATCCGGCTTCCGTTATCGGTGATGTTTTATGATATTGTATTGGCAATTGTTGCAGTGATTGCGATTCTGGTCACTGCACTGGCGAACAGCAGCGACGGTGGAGCGGACTTCTCCGGATTTCTGTACATTTTTCAGATAATCGGCTGGATACAGATGGGGATTACCCTTCTGATTGTACCGATTCTAACGGCAGGCTCTATTTCCGGGGAACGGGAAAAGCAGACCCTGGAGATTATGCTGACAACACCGGAAAAGCCATTGGCAATCATATGGGGAAAGCTAATGGCGTCCTTATCCAACTACCTGATTTTTATTATCTCCAGTGTGCCGATTATGGCGATTGCCTTTGTGTTGGGGGGGCTGAACTGGTTTGCCTTGTTGGGATATATTTTTATGATGGTGGTAACGGCTATCTTTATTGGCAGCCTGGGGATATTCTGCTCCAGTGCGTTTAAGAAAACCATTGTTTCCATTGTAATGACCTTTTTATTGGAGTTTGCAGTATTGGCGGTTCCGGTAATCCTGTTTTTCGGAATTCTGGGCGGTGGCGCCGTTCTGTATGAATATATATATTACGAGAGTAATTATGCAGGCACCATACCGGACCCGAATTTCGGTATTCTGCCCCTGCTTATGATTGGTAATCCCTTGACCGGATTTCTGGATTATATGCTGCGTGTTATGAAGATATACAGTATCACAGAGCTGCTAAAGGATGCGGATATATTTGGGACGATTATGCCAGTCATCTCCTATGCCTGGATTCCGTTGAATGTTCTGGTCTGCGGAGGAATCAGTTATTTCTTCCTCAAGATGGCAGCCCGGAAGCTGAATCCGATTAAGAAGCGGAAGAAGAAAAAGCAGGCACCGATGCCAATGGCGCAGAATCTGAATCCGGCTTCTGTACCGGGAATGCCTCAGCCGGAAGCATTACAGGCAGTGGCCCCAGTGCCGCAGATGGGAATGGCTGTTCCGAATAATGGGCCGGTACAGCCGGAGCCACAGAGCGTACCGGCAGCTTCGAATTCGGAGCCTACAGCGATTACGGAAAAGCTGATTCAGCCGGATGTAGTACGGCAAGAGCAGCAGGAAGAAATGAAAGAGCAAGAGGAAACAAAGGAACTATAAGGAGGAGAGCCTATGAGTCAGATGGATGCTCAGATTGTAAAGTTCATAAAGCAGGTACGGCGGCGGATTACGGAGCAGAATATGCTTCGGTTCGGTACCTATGGTGTAATCGGCGGATTTGGACTTGCAGTGGTCTTTTCTGTGATTGCCTTATTTGTTCCCTGGTATTATGCAACGGTATTTGCATTGGGAGCCGCAGTTGTCGGTATTTTATCCGGGATTGTGGTAGGGATTATAAAACGGCCGGATATGAAGGAGGCTGCTTTGCGGCTGGACCGACATGGATTTCATGAACGGCTGATTACCTCTTATGAATTAGTGGGAAAAGAGGATGCAGTCAGCAATATGCAGAAGCAGGATACTGCCAGACGGCTGGGCGGATTTCAGATACGAAAGACCTTTCCCTTAAAGCCTTCCTGGCAGGGACTGGTAACTATGCTGGGTCTGGCGGCTGTATTTGTTATCATCAGCTTTATTCCGACGGCGGCAAAGGAGCGGGCGGAGGAATATCAGGAAATCGTCAAGCAGGTAGAGGAAGAAGTCGAGAAGATTGAAGAGTCGATTGAACATATCGAACGTATGGATGAATTGACAGAGGTGGAAAAAGAAAGTCTGCTTTCCGTTCTGGAGGAAGCGAAGCAGGAGCTGCAGGAGGCAGGAAATAAAGACGAATTATCCAGAGCAAATGAACGGATTTCAGTGAAGCTCACCCAGGAGGCAAATCAGGCAGGTTACCGGAGCGTCCGGGAAGAGCTGCAGTATCTTTCCGCAGCGGTTTCGGAACAGGAAAAGACGCCGGAGCAGCAGCTTGCTGAGGATTTGCAGGATTTGCAGCAGGATTTGCAGAATCTGAATGCCAATACCAGCATGAGCGACCGTCAGGCGATTGCCAATGAGCTGCAGCGGCTGGGGCAGCAGACCGGAAATCAGACCATGCAGCAGGCAGGCCAGAGCCTGATGAATAATAATACCTTATCCCAGCAGCAGCTACAGACGTTGCAGCAGTCTGTGGCAAATCAGCAGAATGCAGCGCAGAGTAATAATCAAACGGCAAATAATAATCCGAACGGTCAAAATAACCAGGATAGCCAGAACAACCAGAACGGTCAAAATAGCCAGAATAGCCAGAATAACCAGAACGGTCAAAATAGCCAGAATAGCCAGAACAACCAGAACGGTCAAAATAACCAGAATAACCAGAATGGTCAGAGCAATCAGAACGGTCAGGGCAGTCAGAATGGACAGGGCAGCCAAAATGGCCAGGGAAATCAGAGCGGACAAGGAAATCAAGGCGGTCAAGGCGGTCAGGGCGGCACTGGTTACAATACCGGCAGCTCGGAAGGCACACAGCAGGAAGCAGGAACCAATGGGCAGATGATTACCATTCCGAACCGGGAGCTTCAGGATAATGAAAGTCTGGATGGTAAGGTGAATGCCAATGGAACCGGCATCAATCAGCAGGGTGGAGAAGCCTGGGCAGGAACCTCCGTGAATTATCAGCAGGTAATCGGAGATTATTCACAAAACGCCTATAACCGGGTAGAAAGCTCCAATTATCCAAGCGGGGTACAGGATATTGTAAAGTCCTATTTTGAAGAGTTAAATAAATAACCCCACTGCAAGCAATGGGGTATGGAACTTGAACGTTGCAGAGCAGCGGGGTATTGACCCTTGCGGCAGTCGTCAAGGTCATGCAGGCATGACTTTGACTCGTTGCTCGCAGGAATAAATAATAAGGAGAAGGATTATGATTCAAAATGAGCAGGAAATGAAGCAGGTCATAGATCAGATACTACGTTGTGAAGAAGAGATAGGAAAAACCATTATTGGTCAGCATTCCATTATCCGGCAGATGATTATTGCCATTCTGACGGATGGCAATGTATTGCTGGAGGGTGTTCCCGGTGTGGGAAAGACCCAGATGGTAAAATCCATCTCACGCAGTATGAATCTGGCATTTTCCAGAATCCAGTTTACACCGGACCTGATGCCGGCGGATGTAACCGGTACGAATCTGATTGTAAAGGAAGAGGGACAGAACAAGTTCCAGTTTGAGGCGGGACCTATCTTTGCTAACATTGTTCTGGCGGATGAGATTAACCGGGCAACGCCTAAGACCCAGTCTGCATTGCTGGAGGCCATGCAGGAGAAAACGGTTACCGTTGGAAAGCAGACGTATCTGCTGCCAAAGCCTTTTATGGTTCTGGCGACCCAGAATCCAATTGAAAATGAAGGCACCTATCCCCTGCCGGAAGCACAGCTGGACCGTTTCCTGTTTAAGCTGAACGTTCGTTTTCCTTCGAAGGAGGAGCTGCGGGATATTGTAAATCTCACCGTGAATCAGCGGGAAGCCGCATTTTCACCGGTTATGACGGCAGAGGATATCCTCCGTATCCGTCAGATTATCTATGATATTCCTATTGCAGATGCAGTTATGGATTATGCTATGGATTTGGTATACAATACCCATCCGGAGCTGAAGGATGTGCCGGATATTACGAAAAAATATATTTCCAATGGCGCCAGTCCCCGTGCGGCTCAGGCTATCATTAAGACGGCAAAGGCAAGAGCCTTAATGGAAAACCGGTTCAATGTATCCTTTGAGGATATTCAGTATGTGGCATTTCCGGTGTTACGGCATCGTATCATCTGTAATTTCGAAGCACTTTCCGATAATATGACGCCGGATAAGATTATCGCACAGTTGATTCAGCAGCAGTAGCAGGAGCAGGATATGGGTGAGAAGTTATTTGACCAGGCGTTTTTTACAAAACTGAATCAGCTAGCCATTGCAGTGAATACCCATATGACCCATGGCATGGGCGGAGGAAGAAAGTCCAATGCGAAGGGAACCTCTGTGGAATTCTCGGATTATCGGGAATATATGCCCGGTGACGATATCCGCCGGGTGGACTGGGGTGCCTATGGACGGCTGGACAAGCTTTACATCAAGCGGTTTATGGAAGAAAAGGAAGGGATTTTCCAGATTTTCATTGATACCTCTAATTCTATGAGCTTTGGGGAACCGCCAAAGTCCAGAACGGCATTGCAGCTGGCAGGGGCGCTGGCTTATCTGGTGCTGAATAATCTGGACCGGGTATATGTCAGTGAGATGCAGGAAAGCACGCTGACCCAGGGAAAGGGACGAGCTGGCAAGCAGGCATTCCGGCAGATTATGCAGGAGCTGGAGGCAGTGGAATTCGACGGAAGAACCAATCTGAATAAGGCGATTATGTCCCGGCAGTACCAGGGCAGCGGTATTTCGATTGTCATTAGTGATTTTCTGGATGAAAAGGGAATCGAGGAGGCAGTGAAGTACCTTCGGTATAAGAAGCAGCAGGTTATTTTGATTCAGGTACTGGCGAGACAGGAGGTAGAGATTGAAGGGGATGGTGTGGTGAACCTTCTGGATATGGAGACCGGGGAGGAGGTTCGCTTATCCCTGAACCGGACCACCATAGAGCAGTATAATCAAGCACTGGAGAATATGACGGAGCGGATGAATGCCTTAGCCCGAAGGTATGAGATGACATTCATCCGGATGCTTGCAGATGAACCCCTGGAGAAGTTCTTATTTGACCACGTATGCAATCAGGGCATTATTGTCCGTAAGTAAGAATTGCAGTAAGGTATAATGGAGCTGGACATTACGTTATAAGGACAGAAGCCTTATAGTTACGCTGTTCCCTATCAGAACCGGGAACCGAAGAAGGGAATATGGAGATAAATTATGACAATAACGAACTGGTGGCCTCTTGCATTACTGATTTTAATTCCGGTGATAATTTTGCTTTATATGTTAAAGCAGAAGGCAAGGGAATATCCTTTTTCCTCCAGTATGCTCTGGAGGGAGATTTACAATAACATAGAAGCGACGAAGCCATGGGAAAAGCTGAAAAAGAACCTGTTGATGTTTTTACAGATTCTGACTGTATTACTGTTGATTTTTGCCCTGATGGCGCCATACCTAAAGCATGGCGGCAGGCGGTATGATAATGTGGTGATTGTCATGGATACCAGTGCCAGTATGGGAATCCGGTACAATGAGAACCGGACCCGTCTGGAGGAGGCGGTGGAACGGGCTTGTGATTATGTGGATTCCTTAAGTGAGACGGCGCAGATTACGATTCTGACTGCCAATCAGGAAACCGGAATCGTAAAGACCAATGTAACGGATAAGACCGAGCTGCGGCGGGTGTTGAAGGCATTGACGGTTACGGACTTAAGTGGTGATGCAGGAACAGCCGTCAGTGTGGTACAGTCTATGGTGAATCAATGGGAGCAGTATGATGCCGTTTTCTTTACGGATACGCCGATGGAGCTGGGGAATCTGGAGGCGCAGGTCATTAACCTGTATACAGACTACCAGAATCTTTCCATGGATTATGTCAGCTATGGAACCGAGCAGGATGCGGACGGGAATTCTTCCATGACGGTGATTGGAAAGATTACCAATGATACGGCGGCGGATGTGACTACGGATGTGAATCTGTACGGAGATGATGCTTTGCTGATGGTACAGAGTGTAACGGTTCCGGCAGCAGGCTCTCAGATAGTATATTTCCAGCAGGTGGATTTTAACGGCAGGGTCTTAATGGCGGAAATCAATAATAAGGATGACCTGGAAGCAGACAATAAGGCATATGCCGCGTTGAATGCGGAAGGACAGAAACGGGTGCTTCTGGTAACCAATGACAATATGTTTCTGGAGAAGGCAATCGTCAATATTCCATGGGTGGATTTGTATAAGACCAATCAGCTTTCCGCCGTTGTCAGGGATGAGACTTATGATTTATATATCTTTGATGGTATGGTACCTGCAGAGTTGCCGGAGCAGGGGAATTTTATCTATCTTAATCCGGCGTCCGGCGGTGAGATTAAGGTGAAGCAACTGCTGAATAATGTAAGCCTTGCCTTTACCGATACGGAAATTACCCGATATGTAGCGGATTTTACCTTTGGTGCGGCAGAGGCAAAGGAATATGAGCGGCCCCTGTGGGCAGACAGCTTTATTAGCAGCGGAAATGGCTGTATCGGTTATTTTGGGGAAAACAGCGGACGCAGGATTGCTGTGCTGGGGTTTGATATCCATCATTCTGATTTGGCTTTGCAGGCGGAATTCCCTATCCTGATTTCCAATCTGATGGATTACATGATGGTAAGCGGTATGGTATCCGAGCCGTATTATGAGACTGGGGATAAGATTGTTTTTAATGGCAATCTCAATGGCTCTGATTTGACGGTAACGACGCCGGGGGGAGAGAAAACCACTCTGACGGCAGCCGTAGCAACCAGTGCCTATACGGACACGGAACAGGCAGGCGTGTATACGGTGTCCCAGACGGTAAAGGAAGAAGAGAAGCAGGAGCTGTTTGTGGTACGGTTTCCGGTGGAACAGGAGTCCCATCAAAATGGAGAAGCAGCCGATGAAACGGAAACCATTGGTGCAGATGAAAAGAATCTGACCGGCGGCAGGGACTTACGGAACCTTATCATTTTATTGATTCTGTTGGCGCTGGCAGTAGAATGGATAGTATATGTCCGTCAGCATTAAGCATAAGTGGAGGATAGCATGAGTATAGAAATGAGCAATCCCTGGTGGTTGTTACTGCTTCCGGTAATAATTGCCGGGCTGGTAATATCCGAGCGGTTTTTCCGCATGAAGAATCGGGGAAAGAAAATAAAATATATTGTGATGCGTGGTCTCATCGGGACCTTACTGGTGCTGACCCTGTGCGGACTGAGCTTTAAGATTACCACGAAGCAGGTGACTACGATATTCTTAGTGGATGTATCGGATAGCAACGAAAAGAATCTGGATGAAATGGAAGCCTACATCCGAAGCTGTATCGAAGCCATGCCGAAGAAGAATCAGGCAGGTGTGGTAGTATTCGGGGATGATGTGCTGGTAGACCAGTTTGTAACGGATAAAAAGATTTTTTCTGAGGTGACCTCGGCGCCGGTTACCACTGCAACCAATCTGGAGAAGGCAGTATCAACGGCATTAACCATTTTTCCGGAGGATACTGCAAAACGTCTGGTGCTGATGACCGACGGACTGGAAAATGCAGGAAGCGTAGAGAAGATGGCAGGTACGGTTGCAGCACAGGACATTGATGTGAAGGTAGTAAAGCTGGAACAGAACATGGGAGAAGAGGTATATGTCAGTAATCTGGAGCTGCCACAGCAGGTTCATATCGGTGATACCTTTAATGTGAAGGTTACGATTCAAAGCAATGTATCCACAGAGGCAGTCGTAAGCTTATATTCCGGCAGAACTCTGAAGGGACAGTCCAATGTGAATCTGACAACCGGGCAGAACCAGTTTGTATTTCAGGATACCGGGGAAAGTAACGGAACCCAGGATTATCATGTGATGGTGGAACCGGTTCATGATACCATGAGTATGAACAATGAATATTGTGCATTTACCCAGGTAGAGGCGGAACCGAAGATTCTGCTGGTAGAGGGAACGCCGGAGGAGGGAACCGAGCTGGCGGCAATCCTGGATGCCTGCGGGGTCCGGTATGACCGGATTACGCCGACAGGCGTACCGGAGGATATGTCCGCTCTGGTGCAGTATAAGGCGGTCGTTATGGTGAATGTCCATGCCAGGGACTTAAGACAGGGCTTTCTGGATAATCTGGAGAGCTATGTACGGGATTATGCCGGAGGCTTGATTTGTACCGGCGGCGCCAACAGCTATGCCATGGGCGGATATCAGGAGACTGCTTTAGAGACGGTGCTTCCGGTCAATATGTTCTTAGAGGGAGAGCGGGAGGTACCAAGCATGGCGATTGCCATGGTGATTGACCATTCCGGAAGTATGTCGGATATGGCGGATGGCAGCAGCGGCGCTACCAGTCTGGACCTTGCAAAGGAAGCCGCCTTAGCGGGTGTGGAGAATCTGCGGGATTTGGATGAAATCGGAGTTCTTGCCTTTGATGATACCTTTGACTGGATTGTTCCAATGCAGCAGGCAACCAATCGTTCTTCCATAAACAATGGAATTGCTACCCTTCAGATTGGCGGCGGTACCAGCATTTATCCGGCGCTGGATGAGGCAGCTACCAGGCTGCAGCAGTCCGATGCCCAGATTAAGCATATCATTCTTCTGACCGATGGACAGGATTATTATGACCAGTATAGTGATGTAATCAATAAGATTAACGATGGGGGTATGACCCTGTCTACGGTTGCCGTAGGCGCAGAATCCGACCAGCAGTTGTTACAAAGGCTGGCGGACCAGTGCGGAGGACGATATTATTATACGGATATCAATAGTGGTATTCCAAAGATTTTTGCCCAGGAGATTATCCTGTCGGGGAAAAGCTATATTGTAAATGAAGAATTTGTACCAGTCATTACCAGTAATTCAGAAATCATCGAAGGGCTTATGACCGAAGGGGTTCCTACGTTATTAGGTTATATTGGTTCTTCTTCCAAGCCACAGGCAACGGTTGTACTGCAATCGGAGGAGGGAGACCCGATTCTGGCTACCTGGCAGTATGGTCTGGGACGGACGATTGCATGGACCACGGATGCCAGCAATGAATGGACTGGAAACTGGGCAAATTGGGAAAACTATGTACAGCTTTGGGATAATATGATAAATTATGTAGTATCCAATACCAACATTGGAGGAGACAGCTTAGAGGTTCTACAGGAAGGAAGCTCTGCAGTCATTTCTTATACGACGGAGAACTATGATAAGGATACGACCATACGGGCGGTCTGTACGGATTCGGAAGGGAATACACAGGAGATTTCCTTAGACCCGGTGGCACCGGGGAAATACGAAGCGAATCTGGCAATGGATGAGATTGGAATCTATACCATCAGTCTGCAGAACCGCCGGGGAGAAGAGGTACAGGGCAGCATGATAACGGCAGCAGCAATGCAGTATTCACCGGAATATCGGTTTGATTTGGTTACAGATGGCCTGGATGCCTTTGTAGCACAGGCAGGCGGACAATTTGTTACCTATGAAGAGGACATTTTTGCAGGAAAGCTGGAAACGGTACGGGCAAGGACGAATCTTGCAATTCCGTTGCTGATTGCTGCCATTGTGCTGTTTATGCTGGATATTCTGGCAAGACGGATGAATGTGGATTATCTGGAATGGATTTCGGGCTTGTTCCGGAAGAAGGCAGTAGCAGCAGACCGAAGGAAGGAAAAGGCAGCAGGAAGTATGGAAGAAACCGAGGGCAGCCGGCTGGAAACCGAGAGGATGCCGGTAGGAGACAGACGGAGAAGGGCAAAGAATGGACCGGTAGACCGGAAGGAAGCATCAACTGGAGAACAGACAGCACAGACAGAAAAACTGACCGGAGCAGCTCAGCCGCCGGTAGAAAACGACTGGGTGGCTGCCAATGAAAAGCGTAAGAAAAAGGAGGCAGCCAAGGCGGCAAGACAGGCGAGGGCGGCCAAGCAGAAGAAAAATCCGGAGGAGAATGGAGAACAGGCACTGGATATGGAAGAATTACTTCGAAGAAAGCAGGACCGGAACTGGTAGGCCTGTAACCAGAGGGAGCTGTCAGTGGAAGCAGTTTAGTAAAATTGCTGAAAAAGCAAAAAGAAAGGGACATTTTGAGTATGGAAGCAATCTTAAATGCATGGAATTCAATTATGAATCTGCCGGAGCGGATACCGTTTCTGGTTTATGTCTATTTAATCGTAGGCTTTGTTTTGCTGATTAAAGGGGCAGATTTTTTTGTAGATGGCGCTTCTGCTGTGGCAAAGCTGCTGCGGGTTCCCTCTGTAGTCATTGGGCTTACCATCGTAGCATTAGGAACCAGTGCGCCGGAGGCAGCCGTAAGTATTACCGCCGGACTAAGCGGCAGCAATGAAATCGCTATCAGCAATGTAATTGGTTCCAATATCTTTAATCTTTTGATGGTTATTGGTATCTGTGCGGCGATTCAGGCATTTGCAACGGATATGGAGATTCTGAAACGGGATATGCCGGTGAATATTGCAACGACTCTGGTACTGCTTTTGTTTTTGCTGAATGGTGAAATCAGCCGGGTGGAGGGAATCCTTCTTCTTGTTGGGCTGGTCGTCTATCTGGCAGTGGTAGTACGCTCTGCACTGGTGAATCGGAAAAAGCAGGAAGCGGTCCAATCCGAGGATACACCACAGGAGAAGAAGCTGACGATTCCTGTAATTATTCTTTTTATTGTAGGGGGAATGCTTGCCATTGTCTGGGGTGGTGACCTGGTTGTGGATAATGCCCAGCGGATTGCCCTATCCTTTGGCATGAGTCCTATGCTGGTTGGATTGACCATCGTAGCTCTGGGTACCTCTCTTCCGGAGCTGGTAACCTCGATTGTTGCCTCCAGAAAGGGAGAAAGCGGACTGGCGCTTGGAAATGCAGTAGGCTCCTGTCTGTTTAATATTTTGTTTATCCTGGGAATTTCTTCGGTGCTTTCGCCGATTGTTCCAACCGGGGAAAGTGTAATAGAAAGTATTACGGATACGGGGATTTTAGCCGGAATCTCGGTTCTGATGCTGATTTTCAGTGCAACGGGAAAGAAGGTAAGCCGGGCGGAGGGCATTATCTATGTATGTCTCTATGGGGCATATATGGCATTTGCCATTCTTCGTTGTTATGTGTTCTAATCTGGTACTATAAAAAAGTTCAAAACTGGATGTTTCAAATAGTCCACTTTCGTAGTAAACTATGGGGCAGAAAAGAAGAAAAGAGGTTTTGAACATGAGTGATAAGAGCATAGCAAAGAAAAGGATAAACAAAGAAGCCGATACCAGAAGGGGCAAAGAAAATATAAAGGTGATTACCATAACCGGATTGTTTATTGCATTAACACTGATTTTTACAGCCTGTGTCAATGTAAAGCTTCCCTTTGGCTATGGAGGCTTGATTCATTTAGGAAATATACCGTTATTTCTGGCAGCCATGCTGTATGGAAAACGTACCGGATTTTTAGCAGGTGCCTTTGGTATGGCTATTTTTGATATTATGTCCAGCTGGACGATTTACGCGCCTTGTACCTTTCTTACCTGTGGACTCATGGGCCTGGTAGTTGGGCTGATTGTGGAAAAGAAAAAGGCATTTGGCTGGAAAATTGTGGCAGTTGTAGCTGCTTTGGTTATTAAGCTGGCAGGGTATTATATTTTTGAAGCTATATTTTACCATAGCTTTGTGGAGCCGCTGGCGTCTTTTCCGGGGAATACCTTACAGATTATTCTGGCAGCCATTCCAGCCTTGATTCTGGTAGTGCCTCTGGAGAAGATTTTGAATAAAGCCGGTCTGTTGTTTACCGTTCCTTCTGTCAAAAAGACGGAAGCTTCTTTGTGATTTTCAGGGAAAGGCAGGAGGAAAGGAAAATGTTAAAATTAATGACGCCGGGACCGACCCGGGTACGAGAGAATGTAAGGATGGCAAGGAGTCTGGAAACCACCAATCCGGATTTGGACCTGGAATTTTATGATTATTATAAAGAAACCTGTGCGTTAATCAGCGAGCTTCTAAATACAAAGAATCCCGCATATATTTTAAGCGGCGAGGGGATTCTGGGCTTAGAGGCGGCCTGTGCCTCCCTGACGGAGCCGGGAGACCGGATTCTGGTCATTGACAATGGGGTGTTTGGACGAGGATTTGCTGATTTTGTAAGGATTTATGGGGGTGAGCCGGTTCTGTATACGACGGACTATCGGGAGGCGGTTAATCCGACGGCGCTGCAGGCGTTTTTGGAGCAGAATCATGGATTTAAGTACGCAACGGTTGTACATTGTGATACACCAAGCGGCAGACGGAATCCGATTCAGGACATCTGTCCCCTGTTGAAGTCCTATGGAATCCTGACGGTGGTTGATGCAGTGGCATCGATGTTTGGGGAGCCGGTATGCGTAGATGACTGGCAGCTGGATGTGGTCTGCGGTGGTTCTCAAAAGGCGTTATCTGCACCGGTGGGACTGACCTTTCTGACGGTCAGTCCGGCAGCGATGGAGGCGATGGAGAAGCGAAGGACGCCCATTGCATCCTTCTATGCCAATCTGAAGATTTTTAAGGATTATTATGAGAACAAATGGTTCCCATATACGATGCCCATTAGTGACATTTATGGTCTGCGCCAGGCACTGGAGAATATAAAGGCGGATACCGGAATTATAAGGCGGCATCGGGAAGTCGCAGATTATGTCCGGACCAGTCTGCGAGAGGCAGGATATTCCATTTATGGCAGCAGTGGATTTGCCAATACGGTGACTGCATTCGAGGTGCCGGAGGGAAGGACGGCAGAGGAAATCATAACAGGAGTCGCCCGGGAAGCCGGAATCATGCTGGCAGGTTCCTTTGATGTATTCGAAGGAAAACTAATCCGGATTGGTCATATGGGGGAAAATGCCAGGATGGAAGATGCAAAACTTACAATAGAAGCCGTATTAAAGGTATTGTCGAAATGAAAATAATGGGTTATAATAGGCTGTGAAATGTAAGTTAAAGATATTGGGAAAGGAGTTAGAATAATGACTAAGGTGAGAGTTTTATTGGATTCGATTGATAAGGTTAAGAACTTTGTTAATACATTGATTAAGTTCGATTGTGATTTTGATATCAGCTCCAGTCGGTATACCATTGACGCAAAGTCGATTATGGGTATTTTTAGTCTGGATTTATCTCAGCCGCTGGATATGATTATTCATCAGGAAGGTGATATTTCTGATATTATGGAAGCAATCGCACCATATATTGTTGAATAATTGTTTGCGTACTTACCAGAGCTTCGCCGGATGGCGGGGACAGAACAAGTTAGACGGAGAAGGAAGAAGCGAAGCAGTCGTTTTGCTTCTTTTCTTTTTGCGTTCTACCGGAAGCAGGGAATGTATCCGGACGGCGGTATAAGAATCTGTATTTTGCAGCATACTAGGATTACGATTTTTTATGATAGAGAGAGTAAGAAGAGGTGACTGTTATGAAAATTATGTTTTACGACTCCAAGCCCTATGATAAGATTTGGTTTCAGCCCATGGGGGAGGAGATGGGCTTTCAGCTTAAGTTTCAGGAAATAAAGCTGAATGAGGATACTGCTGTATTGGCACGGAATTATGATGCAGTCTGTATTTTTGTAAATGATGATGCTAATCCGGCGGCAATTCGGGTATTAAAAGAAGTGGGCGTCCGGACGATTCTGCTTCGCTGCTCCGGATTTAATAATGTGGACCTGAAGGCGGCTCAGGAGGCAGGCATTCAGGTGCTGCGGGTACCCAGCTATTCACCGGAAGCCGTAGCGGAGTATGCCATGGGACTGCTTCTGGCTGTGAACCGGCAGATTCATCGTGCCTATGTCCGGACCCGGGATTTTAATTATAATATTAATGGACTGATGGGAATTGACTTGGTAGGAAAAACAGCAGGGGTCATCGGAACCGGTAAGATTGGCCAGATGATGATTGACATCCTGAAGGGCTTTAAGATGCGGATTCTTGCCTATGACCCTTATCCGGTAGAGGGCCTGGGGGTAGAATATGTAGAGCTGGACCGGTTGTTTGAACAATCGGATGTGATTACCCTTCATTGTCCCTTGACAAAGGATACCAGACATATTATCAACAAAAAAAGCATCAGTAAAATGAAGGATGGGGTGATTCTGGTCAATACCTCCAGAGGCGCCCTGATTCATACGCCGGACCTGATTGATGCATTGATGGAACGGAAGTTCACTGGTGTAGGTCTGGATGTATATGAGGAAGAGGATGAATACTTTTTTGAAGATAAGTCTAATGAAATCATTCAGGATGAGGACCTGATTCGGCTGACCAGCTTTCGAAATGTTGTGCTTACCTCCCATCAGGCATTTTTTACCAGGGATGCCATGGAAGCCATTGCCAGGGTTACCTTAGAGAATGCCCGGGCAGTCGAGGAAGGACGGGAATTAGTCAATCTGGTTCTGCCATAAATGCAAAGAAAATCAATGCTTTTCTGCTGACAGGAGGGCAGAGACATCAAAATGGAAAAGAAAAAAATAAAAAAGTACTTGCTTTTTTTCGTAAGATAGTATATTTTAGTTGTAGCAAACATATTAGATATGTGTGGGACAAAGGTGTTCTCTTAATGGAGGACACCTTTTTTACGTTTTTTAATCCCAATGGATTTTAAGGAAAGGAAGTAATGATTATGTCAAAGGTAACAGAAATATTCGGCTCTTATGTATTTGATGATGCGACTATGAAGGAGCGTCTTCCGAAATCTACATATAGAGAACTAAAGAAAACTATTGATTTGGGAGCGCCGTTGAATGATGATGTGGCGGATGATGTGGCGTTTGCCATGAAGGACTGGGCGATTGAACTGGGGGCAACCCATTATACCCATGTGTTTATTCCGCTGACAGAGGCTACGGCAGAGAAGCATGATTCCTTTATTGCTCCGACCAAAAGCGGTAAGGTCATGATGGAATTTACGGGAAAAGAGCTGCTGCGGGCAGAGCCGGATGCATCCTCCTTCCCTTCCGGCGGTATCCGTGCTACCTGCGCTGCCAGAGGCTATACCGCATGGGATTGTACCTCGCCGGCCTATGTAAAGACCAGCTTAGACGGCTGCTCCGTATTGTGTATTCCGACTGCGTTTACCTCCTATACCGGTGAGTCCCTAGACTTTAAGACCCCATTGCTTCGTTCCATGGATGCATTGAACCGGGAGGCAAAGCGAGTGCTGGCATACTTCGGTAAGGAGCCGGTAAAGGTAACGGCAAATGTAGGACCGGAACAGGAATACTTTCTGGTGGATAAAGCGAAATTCATGCAGCGGGAGGACTTAAAGCTTACCGGACGGACGTTATTCGGCGCACCGGCGCCGAAGGGACAGGAGCTGGACGACCAGTATTTTGGTTCCATTAAGGAAAAGGTATCCACCTTTATGAAGGATTTAAATGCAGAGCTTTGGAAGTACGGTATTACTGCAAAGACACAGCATAATGAGGTTGCTCCGGCGCAGCATGAAATTGCTCCGATTTTTGGCAATACTAACGTGGCAAGTGATAATAACCACTTACTTATGGAAACCTTGCAGAAGGTTGCATTACGGGATGATTTGGCATGTCTGCTGTATGAGAAGCCTTTTGCAGGCGTCAACGGCTCCGGAAAACACAACAACTGGTCTTTTAGCACCAGCGACGGGGAGAATCTGATGGACCCGGGCGATACGCCGGAAACCAATATTCAGTTCCAGTTATTCCTGGCGGCAGTCCTGGCGGCAGTAGATAACAATGCAGAAATATTACGATTATCTGCATCCTCTGCCGGTAACGACCATCGGCTGGGAGCAAATGAAGCGCCTCCGGCTATTATTTCCGTATTCTTAGGGGAGCAGTTAGAGGAGGTTGTTGCCCAGATTATTGAAAAAGGAGAGGCAACCTCCAGTATTGCAGCAAAGATGTACGAATCTGGTGTTTCCACCCTGCCATCCTTCCAGATGGATTCCACAGACCGGAACCGGACTTCGCCTTTTGCATTTACCGGTAACCGATTTGAATTTCGTATGGTTGGTTCTACCCAGTCGATTTCACAGCCGACCATGATGCTGAATACCATTGTTGCCAACGAACTGGCGTTGATTGCCGATAAGCTGGATGCGGCAGAGGATAAGGATGCATGTATCAAGGAAACCATCCGGGATTTATTGACAAAGCATCAGAGAATCATTTTTAATGGTAACGGCTATTCACAGGAATGGGTGGACGAAGCTGCAAGACGGGGACTTCCGAACATTCCTTGTCTGGTAGAGGCGGTTCCTTATCTGACCACCGAGCAGTCCATCGAGGTATTCCGCCGGATGGGTGTTATGGATCAGGTGGAATTAGAGGCCAGAGCAGAGGTTATGCTTGAGAATTATGCAAAGAAGATTATTATTGAAGCCCGTACCATGATTGAGATGGCAAATAAGCAGATTATCCCGGCTGTTATGGACTATGAAGGAAAGCTGGCAATTGAGGCAAAGAATATTTCTCTGATTGGTATTGAACCGACGGCACAGAAGGAATTAATCAAGCAGATTAACAAGAGGCTGATTGAGCTGAAGGTGGCAACTGCTAATTTTGCGGAAATCGTCAATAAGAGCAGTGAATATGAAGCAGATATCCCACAGTGGGCAAAATATTGCCATGATACCATCTTCTTATCGATGGAGACGGTACGGGAGCCTGCAGATGTCTTAGAGCTTTTGGTTGCAAAAGAAGCATGGCCGTTCCCGACCTATGGCGACTTATTGTTTGAACAGTAACATATATTGGGAGGCGGGTTCCGCCTCAAGTCATATCGCACCAACGCTGAACCTGGCGGAGGTGCGATTGTTTTTTAAAAATTCCTTAATTTAGAAAAGATAGGATTGTATAGACCGGAAGTTTTGCGTTATACTAAGGATACGAAAAGCAGAATTCAGGAAGTAACAGGATGGAACAGAAAACTACGGAAGTGCCAAAGAAGGAACAAGTAAATATGGATTTAGCGAGAAGGAAACGGATTAATCGCTATAAGGCGGCTATTATATGGCTGTTTTTGGCATTGACGGTTTTACCGGTTCTGAGCAGCAGTATTCTTTTGGGAAGGGTCGATGCCATGGAACGCAAGGTTCTGACCATGGCAGGGGCAGAGGGCAGTGACCTTACTACCCTCCGGTCCAGTGGAGAGGCGCTGTTGTCCAATCCGAATGTCAATATGGAGCTTCTGACCGGCGATGTGCTGGAGGACATGGCGAGGCCGGCGGACCTGGAGCGGCAGGAACCGGCAGGAGAAGAACCCAAGCGGGTCTACCTGACCTTTGATGATGGACCAAGTATCTATACGGGGCAGATTTTGGATATATTAAATGCAAATGATGTGAAAGCGACCTTTTTTGTCATTGCCAGGGAAAATGAATCCTATTGGCCATATTATACCCGGATTTTAGAGGAGGGGCATACGCTGGGTATGCATTCCTATACCCATGATTACAATCAGGTCTATGCATCTCTGGATACCTTTGAAGCGGATGTTACCCGGCTTTCCGGTTTTTTGTATGACCGGACGGGGGTGTACCCGACTATTTACCGCTTTCCGGGGGGCAGCAGTAATTCTGTCAGCCATGTACCTATTGATGAGTGTATTGCATACCTGAATGAGCAGGGCATTACTTACTATGACTGGAATGCCTTAAATGGGGATGCGGTAACGGATGAATTGTCTGCCGACCGTCTGATTGAGAATATTATGAACAGTGTACGGCAGAATAATACCTCTATTGTGCTGATGCATGATATGCAGTCCCGGCACAATACGGTAGAAAGCCTACAGGAATTAATTGATATTTTGAAGGAGGAAGGCTATGAAATCCTTCCGATTGATGAGGATACACCGTTAATTCAGCATATACCCTATGACAGTGGATTTCAGGGGGCTACAGACTGAGGGAAGAGGACAGCAAAGGAGCAGACCATGGATTATTCCGAGGCAATGAACTATATGACAGAGAAAAATAAACTGGGAAGTGTACCGGGGCTGGAACGGATTCAGGCGCTTTTGCTCCGGCTGGGAGAGCCTCAGAATCAATGTAAGGTGATTCATATTGCCGGAACCAATGGAAAGGGTTCTATTCTGGCATATCTGGACGCCATATTGCAGGATGCAGGATATCGGGTAGGAAGATATATTTCTCCTACCGTATTTTGTTATTTAGAGCGCTTTCAGGTGAATGGCCGTGATATGGAGGCGGCCGTATTTGCCGATTATCTGACCCGGATTCGTATCGTTGCTGAGGACATGGAGGCGGATGGGATTACCGGTCTGACGGCATTTGAAATAGAAACAGCATTGGCATTTCTTTATTTCCAGGAACAGCAGGTTGATTTTGTTCTGCTGGAAACTGGTATGGGAGGACGGCAGGATGCGACGAATGTAGTGAAACGCCCCCTTTGTACAATCCTGGCCGCTATCAGCCTGGACCATATGAATATCCTGGGAGAAACCGTAGCAGAAATTGCATATGAGAAGGCAGGGATAGTAAGGGATGAGGTTCCCTGTGTTATTTATCCGGAAAATGAAGAAGCCATGTCGGTGCTTCAAAAACAGTGCAGTTTACATAACATCAAACCAATTCTTCCGGATTTAACACAATTGACAATTATTAAAGAAGATTTATACTGGGAAGAATTTGATTATAAAAAGGTGAAATATAAAATAGGGTTGCTTGGAAAATATCAGATTTATAATGCATTGACAGCGATAGAAGTCATAGAAGCCGTGAAGAAACAAGTGGACATTGATTTGGATAATGTGAATATACAAAGAGGTTTACATAATGCAAGATGGAGAGGGAGATTTGAAGTACTGCAGCGGTCTCCCTACGTGATTCGGGATGGCGCTCACAATATAGAAGCGGCAAGATGTCTGCGGGAACAGCTTACAAAGCATTTTACAAACAAAAGGATTATTTATATAATAGGGATATTAAAGGATAAAGAATATGATGCAATGTTAGCCCTGCTGGTTCCACTGGCGTGTCGGGTCTATACGGTAACGGTGCCGGATAATTCCCGTGCCTTGCCGGCGGAAGAATTAGCCCGGGTGGTAAGGCGGTACTGCCGGGATGTGATTCCTACCGAGAGTCCGGAGCAGGCATATGAGCTGGCCAGGGCGGAGGCAGCTCCGGAGGATGTAATCCTTGCATTTGGTTCTTTATATTACATAGGACGGATTGGGGACCAGAGATGAAGCGAATCCAAAGAATTATGAGGCATGAAGCATTCTGTTACGGTATGAAGCAGATAGAAGCGGCGGAACGGGAGCGGATATATTGTAAGCATAATCT
Organism: Clostridium sp.; assembly: GCA_023667695.1. GTDB lineage: Bacteria > Bacillota > Clostridia > Lachnospirales > Lachnospiraceae > CAG-632. Next base: position 47,596 of record JAMOZY010000008.1, on the reverse strand, counting down.
GGAACATTCCCTGGATGTGGCCAGAATTGCATATATTCTGAATCTGGAAGAGCAGGGTGGTTTATCGAAGGAGCTGATTTATGCCATGGCGCTGCTTCATGACCTGGGACGTAGTGAGGAATACTGCAAGGGAACTGCCCATGAGGAGGCCGGCGCCGTCTTGGCAGAACGGATTTTATTGGAATGCGGATTTGACGCAGCAGAAACCGGATGGATTTGTCAGGCGATTGCAGTTCATAAGAATTCCGGTCAAAATGCAGAGGATTATGGCGCCAGGCTGCTATACCGGGCCGATAAGTTATCCAGAACCTGCTTTGCATGTACGGCTTCAAAAACGTGTTATTGGAAGGAAGAGAGTAAGAATTCCAGCATTTTATATTGAGATTCTACAGGAATCGGAGGCTTAGAAAAAAGTGAAGGTTGGAAAACGGATATTGGATACAAAGCATGATATATATATGATGGGAATCCTGAATGTGACGCCGGATTCTTTTTCAGATGGCGGGCGTTATGACTGTCTCGACCAGGCGCTATATCATGCGGAAGCACTTCTTCAGGATGGGGCTGCGATTCTGGATATTGGCGGAGAATCCACCCGGCCGAACCATGTAGCAATCAGCTGTACGGAAGAGATGGAACGGGTATGTCCGGTTATTGAGGCGGTAAAGGCCCGGATGGATATTCCCATTTCCCTGGATACCTATAAGCCCCAGGTGGCAAAAGCAGGGATTTTGGCGGGTGCAGATATGATTAACGATATCTGGGGATTGAAATGGGATGGGGCTATGGCAGAGGTCATAGCAGAGCATAAGGTATCGGCTTGTCTGATGCACAATCGCCGGGAAGCGGTATATACGGATGTTCCGGCGGATGTTGTCCGGGATTTGAAGGAAAGCCTGGCTTTGGCGGAGCAGGCGGGGATAGATATGGATAAGGTATGCATTGATCCGGGGATTGGCTTTGCCAAGACGCCGGAGCAGAATCTGCTTCTTATGCGGCATTTGGAGGACTTACGGGAATTAGGATATCCGGTTTTATTAGGTACCTCACGAAAGTCAATGATTGGTCTGACCCTGGATTTGCCGGTGGACCAGCGGGAGGAAGGTACCATAGCAACTACGGTATTTGGAATCATGAAGGGGTGTTCCATTCTACGGGTTCATGATGTGAAAGGGAATCTGCGGGCAGCCAGAATGACTCTGGCAATGCTTCAGGCGGAATAGAGATACAATGCCGGAAATAAAAGGAGAAATAGACATGGATGAAATTCGAATTTCCAATTTAGAGGTATTCTGCCATCATGGGGTATATGCAGAGGAGAATACGCTGGGGCAGAAGTTCCTGGTATCTGCTGTTTTGTACACCGATACCAGAAAAGCAGGGAAAACAGACTGCCTGGAGGATTCTATTCATTACGGGGAAGTGTGTCATGATATCAAGCATATTATGGAAGAGCGGAATTACAAGCTGCTGGAGGCGGTGGCAGAAACCGTCGCAGAACGGCTTTTGTTAAAATATAAGACTTTAGAGGCAGTCCGGCTGGAAATCAAAAAACCCTGGGCCCCCATTATGCTTCCCATTGATACAGTATCGGTTGTAATCCGGCGGAGCTGGCACCGGGTTTACTTCAGCATCGGCTCCAATATGGGAGATAAAAAGGAACATCTGGATTATGCCGTTCAGCAGTTCCGGCAGCATCCCGCCTATAAAGAGATTCAGGTTTCCGGTTATCTGGAAACGGAGCCATATGGATATACAGAGCAGGATTGGTTTCTGAACGCCTGTATTGGCTGCAAAACCCTGCTGACGCCGGATGAGTTGCTATCGCATATTCATGAGGTGGAGGCAGAGCGGCACCGGACCAGGGAGATTCATTGGGGACCGAGAACACTGGATATTGATGTTTTATTTTATGATAAAGAAATAATCGAAACGGATACCCTGTGTATCCCCCACCCAGAGCTTCCCCTGCGGGCCTTTGTTTTGGAGCCTTTGGCAGAGCTGATACCGAGCTTCCGGCATCCGGTAACCGGAAAGACGGTAACGCAGATGTTACAGGAAGTAAGGCAGACAGAATCAGGGGTTCGTTCTTAGAAGGAAAGCATAGACCTACAGCAAAGGAAAATGGAGAAGGAAAAGAGGAAACAGATGTGGATTTAAATCAGATTCGGAAGGAAATTGATCAGGTCGATCAGCAGATTGTAGAATTGTTTCAGCGGAGAATGGAGCTGGCAGGCGATGTAGCCGCAAGCAAGCGGGAGAGTGGGAAAGCCATATATGACCGACAGCGGGAAGCGGAAAAGCTGGAACGGCTGGCTGCACTGGCTGACAGTGAATTCAACCGCCATAGCATTGAAGAGTTATTTTTGCAGATTATGTCCATCAGCAGAAGATACCAGTATTCCATTCTGGGGGACCGGAAGGAAGCGGTCTGCCGGGAATTTACAATGGTAGAGGCACTGCATATCCACCCGGGAACCAGGGTGGTATATCAGGGCGTGGAGGGTGCATTCAGTGAGCAGGCTATGATGGAATTTTTTGGGGATTCTGTTCAGGGCTTTCATGTGGAGCAGTTTGAGCATGTATTGGAGGCATTAGAGGCTGGAGAAGCAGAATATGGCGTGCTTCCTATCGAGAATTCCTCTGCCGGTTTTGTAAGCGGTGTCTATCATCTCCTGCAAAAGCATGATGTGACCATTGTAGGGGGGATTTCTCTGGAGGTGGAGCAGGCGTTATTAGGGATGCCTGGTGCTTCCCTGGAGGATATTCAGACGGTATATTCTCATCCTCAGGGGCTGTTGCAGACCAAGGACTATCTGGAGGCGCATGGCTGGAGGCAGATTAGTCTTGCCAATACGGCAGTCAGCGCCAGGAAGGTTCGGCAGGACGGAGATATCCGCCAGGCGGCAGTTGCCAGTGTCCGGGCGGCCCGGTTATATGGATTGGAAGTGTTACAGCCCTGTATTAATACTCAGAAGGGGAATAAAACCCGGTTTCTGGTCATATCAAAGAAGAAGGAATTTGCCCGGGAGGCGGATATTATCAGCATCAGCTTTTCTCTGCCTCATGAAAGCGGCAGCCTGTACAATGCACTAGGGCATTTTATTTTTAACGGTCTGAATATGACCAGCATTGAATCAGAGCCTTTACCGGACCGACAGTGGGAGTACCGGTTCTTTATAACCTTTGAGGGAAATTTAAGCGATTCTTCTGTACAGAATGCCATTACCGGAATCCGAAGCGAGTCGTCGGACTTTAAGCTGCTGGGAAACTACAGCATGCGGTATGGAGGAGAGTTAAAATAAGCATAGGAATATGAAATGGAGGTAATGAATATGGCCTATCAGATGTTTGCTGCGATTAATGTCGGTTCCAGTGATATTTCCATGAAAATCTTTGAGATTACCGCCAAATGGGGATTTCGGGAGATGGATTGCATCAGTCATATTTTGGAGCTGGGAAGCGATACGTATCAGAGAGGATATGTAAGTAATGAAAAAATCAATGAATTATGTAATTGTCTGACAAAATTCAAGGATAAGATGAAGGAATATGACTGTAAGACCTATCGTGCGTATGCCACCAGTGCCATACGGGAGGCAAGTAACAGTCTGATGATTATTGAGCTGATTGAACTACGGACTGGTATTAAGGTGGAAATCCTCAGCAATTCCGAGCATCGATTCATGATGCTGAAGGGCTGTGCGGCTACGATGAAGGAGTTTGATGAGATTACGGGAAAGAATACGGCATTGCTGGATATGGGTGCCGGCAGTATTCAGATTTCCTTATTCGAAAAGCAGCTGCTGACAGCAACGCAGAATATTAAAATCGGTGCAATCCGTGTCCGGGATATGATGTCCGGTATTGAATCCAGAGTGACCAATGGCAACAAGATTATTGAAGAATATGTACAGAACGAGCTGAATACCTTTAATACCATGTATCTTGGAGATAAGAACATAAAGAATGTAATCGCTATTGGTGATGAAATCCAGGCATTACAGAAAATTGCGCCGGAGCTGCATATTCAGAATCTAATGACTCAGGAGCAGATTGATTATATTTATAAAAAGATTCTGCATCTGTCGCCACAGGAGCTGGCATTGCACTATGGCATTCCCTTCGAGCGCGCCACGCTGATTCGTCCGGCGATTACGATTTACCGAATGCTGGTAGAAACCACCAAGGCAGACGAGATTTTTCTGCATGATATCAATCTGTGTGACGGTATTGTGGCTGATTATATGGATACCGTGCGGAAATATACATCCGGACGGAAGTATGAAGAGGATATCGTGGCATCTGCCATGGCAATGGCAAAGCGGTATAAGAGCAACCGGACCCATATTGCATATGTATCGGATATGGCAATGGCAATCTTTGATGCCATGAAGAAGGAGCATGGTATGGGGCGGACCCAACGTCTGCAGCTTCAGATTGCCTGTATCCTTCATGATTGTGGGAAATTTATTAATATGCAGAATGTGGCGAATAATTCCTATAATATCATCATGTCAACGGAGATGATGGGCCTGTCTCATAAGGAGCGGGAGGAGGTTGCCAATGCAGTCCGTTATAATACGATGTACCTGCCTGCCTATCCGGCAGTGAAGGATTCTCTGGGCGATGCATCCTATACTACGGTTGCCAAGCTGGCTGCCATACTTCGTGTGGCAAATGCGCTGGACCGCTCCCATAAGCAGAAGATTGAAACCTTTACCATGCAGGTGAAGGAGAAGAAATTAGTGATTTTGGTCGATACGGTAAATAATATTACCTTGGAATCAGCAATGTTCAAGGAAAAAGCAGATTTCTTTGAGCAGATATACGGGATTCGTCCGGTTTTGAAGCAAAGGAGGAATGTATAATGGCAGAAAAAAAAGCAGAGAAGGAATTAAAAAAGACATCCAATTATGTAAATCGGGAGCTGTCCTGGTTAGAATTTAATTACCGGATTTTGGGCGAAGCAAAGGATAAGACCATACGGCCCTTTGAGCGAATTAAGTTTCTGGGAATTACGGCTTCGAATCTGGATGAATTCTTCATGGTACGGGTTGCTTCCCTGATGGATATGGTTCATGCAGGCTATGAAAAGAAGGATATTGCAGGAATGACTCCGGCACAGCAGTTAGCCCGGATTATCCCAAAGACGAAGGAATTCATGAACAGCCAGTATACCACCTACAACCGTTCCCTGCTTCCCTTGCTGGAAAAGAATGGTCTGCATGTGATTACCCATCATGAGGATTTGACCGAAGCGCAGGGAAGGTATGTGGATGATTTTTTTGCAAAGGATGTTTATCCGGTTTTGACGCCTATGGCGGTAGATATCTCCCGTCCGTTCCCGTTAATTCGGAATAAGACCTTGAATATCGGTGCTTTAATTCGGAAGAAGGGGGCGAAGGAAACAGAAATCGCTACGGTTCAGGTGCCTTCCGTATTGCCTCGGATTGTCCATGTGCCGGGCAATCAGGAGGGGGTACAGGAGGTCATTCTTCTGGAACAGGTGATTGAGAAAAATATTGCGAAGCTGTTCCTGAACTATGAGGTGACCTGCGCCCATCCTTACCGGATTATGCGGAATGCTGACCTTACCATTGATGAGGATGATGCAGCGGATTTATTAAAGGAAATCGAAAAGCAGATTAAACAGAGACAGTGGGGAGAGGTTATCCGGCTGGAGGTGGAGGAATCCATTGATAAGGCCTTATTGAAGGAGCTGATGAAGCAGCTTCATGTGGAGAAGGAGGGAATATTCTCCATTAATGGTCCCCTGGACCTGACCTTTTTAAGTAAGCTCAGCGGACTGGAGGGCTTTGACCATCTGAAAAATCCGAAGTATGTTCCGCAGCCGGTTCCTTCTTTGAATAACGAAGAGAGTATTTTCGAGCAGATTAAGCGGAAGGATATCTTTCTTCATCATCCCTATGAGACCTTTAATCCGGTGGTGCAGTTTATCAGCCAGGCGGCAGTCGACCCGAATGTACTGGCGATTAAGCAGACCCTGTACCGAGTATCCAGTAACTCACCAATCATAGCAGCCCTTGCCCAGGCGGCAGAAAATGGCAAGCAGGTAACGGTTCTGGTTGAATTGAAGGCGAGATTTGATGAGGAAAATAATATTAACTGGGCAAAAATGCTGGAAAAGACCGGTTGTCATGTTATCTATGGACTGGTGGGCTTAAAGACCCACTCCAAGATTGCGCTGGTGGTCCGTCGGGAGGAGGATGGAATCAAGCGATACGTGCATCTGGGTACTGGTAATTATAATGACGTAACGGCAAGGTTATATACGGATACGGGTATTCTGACGGCTTCGGATTCCATTGGAGAGGATGCAACGGCAGTATTTAATATGCTGTCCGGCTATTCAGAGCCGGCAAGCTGGAATAAGCTTGCTGTGGCGCCAATCTGGTTAAAGAATACGGTGCTGGACCTGATTAAGCGGGAGACGGAAAATGCAAAGGACGGAAAACCGGCGCATATCATTGCAAAGATGAATGCCCTTTGTGATGAAAAGGTCATGGAAGCCCTGTATGAAGCCTCCGACGCCGGTGTGAAGATTGAGTTGATTGTTCGGGGTATCTGCTGCCTTCGGGCAGGCGTGCCGGGTTTAAGTGAGAATATTACGGTTCGGTCTATTGTAGGAGATTTCCTGGAGCATGCCAGAATTTTCTATTGCTATAATGACGGCTTTGAAGAAATCTACATGGGAAGTGCAGACTGGATGCCACGGAATCTGGATAAGCGTGTGGAAATTATGTTCCCGGTGGAGGATAAGGAGGCGAAGCAGCAGGCAAAGCATATTCTGGATGTGCAATTGGCCGATACTTTGAAAGCTTACATTCTCCAGCCGGATGGCACCTACAGCAAGCAGGACTTAAGGGGGAAGGAGAAAATCAGCGCACAGAGTACCTTCTGTAATGAAGCGGTTGCTGCTGCTAAAAAGGAAAAGGAATCCATGGAGGATAAGCGGGTGTTTGAACCGATTACGGCAGCTTCTTCCCAGGAGTAGCAGGAGAGGATACAGATGGAGCAGGAACGCAGGCAGAAGCGGGTGTTAACCCCCTGTCAGAGAATTGAACAGAGTATTCATAAGAAGTATCGAAGGGAAATCTGGAGTCCCTTTACAACGGCGGTCAAGCGGTATGAACTGATTCAGGAACAGGACCGGGTCGCAGTCTGTATATCCGGCGGGAAGGATTCCATGCTGCTTGCCAAGTGTATGCAGCTTTTGCAGCGGGTCAGTGATGTACCGTTTACACTCACCTTTTTGGTCATGGACCCGGGATATCATCCGGCAAATCGACAGAAAATATTGGAGAACGCAGAAAAGCTGGAGCTTTCGATTACGATATTTGATTCGGATATCTTCGATGTGGCAAATCATACAGACCGGAATCCCTGCTACCTCTGTGCCAGGATGCGGCGGGGGAATCTATATGCAAAGGCCCGGGAGCTGGGCTGCAATAAAATCGCGCTGGGGCATCATTTCAGTGATGTCATAGAAACGACATTGATGGGAATGCTGTATGGCGCCCAGCTGCAGGGGATGCGTCCCCGGTTAAAGAGTACGAATTTTGAGGGCATGGAATTAATCCGCCCCCTGTATTGTGTCCATGAGGATGCCATTATTGCCTGGAGGAATTACAATCATCTGGAGTTTCTTCAGTGTGCCTGCCGGTTTACGGAGGAGTATGAAAGAACCAATAATGCGGGCGGACAGTCAAAGCGGCAGGAGACAAAGGAATTAATCCGGTGCCTGAAAAGAGAGAATCCTTTGGTGGAAATGAATATTTTTAATGCCATTCATGATGTGAATGTGGATACCTTCATTGGATATAAGGCGGAAGGGATTCTCCATCCTTTTTTGGAAGAATTCAGGGATAAGGAAACAGAACGATGATACGGATTTTAGTGGTAGAGGATGAAAAACCAATATCGAACTTTATTCAGATTAGTCTGCGGCAGGCAGGATACCATACGGATTGTGCCTTTGACGGGCAGGAGGCCTTAGAACAATTGGAAGGGGAACGGTATGATTTGATTCTTCTGGATGTTATGCTTCCTCAAATCGACGGATTTGAGCTGATGGATTATATTGCCCCTTTAGAGATACCAGTGATTTTCCTGACGGCAAAAAACAGTGTTCAGGACCGGGTGAAGGGACTTCGGATGGGTGCGGAGGACTATATTGTAAAGCCTTTTGATGTAATGGAGCTTCTGGCGAGAGTGGAAGTGGTGCTGCGCCGTTATAAAAAGACGGAGGATTTGCTGCGGCTTGGGGGTGTTGAGATTGATGTCCGCTCCATGCGGGTAAGCCGGGCGGGACAAGAGGTGGCATTAACGCCAAAGGAATATGAGCTGTTATTGTTGTTTTTCCGGAATCCCAATACGGCTTTGTATCGGGAAACCATTTATGAACGGGTCTGGGGCGGAGAACTGGAATACGGCAGTAAAACCGTAGATTTGCATGTACAGCGGCTGCGAAAAAAGCTTTCTCTGGAGAAGGAGCTGCAGGCAATCAATAAGGTGGGATACCGATTTGAGGTGGTGGAATGAAGTTTCGTTATAAGATAACCTGTTGTATGGTCAGCCTGCTGGCCTTATTTTATGGAATCGGCGGTACCCTTATGATTTCCATTTCCTTTCAGTCTGCGCTGGAGCAGGAGAAGGCCAATGCTTATCATTCCTATGAAATGATTTTAAATACGCTGCAGATAATCAATCAAATGGATTCCTGGACCAGTAATCAGGATATATCAAATGTTCTGGGGCAATTATCCGAGCAGAATCATTCCAACTGGGACGCCATACGGTTGATTTCCATTTCAGAGCCTGAGGTTTTGTACCGGAGCGGAAGAGGGAGTGCTTATTTTCAGGATGTACGGGGGGAGCTGGATTCAGAGCATTGTCTGATAACCCAGTTTTCCGATGATTCCCAGAAGCAGTTTTTACAGATGTCCAGTTATGTCCAGGTCGGCAGCCAGCAGCTGCTTCTGGATGTGGCATACGATATCTCTTCGATTTATGAAAGCCGTCAGATTCAGGAAACCACTTATTATCGTATTTATTTTATTATGCTGGCGGTCTGTCTGCTGGTGGTGTACATGACTACTTATCTGCTGACCCGTCCCCTGAATAGTCTTTCCAAGGTTACCAGGCATATTGCTTCCGGTAATTACGCGTATCGTTCCATGATTCGCTCCAATGATGAAATCGGCAGGCTGTCAGAGGACTTTAATACCATGGCGGAACGGGTGGAGGATAGTGTGGAAACCATGCAGAGAGCTATGGAGCAGCAGGAGGAGTTTATGGGAAGCTTTGCCCATGAATTAAAGACGCCTATGACATCCATTATCGGTTATGCAGACCTAATCCGGCGGCAGACCATGTCTCCGGCGGAGGAAGCAGATGCTGCCAATTATATCTTTACGGAAGGAAAGCGGTTGGAGCGGCTTTCTTTGAAAATGCTGGACATTTTTTCTATGAATCATAAAGAGATTCCTTTTTCTTTTGTGTCACCAGCCCATATCATTGAGAATCTGGTGGAGGATTTAAAGCCAGTTTATAACAAGGCGGGAATCCGGCTGAGCTGTGACTGTGAAGCTGGAAGCTGTCTGCTGGAGCCGGACCTGTTTCGTTCTTTGTTACTGAATCTGGTGGATAACAGCAGAAAAGCAATTAAGGGTGAGGGCATTATCCGGATTACTTCTACTATGCAGCCGGATGGCTGCCGTATTCTGGTGGCTGATAATGGGGAGGGAATACCGGAAGCTGCTTTAGAGCATTTGACAGAAGCCTTCTATCGGGTAGACAAGGCCCGTTCCCGAAAGCAGGGCGGTGCTGGTCTGGGTCTGACACTTTGTGCTAAGATTGTTGCGATTCATCATGGCACTATGGCATTTCAGGCAAATGGAGGACAGGGACTTCAGGTTAGGATAGAACTGAAGGGAGGAAGGGGAAAATGAAGCACAGGGTAAAGATTATTTATGGTGCGATTACCACTTTAATTCTTCTGGCTGGCTTTTTACTGCCGGGACAAATTCTCCATATCCAGGACCAGAGGCAGAGGGAACGGGTGGACCGCTATGAATTAAATGATATTACATTGAATGTAACCAGTCAGTTATTTGAAAAGCTTGCTGCCGTAAAAGCAGGGATTATGCTGGAGGCCGATTATGGAGCAGAGGCACGGATGCGTGAGGAAGAGGTATATGAACAGGTGATTGTAGCCAATGAAATGTTTGGAACAGGGGCTATAGATTTTGCTATGGATGCGGAAAGCCTTCTGGAACCGGTGATTGTACAAAGACTGGTAGTTGATGAAGAGGGGGACGGCTCTTTTATTGTATGGCAGGGGCATCTGGAGGATGATTTTAATGGGGTGGATGTATTCATTGATGATGCAACAGGGAAAATGCTGGGAATTACGGTATATGCTTATGATGCCGTTTGGGATATTGACCAGGTGATAACACATTATATTTCAGATACGATGCAGGAACGAATCCGGAACTACTATGGGCTTGCAGATGTGACGCTGAGCGCGGAAGGATACGTGGAGAGGTACGGTCTGGTCGATGCACCGTCTCTGTCTGCAGGGGGAGTGGATGGTGTTCAGTATGGTATTCAATATGGAAATGGCGTCATAGTGGATTCTCATGACCTGGATGGGCAAGCCGATTTCGTATTTCAACTGGTGAATGAGTCCGGAGGAGCTTATGCTCTGGAATGGTATATTAACGAGGGGAGCTATAGTCTGAATTATAGATAGGAAATAATTTCTTATGAAAAATGATGCCGTTTGGATGCCAAATGGTGGATGGTTGGATTCTTTCCTTTGCTATTCTTTGAAAAAAGAATAGGAAGGGTGAAATATATGGAAGAACCGACAGATTATAAGACCGATTCCGTATGGAAAAATGATAAGGATAAGGGAGAACGAATCCGGAAAACGGAGGGGCTGAAACGGGCTGTCATATGGGCGGGACGAATCTGCGCCGGAGGAGCGTCCATGACCGTTTTATTTGGATTCCTTCATTTATATCATGTACAAAAAGCAAACATGGAGGTCATGGCCTCCGGTAATCCGAATCCCATACGATATGTGAATGAACAGGCAGAGGAAGTCCGAAGCAATGGCATTATGGAGGGAGAATCGGAACAGTTGCAGGATTATGAGAATCCGGAGCTGGTGGCAGAGGAAACTGATAGCTTGTCAATGAGGGAAGGCGAAAGCTATGACTGGCAGCTAACCCTGGTAAATCCCTGGCATACGCTGGATGAAAATTACTCGATTTCGGTGGTGGAATTAACAAATGGACAGTCTGTGGACGAACGCTGTTATCCGGAGCTGCAGGCGATGATGGATGATTGCCGGGCAGAAGGCTTATCGCCCTATATCTGTTCTTCTTACCGAACCTGGGAGAAGCAGAACCGGCTGTTTGAGGAAAATGTAAGGGTGCTGATGACCCAGGGCTATTCCGAAGAGGAGGCAAGAACGGAAACGGCTAAGAATATTGCCATACCCGGCACCAGTGAGCATCAGCTGGGGCTTGCAGTTGACATTGTAGATAAGAATTACCAGTTGTTGGATGAGAGTCAGGAGGATACCGCAGTTCAAAGGTGGCTGATGGAGAACAGTTGGCGGTATGGCTTTATCCTGCGGTATCCGGTTGATAAAAGTGAGATTACCGGAATTGTCTATGAGCCATGGCACTATCGGTATGTAGGGAGAGAAGCGGCAGAGGCAATCTATAAGGAGGGGATATGTCTGGAAGAATATCTGGAGAAACAGAACTAGATTCCGTGTAACAAGGAAGAAACGGAGCAGGCATGAAAAAAGTGAATTTTCCCTTGCCCGAATGAGGAATCCTTGTTATAATCTAACTTGTGCAAGCGGGCATGGCGGAATTGGCAGACGCGCTAGATTTAGGTTCTAGTGTCCCCGACGTGCAGGTTCAAGTCCTGTTGCCCGCATGGAACAGAATCCCCAAGAATCCGATAAAATAAGGATTTAAGGGGATTTTGCTTTTGCCATATTTTTAAAATGGGGCAGATTTATAAAATTTTTGTGGAAATGTTAAATAAGAGGTAACTATGGTTAGTATAAATACATAAAAGCGGGAGCTGACTTTATCATTTACAAAGTATTTTACCAGTTGTATAATAAAAAACAGGAAGGAAAATGCAATTAATGGCTACAATAGAGAAGCTTTTACAGTCTATCATGTGTGGTACACAAGATAAAAACATAAAATTTAAGGATTTACAGAAACTACTTGATATATTAGGCTTTGAATGCCGAATCAAAGGAGATCATTTTATTTATTATCACGAAGGAACACCAGAAAACCTAAATATTCAACCTGCTGGAAATATGGCAAAACCATACCAGGTAAAGCAGGTTAGAAATTATTTATTAAAATATCATTTAGGCTCGTAGGAGGTATAGAGAATGTATAAATATGAGCGTATTATTTATTGGTCGGAAGATGATAATGCTTTTATTGTGGAAGTACCGGAGCTTCCTGGATGTATGGCAGATGGAGCAACGGTGGAAGAAGCGATTGCCAATACAGAAGTTGTAATTAAAGAATGGATTGAGGTTACAAAAGAAAGAGGGCTTGAAGTACCTGAACCGAAAGGGAAATTAATGTATGCATAAATAGAATAGGTTAGAAGTATAAGGATGGAATAAATAAGCCCATCCTTATATTTTTATCAGCCGTTAATGTGGCTGTCCCAGGAAACGTGCATATTGATAATACATGGTAATTTAGATATAATGTAAGCAGTAAGGGGGATTGGCACAGGGAGCATCTTACGGTAAATGATGTTATGAATGCTATTATGGTAAATTGGATATTGGCAGTACAAGAGGTAAAATGACAATGACACTTACGCAGTTAAACTATGCAATTACAGTTGCAAATGCAAACTCCATGAATGAAGCGGCAAGAAGGCTGTTTATCTCACAGCCAAGCCTTTCCGCAGCAATGAAGGACCTAGAGGAAGAGATTGGAATCGAACTGTTCCGACGGACCAATCGGGGCATCTCTGTGACGCCAGAGGGGGAGGAATTCATTGGCTATGCCCGACAGGTAGTGGAGCAGTATCAGCTGCTTGAGACGAAATATGTGAATCAGGAGCAGGTGAAGAAAAAATTCAGTGTATCCATGCAGCATTATACCTTTGCAGTAAATGCCTTTGTGGAAATGGTGAAGCAGTTTGGCATGGATAAATATGAATTTGCCATACATGAGACTAAGACCTATGATGTTATTACAGATGTTAAGAATTATAGAAGTGAGATTGGAATTTTGTACATCAATGATTTCAACCGACAGGTTCTGATGAAGCTGTTCCGGGAATATAATCTGGAATTTCATGCATTGATGGAATGCAGGATTTATGTCTATCTGTGGAAGGGGCATCCGCTGGCAGAGAAGAAGGAGATTTCTCTGGAGGAATTAGAAGAATATCCTTGTCTTTCCTTTGAACAGGGGAATTACAATTCCTTTTATTTTGCAGAAGAGGTATTGAGTACCTATGAATATAAGCGTCTGATTAAGGCAAATGACAGGGCGACCTTGTTGAACCTGATGGTAGGGTTGAACGGATATACTCTATGCTCCGGCATCATCTGTGAGGACCTGAATGGACCGGATTACTGTGCAGTAAAGCTGAAATCGGATGAAGTCATGACGATTGGTTATCTAGTCCGTAAAGGAGCCGGGGTCAGCAGTCTGGGACAAAAGTATCTGGAAGAAATTTCCAGATATCAGGACAAGGTACTTTGTTAGGGATTCTGGTGACTTATGAAGGGATATAGCGGAACGACTACGATTTGTAAGGAAATGGTAAGAAAATCTGTGATTATTATAGTGAAATGCCAATAGGAATGTGATATACTGAATTCATTATTACAAAATTGGAATCAAATGAAGGAGAATGCTATCCAAACCAATATTGGTTTTCCTGGCAGATTTATGATATGGATGAAAACAGCAGATACATTTATATTATAATTTCAGAAACCACCACGCGTTTCGGTTATGTTCTTCGCCGTGTGGGAAGGGTTCGTTTTAATCATGCGGCAGTCGCCTTGGATGAAGATTTAAACGAATGGTATTCCTTTGCAAGAAAGCAGTATCATGCGGCATTGATTTGTGGTCTGGTGAAGGAGAATATGGACCGTTATACCCTGCGGCGGTATTCGAATGTACAAGCAGTTATTTTCCGGCTGCCGGTTACGGAGGAGCAGTATCAGAATGTACGGAATATGATTTTAGGAATCGAGCAGGATAAGGAGTATATGTATAATCTTTTTTCCGTGTTGACATTTCCTTTGCTGAAGGGCTTTTCTATCTATAAGGCGTATTCCTGTATTGAATTTACGGCAACGGTTTTAAAGCTGCTGGGAATCCCCTTGTCAAAGCCAGCCTATCAGTATACCCCGGATGACCTGCTGGAGCTTTTGGCAGAATATCAGTTTTTTGAAGGGAATCTACTGGATTATAAAAAACCTACGGAGCGGGATGATTATTACTTTAAGCCGATTCGATTTTCACAGGTGCTTCAAAGTGGCTGGGATTTGCTTCGGATTGCAAAGCGTTCCGTATTGAGCGGTTTCGACGGATAATGAGAAAGGGCTGATTTTTTATGCCCTTTCTTTTTACTTGACAACATACCCCATGGGGGTATATCATACACTTGTATCGGGTTGAATTCCATAACCAGAGAATGCATTGGTTACGATAAGAAGGGAAAGGAAATAAATGATGGAAGAAGAGGCAGAATGCAGTTGTCATAAGATAAAGGAACGCTCGGAAACAGAATATAAGGATTTGATTCACCGGCTGAACCGGATTGAGGGACAGATTCGTGGTATCAAGGGTATGGTAGAGCGGGATGCGTATTGTACGGATATTCTGGTTCAGGTATCCGCAGTAAATGCGGCTTTGAGTAGTTTTAATAAGGTTTTACTGGCAAACCACATAAAAACCTGTGTAACAAGGGATATTAAAGAAGGAAAGGAAGATACGGTGGATGAACTGGTGGAAACCTTGCAGAAGCTGATGCGGTAGAAATCAGAAAACAGGAATGACAGGATGAAGAAAGGCAGGTGAAGGATATGGAACAGTATACGGTTACAGGCATGAGCTGTGCTGCCTGCAGCGCCCGGGTGGAAAAGGCAGTATCAAAGGTGGAGGGCGTTACCTCCTGTACCGTAAGTCTGCTGACAAATTCCATGGGCGTAGAAGGAACGGCGGATACACAGTCGGTGATTCAGGCAGTAGAGGCAGCAGGCTATGGAGCTGTGCCAAAGGGTGTGACATCCGGCAGAGGCAGTGCTGGAGCCAGAGCGGCTGGTAATATGGCAGAGGCAGAAGAAGCATTACGGGATAAAGAGACACCGATATTACGGAAACGATTCCTTGCTTCTCTGGTTTTTTTAATTATACTTATGTACCTTTCTATGGGGCATATGATGTGGGATTGGCCGATTCCGGTCTTTTTACAGAATAATCATGTGGCGATGGGACTGATTCAGTTATTACTGACCGTAATCATCATGGTGATTAATCAGAAGTTTTTTATTAATGGATATAAAAGTCTGTTTCACTTGGCGCCCAATATGGATGCTTTAGTGGCATTGGGGGCTACGGCGGCATTTGGATACAGTACCTATGCATTATTTGCCATGACGGATGCACAGGTACGGGGAGACTTAAATGGAGTCATGCATTATATGCATGAATTTTATTTTGAGTCTGCAGCCACCATATTAACCCTGATTACAGTAGGGAAGATGCTGGAAGCAATTTCTAAGGGCCGGACAACGGATGCTTTGAAGAGTTTGATGAAGCTGGCACCGAAAACAGCAAGGGTAGTCCGGAACGGCGGGGAGACAGAGGTATCCATCGAGGAAGTAGAAGCGGGAGATATTTTTGTGGTTCGTCCGGGCGAGAATATACCGGTAGATGGTATTATCTTAGAAGGAAACAGTGCGATTAATGAGGCGGCTCTGACCGGAGAAAGTATTCCGGTGGATAAAGCCGAAGGCGACCGGGTATCTGCTGCAACGGTAAATCAATCCGGTTTTTTGAAATGTAAGGCAGTCCGGGTAGGAGAAGATACCACTCTGGCACAAATCATTCAGATGGTCAGTGATGCAGCGGCAACGAAGGCGCCCATTGCAAAGGTAGCGGATAAGGTGTCCGGTGTTTTTGTACCGATTGTTATAGGGATTGCTTTGCTGACCATTGCCGTATGGCTGCTGGCGGGAGAAGGTATAGGATTTGCTCTGGCAAGAGGAATCTCCGTTCTGGTAATTAGCTGTCCTTGTGCATTGGGGCTGGCAACACCGGTTGCTATCATGGTGGGAAATGGTGTAGGTGCCAGAAACGGCATTATGTTCAAGACGGCAGTATCCCTGGAGGAAACAGGAAAGATACAGGTGGTCGCATTGGATAAAACCGGCACCATAACCAACGGTGAACCGAAGGTGACGGATATCATTCCGGCAAATGAAATGCCCCAGAGGGAATTATTATCTCTTGCCTGTGCATTAGAAGCAAAAAGTGAACATCCGCTGGCAAAGGCTGTGATGGAACGGGCCAGAGCGGAACAGATAGAGGCAGATGAGGTTTTGGAGTTTCAGGCACTTCCGGGAAATGGGTTATCGGCAAGACTGGGGCAGACGGTTCTTTATGGCGGAAATTATGCCTTTATCCGGGAACAGGCGGAAGTATCAAATCAAATAAAATCCCAGTCGGAAGAATTGGCAGAACAGGGCAAGACTCCATTGTTTTTTGCCAGAATCACAGAACAAGGTGTTCATGAATTCCTGGGAATCATTGCAGTTGCAGATGTAATCAAGGAGGATAGTCCTCAGGCAGTAAAGGAATTGCAGAATATGGGGATTCATGTGGTTATGCTCACTGGCGATAACGAACGGACTGCCCGGGCAATCGGAACCCAGGCAGGTGTGGATGAAGTGATTGCCGGGGTTCTGCCGGAGGGAAAGGAAGCCGTCATACGGAAATTGAAAGCAAAGGGCAGAGTTGCTATGGTAGGAGATGGCATTAATGATGCACCGGCGCTGACCCGGGCGGATATAGGAATTGCCATTGGGGCTGGAACGGATATTGCCATTGATGCTGCAGATGTGGTATTAATGAAGAGCAGGCTCAGTGATGTGCCGGCAGCCATACGGTTAAGCCGGAGAACGCTGATGAATATTCATGAGAATCTGTTCTGGGCATTTATTTATAACATAATTGGCATTCCATTGGCTG
This sequence comes from Clostridium sp., assembly GCA_023667695.1. Classification (GTDB taxonomy): domain Bacteria; phylum Bacillota; class Clostridia; order Lachnospirales; family Lachnospiraceae; genus CAG-632. The sequence continues at coordinate 30,287 of JAMOZY010000008.1, read as the reverse complement.
CTGGTGTCTGGATTCCATTGTTCGGCTGGCAGTTGAATCCGATGTTCGGCGCTGCCGCCATGAGCTTATCCAGCTTTTGTGTGGTAACGAATGCTTTGCGGCTGAATCTGGTCCGCATTTATGATGCCGGCAGGGACCGAAAGCGCAGAAGCAGGATGGTGCAGGTGGAGGATAGAGAAACCATTCCGGAACAGAATGCAGAGAATCCAGAGTCCCGGAAGGAGATGGAAGAAGAACTGCAAACCGGAACCAATAGAAGGAATAAACCGGAAAATAAGGAGGAAACGAACATGAATAAGACAATGAAGATTGAAGGAATGATGTGTGGACACTGTGAGGCAAGGGTAAAGAAGGCCTTAGAAGCATTACCGGAGGTTGCAGAGGCAGTCGTCAGTCATGAGACCGGCACAGCGGAGGTTCGTCTGGAACGGGAAGTGGCAGAGGACACATTAAAGAAGGCGGTAGAGGAGCAGGATTATAAGGTATTGGCAATTCAGTAATCCGGTGATAACATGCACGAATAACAGGTCGGATGGGTGTAGACCGATACAGCATTCCGGCAGACGCCGCGAGGGTTTTATACTCCCGCGGCTCTGTTGCGTTATATGGAAGGAGCATATAGGATGGAGCAATTTTCAAGAACGGAATTATTGTTAGGCAGGGCAGCTATGGAACGCCTGGAGCATTCCAGAGTCGCTGTTTTCGGTATTGGCGGTGTAGGCGGTTATACGGTGGAGGCATTGGTACGCAGTGGAATCGGCGCGATTGATCTCATTGATAATGATAAGGTCTGTCTGACGAATCTGAACCGACAGATTATTGCGTCCAGAAGTACGATAGGAAGCTATAAGGTAGATGTAATGCGGGAGCGGATTCTGGATATCAATCCGGCTTGCAGGGTAGAAGTGCATCAATGCTTTTATCTGCCAGAGACAAAGGATGATTTTGATTTTTCCCAGTATTCTTATGTAGTGGATGCGGTCGATATAGTGACGGCCAAGCTTCAATTAGTGGTAGAAGCAAAGGAAAAAGGCATACCGATTATCAGCAGCATGGGCGCCGGAAATAAGCTGGACCCTACGGCATTCCAGGTGGCGGATATCTATCAGACCTCTGTATGTCCGCTGGCAAAGGTGATGCGGAGGGAATTGAAAAAGAGGGGAATACAGGAACTCAAGGTGGTATATTCCAAGGAACCGCCGGTACATTTAATGCGTAATGGGAAAGCCTGTGAGGGCGAGAAGCAGGCAGATGGTTCAGGCGCAGAGCCTGGAGGAACAAAGAGACGGGCAGTACCTGGCTCCAATGCGTTTGTGCCATCCGTGGCAGGCTTGATTATCGCTTCCGAGGTAATTAAGGATATTATTCAGGAATAAATAATATGACTTAAGGAGGAATCCATCGTAATTTAATCTGAGCCAGAACCCACCGAAGGAGGGAGGAGGCCTTGCGTTAGACGGTAGGGAGAGTATAGCCAAAGCGAATTAGAGTCCTTGAGTCAGATTGCAGCAGAGCATAAATATAGCTAGAAATCATAGTATTCCTATATTGACAATAGGAAATAAGGGAGAGTATAATTATAAAACATAGAAAAACACTAGGAAAAGAGGTTGATTATGAAGAAGCAAATTTATTTGGATAATGCTGCAACAACCCGGGTATATCCGGAAGTCATGGAGGCTATGCTGCCGTTTTTTACAGAAAATTATGGCAATCCGGCTTCCATTTACAGTTTTGCTTATACAGGGAAGGATGCGGTGTATAAGGCAAGGGGGATTCTGGCGAAAGGCATCCATGCTGAGCCGGAGGAGCTATATTTTACCAGTGGTGGCAGTGAGTCGGACAACTGGGCGTTAAAGGCAACAGCGGAGGCCTATAGAAATAAAGGTATGCATATTATCACCACGAAAATAGAACATCATGCAATTCTGCATACGGCCGAATATTTAGAGAAGCAGGGGTTTGAAGTGACCTATGTCAATGTGGATGAGAATGGTATCGTAATACTGGAGGAATTAGAGAAAGCCATACGTCCGGATACCATATTGATTTCGGTGATGGCGGCTAACAATGAAATTGGTACGATACAGCCCTTGGAGGAAATCGGCAGGATAGCGAAAGCACATGGCGTTCTGTTTCATACCGATGCGGTACAGGCGTATGGGCATATTCCCCTTGATGTTGACCAAATGAATATTGATATGCTTTCTGCCAGTGGACACAAGGTAAACGGGCCGAAGGGAATCGGTATGTTATATATTCGAAAAGGGGTAAAAATCCGATCCCTGCTGCATGGTGGCGCCCAGGAAAGAAATCGTCGTGCAGGAACCTTGAATGTTCCCGGTATTGTGGGCTTTGGAAGGGCGGCAGAGCTGGCATTTGGCAGAATGGAGGAACGGATGGTTCGTGAGACGGAACTGAGAGATTATCTGATTACCCGTATTATGAATGAAATCCCATATACCAGACTCAATGGTGACCCGACCCGGCGGCTGCCGAATAATGCGAATTTTTGTTTTCGATTTATTGAAGGAGAATCTCTGTTGATTCTTTTGGATCAGAATGGAATCTGTGGTTCCAGTGGCTCTGCCTGTACCTCCGGTTCTTTAGACCCCTCTCATGTGCTGCTGGCGATTGGCCTGCCCCATGAGATTGCGCATGGTTCTTTACGTCTGACGTTATCGGAAGAAACAACGCGGGAAGAAATTGATTTTACCGTAGCGCAGTTAAGGGAAATCATTCAGAGGCTTCGAACTATGTCACCATTATACGAGGATTTCATAAAAAACAGTTTACAAAAGGATTCGTAGCAGAAGGTAATTGATGAATGCCGGATAGAAGGGCAGGAAACGGAAAGGTGGTAATTCATGATGTATAGTGAAAAGGTAATGGATCATTTCAGTAATCCCAGAAATGTAGGTGAAATTGAAAATCCAAGCGGCGTTGGTACGGTAGGTAATGCAAAATGCGGCGATATTATGCGTATTTATCTGGATATTGATGAAAATGGCGTGATTCAGGAAGCAAAGTTCAAAACCTTTGGCTGTGGGGCTGCGGTGGCTACCAGCAGTATGGCAACCGAGCTGGTAAAAGGAAAGACGGTACAGGAGGCATTGGAGGTGACAAATCGGGCGGTTATGGAGGCATTAGACGGACTGCCGCCGGTGAAGGTTCATTGCTCATTGCTGGCAGAAGAAGCCATTCATGCTGCCTTATGGGATTATGCAGAGAAAAATGGAATTCAGATTGAAGGACTGGAAAAGCCGGTGAATGATATTGAAGAAAAGCTGGAAGAAGAGGATTATTAAGGTCTTGCTATAGATTATAACTATAGCGGATTCATGCTAATCTGTATTAGACAACCGATGCTTGTTATGATAGTATAACCTTGTTAGCAGATAGGAATACAATAAATTGCAAATAGGAAAAGAGGTTGGTGTTGATGAAGGTTATAATGATTCAAAAAGAAGCCGCATGTTTCAAACGAATGTGCTGTCAGGAATAAGCCGGATGGAACAAAATGTATGATATATGTGAAACAAAGCGGAGAAAAGAGTTGTAGAAAAGCAAATAAGAGAAAAATATATAGCAGGGAAAGGCCTGCAGAAAGAGGTGCAAGATGAGTAAGAAACCATATGCGGAACGGAATTTAAAATTTGAAACATTACAGTTACACGTTGGACAGGAGCAGCCGGACCCGGTTACCGACGCAAGAGCAGTACCGATTTACCAGACATCCTCTTATGTATTCCGGAATAGTGAGCATGCAGCAGCAAGATTTAATCTAAGTGATGCAGGGAATATTTACGGGAGACTGACCAATCCGACGGAGGATGTATTTGAACAGAGAATTGCTGCCTTAGAAGGAGGCGTGGCAGCTCTGGCAGTAGCCTCTGGCGCGGCGGCTATTACATATACCTTTGAAAATCTGGCACAAAATGGGGACCATTTTGTAGCAGCAAAGAATATATACGGCGGAACCTATAACTTACTGGCACATACACTGCCACAGTATGGTATTACCACAACCTTTGTAGACCCGTCTGACTATGATGCGATTGAAGGTGCAATCCAGGAAAATACCAAGGCGGTCTTTATTGAAACCTTGGGAAATCCAAATTCGGATGTGGTAGATATTGAAAAAGTGGCAGCGATTGCCCATTCCCATAAAATACCACTGGTGATTGATAATACCTTTGCAACTCCTTACCTGGTTCGACCGATTGAATATGGGGCTGATATTGTGGTACATTCCGCGACCAAGTTCATCGGCGGTCATGGCACTACCATTGGCGGTGTTATCGTTGACAGTGGCAAGTTTGACTGGGAGGCAAGCGGAAAATTCCCATCTCTGACCGAACCGAATCCAAGCTATCACGGAATCAGCTTTACAAAGGCGGTAGGTGCAGCGGCCTTTGTGACAAAAATCCGTGCGATTCTGCTTCGGGATACCGGTGCGACCCTGTCTCCATTCCATGCTTTTATTTTCTTACAGGGGTTGGAGACCTTATCCTTAAGAGTAGAGCGCCATGTAGAGAATGCTTTGAAGGTAGTGGAATATCTGAATGCTCATCCTCAGGTGGAGACCGTTCATCATCCGTCTGTTTCTAATGATGCGGAGCAGCAGGCATTATATAAAAAGTATTTTCCGAATGGCGGCGGCTCCATCTTTACCTTTGAAATCAAGGGTGATGCCCAGAAGGCAAAGGATTTTATTGATAATCTGGAGTTATTCTCCCTGCTTGCCAATGTGGCAGATGTGAAGTCTTTAGTGATTCATCCGGCTTCGACTACCCATTCTCAGTTAAATGAGGAAGAGCTGTTAGACCAGGGCATTCGGCCGAATACCATCCGGTTATCCATTGGTACGGAGAATATTGATGATATCATTGAAGATTTAGAGGAAGCATTTAAGGCAGTACAGTAGAGTTTTCATATATTTGGAAACAGCATCTGCATAGTGAGAAAGAAATACGGTATGGGGAGCCTGTAGATGGAATCGAGGCTCCCCATTGTTATAGGAGCAATTTCAAGAAAGAGGAGTGGTTATAGCATGTCATTCGAAAAGGTGCAGGAAGCATTAAAAGGAACGGAATTGGAGCATAAGCTGATTCAACTGGAGCAATCCAGTGCCACTGTTGAACTGGCAGCAAAGGCGTTGCATACAGAGCCGGACCGGATTGCCAAAACATTGTCATTTTTTGTTGAAGGCCGGCCTATTTTGATTGTGACGGCAGGTGAAGCAAGGATTGATAATAAGAAATATAAGGGCTATTTTCACGAGAAGGCCAGGATGATACCCTACGATGAGGTAGAGAGCAATGTTGGACATGTACCTGGGGGAGTCTGTCCCTTTGCAGTACCGGAGTCCGTTCCGATATATCTGGATGTATCGTTGAAGCGGTATGATGTGGTATATCCGGCGGCCGGAAGTAGAAATACAGCGGTTTCCGCTACGATTGAGGAATTGGAAAAATATACAGGTTTTCAAGCATGGATTAATGTATGCAGGGAAAAGCAATGATGATATGGAATCGTATGTTGCTGCTTTTGTAAATTAGGTATTATACATGTCACGAATTAGCACTCGCCTATTGACAGTGCTAACAATAAGTGTTATATTACATTTAGAACAGATTAAATATTTTGTTTTATGGCAATTATGAAAAAAAGGAGGACATGATTATGATAATACCAAGCTTATTTAATGATGACTATTTTGACGAGGTGTTCAATTCCATGAGAGGAAAAGAAACCGTGAAGCCTTTGATGCGTACAGATGTCAGGGAAATCGGAAGCGATTACCTGTTGGAAATCGAGATGCCGGGCTTTGAGAAGGATGAGATTCATGCTGAACTGGAAAAAGGGTATTTAACCATCAGCGGTGTTCGTACCAACAAGATTGATGAAGATGAGAAATGTGGTAAGTATGTTCGCAGAGAACGCTACCTGGGCAAATGTGCCAGAAGCTTTTTCATTGGTGAAAACCTGAAGCAGGAGGATATCAAAGCAAAATACGAGAATGGAATCCTTTCTGTGGTATTTCCAAAGGACAAGAAGCCGGAGGTAGAGGAAAAGAAGAGAATTGCGATTGAGTAATGGTGTGAATTCCATATAAATCATCCATTTATGGAAATAGTAAAGCAGGAGCTGGGACAGATAAACATGGCCATGGCTCCTGCTTTTGACGGTATTATGATTTACATATAGAATAAATATGGAATCCTATTCCGGTTCATTCATTCTTAATACATAATAAGGATATTATACAGGTATTTTGTTTTTTGTTGAAAATCGTATAATTTAATCGATACCATCTGGTTACATTTTATTTTTACCCCTAGAAACAAAAATTCATAAAGAAAGTATGGATATAAGGGAACATGACAAGAAATGTATTGATCGTAGAGGATAAGCAGAATCATTCAGATGCAATCCGGAAGATTTTATCGGAAATGGATGCGGATATTATGATATTTCAGGCTTATAATCTTGAGGAAGCATACCATGTTGTGGCGGAGCATCATATCCATTTGTTTTTGTTGGATATTATACTGGACACAGGAAAAGCAGGAGATGTTTCCGGACTGAATCTTGCAAAGGAGCTTCGACAGCATCAAAGGTATGAGTTTACGCCAATCATCTTTATCACCACCTTAGAGGACCCTGAATTATATTCCTACCGCCAGCTTCATTGCTTTGGTTATATTGAAAAGCCTTTTGATTCAAAGCAGATTCAGCAACTGGTCCGAACCGCATTGAACTTCCCGGTCGCTCATCCGGAAAATAAGAATATGTATTTTCGAAGGGACGGAATCCTGTATTCCATCCGTGCCGGCGATATTATTTATATTGAGAACAGCCGTAGATTATTGAGAATACACAGTGTAAGGGAAGAACTGGAGGTTGCTTATAAAACAGCCGCGGAAATTCTGGAAGAGCTGGATTCTCCTGATTTCCTTCAATGCAGCAGATATGTAATTGTCAATCGTAATTATATTGAGAAGATTGATTTTACGAACCGTTATTTGAAGCTGCGAGGTATAAAAGACAATATTGAAATTGGAATCATTATGAAAAAGCAATTTAGGGATAGAATCGAAAATGGTTAAAATACTGGTATTATTATGTGAATGTATAACAGTTTTAGTTTGCCTGCATATCGTATTTGAAAAGGAAATCAGGATGAATCTCGGAAGTGCCATTTTTCTTATCGTATATGTAGGATTTTTTTATTTGATTTCCATAGGAATATTAGGTGAGGGATTTACATTTTTATTTCTGCTTGGTCTTGCATGGTATTGGGTTCGTACTACAGGGCAAGGTGTGCTGCGTACTGCGATAAAGCTGCTATTGGCTCTTATACTGGTAGGATTTCTGGAAACTCTGGTGATGTTCTTATTCATTCCGGTGGCAGCAGTCATGGATGGCTCTGTTATGATTCAGTTCTATATGAGTATGACAACGATGCTGGCGGCTGCCCTGTTATTCATTGTCCTACGGAAACGACCGTTATTCCTTAAAATTCGAAGAGTCAATAAGAATTTAATATGGTGTACGGTACTGGCTGCAGTATTTTTGGCTTATATTAAGTTTGATTTTGAACAAAGAAGAAGCTTACATATTTTATTCTATTTACTGGCCTTTGTGGTCTTGGTAGTGGTGTTTGTCGGGATATTCAGAGAACAGCAGGCTGGTTTTGAACTGGAAAAGAAAGAATTGGAACTGAATCTGCAAAAACAGTATGATGGCGCTTATCGGGAATTACTAAATGAAGTCCGGCAAAGACAGCATGATTATAAAAATCAGCTGACTGCCTTGTATAGTATGCATCTGACAGCAACATCTTTTGAGGAGCTTGTAGCGATGCAGCAATCCTATGGCAACCTGCTGCTTGAAAAAGGTATGTTTGACAGTATATTGACTGGCTGTAATAATTCCATTTTGGCAGGATACATCTATAGTGTCTGTACGAGCTTTGAAAAAGAGGGAATCATCATCCGTCCGGACGTGAAGGTGTATGGCAGGGAATGCAGCCGGAAAATATCAGACATTATTGAAATATTAGGAGTGCTTTTGAATAATGCCTATGAAAGTGTTTCCGAGCAGGAACGGGAAGGGAACTGTATAAGATTAGTGGTCCTGGAAAACCATTTGGAATTTTATATTGAAGTAAGCAATATTTCGGATTATATTTCCAATAAGGAGATAGAAGCAATGTTTCAGATGGGTTATAGTACCAAGGGCGAGAAGCGTGGGCTTGGATTATATTCTGTAAAGAGTATTGCAAAGCGATATGAGAGTAATATTCTGGTAGATAATTATCAGGAAAATAATGATAATTGGTTCCGCTTCAAGATTTTAATCGGAAAGTGAAAATAGAACATGTACACAGACAGATGCCCGTGGAAAGAAATTCTCGTGATGGGATTTCTTCTGACGGGTATCTGCCTTTTGACAACCATATTGTCCGAGCCTACTCCGAATCATCGGGCGTTGGGAATTTGGGTTCGCCAAAAAATAACAGGCTGAAAACAAATTCAGGATACCAGATTGACATCTTGGTTAACAGAGACATGGTGCCACCTCCTTATCATATATGCTGTAAAAAGCTGTAGTGCATTCATGACAAACATCCAGAAACCAATGTTCCAATATTGATTTCCAGAGAATATCCATAAGAATATGAAAAGCAGGATACTGATGATTAAGGTGCGTTTCCTGGCATGCCTTATGATAGCAGGTGTTGCAGGCGGACGGTTTGTGGACAGGATGGGAGTCAGCAGGCAGCTGAGAAGTCCCAGGGCGGCAGTCAGGAACAGAATCAGATATTTAGGGAGAAATAAAGCGTCTCCCAGCAGTATGCCGGATAGCAGGATTAAAAAGCTAAGGCATAGGCAGGAAAAATAGTTTTTGCAATGCAAGCCGCCGGTACAGGAACGAAACAGGAATAAAAACAGCAGAGCCGTTCCGAATTCCGGAAGCTTGTTCCAGCTAAAAAAGATAATTGCAAATATTATAATTTTACTGCCTTCTGACAGGAGGCATGCACCCCAATAGCGGATGAATTTCTTTTCATATTCTGAGGGGCTGTCCGGATGATTGGAAAACGAGATATTAGCCATAGCGCTCCGTCCTTTTATGTATTTTACCATCATTGTATGTCCCAGAAAAGGAATCAGGAATAAAATGTGTCCAACTGTGAATAATCAGAACTAAACAGAACAAAAGGATGGATATGTAATAGAAGCTTGTTTTTCAGGACAAAAAAAGCACAGTTTGTACAGGAAGAAAAGTGGAAAATGATTTTATATTATAATTATAAGTGATAATAAAATAAGGAATTCAGAGGGGGATTTGCAGGCCATAAAACATTTCGGAGATTCAAAAGAGGAAGTGAAATATGGAGGAATTATATAAGAAGTCAGGGGAGAGAATCCAGGCCGTGCGGAATATGCGCGGATATACAAGAGAAGAATTAGCAGAGCTTGCAGGTATATCACCAAAATTCTTATATGAAGTGGAAAATGGAAAGAAGGGATTTTCCGGGGCAGTTCTTTATCATATATGTAAAGCGCTGGATGTTGACTGTGATTATATTCTGACGGGAGAGACTGAGAAGGAATATGAGAAAGAACTGATTGATGTGTTGGAATTATTTGAAAAAGATAAGTCTGACCATTTGGTAAATATCCTTAGAGAAATTCATGAAATCATGTAGCGTGAATATCACAAATCTATAATAGATTTGACACAAATTGAACACAATTTTTTCTTATGCTTACTTCAGTCCTGAGAGAAAGCAGGGTTAGAATGGCAATTTCAATGATAATTAGGAAGGAATGAGTTGTATGAAAAAATTTATTCAAAAAATGGGAATCATTGCTGCCAGTGGATTAATATTCGGCAGTCTGGCCGGAGTGTCTTTTACCGGCGTTAAGGCTGGTATTGCATATGTAACAGAGGTAGTATCCGGGCAGTCTGGCAGGGAGGAAGCCGGAAAGCAGAAGGAGGAGGAAGAGAATAAGTCAGCTTCATCGGAAACAAACATACAGATTGGCAGTGATAATACGATAAGTGTTTCTCTGAACGAAGACAGTCAGCTATATAATATTGCGGATTTGGCAGAGCAGGTCATGCCTTCCATCGTCTCCATCACCAGTACGATGATTTACCAGAATCCATATGCTTATTTTTATGGTGGTGAAATAGAAAGAACCGTAACCGGCTGTGGCTCTGGTGTGATTATCGGGGAAGATGAAGAACGTCTTTTGATTGCAACCAATAATCATGTGGTGGAAGGAACAGAATCCATTACCGTTGCGTTTTTTGATAATTCAGATGTAGAAGCTGAGATTGTAGGAACGGATGGAAGAAATGATTTGGCGGTTGTTGCTGTAAAAAAGGCAGATGTAGCAAAAGATACCTTGCAGAATTTGAGAATTGCGGAATTAGGTGATTCGGATATGACCCGGGTAGGAGAACCGGCGATTGCTATCGGCAATGCCCTTGGTTACGGTCAGTCGGTTACCGTAGGATATATCAGTGCTTTGAATAAGACGGTAACAATCAATAATGCATCCATTAACATGATACAGACAGATGCAGCAATTAATGAAGGAAACAGCGGTGGCGCATTGTTTAATCTGCAGGGACAGCTGATTGGAATCAATTCTGCAAAAGCAAGCAATATGAATAATAACGTAGAGGGTATGGGATATGCCATTCCCATTAGTGATGCCATTCCCATCATTCAGAGTATTATTGACGGTACCCAGTCTGTCCTTGCATCCGGCAGCGCCTACATGGGGATTCAGGGAAAGGATTTAAGTGCATATGACGCGGCATCCTTCCATATGCCTCAGGGGATTTACCTGCTGGCAGTTGTAGAGGGGGCTCCGGCGGATCAGGCAGGCTTGAAATCCGGTGATGTAATTACCGGAATTGACGGAACAGATGTGGTATCCATGAACGAAATAAAGGGAATCTTAGCAGGTAAAAGTCCGGAAGATGAGATTGTAGTTACCTTTTACCGCTCGGATCAGCGAGGGAATTATGAAGAGCAATCCGTAACTGTGATTTTAGGAAATTATGTAGAGTAGAAAAATTAATAGCCAAGGAAAAGCGAAGGGCAGGTAGGTCCTTCGTTTTTTTTGCAGGCAATAAGCCAAGGTGTCTGTAGAAACCTTTCACCCACAATTTGGAGATTCTCAGGAAAAATCAATGCAGATGGAAAGCCCAGGGCGGTTTCTTCATATTATAAATCATTAAAAGAAGTAAAAGAGTGAAGAATATGAATAATCCCAAAATCGATACAGAATTACAACTATCCCTGGAACTATCGGAAGCGGAGCGGGAAAAAAGCCTGGATTTGGATGTAGGATATGACGAACGCTTTCAGGAATGGGAACTGATTATTAAATATTCTGGTGATTTAACTGCAATCATGCAGGAATTATCAGCTACGGTTACTCCAATGTTAAATGAATATGCTATTTTAAGAATCCGGGAGAATCAGATTCAACGGTTAGTTGAATATCCTCAGGTAGAATTTATCGAAAAGCCCAAGGCCCTGGTTCTGGAAGAGATAGAGGGAATACAAGCTTCCTGCATGAATCCGGTTAAGCTGCCACCCCTTTCCTTAAGTGGGGCAGGGATTGTGATTGCCGTTATTGATTCTGGTATCGATTATACGCATCCGGATTTCCGGAATGCAGATGGAACTACAAGAATTCTTGCTATGTGGGATCAATCAACACCAGGAAATCCGCCAGCTGGTTACAATATGGGAAGCGTGTATATGGCAGAGGATATCAACCGTGCCTTAGAAGCGGATACTGCGGTTCGACGGCTGGAAATCGTACCAGAGGTGGATTTGTCCGGTCATGGAACTCATGTGGCAGGAATTGCGGCTGGCAATGGAAGAGCCTCGAATGGGCGTTATGCAGGGGCAGCACCAAATGCAGGTCTGCTGGTGGTAAAGCTGGCTCCCAGCTCCAGCCGTTCCTTTCCCCGTACCTCTGAATTAATGCAGGGAATTGACTGGTCGGTTCGTTATGGGCTGGAGCATCAGGTGCCGTTAGTGATGAATTTAAGCTTCGGAAACAATTATGGGGACCATACAGGCAATAGTCTGCTGGAGCAGTATATGGATGATATTGCCAATCTGGGACGGATGGTGGTGGTAACAGGCTCCGGAAATGAAGGGAATACCGGACGGCATGCAGGTGGCGTGCTGACGGCAGGCAGCGGGAGAAACCGGGTGGAAGAGATTGAATTTACAGTGGCACCCTATGAGGCAGGGCTGAATCTACAGATATGGAAGGATTATGGAGATGATATAGATATTGGACTGCGAACGCCTTCCGGTATCGTAATCGGCCCCTTTCGTGAACGACTGGAAAAACAATCTGTAACAGTGGGGCAGACCAGAGCTGCGTTATATTATGGGCAGCCTACCCCCTATAATATTCTGCAGGAGATTTACATTGCCCTGATACCGGTAAATGATTATGTAGAGGAAGGAATCTGGACCTTATTGTTGTATCCGAAGAATATAAGGTCCGGTATATATAATGTATGGCTTCCGGTTTCGGGAGCTACCAATGCCAGAACGGAGTTTTTACAACCAGAGGTCTTAGAAACCCTTACCATTCCTTCCAGTGCAGCTCGAAGTATTACGGTAGGGGCGTATGATTCCCGAACGGATAGCTATGCTGCCTTTTCCGGCAGAGGCGGTGAGGGCGGCAGAAACCGGAAGCCAGACCTAGCTGCACCGGGGGTTGGCATTACGGCGCCGGCGCCAGGCGGCGGATACGATACCCGAAGTGGAACCTCTATGGCGGCACCCTTTGTATCCGGTGGTGCAGCACTGATGATGGAGTGGGGAATCGTAAAGGGAAATGATCCTTTTTTATATGGAGAAAAAATGAAGGCTTATTTGATAAAGGGGGCAAGAGAACTGCCGGGATTTCAGGTGTTTCCGAATCCCTTGGTGGGCTGGGGGGCATTATGCATATCAGAAAGCATACCGATATGAATCAATCAAGAGCTAGAAAAGGCTATGTGAAAAATAAGGTATTTCTAATGTCAGGCAAAGCATCCGATTAAAAAATGAAAAGCTTTTGTTATGATTAAATGCAGCATAATGTCGTTGACATAGTATATACAAGTGTATATACTATGGAATAAGAAGGGAGATGATTTTATGCAGGCAACAATTCAAAAATGGGGAAATTCACAGGGGATAAGGATACCCAAGGCATTTCTTGAAGCATTAGGGATGGCGGAAAATGATCTTGTTGAATTGAAGAGAGTCGAGGATAATATTGTAATTACAAAAGTGAAAGACGAAAAAGAAATTACGTTAGATGATATTTTTAAGGATTATGATGGAGAAAACACAGTGGAGGAATTTGACTGGGGCGCTCCGGTTGGGAAGGAAGTGTGGTAATGTACAATCCAAAGCAAGGTGATATTATATTTTTGGATTTTAGCCCGCAGTCCGGTCATGAACAGGCAGGAAGAAGACCAGGAGTGGTTATTAGTAACGAACAATTTTATATGAGAACGAAGCTTGCAGTGGTGTGTCCCATTACGAATACGAATAATAAATTTCCACTGCATATTCCGTTAGATGATAGAACGAAAACAACAGGAGTCATTTTAACAGAACATATGAAATGCCTGGATGTTCTTAGTAGAAATATTCAGTTTGTAGAAAAAATGCCAGAAGATTTATTAGATAAGACATTAGCGTATGTGAAAGCATTTTTCTGATGGTGAAAGGATAGCAGGTTAACATTGTTAATCTGCTTTCTTTTAGTTTATGGAAATAACAACGTGAAAGGGTTGGGGGCATTATGCATATCAGAAAGCATACCGATATGAATCAATCAGTTATTTGGAACAATATGTAAGATTTTATATTGAATTATGAAAATCATGTGGTATAATATGCACAGATAACAAGCAGTGCTAAAAGCGTAATCGGTCAAGCTGACTGTTGGCAGAAGGGCTTGACTGATACGCTTTTAATAGGGCGACAGCCCGACAACTCAGAAAACGTATGTTTTCTGAGTTGTACTGCGGTCGTGTTACATATACGCGAACACACTGCGGCTGGGTCGCAGACATTTGGCGAATGTGCGCGATATGACTTGAGGAGGAACCCACCGTAAGGTGAGAGGAGTCCTTGGGTCGGACTGCAACAGAGTATAAATGCAGTCAGAAATCAGGATGAAATCCTACATTATGTTGAAGAAGACGGTATGGGTGACAGCATGGCGTTTTCCCATCCCATACCATCGAAAAGTATTGCAAAGGAGAGGTGATTATGGCAAAACTTATCATTACGGTTGAAGGTGGAAAGATAACACAGACACTGAATTTTCTGGACAGGAATATCAAAGACAACAGATATGTTTATGGAAACGGCAATGAATCCGGGATTACCAGTAATCCGGAAGAAATATATGCAGATATTCCGGAATGTCAGAGAATAACGGAAAACTATGACGAACTGCTAGAAGCAGTGGACTTAGGAAAAAGTCAGATTACCACTGTTATGCGTCAATTTAATGAATTAGAGAAGGAAATGGATCCCTATGTTGTTCCGCAGCCGGAAAGTGAGCGGGAGCATGTGATTACATTGAATAATGATGACTTAATAAAGCTTTCCCAAATTGAAGGCGGACTTTCCCTTACCACCGACCAGCAGATTGAAGAAGCAGTAAAAAAACTGATACAAAAGGGTTCCATCGTATTTTTGGACAAAGGCAGAAAGAAAAATTCCGGTAAATAGATGGTTAGAACAGAGCATTGTGAGTTCTATACAAAAATAAAATCAGGAAAATGACGGGTTCCAGTCATTTTCCTGATTTTATTTTTGTAGGAAATTCAATAGAAAGCTATCGTTTAATGCAGAAAGCGAAATATCCATTGCTTCCGGTGCTGAATAACAGGCTGTAGGGCGGATATTCCTTGTCAAAGGTTCGGGTAAACTGTTCAAAGGTCAGCATATCATTACGCTCAAAATCATATCCTTCGGTAAGTACAAAATGAGTAGCGATACAATCCACGAATTTTTGGGAAAGTACCTTCATGGCATAGGCCACAGTTTTATCCAGCTTTTTAATCTTTTTGCCCAGAATTGCACCTAAGGTTCGAAGAATCATATGATTTTCATAAACAAGAAAGACCTGCAGTCGTTTTCCGTTCTGTGCTTTGTAATTCAGACGATAGCAGAGCGCCTTTCCGGAAGAAAAATCTTCTCCGCCATAATGCGTACTAATGGTATGGGCTTTGACCCGAAACAAATCCTGCATAACCTGAATAATGGCTTTTTCCAGAGATGCCATCTCATCATCCGTCGGCTTATGAACCCATTTATGAGGGGCATGTCCGGTAATGGCACGGTCTTCAATCATAATATGTCCGTTCAGCCACCCGATACAGATACCCAGAAAATGCTGGATGGATTCCGTCGAATACTGCTGCTCCTCTAATTCACGCTCCAATGCTGGAATCGTCTTGTCACGCATATTATCATGGAGACGTTTGTGCATTTCATACTGCGGATACTGAATCGACTGCATATAAGCCTCTTCATCTGCAAAGTGCTTTATGGTATAATTCTTGAAATATTTGATTCCCTCCCGGCAGGCATGCTGTTGTTTTTCTGTATCCTCGTTAAGATTAATCAGTTTGCCAACAATTGAAAAAAGCCGCTGGTGTGCTTTGTCAATACTGTCCACACCAATGTTAAATCGGTCATTCCATTTTAATTCATTCAATGCTCCGGTCTCCTCTCTGCTACATGTCGTTGAACTGAAAAATATAATATAAAATAGTTTAGCATATTCTCCCAAATTAAACAACCGAGCATTTTTCATACGAATCGTCCGCTCGTGTCCATTCCCTGCCCTGGCAATTTTGTATGAATGAACGGTTCCAAACAATCAAATTAAAATTTTATGAATTATGATATATGTCCTTTAAAATAAAGCCTAAAAATGGTATCATGTACTTAAACATGTTAGCTTTTTGCTTTTGGGATAAAGGTTACAGGTATAAGATGAAAATAGGGGAGGTATGTGGATGTATTCACCACTGGAGATTGCAAGAAACTATGTTGAGATTGGGGTACATAAAACAAAGCTGTCTATCTTTAAAATGATATTACTTGGCTTCTTTGCCGGACTTTTCATTGGATTCGCCGGAATTGCTTCGACAGCGGCATCCAGCACGATTGCAGTTCCATCGGTGGCAAAGCTGGTGGGAGCGGTTGTATTTCCGGCTGGCATTACAATGGTCATAATGGCGGGAAGTGAATTATTTACTGGTAATTGTCTGATTATTCTTTCGGTATTGGAAAAAAGAGTTCCCATACATAAAATGTTGAAAAATTGGTTATTTGTGTATATTGGTAATTTCCTTGGAGCTGCTTTTGTGGCATTTCTTGTGGTTTATGGACATACACCAGAGCTGTTCAACGGCGCACTGGCAGAGTCCATTGTAAATGCCGGCAGGGCAAGAACCGATTTGTCAATCATGGAATCCTTTATCAGGGGAATCCTGTGTAACATACTGGTATGCATTGCAATCTGGATGTCCTATGCCGCCATACGAATTTCCGGCAAGCTGATGGTAAGCTTTTGGCCGGTGATGCTTTTTGTCTTATGCGGGTTTGAGCATTGCGTTGCAGATATGTATTTTGGCGTGGCAGCTCTGTTGACATCAGCAGAATATGGAATTGCAGCAGAAGGCCTTACCTGGTTCAGCTTTTTGTTCCAGAGCCTCCTTCCGGTCACTTTGGGGAATATCGTTGGTGGTGCGGGAATTGTAGGAGTTGGCTATTGGCTTGGTTATCTTCATCAGACCCCTTATGCCCGGGCTACTGTAGAAGAAGAACAAAATGAAATCGATATTGCAGAGAAGTATTAGTTGGAATTCTGCTGTCCGGAATATAAAAATCGGATTGCAGCCATCTGCCAGGAGGGAAGTATTTCAAAGAACCGTCTTTTGAACATTACAATCAAGGACGGTTCTTTTGTCTTATATCAATGCCCCTTATGGAGTAGTTCCATATAAATCCTGGTGGGTTTGCACGACCTGTACGGCTGTATCCAGCAGCAAAGGAATATCAATAGGCTTTGTCAAATGAGCGTCCATACCGTTTTCAATCGACATTTTGGCATCATTTTCGAAGGCATTTGCAGATAAGGCAATAATCGGGATATGAGACAATGCCGGATGCTCCAGATGCCGAATTGCCGCTGCTGCCTGCCAGCCGTTCATGACCGGCATCTGAATATCCATGAGGACGAAAGCATATTCTCCGGGACGGGAAGTCTTGATTTTCTCTACTGCAATACTGCCGTTGGCAGCTGCTTCGATACAAAAGCCCAATTCCTGAAGGATTTCCGTTTCAATTTCCAGATTAATTTCATTATCCTCTACCAAAAGGATTTTTTTCTGCTTGATTTGTTCCATAATCGCTTCCTTATCAATCGCAGTTGTAAACGGATGATTTTGTATGTGGAGATGGAGCAGGACCGTAAAGGTGCTTCCCTGTCCTGGAATACTATGGACATCAATGGTGCCACCCATTTTTTCTACAATATTTCGGGTGATGGTAAGCCCAAGTCCGGTTCCATGGATGCCACTGAAGGTCGTATTTTTTTCACGCTCAAAGGGTTCAAAAATATGCTTCAGAAAATCATGGCTGATGCCAATGCCGGTATCCTTGACAATGAATTGGTAACGGGCATGGTCGTTTGGCAGAGCTTCCTCTTCCTTTATTATGATATCTACACGCCCCTTATCCGGTGTATAAGTAATGGCATTATCCGTCAGATACAAAAGGATTTGTCTTAGCTTGCCGGAGTCACTATAGATGTTAAAATGCTCCACCTCGGAATCATTCAGGGAGAAGGTAATATGCTTTTTCTCCGCCATCGGTAACAGGGATTTATGGACATCCTGTATGATATCGTGAAGATTGCATTGTGCTTCGGTTATTTGAATATCCTTAGCTTCCGCCCATGAAATTTCCAATACCTTATCAATTAAATCCAGAAGCTGTCCGCCTGCTGCTTCAATCTTATCCAGATAATCCAGAAGTGCAGCAGGATGCTTCGAATGATTTTTGGCAAGGGTGGTAAATCCGAAAATCGCATTTAGCGGGGTCCGCATGTCATGAGACATATTGGATAAAAAGGTATTCTTAGCAACAATCGCCAGATTCGCATTATGCAGGGCCTCTTCTAACACCTGCTTTTGCTCCATTTCCCGCAGAACCTCTTCATCAATTCTGCGGTATCCCATAACAATCTGGGAAATGTGTGCGTCATTCCCCACATTAACAATCCGAAGCTGAAGATGCTGGATTTCATCCTGATTCAGAACCCGATAATTAATATAGTAGGTCTCTGTTTGGGACAGCTTTTTCCGGATATAGGCAGGGGTAGTGCTGCTGCGTACCCGTTCCCGGTCCTCCGGATGGACCCAGGTATTAATATAATCCGTGGTGTACCAGGTAAAATCAAGTACCTGGAATTTCTTTTCAAACTGACGCTCTGTCCGGCCGCTTAACCGATAGGGAAGCAGTTGATTGGTATCTAAGTCTGCATAAAGAATGGATTCATAATTGATGCTTAAGCCTTCAATCACTTCAAGACGGCGGAGCTGCTCCTGATGGATTAACTTCCGTTCTTTGTCATATTCTTCAATCAAATTCTGGATTTTCTGCTCTTTTTCCTGAATCAGCAGATTTCGTTCCGACAGAATCTGTTTTCGTTTTTCCGTGGCGTCGACTAAGAAAACATAAAAAATATCGCCCGCAGTTTCACTATGGAAAAAATGTCCGTAATCTTCAATCCAGCGGACCCCTCCATCCTTTCGGATAATCCGGTATTCCACGTAATCCAAATCATACTGACTGCTGGCAATCTGTTTCTCGATACTTAACTCTACGGCATCCAAATCCTCCGGATGAATCATGCCCCGAAAGGAGTTTCCAGTCATTTCACGGAATTCATCCAGGGTATCGCATTGATAGATTCGAAGCAGCGCTTGGTTGGCATATATGATATTCTGGTTGCCGTCGGCATGGTAGATTAAAAAGCCTCCGGGCATTTCATCCATGAATTTTATAATATCATCCGATGAAGAGCTGTTCTTAAAATCCGCAAAGGAAGGCTGTGCTAATATATATTCGATTAATGTATGATTGATTTTTGGCTTACTCACAATATGGTTCCTCCTGGGATTTCTTTAAAATATTACCATCTATCTGTATTTTTTTAACAGGATGCTGGAATTTTGACCGCCAAAGCCAAAGGCATTGGACATGGCGATTTCAACCCTCTGCTTTCTCGCCGTGTTTGGAACATAATCCAAATCACATTCCGGGTCCGGCGTTTCCAGATTCAGGGTCGGAGGAATGATACCATCCTGAATGGCTTTTACACAGGCAATGGTTTCTGTAATACCGCCGGCGCCCATCATATGACCGGTAGAGCCTTTGGTAGAGCTTACTGCAAGCTTTCCAGCATGGCTGCCAAACAACTTTTTGATGGCAATGGTTTCAATAATATCTCCCTTTGGAGTGGAGGTGCCATGCGCATTGATATAATCTACCTCGGTCGGCTGAATTCCGGCCTTTTCCATACAACGCTGCATACAGAATACAGCACCGATTCCTTCCGGATGGGGTGAAGTTACATGATATCCGTCCGTACTATTTGCCCAGCCGATGATGGAAGCGTGAATGTGTGCGCCTCTTGCCTTGGCATGTGCCTCTGTTTCAATGATAATGCAGCCGCCCCCTTCTCCCATAACAAATCCGTCCCGACTGGCATCAAATGGACGGCTGGCAGTTGCAGGAGAATCATTACGGGTAGAAAGCGCATGGGCAGATGCCAGTCCCAGAATCGGCAGGGGAGAGGTAGCCGCCTCTGCTCCCACACACAGGACAACATCTGCTTCTCCGCTGTTAATTAGCATAATACCCGTAGATAAGGCATCTGCTCCGGAAGAGCAGGCGGTTGTAACTGTCAGACTGGGACCGCGCAGTCCCTTGGCAATTGCAATCTGGGCGGCGGCAATATTGCCGATAATCTTAGGCACAAATCGCGGGCTGACCTTGGAATGAACGCCAGTACTAATGCCGTTCTGGGTTTCTGCAATTGTGGCAATACCGGCAAAAGCAGTTCCTACGACTACGCCAATCCGTTGGGCAGGCACGCTGGATGCTTCCGGCAGCTCCGTGTCTAAACCAGCATCCTTCATGGCCTCCTCTGCCGCAACATAGCCATATTGCATAAAGAGGTCCATTTCCTTTGCCAGCTTCCGGGGCATGTACTCTGTCGGCTCAAAATCCCGGACCTCTGCTGCAATTGTTACTGGAAGATTCGTCGTGTCAAAGCGGGTAATGGAATGAATACCCGGTACCCCATCCACTAATCCCTTCCAAAAGTGTTCTATGCCGATTCCTATGGGTGTCACCGCACCCATACCGGTAATTACGATATGCTCTTTCATATGTAGTATCTCCTGTCTGAATGATTGAATCAATAGTATCTTTTCGTTATTGTATTGCATTTCTATTATGGAAACAAGCAAAAAGTGTTGCTTCCATAAAAAAACTATGGATAGACCCGTTAAAATCAGTCTATCCATAGAGGAGGGTATTTGTTTAATTATTGGCGGAATCCTTTGCCCAGTCACGCTCTTTGATTTCCACCCGCCGGATTTTTCCGCTGACCGTTTTCGGCAGTTCCTTTACGAATTCAATAATCTTCGGACGTTTATAGGAAGCCAGGTTTATTTTGAAAAACTTAATCATTTCCCGCCGTAATGCATCGGTAGGGTCTGTTTCCTCGGTTAAAACGACACTTGCCTTAATGGCCTGTCCGCGCATAGGGTCCGGAACAGAGGTGACTGCGCATTCTACCACATAAGGAAGCTTCATGATTTCATTTTCTATTTCAAAAGGGCCTACCCGGTAGCCGGTGGATTTGATTACATCATCCACCCGGCCGACATACCAGAGGAAGCCGTCCTCATCCATGTATGCCGTATCCCCAGTGTGGTAATATCCGTTATAACATACGGATTCCGTACGTTTTTCGTCTAAATAATAACCAAGAAACAGGCCTTCCGGCGTGCCGTTTTCCACACTGATGACGATTTCACCGGTTTCTCCGGTGTCACAGAGGGTTTCATCCGGACGCATGACCTTCACCGTATATTGCGGACTCGGCTTGCCCATGGAGCCGGGCTTCGGTTCCATTCCGGCCAGATTGCCAATGGTTAAGGTGGTTTCAGTCTGTCCAAAGCCTTCCATGATTTTTAAGCCGGTTGCCTGATAGAATTTTTCATAGATTTCCGGATTTAATGCTTCCCCGGCAGTTGCAACCGTTTTCAAAGAAGACAGGTCGAACTTATCCAGATTCATGTGGACCATAACACGGTATACCGTAGGCGGCGCACAAAATGTGGTAATTTTATATTTTTCAATCATTTGCAGAATCTGGCTGGCATAAAATTCCTCAAAATCATAGGTAAATACAGCAGCCTCGCACAGCCATTGTCCATAGAGCTTTCCCCACATGGCCTTGCCCCAGCCGGTATCACTGATGGTAAAATGGATTCCATCCGGCTCTACCTGCTGCCAGTATTTTGCGGTAATAAAATGTCCCAGTGCATACTTGTAGCTATGAGAAGCAATCTTCGGATAAGAGGTGGTACCGGAGGTAAAAAACATCAGCATCGGGTCATTTCCACCCGGAGCATGCTTTGGCTTTTTGAATTCCGGAGAAAAGAAACGGATATCCCGCTTGAAATTATTCCAGCCCTTTAATGTGGTATTGCCTACCATTATCTTTGCCTTTAATCCGTCATAGGTACGGGATGCCCGTTCGACCTCATTGGCGACCTTTCCATCTGAGGTACAGAGAACGGCATCGATTTCACCGGCTTTAAAGCGGTATTCAAAGTCCTTTTTCACTAAAAGATTGGTTGCAGGAATCGCAATGGCTCCAATCTTATGCAGGGCAAGGATGGCAAACCAGAATTGATAGTGCCGCTTTAAGACCAGCATAACATGGTCGCCGCGTTTGATTCCCAGATACTGAAAATAATTGGCAGCCCGATTGGAATATACCATCATATCCTTAAAGGTAATCCGTCGCTCTTTTCCTTCACTGTCAATGTGAAGCATTGCCAGCTTATCGGGTTTGGTTCTGCCTAATACGTCAACCACATCATAGGCAAAATTAAAATGTTCGTCATTGTGAAACTGAATGGCATTTAAAACTCCGGCTTCATCCTTTGCAGTAGAAATGAATTTTCCGGCAATGCCGGTTTCCGGTTGTAGATTTGACTGATTCATAAAACATTCCTTTCTTTCAATAATTAATATTTAGAAATCGTCAGATAAATTGTTTTTTTGTCTAGAAATGATAGTTTGCTATAATTTTTCATGTGGTTTTTGAAACTACATCATTGTTTTTATGGTAAAGTGTACCACAAAAAAAGTCAAGAGATATCTTAAATTTATTTTTCGAAGAATTTGAACAATCTGTGAACTTTTAAGGCTGGAAGGCTGTCTTGTAGAAAAATGATGAAAAAACGGTTCCAAAATGTGGGAAAAGGCGTATAAATCAGTTGACAAACAGGGAATAATTGGTACAATATATTTGGTTGAAAATTAAAATTTTTTAACTAAAATTGTGAATTGAGAAAAGGAGACACTACTATGTTCGAAACAATTAAGACAGTTATTGCGGATACGTTAAGCTGTGATGAGGACAAGATTACTCTGGAAGCATCTTTAATGGATGATCTGGGCGCAGATTCCTTGGATGCAGTAGAATTAGGTATGGCAATTGAAGAGGCAACCGGTGTTGCAATTGCAGACGAAGACCTTCCGAATATGAAGACTGTTAAGGATTTAGTAGACTACGTTACCGCTCATCAGGAGTAGGAGACGATTAGCGGCTGGAGAATACAGGTATATATAAATCGGTACATAAAAGATTGATTTGTGTATACCTGTTTCTTTTACAGCTATCGTAGAATTGGAGTGAAGAGAATGGGTTTTTTAGGTAAGACAAAAGCAGAATTGGCAAGATATGCAACAGTATTAAAAAGCTCAGGAAAAGAAGCGTCAGATTTTTCAGATGATTTCGAACCTGTGATAGTAAAGGAAAAGACGGAAAAGCAGGAGGAAGGAACCATAGAAATGATTACCTGTTCCTCCTGTAAGAAGGAGATTTCTTCTTCTGTAATGAAGAAAAATCTGTTCGTATGCCCGGAGTGCGGCGCTCATAATAAAATTTCAGCAGCCCGTCGGATGCGGAGTATGGTTGATTCGGGAACCTTCCGGAAATTAAAGTGCAAGGTACCCTTTGTGGACCCGTTGGAGTATCCGGATTATGAAGAAAAGATAGTAAAGCTACAGGAAAAGACCGGATTGGAAGAGGGTGTTCTAATCGGTGTTGGTGAGATTCAGGGACAAAAGGCAATGCTTGCAGTTATGGGGAGTGAATTCCTGATGGGCAGTATGGGAATCGCCCTGGGCGAGAAGGTCGCTTATGCATTTGAAGTGGCAGATAAGAATAAGCTGCCGGTAATCATGTTTACTGCCAGTGGCGGTGCCAGAATGCAGGAGGGAATTTTATCCTTGATGCAGATGGCAAAGACCAGTGCGGCAGTCCAGCGTTTTAGTGAGCATGGCGGATTGTATGTGGTCTGTCTGACCCATCCAACAACCGGAGGTGTAAGTGCCAGCTTTGCGACCTTAGGGGATATTACTTTGGCAGAGCCGGGTGCCTTAATTGGATTTGCAGGACCCCGGGTGATTGAGCAGACCATCGGGCAGAAGCTTCCGGAAGGGTTTCAGCGGGCAGAGTACCTGGAAAGCCATGGATTTGTAGATCAGATTGTACCTCGGAATGAGATGCGGGAGGTTGTTGGTCAGATATTGAAGCTTCATGAAAGGAAGAGGTGGCCATTATGATTCGAGAGATTGATGAGCGGATTCAGGATATAGATAAGGAAATCGAAGAATTATCTGCAAAAACGGATGATTATGCGGCAGATGTCAGAGTAAAGGAATTAAAGTCCGAGCGGAAAAAGCTTCTGCATCAATGTGGAGAGCTTACTCCGGCGGATAAATTATATCTGGCCAGACATAAAAAGCGTCCGAAGATTGATGATTATATCAACGCCTTATTTGATGATTTCTTTATTCAGCGTGGAGATTTTCTGAGTAAGGAGGATAAGAGTATCTATGGCGGTATTGCCATGTTCCATGGAACGCCGGTTACCGTACTGGGCCATCGAAAGGGCAGGAATATTAATGAAAATATGGAATTTAACTTCGGAATGCCGGAGCCGGAAGGTTATCGGAAGGCACTTCGTATGATGAAGCAGGCAGAGAAGTTCGGCCGGCCGGTTATTACCTTTATCGATACACCGGGTGCTTATCCGGGACTGGAGGCAGAGGAGCATGGACAGGCAAATGCCATTGCAAGGAATCTGGCAGAAATGAGTTCTTTAAAGGTTCCGATTATTGCAATTGTAACCGGAGAGGGAAGCAGCGGCGGCGCATTGGCAATTGGGGTTGCCAACTGTGTATTTATGCTGGAGCATGCAGTGTATTCCGTATTATCCCCGGAAGGGTTTGCTTCGATTCTTTGGAAGGACTCTAACCGAAGTGCAGAGGCCTGTGATTTAATGAAGCTGACGGCACAGGATTTGAAGAATTACAACGTGATTGACGGCATTATTAAGGAACCATTAGGCGGTATCCACCATAATCCGAATAAGGTGTATCGGGAAATCGACGCTTTATTGGTTCTGGAGCTGGCAAAGTACAGAAAGATGTCACCCAATGAGCTGGCAAAGCATCGGTATGACAAGTTCCGTTACATGGATGCAGCAATCATTGATGCTGCCAAGAAGGAGAGTATGTTATGAAATTAAATGAAATGTTGAATATCAAATATCCGATTATTCAGGGCGGAATGGCAAATATCGCTACCGGTAAGTTTGCAGCCCAGGTATCCAATGCAGGCGCCCTTGGTCTGATTGCTTCCGGCGGTCTGAATGCGGAGGCAATCGAGAAGGAAATCGCAGAGTGCAGGAAGTTAACGGATAAGCCCTTTGGTGTGAATCTGATGCTGTTGAATCCGGATGTGGATAACATTGCCCAGCTTCTGGCAGACGAGAAGATTCAGATTATCACCACCGGAGCCGGTACTCCGGGAAAGTATATGGGTATGTGGAAGGATGCCGGAAGTAAAATCATACCGGTGGTAGCCAGTACCGCACTCGCCCGTAAGGTAGAACAGCAGGGAGCGGATGCCGTCATTGCAGAAGGCGGAGAAAGCGGCGGACATGTAGGGGATATGACAACCATGACACTGGTACCACAGGTCATTGATAAGGTTCATATTCCGGTGATTGCTGCAGGTGGTATTGCCAATGGAAGGCAGTTTATGGCAGCTATGGCATTAGGAGCTGCCGGTGTCCAGATTGGCACCTGTCTGCTGGTTAGTAAAGAGTGTCCGATTCATGAGAATTATAAGCTTGCCCTGATTAAGGCGAGAGATAACAGTACCACCGTGACCGGACGTTCCTTAGACGCACCGGTTCGGATTCTGAAAAATGATATGGCAAGAGAGTACATAAAGGTGGAACGCAGCGGCGGCACCAGAGAAGAACTGGAACAGTTTACCTTAGGCGGGCTTCGCCGGGCTGTACTGGAAGGGGATGTAAAAAATGGCTCTGTTATGGCAGGACAGGTATGTGGACAGTTGACGGAAATCCAGCCATTAGCAGTTATTTTGGAGAATTTATATCAGGATGCAAAGAAGGAATTAGAGCGGATTAAGACCATGGAACTTTTATGATTTGCTTTGCAGAATTGGTTGCGGAATATGGAGGAAACGTATGAAATTAGCATTTATGTATGCCGGCCAGGGGAGTCAGGCAGTAGGAATGGGAAAAGATTTGTATGAGGCTTATCCGGAGTTTCGGGAAGTCATGGACCATACGGATGTAGGCTTTGATGTAAAGGATTGTTGCTTTAACGGACCGGCAGAGATGCTGAATACGACCAGATATACACAGCCATGTATGGTTGCTTTTGCGGTTGGAGTTACGAAGATTCTGAAGCGGAAGGGGATTGTACCGGAGCTGGCAGCAGGCTTAAGTCTTGGAGAATATTCAGCCCTGCATGCAGCAGGAGTATTTGAGGACCAGCAGGTGATTTCCCTGGTTGCTTACCGGGGACAGGCGATGGCAGAAGCAGTCGTGGACCGGGAATGTAAGATGGCAGCGGTATTGAATCTGGACCGGGAAGTGGTAGAGGACTGTTGTGCAAAGGCACATGAGGAATTTAAAAACGAAGAATTAAATGTAGTAGAGCCGACCAACTATAATTGTCCGGGGCAGATTGTTATTTCCGGAGATAAAGCACCGGTAGACCGGGCAATCGAACTTTTAATGGAGGCAGGGGCAAGACGCTGCCTTCCTTTGAATGTCAGTGGACCGTTCCATACCTCTCTGATGAAGCCGGCAGGAGATAAGTTAAAGGAACGATTTGAGCAGGAGCATTTTGGTGAAATGCAGTTTCCGGTAGTGTTCAATACCATCGGAAGGGCAAAGACGGATGGGGAATCGATTCCGGCATTGCTGGAAAAGCAGGTACAGCACAGTATTTATATAGAAGATTCTATTCGCTATATGGCAGAGCAGGGGATTGATACCATTGTGGAAATCGGACCGGGCAGCGCATTGAGCAAGTTTGTAAAGAAAACATGTCCGGATATTACCTGTTATAGTGTGGAAAAGGCAGAGGATATTGATGCCTTAATGGAAAAAATCGGACAGTAGGAGCAAGACGGAAATCCGCAGGTGTTCCGAAGCAGGGGAAGGGAACCGATTAGAAGGAGATAAGAGCATGGAGAATCAAACAGCTATTGTAACCGGTGGGAGCCGGGGGATTGGCAGGGCAATCTGTATTGCACTGGCAAAGGAAGGAGTCAATATCGTAACCTGTTATGCCAAAGGTGCTGCTGCAGCAGAAGAAACGGTTGCCATGTGTAAGGAGTATGGTGTACAGGCAGTTGCCGTACAGGCAGATGTTGCAGTTAAGGAAGAGGTTGAGGCGTTATTTACGGAAGCATTGAAGATTACCGGAACGGTTGAGATTTTAGTAAACAATGCAGGAATAACCAGAGATGGATTATTGATACGAATGTCGGATGATGATTTTAACCAGGTGATTGATACGAATTTAAGAGGCGCATTTTATTGTATGAGTGCTGCCTCTAAGCTGATGATGAAAAAGCGGTATGGCAGAATCGTTACAATTAGCAGCATTGTAGGAGTTATGGGAAATGCAGGACAGGTGAATTATGCGGCAAGTAAAGCTGGCGTGATTGGAATGACCAAGTCGCTGGCAAAGGAATTAGGCTCCCGGAATGTGACGGCAAATGCGATTGCTCCGGGATTTATCACAACAGATATGACGGAAGCATTGCCGGAGGCAGTCAAAGAGCAGATGGCAAAGGAAATACCGCTGGGCCGGATGGGACAGCCAGAGGATGTAGCAGATGCGGTTGCATTTCTGGTATCAGATAAGGCTTCCTACATAACCGGACAGGTACTGCATGTAGACGGCGGAATGGGGATGTGACCTGTCAGCAGAAAATCAAGCACGAACGGAGTGAGTATTTGATTTTACCTGACAGGTCAACGATGAAACCGAAGGTTTCAGAGTCTGCAAAGACCAGAAGAGAATCAAGCACGAACGGAGTGAGTATTTGATTTTACCTGACAGGTCAACGATGAAACCGAAGGTTTCAGAGTCTGCAAAGACCAGAAGAGAATCAAGCACGAACGGAGTGAGTATTTGATTTTACCTGACAGGTCAACGATGAAACCGAAGGTTTCAGATTCTGCAAAGACCAGAAGAGAATCAGGCACGAACGAATTAGGAAGAACAAGGAGAGTCAGAATGAAAAAAAGAGTTGTAATTACCGGTTTGGGTACAATCAACCCATTGGGACACAATACGCAGGAAACATGGGAAAATGTGAAAAAGGGCGTCTGTGGCATTGACCGGATTACCCAGATTGATACGACGGAGTTCCAGGTGAAGATTGCCGGAGAGGTAAAGGATTATGAGCCGGGAGATTTTCTGGATAAAAAGGAAGCAAAGCGGATGGACCGCTATACGCAGTTTGCTATGATTGCGGCAAAGGAGGCCTTTGCGGATAGTGGGCTGGATATGGAGCAGGAAAATCCTCTCCGCTGTGGAACCATTGTTTCCGCGGGAATCGGTGGCTTAAAGACCATTGAAAGTGAGCATGACAGAGGCTTAAGCCGGGGCTTTGAAAAGATTTCACCATTCTTTATTCCGATGTCCATCGCCAATATGGCGGCAGGACAGATTGCGATTGAAACCGGATTTAAGGGCGTGTGTACCTGTGTCGTAACTGCCTGTGCTTCTGGTAATAATGCAATTGGTGAAGCCTTTCATTATATCCGGGACGGATATTCGGATGTTATGATGTGTGGCGGAGCGGAAGCCTGCATTTGTAATATGGGTGTGGGCGGCTTTACTGCCATGAAGGCATTGAATACGACAGAGGATGTTAATCGTGCTTCCATTCCATTTGATAAGGAACGGAGTGGATTTGTTATGGGAGAAGGCGCTGCGATTCTGGTGATTGAGGAGTTGGAACATGCGAAGGCAAGAGGCGCTAAGATTTATGGAGAGATTATTGGTTATGGCGCAAGCTGTGACGCTTATCATATTACGGCGCCGGACCCGACCGGAGCCGGCGGTACTGCCTGTATGACATTAGCGATGGAGGATGCAGGGGTTCAGCCGGAGCAGATTGGTTATATCAATGCCCATGGAACCTCTACGCATTTGAATGATTCCGGTGAGACAAAGGCAATCAAGGCAGCCTTTGGCGACCATGCATACAAGCTGATGGTAAGCTCAACGAAGTCTATGACCGGACATTTGCTGGGTGCCAGCGGAGCAGTGGAAGCGATTTTCACAACCCTGGCATTAAAAGACGGGTTTATTCCGGCAACCATTCATTATCAGGTACCGGACGAAGAATGTGACTTAGATATTGTACCGAATCAGGGGCGGGAGGTACAGGTGGAACTGGCACTCTCCAACTCTCTTGGCTTTGGCGGACACAATGCCAGCGTATTATTTAAGAGATGGGAGGCATAGCTATGGAATTAAATTCAAATCAAATCCAGGAAATCATTCCCCATCGGTATCCCTTCCAGTTAGTGGATAAGATTGTGGAGTGCGAGCCGGGGAAACGTGCAACGGGTATCAAATGCGTATCCGTAAACGAACTGTTTTTCTGTGGACATTTTCCACAACAGCATGTAATGCCGGGGGTTCTGATTATCGAAGCCTTAGCACAGGTCGGAGCGGTTGCGATTCTTTGTGAGGAAGAAAACAAAGGTAAAATAGCATTTTTCGGTGGAATTAAGAATGCCAGATTCCGGAAGCAGGTGGTCCCGGGGGATGTGCTGACATTAGAGTGCGAGATAGTGGACCGGAGAGGTCCGATTGGATTCGGTAAGGCAGTCGCAAAGGTTGACGGCAAGGTAGCGGCACAGGCAGAGTTATCCTTTGCAATCGGAAACAAGGAAGAATGATGGAATGCGTACCATATGGCAGCCGGGCAGACAGCCGGTGCAGGAACACGCAAAAAAGTGGACAGGACAGAAAAAGTCATGATAGAGGAATCTTTTTCAGAAGTATATAAGAAATTCAAAATCCGATATTATCAGAACGTATTTGCACAGGCACCCAATCGGGAGTTAAGCCTGACAACGGTTGAGGCGTTTTGCGCTGAGATTATTGGGGCGTTAGGGAATCCAACCATAAATGAGTTTGCAAGCTTTACGAATATCTCATCCCCCAATGCAACTTACCGGGTCAATAGTCTGATACAGAAGGGATATATTGAGAAAGTACAGTCAGAAACCGATAAACGGGAATATCATCTGCGGGTAACGGACAAATATTATAAATATTATAATATCAGTCAGACCTATGTGGATACGGTTTTGAACCGGGTAAAGGAGGTCTGCTCCAAGGAGGATGTGGAGGCTTTTGACCGGGTGCTTACCATTATGAAGGATGAACTGATGCCGGAGGTTGAGATTGGATAATTAGTTAGGGTAAAGTTTTTGTAGGAAAAATAAATAGATAAAGGAAAGAGCACCTA
>JAMOZY010000007.1:25954-117068 GCA_023667695.1 Clostridium sp. | reverse complement strand
TAAAAAGCCCTTATAGGGCTAGTGCAAGCCACCGGCTAAGCCGGTGGTCTTGACTCCTGCAAGCAATGAGGAAAATAGCCATGCTTACATGGATATTTGACGAATGCCGCGAGGGTCAAATACCCCGCCCTTTGGGGCGGAAAGAACAAGCTCAATCATGCCCCGTAACTTGCTGCGGGGTATTTGACTTTTTGACAATACAGAGAGATTGAAGTAAACTATACTTATGGTGGCAATCTGTCAGGTATAAGATGCAGTTAGAATGGGAGGAGGATGAATGTATGATTCAAGATGGATTTATGTATATTGCGGCATTGGTGTTTATCGCCGCCATATTAGTTAATCTGCCAAAGATTTTTAAAGGGCCGAAGGCAAAGGTATTTTTTAACTTTGCACCACCAATTGTATTGATTTACCTGGGACTGATGATTCTATGTACGGTTCGCTTGTGGGACCTGGAGGCTACGGCAGATTCCTATAATGCCATGAAAAATCCATTGCTTTACGCCATGCTGTTTATTATGCTACTGCGCTGTGACTTAAAGAAAATCATTAAGCTGGGTCCTAAAATGCTGATTGGCTTTTTTGCAGCGACCATTTCCATCGGCGTAGGCTTTGTGCTGTCCTATGCTATTTTCCATACCGGACTGGGAGAAGGTGCATGGAAGGCATTAGGGGCATTATGCGGCAGCTGGATGGGCGGCGGTGGAAATATGATGGCGATTCAGGCGGCGCTCCATGTAGATGAGTCAACCATGGCATATGCGCTGGTTATGGATTCCATCTGTGCTACCCTTTATGTTATGTTTCTTTTATGGGCAATCGGGCGTGCCGATAAGTTCAATCAGTGGACAAAGGCGGATACCCATTTGATTGATGAGGTAGGAACCGCCCTGGCAGAAGAGGCAAAGGCGAATACCAGTCCTCTGACCTGGCAGAACATTGCTATTTTGCTGGGTTCCGGTCTGTTGGTATCTGCGGTCAGTCAGGAGCTGGGGACTCTGATTAATGGTTATCTGCCATTTTTTGATAAGGCTACCTGGACGGTACTGATTGTGACGCTTGCCGGTGTGCTTATGGCATTGACACCATTTGGCAAGCTGAAGGGAACGGAAGAGATATCCAATGTACTGTTGTATATTGTTGTTGCGCTTATTGCATCTCGTGCGGATTTGGCAAGTATGGGAAATGCACCACTGTGGCTGCTGTCAGGATTATTTATTCTGGTATTCCATGTGGTGATTATGGTGATTCTGGCAAAGCTGTTGAAGATGGATATTTTTACCTGCTGTGTGGCGTCCCTTGCCAATATTGGTGGTACGGCTACGGCGCCGGTGCTTGCCGGAACCTATTCCAGCGCGCTGGTACCGGTTGGTATCATTATGGCATTGCTGGGATATGTTGTGGGAACCGGCGGTGGTCTGATTGTGGCAAAATTAATGAGTTTATTTGGATAAGCGATAAAAGCAAGTAAATACCGGTTTTGATAAAAAGCCATGAAAGCGCTGGAAACCAGAGGATTTCCGGCGTTTTCATGGCTTATATGGCGAAAGAGCCGGAAGGCGGTAAAAGTTTCAGCCCAGTCTTGCATCCTTTGGCTAAATATGGGATAATCAGAAAGGAATATAAATTCAACATTTGTTTTGAGGAGAGTAAAATGGAAGCAGAGGAGATATGGGATACATACAGCATATCGGATTATCATCGCTTAAAATATCTTGGCGATGATATCAATGAGGTGCTGACCATTGTATTAAAGAATATTAAAGCAGGAATTGGTTTGTTTGAGGTTGGAAATACGATTCGTGCCTTGTATCTGAATGAGTCTTATTTTGAGTGTATCGGTTATACCATGGAAGAGTATAAGGAAAATCAGGATAATGTATTTACCACCCTTCACATGGATGACAGAGCAGGCTTCCGCAATTGTATCCTGGAGCATGCGCCCAAGGGAGAGCCGATTAATTATATCGTCCGGGGATACCGAAAGGATGGCACCCTTGGCGTATTTGATATTAAGGGTGCGCCAATCGAGAATAAAATCAATCAGAATCCGATTTATCTGACTGTAGTCTCGGATATTACCGACACCAGTGAAAAGGAGCAGAAGATTCTTGAGCTAAAGGCGTTAAATGCACAGCTTTTGCTGCTGGAGGAGCGGTATAAGATTCTGGAGGCAACCGCCTATGGCCTGCTGTTTGAATACGATCCTCATAAGGATACCATGGTCTTTTCTTATAATTTTCCCAATAATAAAAAGCGAAAGGAAATCAATCATTACAGCAGCTATATGGAAAAGTCCCCGTTGGTACACAGCAGTCATATCGAACGGTTCCGGAAGGCACTGATGGAAGCGTGCCAGCAGGAAACGGAAGGGAAGATAGAGTACCTTTCTTCGGTTTCCGGCGGAGGCTACCGCTGGCATCTGACCCACTATAAAAGCATGGCGGATACAGAGGGAAATATCTTAAGTGTCCTTGGCAGAATCGAAGATATTCATGATAAGAAAATGGAACGGGAGCAATTGAATCATAAGGCGGATGTGGATGGTCTGACCAATCTTTACCGAAAAGAGGTTGCATTTGAAAAAATGCAGGAATATGTGGATGAGATACCGGGATTGGAATTCTATTTTATCATTCTGGACCTGGATGATTTTAAGCAGATTAACGACCAGTACGGACACCAGTATGGAGATAAGATTCTGAAGCAGACAGCAGACGCTCTGGGCCGGTTGTTTGGTGAGAACAGCATTATCGGCAGATTTGGCGGAGATGAATTCGTAATCTTAACAAGAGACCTGGATTATGAAACGGTAACACAGCTGCTGGAGGCCTTGCGGGAGGAAGTGAAGTTCTGTGCCGGTATTGTGGCATGGAGAGAAGGAGAGAATATCAAGGTTACCTTTGACCGGGCAGATAAGGCAATGTATCAGGTGAAGGCCGGAAGCAAGAATGGCAGCCTGTTTGAAGCATAGAGCAAATCATTGATACCAAGGAGGAACGGATATGAAGAATACCTATAGCGACCGGATTGGACGAATCTTTAATCGCATTATTACGATAAATCTGGGAATTGTTATTTTTATTTTTATTATCATTACCACTGTATTATCCTTCAGCCTGAGCAACCAGAAGCTGAAGGGAGAAGTAAATGGATTATCCGATGCGATTTCAAAGGAAATGCTGGCCAATCAGGTTCTGGTCAACGCTCTGGAAAATTCCGTTGCAAATCTGGAGGTAACGACTTACGAGGGGAATGAGGGTATGAATGGAGACGTCCTCATTGCGGATTCCTGGACAAATACAAGAAAGATTGTGGATGGGATTGTGGAGCAAAATGAGAATGTTTCGGCGGCTTATGCCAGCTATGATACCAATACTACAATTATGAGCGGCGGTTGGGAGCCGCCGGCAGATTTCGTGGTAATGGAACGGGACTGGTACATCGGCGCTCAGGCAAATCCGGATGAGGTTTATGTATCAGAGCCTTATCTGGACGAACAGACCGGAGGCTTTTGTATTACCCTTTCCAGAGCCTTGAAGGTAGATGGAAGGATTGTCGGTGTTGTAGGCATTGATATGTACATGGATAATATTATTTCTCTGGTGGATGGGGAACAGACCAAACAGGGATATAGCTTTCTGGTATCCAAGAATGGTATAATTCTCACCCATGTCAGTGATGCACTGGCATTATCCACAGAGCATTCTGAAAATATCGAAACGGCGGTAAAGGGACGGTATGCCCGTCTGAACCAGACGGAAGGGAAGCTGCGTTTTGTAGTGGATTATAACGGTAGATTTTCCCTGATGATTTCCTCTGTCATTGAGGAATGCGGCTGGAGCGTTATAACAGCAGAACATGCAATGGTGACCTTAAGCACCACCCTCTTATTGATTTTATTCTGTATCCTGGTTTTAGGAATCACAGTATGGAATTCCAGAAGAATCTGCAAGAACCGTATGACGACCTGGTTCCAGCCGATTGAATCCGTCAGCGGTAAGGTAGGGAATATCGCAGAGGGTGATTTGGATATATCCTTTGATGAAGAGCCGATTACGGATGAAATTGCACAATTGTCCGGTGCTTTGAACGAGACCATTGACAGTCTGAAGTATTATATTAATGATATTAATCAGGTGGTGACCGGTATTTCCAACCGGGACCTGACCATTGAGATGGAGGCAGACTACAAGGGCAGCTTTTTGGAAATCAAAGAGTCGCTGCAGGTGATTATTGACAGTCTGAATCATGCATTCAGCGGGATTCGGAAGCAGGCGGATGTGGTAGTTGAGTTTTCAAAGCAGGTAGAAGCAAGCTCCTTTGCGGTTGCAGAAGGGGCTACGGAGCAGAATGAAGCCATTATGGATGTCGTAAATAATATGACGGTTCTTTCCGATGAAATCCATCATATTATGCAGAATGCAGACCATGTGAGTCAGGTTTCGGATGAGACGAACCAACAGCTTGAGGTAGGAAATGAAGAAATGACCAGCCTCTTAGCTGCCATGGATGAAATGAATGAGAATTCCAATCGGATTGGAGAAATCATTACTACGATTAACAGCATTGCAGACCAGACCAGTCTGCTGGCATTAAATGCGTCCATCGAAGCGGCGAGAGCCGGTGAAGGAGGACGGGGCTTTGCAGTGGTTGCTACGGAGATTTCCAAGCTTGCAGCGGAAAGCATGGAGGCCAGTGACAATATCCGGAATTTAATTCTGAATTCCAAGGAATCCATTGAACGGGGACGTACCATTGCAGAAAAGACAGCCACGACCCTGCATCAGGGAATCGAAGGCTCTGTCCGTTCCCAGGAGGATATTCAGAAGATTGCCCAGTATGTTCAGAATCAGACGAAGGCAGTCGATATGATTACCGGCCGGATTGAAGAAATCAGCCGGGTGATTGAGGCAAATGCCGCTTCTTCTCAGGAAAATGCTGCCATTAGCTCGGAGTTAATCAATTGTGCCAATACATTAAAGGGCGAGGTGGAACAGTTCCGGTTAAAGGAAGAGGAAGGACAGGAAGAAGAGGAGATGTAAGGGTCAAATACCCCGCCCCTTTGGGTGGAACGAACAAGATAGATTATGCCCCGTAGCTTGCTGCGGGGTATTTCATTTAAGTCTCTGTCTTCATGGTCCGGACACTCATGCCGTTGATTTCCACATGGTCGTCTACGGTAATGACAAAGCATTGGCGTCCGTTGATATACTGGGTCTGAATCAAATCGGTACGGTCAGAATTTACTTTAATGATGATGTCCGGTGTTTCAATGCTCAGCTTTTTGGTATTGGTGAGATTGGAAGCGACCAAAGCGGTTTTCGGACCGGCAATTTCTTCATAGTTTGCTTCAAATTCCTCCAATTCTTCCTGGGGAACGCCGCTGATTTCCAATAAGTTCTTCATCTCATGCTTGCTTAAGGTCAGAGGGTCCGGATTATTTCTGGTTTCCGCAATCATTTCGTTTAAGTTCTCATGAATGGAGGAAACCACTGCATAATCTGCCTCATCCCCTAAGGTATTGAGCAGAATGGACTGGAAGGCTTCCTTTTGATTGACCGGTGACATGGGGGTAAGACTGCCTAAGAGGCGTTCAATCAGCTCCGGATGGCTGTCCTCCGGATTTTTCGTATAATAAAGAACCTGATGAATATCAGAAGCCCGGTCATGAAAGGCAGGGAACAGAAATCCCTTGACTGGAGGCTCTACCACCCAGTCCCGGATGCGTTCGCCGATGCTGTTTGCTTCCGGCAGATAAGAAAGCCCTCCTTTGCTTCGGTTGACCGGACAGATGCTGCAAAGCAGAAATTGAAATACCTCTTCCGAGGCGTCATACAGCTCGGTACCATCTGTGGCACGTCCCGGTACATCATAGGCACCGTAAACCAGTATAATATAATAATTTTCCGGATAATCAAAGCTTTCGATTACCTTGTCATAAAAGGCATCTAATAAGGCGGCATCTTTTAATTCACTGGCACGAAGCTGCATCAGGAATTCCTGGGTGCCGCCGTTCATTTCCTGATTCGTAGGAAATTCCATATTCAGAAGATTTTTACCAATGGTGCCGGACAGGGTTGCCTTGAAAATATCATCATATTTTAGGGCCTCATCCTTCGATAGAGAGAGAAAGGCATCCTCCATGGTACAGATTTTTTCCTTCTTGTAATCCACGTAGCAGCCGCAGATTCTGGACAGACAGGAGGATTCCTGTGTAAATAGCTTTCGTAGTTCTAAGGTTTCTTTTTTATTCATTGGTTGTCTCCATTCTTTTCTTACTGTAAGTCTCTGTTGTATTATATACCGGAACCAACGGAGAAGGAAAGGGAAAAGTTCGATTAATTTTCAAGGGCTTATTGCAGTTCGGGAAAGACTTGTGTATTATTAATAGCAGAGCGGTGATTGATTTCCGCGAGCAACGAGCCAAGTGGCTGCTTGCAGACATTTGGCGGCTGCCGCGAGGGTCAACATACCCCGCCCCTTGGGGCATTTCAAGTTTGATGCCCCGCTGCTTGCGGCGGGTTGTTGACTTGTTATAATAGAGGAGCCGGATAGGCTTCGGATAATATGGGACAAAGGATGGGTGTAAAATGATACAGGTAGAACATGTAACAAAGCGGTTTGGCAAGGAATTTACAGCAGTAGAGGACCTGAGCTTTTCCATACAAAAGGGGGAAATCGTAGGCTTTGTCGGTCAGAATGGAGCGGGAAAAACCACTACCATTAAGATGCTGACCAGTATTTTGAAGCCTACCAAGGGAAGTATTTATATCAATGGATATAATATTCAGAAGGATTCCTTAAAGGCAAAGCAGTCCATTGCCTATGTAGCAGATAATCCGGATATGTTTCTCCGGCTGAGCGGGATGGAATTTATTCATTTGATGGCGGACATTTATCATATCCCCACAGAGGAACGGGCGCCAAGAATTGAAGCTATGGCAGAGCGGTTTGAAATAGCGGATATCCTGAATCGGCCCATGAGTGATTATTCCCATGGTATGCGGCAGAAAATGATGGTCTGTGCCGCTCTGATTCACAATCCTCCGGTTTGGATTCTGGATGAACCGATGACCGGACTGGACCCCAAGGCGGCATTTGAGCTTAAGAATATGATGCGGGAGCATGCAGATGAAGGGAATTGTGTGTTTTTCTCCACCCATGTTCTTGAGGTGGCGGAACAGTTATGTGATAAGATTATCATCATCCGGAAGGGCGGCTCTGTCTTTAATGGTACGCTGGATGAATTGCGGCAGGAATATCCGGGTATGAGCCTGGAATCCATTTTCCTGACCATAAATGGAGAAATGCAGGAGGAAGCAGAGGCTTCCCTGACAGAGGGAAACGAGGTGAAGGCGGAATGAGGGAAGGACTAGCAGAAGAACAGATGAAACCGAAGCAGCAGGTCACACATTTGTTGAAGCTGCTCCGCCGGGGACAGGAAATGGCAATGCCCAAGGAGGGCAGAGAGAAGCGGACCTATACAGTATTCGGCGGAGCTGCCATGCTGTTTATCATGATTCCCTGCTGTATCATCGTCGGGGTAATCGCTTATTTTATGACCCTTGCCATGATGGAAGCCGGCGGAAAGGATGAGGGCATGCTGTTTATTGTACAGTTTATTTCCGCCTGTGCCATGATTCTGGGGCTGAATGTAATCGTAAATGAGTTTTATTTTTCTTCCGACCTGGATTATCTGCTTCCCCTTCCGGTTCAGCCTCACGAGCTGATTCTGGCAAAGTTCTGGGTGACCTATCAGGCGGAGAGCGTCATGGAGTTCATGGTGATTTTCAGTGCGTATATCGGTTATATTCTTGCCATTGGCGTTACGCCCATCGGTATCCTGACCGGACTGCTGGGAACGGTGACCCTGCCGATTGTACCCCTGGTTTATTGCGGCATTATCAGTATGCTGTTGATGTTTTTCTTTCAGGGCATCCGGAACCGAAAGGTATTGAATGCCATTATGGGCAGCATGACCTTTGTACTGCTGCTGGGCGTCTATCTGTCCTTCCGGGGGCTGGAGGGATTTTCCATTGATACCTATGTGGATTCCCTGACCAGTGGAGAAAATGCATTTATGAATACCATGAATGTAATCTTTTATCCGGGCTATCTTCTGGTACATTCTGCGGCAAGCGGTATGTGGTCCGAGGTTTTGTTGTATCTGGGAATTAATATTTTACTTCTGGTTCTGTTCCTGGCAATTGCAAATAAAATCTATCTGCCGGGCTTATACAGCTTTAAGTCCATATCGAATAAAAAGGAAAAGCGGGGTGGGACCCATGGACTTCGAAAGCAGCGGTCTGTGTTCCGGGCTTATTTTGAAAAGGAGCTTAAGACGATTTTCCGGACCCCTGCCTTTGTGTCTAATTGTGTGCTGATTAATTTTTTCTGGCCGGTGCTGATTGTTGTTGTCTGTATGATGCAGAAGGGCAGTGATACCATTTCACATTTTGTCGGCATGTACCATGAGGGAAATGTTATGGCGGCTGTGGTCGTCCTGGCATTGTTCCTGATTCTGGCCGCGTTGACAACGGCAGCCAATGGTATTGCCTCCAGTGCTTTTACCAGAGAAGGGGCGCATATTGATTTTATGAAGTATATTCCGGTTCCGTATAAGCTTCAGGTACATGTGAAGGGGCTGCTCAGCCTGGTATTCAGTTATATCAGTTATCTGGTGGATGTGGTCATACTCAGTGTGATAATAAAGCTGGATATCAAGGCGGCGCTTTATTATGGAGTAGTAGGCGGCTGTATGGTATTCTTTATTACCTGCCTTGGCATCTGGCTGGATTCCATGCATCCGAAGCTGATTTGGGAGGATGAACTGAATGCATTGCGGGGAAATCTGAATGTGTTCTTTAATATGGCATTTGCCATTCTGGCGGCAGTCATCATCTGTGGTGTGGGATTTTTGCTGTATCTGGTGCCGCATTCCACAATCAGCTTTATCTTTCTGTTTTATCTGCTGGTATTGCTGATTCTGGATATCAATATGTACCAGTTTACCATGGAACGGGTCGTGGTGAATATGGAGAAGCTGTCGTCTTAGAAGGAATGCTTACTCAATGGTTTTGTATAAGTAAGCATTCAGGATGTTTTGCGGAGAATCATAATAAAAGCTGCTGTTAAAATCCTCGATTTTATCGCTGACAAAGGAATTATATGCGGAAAACAGGGCATCAATAATCTCCATGTGCTGTTCTGTGGCAATGCCAAGGATTAAGCTATTGCGATACCAGAAACTGTTGTAAGTATAAGAGCTTATACATTTTATGAATGTAAAAACATAGTAAGTATAAAAATATCAGAAGGTGTTACAAGTATAGAGGAAGGACAGTTTCAGAGATGTAGCAGTTTAAAAATATATAATTGACAAATAATATTATCAGTATAGGATATGCAGCATTTCATAGTTGCATTAATTTAACAAGTTAAAAAATTCCGGATAATGTTATTAATATAGAAAATTATGCATTTTATGAATGTAATAATATAAAAAATATTTGTGGCACATCCGGTTCTTATGCGGAAACCTATGCAAATGAGAATGGTTATACATTTATTGCACAATAGATAATATATTCGTGCAAATTTATAGTCTTTGATTGGTGATGTTAGAACCTGTCTATCGCTTTGGCTGTAGATGGGTTCTTTTCTTTCAAACAGTTATTGATTAATATGATTACTATAATATAAAATAAGAATTAAAATATATTAAAAATTAAAAAATATATTGATAATGATTGGGCTGTGTGATAAATTAATAACAAGCAATGAATTCAAAGCTTTTTCTATATTCGAACGACTGGTTTTCAGTTATCTAAGAAATCAGAATCCTTGCTTATTCACCAATACAGGCAGGGAGATTTCATCTTCCTGTTATATATGAAAGGAAGATGCTATGAAGGACAAAAGGGAAGAGCAGTCACACACTCTGCCAGCAGAAGAGGTCAATTTAAGTGATTTTTCCTTGTTCCTATCGGTTATGAAGGATAAGAAAGCCTATGAATGCCTGTTAGGAACCATTATGAATGAGGAAATTCATTTACAGGAAGGAAAGGTTGAAGAAGTGATTTTGAATGCAGAAGGGAAACGGGCCATTCGACTGGATGCCTGGGCGCTAGATGAAAATCATCGGCAGTTTGATACAGAGATGCAGAATCATGCCAGACAGGATGACATACGGAAGCGTTCCCGGTATTATCAGGGGTTGATGGATGCGCCAATTTTAAAATCGGGCAAGAAAACCCGCTATCGATATCTGCCATCTACGGTTATTATCTTTATTACCCAGGAGGATATTTTTGGACGGAATCTGGCAATGTATACCTTCACAGAGCAATGCGAAGAAATACAGGGATTTCATCTGGAAGATGGGACAATGAAAATCTTTCTGAACATGAAAAGCCGGAATGGAAGACCGGAATTAATCAGTTTACTCCAGTATATAAAGAATAGCACACTTTCGAATCCCGATATTATCCTCAAAGACAAACGGCTCCTTCAGTTAGATGAGATTGTACAGGCAGTAAAGAAATCAGAAGAATGGGAGGTTGTTAGGATGACAATCATGGAACAAGGAATAAAACGAGGAATAGAACAGGGAGAGACAATCAAATTAATAAAGCAGATTTATAAAAAGCAACAAAAGGGGAAATCCGTTTCAATTATTGCAGAGGAATTAGAAGAGGAGCCTATATATGTTGAAGAAATCTGTGCTATTTTGGAACAATACGAGACAGTTCCTGACTGGCGGAAGGTTTGCATGCAATTGTGGGAAGCTTCGAAGGTATATTAAGTACAAAATCTGGTTGGTGTTGTGGGAATAAAAGGATTTGCTGCATAAAAATAGCGCAGCAGCCATAAAAGCTGCTGCACGAAAAGTCTAACTTTTTGGGGACGGGTTCGCCAACCGGGGCTTTTCAAAAGGATTATTCCGGAGACTGGCTTGCAGCCGCCTCGAACTGTTGTTGTTCATAATCTGTTACAGGCCCTGTCTTTGCATGCAGGTTCTTCTGGGCGGTAGAAAGCATCAGCTTAATCCGGTTGAGCTGATTGACCTCGGAAGCACCGGGATCAAAGTCAACAGCAACAATATTGGCATCCGGATATGCTGCCCGCAGCTCTTTAATGACGCCCTTTCCTACAATGTGATTTGGCAGACAGCCAAAGGGCTGACAGCATACGATATTCGGCACATCGGATTTAATTAATTCAATCATCTCAGCAGTAAGAAACCAGCCTTCTCCGGTCTGGTTGCCTAGAGATACAATCGGTTTTGCATATTCTGCCAGTTCATCAATATGGGCGATGCTGCTGAAATGTCTGCTTGCCGCCAATTCCTTCCGGGCAGTTGAGCGGTACAGGTCTAAGAACTTAATGACCCAGTTATTAATGGTAGCAGATTTCTTGGTTTTACCTAGGAATTCATGCTTATAGTTTGCATTATAGGCACAGTAATCCAGGAATCCGGATAAATCCGGCATGACAGCTTCTGCTCCTTCCGCTTCTAACAGGTCTACGATATTATTGTTGGCGCATGGCTGGAATTTTACCAGAATCTCACCAACTACACCGACCCTTGGCTTCTGAATAGTTTTAATCGGTAATTGATCAAATTCCCGAATGATTCCCTTGATATTTTTCCGGAAGGAACGCATGCTGGCTCCGTCTTCAATAGCCCGGATACAGATAGCCTCCCATTTTTTATGAAGAGCATCGGCAGAACCCGGCACTTCCTCATAAGGCCGCATGTGATAAAGACAGCGCATGAATACATCACCGTAAATCACTGCCTGAATGGAAGCCCGAATCATGGTGTAATTAAAATGAAAGCCCGGATTGCTTTCCAGTCCCCCGGCATTGATGGAAATGACCGGGACCTGTTCCATGCCCGCCTTCTTTAAAGCCCGGCGGATGAAGCCGATGTAGTTGGTTGCCCGACAGCCGCCACCGGTCTGGGTAATGGCAAGAGCCGTATTATTTAAATCATATTTCCCGGTCTGTAATTCCTGTATTAGCTGTCCGACTACCAGAATCGAAGGGTAGCAGGCATCATTATTCACATATTTCAGTCCCACATCAATGGCGGATTTATCCGGGTCTGGCAGGGAAACAAAGTTGACACCGCTTTTGCTAAAGGCAGGCATCAGCATGCTGAAATGTATGGGTGACATATTTGGCGCCAGAACCGTATAACGATTTTCCTTCATTTCCTTGGTAAATATTTCTCTTTCATAAGCAGAAGAAATCGGATGTGGCTGGATTCCCTTTTTATTGCGCACCTTTACCGCACTGATTAAAGAACGGATTCGAATCCGCGCTGCACCTAAATTACTGACCTCGTCTATTTTTAATACAGTATAAATCTTGCCGGAGCCGGAGAGGATATCGCTGACACAATCGGTTGTCACTGCATCCAGTCCGCAGCCAAAGGAATTCAACTGAATCAATTCCAGATTCCGGCTGGACTTAACATAATTAGCTGCTGCATACAGACGGCTGTGGTACATCCACTGGTCGGATACGATAAGGGGACGCTCCACATTGGATAAATGGGAAATGGAATCCTCCGTTAATATAGCAATACCATAGGAATTAATCAATTCCGGCAGACCGTGATTGATTTCCGGGTCTACATGATAAGGACGGCCGGCTAATACAATTCCCATCCGGTTATTCTCATCACAGAAGCGTATGGCTTCCTCCCCCTTTTTCTGCAAGTCCAGCTTTACGCGCTCGTATTCATCAAAGCCTGCATCTAAGGCTTCCTTCACTTCCTTTTTATCCAGGCTATAGTATTTGGAAAACTCATGATAGAGCCGGGTCACTAGGGCATCCCGGTTATCCAGTGCCATAAAAGGACGGATAAAGGTAATGTCGTCGCTTCGGATTTCTTCCACGTTATTCTTAATGTTTTCCGCATAAGAGGTAACAATTGGACAGTTATAGTGGTTATAGGCATCCGGGGTTTCATTTTGTTCATATACAATGCATGGCTGGAAAATCCGTTTGATATCATGCTTTAACAGCCACATAATATGTCCATGTGAAATCTTAGCCGGATAGCATTCCGATTCACTTGGAATGGATTCGATACCCAATGTATAAATGTCCCGGCTGGAAGGCGGAGACAGGAGAACCCGAAAGCCCAGCTTAGTCAGGAAGGTAAACCAGAGCGGGTAGTTTTCATACATATTCAACACTCTTGGA
Source organism: Clostridium sp. (assembly GCA_023667695.1). GTDB lineage: Bacteria > Bacillota > Clostridia > Lachnospirales > Lachnospiraceae > CAG-632. Next base: position 103,844 of record JAMOZY010000007.1, on the reverse strand, counting down.
ATACCGATTTCTCCCCGGGGAGCAGCTTCTGGCGGTAATGGTTCATAATCAAAGATTCGATGGAATTTATATTCAAATAAATTCGGGACATGGTCTTTATTCTTTTTCTGACCGATTCCCCGTTCACAGCGATTACCGGTAATGAATTGTCTGCCGCCAGAGAATCGGTTAATGGTCAGCAGACAACTATTGGTACAGCCCTTACATCTTGCCATGGAGGTTTCATAGGTCAGATGATTAATATCTTCAATGGAAAGCATAGTCGTTTCCATAGCCCCATCATAATTATCTCTTGCAATCAGAGCCGCGCCAAAGGCACCCATAATACCGGAAATATCCGGACGGATGGCCTGAATGCCTGCAATCAATTCAAAGCTTCGAAGGACTGCATCATTATAAAAGGTTCCGCCCTGAACCACCACCCGTTTTCCTAAATCCTTCGGGTCCGTCAGCTTGATAACCTTTAATAACGCATTCTTAATAACGGAATAAGCAAGACCAGCCGAAATGTCTGACACATCCGCCCCTTCCTTTTGTGCCTGCTTTACCTTGGAGTTCATGAATACGGTACAGCGGGAGCCAAGATTGATGGGATGCTCTGCAAACAGAGCTATTTTTGCAAAGTCTTCGATTTTATAGTTCATGGACTTTGCAAAGGTTTCAATAAAGGAACCACAGCCGGAGGAGCAGGCTTCATTCAGCATTACATTATCGACAGCCTGGCTCTTAATCTTGATACATTTCATGTCCTGACCGCCGATGTCCAGGATACAGTCTACCTCCGGTTCAAAAAAAGCGGCGGCAGTATAATGCGCAATGGTTTCGACTTCCCCATCATCCAGCATAAGTGCCGATTTAATCAGAGCTTCTCCATAACCGGTGGAGCAGGCACGAACGATTCTGGCAGCTTCCGGCAGCTTGGAATAGATATCCTGAATTGCCCGGATACTGGTATTCAACGGACTTCCGTTGTTACTGCTATAGAAGGAATAAAGCAGGGTGCCGTCTTCTCCGACCAGAGCAACCTTGGTTGTGGTGGAGCCGGCATCAATCCCCAGGAAACAGTTGCCTTTATAGGAGGCTAAGTCCCCCTTGGTTACCTTGTATTGATTATGTCTCTCACAGAAGGCGTCATATTCTGCCTGATTCCGGAAGAGAGGGTCCATCCGGTCAACCTCCATTTCAATCTGGATATCACTGTGAAGCTTGGCATCCAAAGCATCCAGCGTAGTATACGCATCCGATGCTTCTGCATTCAGAGCCGCGCCAATGGCAGCAAATAAATGCGAATTGTCTGGTGCAATGATATGCTCTTCCGTTAAGTTAAGATTCCGTACAAATGCCTTCTGCAGTTCGGACTGGAAATGAAGAGGACCGCCTAAAAATGCTACATTGCCCCGGATTGGTTTGCCACATGCCAGACCACTGATGGTCTGGTCTACAACCGCCTGATAGATGGAGGCAGCCAGATTTTCCTTGGTAGCCCCTTCGTTAATCAGTGGCTGGATATCGGTTTTTGCAAAAACACCGCAACGGGCAGCAATCGGATAAATGGTATCATAGTTTTTGGCATATTCATTTAAGCCTTCCGCATCAGTTTGAAGCAGAGAGGCCATCTGGTCGATAAAAGAACCGGTACCGCCGGCACACACCCCATTCATTCTTTGTTCGATTCCATTCGTCAGGTAGATAATCTTGGCATCCTCGCCGCCTAATTCGATGGATACATCCGTTTGAGGCGCATACATCTGTAGGGCATCGGTTACGCAAACCACCTCCTGGGAAAAAGGCACCTCCAGGATGGAAGCGATGGCAAGCCCTCCGGAACCGGTAATGGTAGGCCGGATTTCAAGATTTCCCAACTGATGTCCGGCATCCTCTACCAGCCGGGCAAGTGTTCCTTTGATATCAGCAAAGTGACGCTGATAGTCTGAAAATAATATATGATGTGCTTCGTCCAGAACAGCAACCTTTACTGTAGTGGAACCAATATCAATACCAATCGTGTAATTCATAATTTCCCGCGGCATAGGAAGCCGCCCTCCTTACAATATATTCATATTAAAATGTGTTTCGCTGCATTCTCAGATATTATAAGTGAAACTGTCGAAAAACTCAATATGTAAAACATGGCGATAAGTTTACAATTTTGTAACAGTCTATTTCGTTGATTTCCTTTGTTATGAAGTCAAATACTCCGAAGCAAGCTACGGGGCATGATTGGGCTTGTTCTTTCCGCCCCAGGGGGCGGGGTATTTGACCCTCGCGGCATTCGTCAAATATCCATGCAAGCATGGCTATTTTCTCATTGCTCGCGGAAATAAGTTACCCGCCGGTTTGGAATGGGAGCTGCAAATAAGTACATTTATTTCCACGGCTTAAGGCTGAGCATGGCTGAATTGTCACAGCAGAAGAAAGAATCATGCACATAGAAAAAAAGAATGAATAAGATAATCAAAAAGACGAAAGGCTCAAAAAATGTATAATAATTCTCAGAATTGCAGAGGGTTTGTTTATGTAGTAAAGGAAGGAGATACCCTTTATAAGATTGCACGAAGCTATGATTTGAAATTAATTGATGTGCTTCGTTCCAATCCGTACGTCAATGTATATAATCTTCAGGTGGGAGATGAGCTTTGCCTGCCGACCATGCCGAATTCGACGGTACCCGGCGGGAGCAGTGAACGGAGCTATATTACCCAGGAGGGGGATACCCTGGAGGATATTTTAAAGCTGTTTGATACGGATTTTGACAGTCTGGCAGAATATAACGCTTCCTTACGGGAATTGCCGGTTCCTGCCGGTTTTGTACTTCATTTTCCGGTGATTGCACCAAGATAGGAGAAGGTGTACCGGATTACCGCCTTTGTATCGTGTTGATTCCTTCGATGGCATGGGAGCAGGCTTGCCTTGCCATCTCGAAGGAAATCGGCTCCAGCGGATATTTGGCTGAACATGGATTCCATATCAGCAGAAATGGAACGGGAATTGGTTTTTTGTAAGAAAATTGTAAGATATAGAAGGTGGAAGAAGGAGAAAGGGAACAGGAAAATTATGAAATGTCTATAAATGAAAGATTAAGGTTCCGGAAAGAGAAAGGCTCGCACTTGCGTTTGAAGAAGGGATAAGCTATAATTAAAAGGCTATTGGAAAGGATGATGAATATGCATTGGATGAATAAGCTGGAACGGAAGCTGGGAAAGTATGCCATTAAGAATTTGATTCTTTATATCCTGGGCGCCTATGCCCTGGGTTATATCTTTATGTTGTTTTCTCCAGTGGCATATTACTATATTAACATGGACCCGGCAGCAATCTGTCATGGACAGGTCTGGCGGCTGGTGACCTGGATTTGTACCCCGCCAAGCGGTCTGAGCGTATTTACTATATTCATGTTTATCTTTTATTACTGGATTGGTAAGACCCTGGAGAATGTCTGGGGAGCCTTTCGGTATAATGTCTATATGTTCATGGGGATTTTGTTCATGACCCTTGGCCCGATACTCATTTATCTGATAACCGGATTGTTGTGGGGCTTTGACCGTGCATGGAATCTGTCCATGAGTACGGAATACCTGAATTGGACATCCTTCATGGCATTTGCAACGATTTTTCCGAATCACGAAGTATATTTTATGTTTGTCATCCGTGTGAAAATGAAGTGGCTGGCGATTGCGGAAGGCGTGGTGTTAGGGTATCTGTTCCTTCAGAATCTGTTTTACGGGATTCAAAATCCGGGCATGGCTGCCCCATATATATCCGAAGATGTTTCGATTTTATTATCCGTGGCGAATTTTTTGATTTACTTTTTGACCACACGGAATTACAAGCAGATTTCGCCAAAGGAAGTGAAACGAAAGCGAAAGTACCGGAAACAGGTGAAAGAGGCAACTGCCAGGGGAACCCGGCATTATTGCGCAGTCTGTGGCCGGACGGAGGCGACGAATCCGGAACTGCAATTCCGGTTTTGTTCCAAATGCAAAGGGAATCTGGAATATTGTTCCGATCATTTATTTACACACGAGCATAAGAAATAGAAGAAAAGGAGTGCATCATGCAGAAGCAGGAGCGATTAGTAATCAAACAGATTGGCAGTAAAATGAATATGAGGGAAAATCTGCCTAAATACGGAGCATTTATGTCCCGTATCTATCTGGAGTATTCCATGATTCAGCTGGCTATGAATCTATATACCTTTCGGGAGCGGATTCAGGAATACAGCAGCAGAGATTCTTATGTAGAAGAGGCCTTTGATGCCATTCAGAAGTTGACCGGACGCTATGTGCTGGAGCGAAACTATGACAACCGGGGGACAGACCGGAAGGAGATTCATGAAATCCGCAGCCGGGTTACGGCAAAGATGCGGATTCTGACCAGCTATACAGATGCACTGCAGATTTATGAATACATATTGAACCGCCTGGAATATTCCGAGGAAGCGGTAGAGGAAGAGATAGATACAGAGGCCTATGCCGGGAAAATATTCCGGTATTTGTTTCAGGATGAGGACAAGATGGTCATTAACAGCAAGATTCAGATGGTGGTGGAGCAGCTCCCTATCCGGATGACCAAAAGCCGTTTCTATGATATATTAAATGAAAGTCTGAGAATCTATACCGGCTCGGAATGCAGTACGGTAGATGATTTTGCAGAAACCATACGGTCATGCTCCGGTCTGTACAAGCCAGAGGGCTTTGAAACTGAATATCCGGAGCTGTTTCAGGTCTTAAACGCTTTGGAACAACTGGATTATCAGAATTTATCCAGAGAGGAATGGGAAGCCTCCATGGAGCGGCTGGAAGATACAGCGGATTATATTGATGAACTGGTGACGGATTATCTGCTGTTGGAGGATGTTGTAAATGAGTTATATGCGGTTATGACAGCAGGAATCTATGTGGAGGAAGAAACGAAGGAAATGGGCTATGCAGCCAAGGCGCTGGAATGTGTTCTGGAGGCTATGGCAAATGATACCGTGATTTCGGAAGTGGCGGAGGACTGTTTCTTTGCTTTGGAGGGTTCCCAGGAGGCATTAGGCGAAAAGCTGATGCAGGGAGAAGGCGTATTATTTGATGTATGGTCCGGGGAACAGGAACTGTTAAAGGAATCAGAGCTTTTAGAAGAATATGCCGATTTGAATCTGATTTCCAAGCTTCTGTGCAGCAGTATTTTTATTGATTTAAAACCGGATTCTCTGGAACCGGAGCTTGCAGACAGCATTTATATCAACCAGGTAAGGGACAGGCTGGTGGAAGAATTCAGTGCTTCCTTTGCTGCCCATGATAAACGAATCAATCGTGCCAGAATGGCAATGGTATTGGGAGTGGTACCGGTGTTCTTTAACAGCCAGCAGGAAATCTCGGATTACCTGAACTATGCGCTGGCGCATTGTAACAATAGCAGGGAGTTAAAAGCCGTTACTGCCATAATCGATGAAATGATGGAGCAGGACGGGTAAGACCTAAGGAACGGAGGAGCAGACAGGAGTTTCCATGAAGCTATACAATCGAATGTATGTCCGCGGAATACCAGACCGAAGGATTCTGCCAACCATGCGGAAAATGAACCGGAACAAATCCATTTCAAATCTGCATTGCATTACCCTTCCGGTATTTCAGGATGGAATTTTGGAAATATATGAATATGAAGAACTACGGCAGCCCGTCTATGAAGAACTGGAGCATCCGGTCATTGTCATTGGGATAACCCGGACAAGGAATGAGGCAGATGAACTGGTGCGGCTGATTGTAGATGAGGTGTACCAGAATACCGGCGGCTTTGAAATTGAGGCTTATCTGGGACTGTAGGGTCAGGAGGTGATGATTTGGTACAGGTTTTATTAATTATATTGAAGGTACTGGGCATCACGTTACTGATTTTACTGGGAATTGTGATTCTGCTTGTACTTCTGGCAATGCTTGCCCCCTTTTGCTATACGCTGGATGCAGAGTATTATGGCGATATCAAAGCAGTGGGACGTATCCGGTGGCTGTGCTTTGTGCTGGATTTTAAGGGGATGTATGGGAACAGCAGGTTTTTGTATTATCTCAAGTCCTTTGGTTTTACGATTTCCACCAATGATGAAACGGATAAACACTTTCGGAGCAGTGACAGTGGGACAGAGGAAACCGAGCCGGCAGAAACGGATTCGGTTCCCATAACCGTTGTGAAGGATGATTATGAGGAATTTCTAAAGGAACAGGAGGCTGCGGATGTAACCGAGCCGGAATTTCCGCCAAAGATTCGGAAGGGACAAGAGAAAGAAGAATTACAGCAGAGGCCGGAACGGGAAGCATTGCCAGAGCCTGTGGAAACAAGGCGGGGCTTTTTCCTTCGGATTCATGACAAAGTGAAAGAAGCAGTCGAGTGGGTAACTACCATTCCCATGCGGATTCATTATAAAATTTCGGAGATACTGGCAAGAATACTTGACTTTTTTGCCAATATAAAGGAAAATGTTAACAGGCTGATTGAAAAAAAGAATGAAATAGTGGAAAAGATAACAGAAATCAGAGATTTTCTGCAAAAGCCATCTACCAGGCAGGTATGGAAGGATGGAAAACGGTATCTTATAAAGCTATGGAAGCACATCCGGCCAAGACGGTTTCATGGGACGCTTCATTTTGGACTGGAGGACCCGGCGGCTACCGGTCAGGCCCTTGGTGCAGTTAGTATGTTGATTCCATGGTATCGGGACCACATCATAATTGCACCGGATTTTGAACAGCGAATCTTTGAAGGGCAGATTTATGCCAAGGGCAGAATCCAGATTGGATTTTTTCTGATACTGGGCCTGCAGATGTTATGGAATCGGAATTTAATAAAAACGGTTCAGGAAGCAAAGACAATAATAGGAGGAAATAAATAATGGCAAACAATGATTTTAATTCAACAGTAGGTACCTTGTTTCATGGAATGGATTCCTTTCTGACTACCAAGACGGTGATTGGAGAGCCGACAACCATTGGCAGTACGATTATTCTTCCACTGGTAGATGTGACCTTTGGTGTGGCTGCCGGTGCATTTGCAGATGGAACGGCAAAGAACAGCGGCGCTGGTGGTTTGGGTGGAAAGATGTCGCCAAGCGCAGTTCTGGTTATTCAGGATGGGCATACGAAGCTGGTTAATGTGAAGAATCAGGACAGCATTACCAAGATACTGGATATGGTTCCGGAATTGATTGATAAGATTGCGGATTATGCAAAAGAATATAAGAATAAGTCCGATGCCGATGCAATCGAAGGAGAAGAGCAGGATGTAATTGAGGGCTGATAGTCATTTTTGGGAGATAACCTGCATATAATAAGATATAGAATGAGAAAAGAGGGTGGAACACATGAAACGGTTATGTGGGTTTGCCCTCTTTTTTATAGCCGTTGGCATGATTATTGCCTGTTTTTTGGAAGGGTTCTGGACCTTTTTGTGTATAACAGCCAGCCTCTTCCTTGCCTATTGTCTGTTTTGCAAGTGAATCGCGTTCCGAAAAAGTTAAATATCTATGCAAGCATGGCTATTTTCCTCATTGCCCGCGAAAATAAAAAAGCCCGAAAGGGCTTTTTTTACGCACGTTCCACTTTTCCAGATCTCAAACAAGAAGTACATACGTACATTTTCTTTGGCGCACCATTCACAAGAACCTTAACAGACTTGATATTTGACTTCCACATTCTGTTGGACCTTCTATGAGAATGGCTCACTTTGATACCGAAATGAGCGCCTTTATCACAAATTGCGCATTTTGCCATATTGCTGCACCTCCTTGTAGTTTTATAACGTAAGTTCACAACGTGTCAATTTTAACAGATTTATTTTGGAATTGCAAGCAGAAATATGGAAAAATTGTATTTCTTTTTTTCTGAAAAACGGTTATAATATCAATAAATATGCATTTTTGATAAATGAAAGGAATGGAGGTTACAGTATGAAAGGACGAATGAGTACTGAAAATGGTGATATTTTAATTGATTATGAAGTTGTTGCCCAGTATGCCGGACTCACTGCCGTAGAATGCTTTGGCATTGTGGGCATGGCAACCGTCAGTATGAAGGACGGACTCGTAAAGCTTCTTCGGGGGGATAGTGTTAGCAAGGGCGTTAATGTTACCATTGATTCCAATCGAATTTCAATTGATTTTCATATAATTGTAGCATATGGTGTCAGCATTTCCGTAGTGGCGGATAATTTAATGAGTACCGTAAGATATAAGATTGAAGAGTTCACCGGTATGCCTGTGGAACACATCAACATTTTTGTTGAGGGTGTCCGGGTGATGGACTGATCAGTTAGGAGGAAATAACAGTGGCAATCATGAACGTTGATGCGGATATGCTTCAAAAGGCATTTTTGGCCGGAGCGCAGTATATCGAAAGTAAGAAGGAATATATTAATCAGTTAAATGTATTCCCGGTTCCCGACGGGGATACGGGAACGAATATGACCTTAACGATTATGTCGGCAGCTAAGGAGGTAGCCGCTATTGAACAGCCAACTATGGCAACGCTTTCCAAGGCCATTTCCAGCGGTTCTCTTCGGGGGGCAAGAGGAAATTCCGGTGTTATCCTGTCCCAGTTATTCCGGGGCTTTTGCAAGGGAATTGCCAATAAGGAAGCCCTGACGACGGAGGATTTGGCCGTTTGCTTTGAACAGGCTGTTGCAACAGCATATAAGGCAGTTATGAAGCCGAAGGAAGGAACGATTCTTACTGTTGCCAAGGGGATGGCAGATAAGGCAAATGAAATCTACCGCCGGGTGAAGGATATTGAGGAATTTGGAACCATTATTATCGAGCATGGGAACGAAGTATTGGCCTATACGCCGGAGCTGCTTCCGGTTTTAAAGGAGGCAGGTGTGGTAGATTCCGGCGGACAGGGACTGATGGAGGTCCTGCAGGGCGCTTATCATGCACTGATTGGAAAGGAAGTTGAAATTGCGGCGATTCCCCCGGAGACTTCCGGTAAGTTTGAATTTACCGTAGAGGACGACCCCAATGCAGAGATTACCTTTGGATATTGTACAGAATTTATCATTATGCTGGAGCAGGAATATACAGAAGAAACGGAAGCGGAGTTTAAGGAGTATTTAAGCTCTATCGGTGATTCTCTGGTGGTGGTATCGGATGATGATATTGTAAAGGTTCATGTGCATACCAATCATCCGGGGCTGGCATTTGAAAAGGGCTTGACTTATGGTTCCCTGACCCGTATGAAGATTGATAATATGCGGGAGGAGCATCAGGAAAAGCTGGCAAAAGCAGCCAGTCAGAAGGCATCTGCAGAGCCTGCTTCCGGTACTGTGGAAACCGGAGTTTCCGCAACGGAAATGTCCGGTTCAAAGAAAGAAGCAGAGCCGGCAAAGGATTATGGTTTTATTTCGGTTACCATCGGAGAAGGAATTAATGAAATCTTTACCGGTCTTGGCGTGGATTATCTGATTGAAGGCGGTCAGACCATGAATCCAAGCACGGAGGATATGCTGAATGCCATTGAACAGGTCAATGCGAAAACCATATTTATCCTGCCGAATAATAAAAATATTATTCTGGCCGCACAGCAGGCACAGAGCCTGACGGAGGATAAGGAGATTGTAGTGATACCGTCCAAAACGGTGCCACAGGGCATTTCTGCCATTATTGCGTTTGATCCGTCGCAGACCACAGAGGATAATACGACCGGTATGAATGATGCCATGTCTTATGTCAAGACCGGACAGGTAACCTATGCAGTCCGGGATACCAGCATTGATGGAAAGTCGATTAAGCTGGGGGATATCATGGGAATCGGTGATGACGGCATCAAGGCAGTAGGCCGGGATGTACACAGTACTACCTTAGAGCTGGTGGAGGAGCTGGTGGAGGAAGATTCCGAACTGATTTGTCTTTATTATGGGGATGAGGTTCAGGAGGATGATGCCAATTCCCTTCAGGATATTCTGGAAAAGAAGTATAAGAATTGTGATGTGGAATTGCATTATGGCGGACAGCCGATTTACTATTATGTCATTTCCGTAGAATAATGTTGTATCATAGCTGATTTAAGAAAACCGGGAGCTTTCCGTATATGGGAAGCTCCCGATTGAAATACTTGGAATGGAATGAACTCTCTGACATATAATATAAAAAGATGTCAGAGAGTTTTTTGTGGGAGATTTTCTATGCAGGTAACCAGTGATGTGACAGAGGGAGCCACCATTGTACGGATTCATGGAACCAAAGAAGCCTGGCTGGAAAATTACAAGACCTTACTGGAATATACTGATACCTGTATTCGTGTGGCGGGCAGACACATCGGAGTACGGGTGGAGGGAACGGGAATGCGGATTGAATATTACGGTTCCATTGATATGAAAATCGTAGGATGTATTCAAAAAATCGAATTTGTGTAGGTGATATATGGGTAAATTAAGAACCTGGATAAAAGGTTATATACAAGTCTATGTGTCCGGTAACCGGCCGGAACGGTTTCTGTCTTTGCTCAATCATAAGCAGGTACATATCTGGGATATGGAACCCTCAGAACAGGGCTATTTATTCAAGATGGAGCGGACCTATGTCCGGGAATTGGACGGGATTCGGAAAAAGACCGGCTCCAGACTGGAAATCCGGAATAAATACGGGCTTCCCTTTATCCTGTTCCGCTACCGGAAGCGAAAGCTGTTTCTTCTGGGCTTGCTGCTTTGCGGGATTTTGATTTATATCTGCTCTTTGTTCATATGGGATATCAATGTAAGCGGAACCTACTTTTATACGGAAGAGCAGATTGTCAACCGGATTGAAGAAGCTTATGTAAGTCTGGGAGCAAAAAAATCCGGTATTGACTGTAACTGGCTGGAGGAGCAGCTCCGGCAGGACTTTCCAGAGCTGTCCTGGGTAAGCTGTGAAATCATAGGCACCCAGTTAAATGTAGATATCAAGGAAACCTTAGAAGGGACAGAAACTATTAATGAACATACACCACCACAGGATATTGCAGCCGCTAAGGATGGCGTAATCGTTGAAATGATTACCCGCAGCGGAACTCCGGTGGTAAAGCTGGGGCAGACGATATCCAAGGGAGATATACTGATATCCGGCGTTATCCACATTTATGATGATTTTGATGAAGTACTGGAAACGGATTACGTGGCAGCGGATGGAGATGTCATTGCGGAAACTGTTTATCCGTATGAAGATTCCTTTGAGATGCAATACTATGAAAAGCAGTACACCGGAAATCATCAGTCCTCCGTAACCCTTGAAATCCTGAGCTGGGTACAGGAATTCCATCTGCCGTGGAAGTCCTATTCCAATTATGATGTGGTAGAGGAGAATCATAAGCTGTGCCTGGGGCATACCTATTTTCTACCGGTCAGCTTTACCATAAGCCAGCGAAGGGAATATACGCCGGTTCTATATACTTATACAGAAGAGGAAGCAAGAGAGCGGGCGGAGAAGCGGTTTCAGCGGTATTTGGAGGGATTGTCAGAAAAAGAAGTAGAAATCATGGAAAATAATGTTACAATAGAGTTCAGAGATGGAGGCTGCCATGCCTCCGGCAGTGTGGTCGTCTGGGAACGGATTGGCTATGGAAGACCCTTAGATATACCGTCGGAACCGGAAGAGGAGCTTCCATAAGGAGCCAGGCGTGGGAAATGGCATACCCTTGGTGACAATCGCAGCAGAGGAAATTTGCAAAGCAAAATTGATTACAAATAATGCGGAGGATAAGAATGAGTACAGTAGAGCGATGTGTGAATATACCGGCAGAGCATACCCAGAATGTATTTGGGCAGTTTGATAAGCATATAAAGAAGCTGGAACGAACCTTAAGCGTTACCATGATTTTAAGAGGAGACAGCTTAAAAATCATCGGGTCTGAGACACAGGTAAAAAAGACAGAGGAAATATTGGAAGAACTAATGGAACTTTCCAAACGGGGAAATACTATTACGGAGCAGAATGTGGATTATGCCCTTTCCCTGTCCATCACGGATCAGGTGAAGCAGCTGACGGAGCTGGATCAGGACATTATTTGTCATACAACAAACGGGAAGCCGGTAAAGGCAAAGACCTTAGGACAAAAGCAATATCTGGAGCTGATTCAGAATAAGATGATTGTATTCGGTGTGGGTCCGGCAGGAACGGGTAAGACCTATCTTGCCATGGCTATGGCAATCACTGCATTTAAAAATAACGAGGTCAACCGGATTATTTTGACCCGGCCGGCAATCGAAGCCGGTGAAAAGCTGGGATTTTTGCCGGGGGACCTTCAGAGTAAGGTAGACCCTTATCTGCGGCCTCTGTATGATGCTCTTTATGAAATCATGGGAGCGGAAACCTTTCTGAAGAATATGGAGAAGGGACTGATTGAAGTAGCACCCTTAGCTTACATGCGGGGACGCACGCTGGATAATTCCTATATTATCCTGGATGAAGCACAGAATACCACACCGGCACAGATGAAAATGTTCCTGACCAGAATCGGTTTTGGCTCCAAGGCAATCATTACCGGTGACCTGTCCCAGAAGGACCTGGCTCCCAATGTGAAATCCGGACTGGATGAAGCCTTAAAGGTACTTGGGAAGCTGGATGAAATCGGTGTCTGCCGGTTGAGCAGCCAGGATGTGGTCCGGCATCCACTGGTGCAGAAGATTGTCAGCGCTTATGATGCCTATGAAGAGGAAGGACGGCGCCGGGCAGGAAGAAACCGGAAATAATGGTTCTGTTTTCCAGAAAAAGGGGTTGTAATATCATATATAGTTGTTTATAATGGAATGAGACACAAGATATTGAGTCGGGAGGTTCTATGACAGTAAATATTGAGAATGAATATTTGTGTGAAATTTCAATGGATTACCTCCGGATTATTCAGGATATCGTCGATACGGCAGTCCGCTATGTGCAATGCCCATATGAGGTAGAAGTGAATGTACTGCTGACGGATAATGAGAGGATTCAGGCGATTAACCGCGAAAGCCGCGGGATGGACCGGCCGACGGATGTATTATCATTTCCGATGATTGATTTTCCGGTTCCGGAGAAATTCGCTTTGGTGGAGGAGCATCCGGAGGAATATTTTAATCCGGATACCGATGCACTGAATCTGGGCGATATTGTGATTTCTGTTGATAAGGTGTACGAGCAGGCCCGGGAGTTTGGACATAGTCCGGAGCGGGAGCTGGCATTTCTGGTGGCTCATAGTATGCTTCATCTGAGTGGTTATGACCACGAGGAAGCGGCAGAGCAGTTGATTATGGAAGCCAAGCAGGAAGAGATTTTACAGATGAAAGGTTATACGAGAGACTAAAACGAACGAGGTGTAAGCATGAAAAAATTAGCAAAGAAATCCATAGCAGCAGGAATGGGTACGATACTGGGGTTGTCCATGGTTTTAAGCGGGTGCGGGACAAAGCAGGAAAATGCAGTTTCGATTCCCTCCACGGAGATGATGAGTTCTGCTACGGATATCGAATTAATTAATACAGAAGGAAAAGTAATTAGTGACCTGACCGGAGAATGGGTAGAAAAAGAAATCAATGAACGCCGGCCGGTAGCGATTATGATTAATAATATCGGAGAAGCAATGCCGCAGTCCGGAATTGGTCAGGCGGATATCATTTATGAAATGGTGGTAGAAGGTGGAATCACCAGACTGATGGCAGTATTTTCGGATTATCGCGGTCTGGAAAAAATCGGTCCGGTGCGGAGTGCCAGACAATATTATGTCCGGGCGGCAGAGCAGCTGGATGCGGTATTCTGTCATATTGGTACCTCTACCCTTGCAGATGATGAGCTGGCAAGCAGCGGAATCGACCATATGGATGGTATGTATGCGGTAGGAAATTATTTTATATATCGGGATGACAGCAGGGTAGCGCCCCATAATGCATATACATCCGAGGAAGGCTTAAATGCTGCTTTGGAGTACAGCGGATTTCGCATGGAGCATGGTCTGGGCTATGAGTCAATGTTTCACTTCCGTTCTAAGAATCAGGACGTGGAAGGGGGCAGTTCTGCGACAAAGATTACAACGGCATTTAGTGCGAATCGTCAGCCTTGGTTTGAGTATAATGCAGAGGAAAAGCAGTATTACCGGTTCCAGTATGGAGAGGCCCATATTGATGATCAGACCAACGAACAGCTGCATTTTCAGAATGTTTTGGTTTTATTTGCAGATACTTATTCCGTGGATGGATATCTGATGGAGGTCTGCAATGAGGGTTCCGGTGACGGTTATTATGCTTCCAATGGGCAGTATATACCGATTACATGGAAATATGCAGGTGGTATTTTATACTTTTATGATGCATCCGGAGAAAAGCTGTTGATGAATCCGGGAAAGACCTGGGTTACCTTCTTTGATGCAGACAATAAATCCGGTGTGGTCTTTGAATAGGAGTTTGTTCATGACAGACAGGGAATTAATCGAATACGCAAAGAAAGGCATGGACCAGGCCTATGCACCGTATTCCGGTTTTCGAGTGGGAGCGGCGCTGCTTGCCCGAAGCGGCAGGGTCTATGTGGGCTGTAACATTGAAAATGCTTCCTATGGCGCTACGGTTTGTGCGGAACGGACTGCAATTTTCAAGGCAGTTTCGGAAGGAGAACGAGAATTTGATACCATTGCAATTGTATGCAGTGAAGGGCGGAAGGCATATCCATGTGGAATATGCCTTCAAGTAATGTCTGAGTTTTTTCCAGAGGGCAGGATACTGCTGGAGGACCCAGACGGGATACAGGAATATCATTTACGGGATTTATTGCCCAGTGCATTTCAGTTGTCCGTAAATTAGGAGACAGATTATATGAGTGGAACAAATGAAAGCCGCCGGAAAAACTTTTTGGTTCAGGGCGGTATCCTTGCGATTGCAGGAATTATAGTACGGATGATTGGCATGATTTACCGGGTACCTTTGACCCATATCATTGGTGACCGGGGAAACAGCCTGTATGACAGTGCCTACTCCGTATATAGTATTATATTAATCATATCTTCCTATAGTCTTCCGGTAGCAGTTTCGAAGATGGTAGCGGCGAAGAATTCCAGAAAGGAATATGTGAATGCAGACCGGATTTTCCGCTGTTCCCTGATTTATGCAGTTATTGTAGGACTGGCAGCCGCTGTATTCTGTTACGTGGCAGCTCCGGTGCTGGTAAAAGCAGATGCTGCAGTTCCGGTGCTGCAGGTACTGTCTCCGGTGATTTTCTTTTCCGCAGTATTAGGTACCTTCCGTGGGTTGTTCCAGGGACAGGGGACCATGATTCCGACTTCAATTTCTCAGATATTTGAGCAGATATTCAATGCCATCGTTAGTGTTCTGGCAGCATACCTTCTGGTACGTCCTTTTGTTACAGAGGACCCCCAGGATGTGCTTCCGGCCAGAGGGGCCATGGGCAGTACCCTTGGTACAGGGGCTGGTGTACTGGCTGGCTTGGGCTTTGTACTGCTGGTTTATGTGTTGTATCGTCCAATACTGAAAAAGCGGACTCGAAAAGGGCAAAAGGCGCCGGTGGATTCTTATTCTGTTATTTTCAAAAGCATTATTTTAACTGTTACCCCAATGGTATTAAGCGCTACGCTTTATAATGTCAGTCCCTTTATTGATAATTATATGATATATGCAGTGATGGAAAAGCAGGGGTATTTACAGAAGGTCATTGAGACCATGCATGGCATCTATACGGGAAAGTATCTGTTAATGGTAAATATTCCGGTTGCCATTGCCAATGCTTTATCCTCTGCCATGCTGCCGAATATTGCGGCTGCAAAGTCCAGAGGAGATCAGTCCGGTATCTTATCCAAGGCCCAGCTTACCATTAAGGTGACCATGCTGATTGCCATTCCCTGTACCGTAGGACTGGCAGTGCTGGGCGGTCCGGCAATTCAACTGATTTTTGGAGTTAGTACAGGCTTTCCGACTTTAGCAGGAGAATTGCTGCTGTGGGGAAGCAGCTTTGTCCTGTTTTTTGCTCTGTCTACGGTTACCAATGCTATTTTACAGGCCACGGACCATTTAAGGCTTCCGGTGATTCATTCCGTTCTTGCATTGGTGGTGCATTGTCTGCTTGCTTTTGTTTTTATGTGGTGCTTTGATATGATGGTGTGGGGACTGGTACTTTCTACCATTGCCTTTGCGGTTATTTTATGTCTGTTGAATTGTGTTGCCTTATATCGTAAGATTGGGTTTCAATTTGAATGGAAAAAGACCTTTTTCATTCCGGCACTCGCCGCTCTGTTCATGGGTGGAATGTGCTGGGGCAGTTATTATGTTGTATATTATTTTTCTAAAAGTAATACGGTCAGCTTTCTGGTAAGTGTTCTTTTGGGAATTCTTACCTATTTCCTGGCTATTTTCCTCTTTAACGGAGTATCGGAGGAGGAGTTGAACAGCATTCCTAAGGGGCATGTGTTAGTGAAGGCAGCGAAAAAGCTGCACTTATTCCATTGATTCATTTGTAAAATACCCGTAAGGCTTGTGTTTTTTGCGACAGGCAGGTTTAGGATGCCGGATTCTGGGACATAATTCCAGCAGGAGGAAGGAATTATGTGGAAAAAGTTTTTGGGAATTATCGGAATGGCACTGTTACTGGTAATTGTAGGATATCAGGTCAGTTTTTTGCGTGTAAGAAAGCAGTATTATGATGAGGCGGCGCATCCGGTACCGGAGGCGGCTTCTGTAACAGAGGAGTCTGTTCCGACCGGAAGCGGGTCGGATAAGGTGATGAAAACCACCCGAATCGTAGTGGAATGCTATGACCGGGAAGGGTCGTTGACGGACCGGCAGGAATATCCGGCTGGTGCAGAATTTATCGGGAATAACCGGCTGGATATGCTGGTATATGCCAATACGTATCGGGAACGGGCATCGGAGCAGGAAAAAAAGGATGGTCTGGAACGCATGGTGCTGGAATCCTTTTCTTCGGATGTGGTCACTCTGGTAAAATACTATGGCGAGCCGGAGGAGGAGCAGGGATATTTTATCGGTATTAAGGATAATGTGGTGATTGTGTATCTCAGGGACCGTTCCCAGGTTTATGAATATACCAATATTGAATTATGGAGCCTTCCGATTGAATTACAATATGACCTGGTGGAAGGAATCTATGTGGATAATGAACGGGAATTGTTTGATTTTCTGCAAACCTATTCCAGTTGAGAACAAAGGACGAGAGGATTATTATGGTAGATGTAATTATCATTGGCGGCGGCGCTTCCGGTCTGGTCTGTGGAATTGAAGCTGCCAGACGGGGAAAGCAATGTCTGATTTTGGAACAGAAGGAGAAGGCTGGAAAGAAGCTGTATGCTTCCGGAAACGGGAAATGCAACTTCGCGAACCGGATGGTGGAAGCGGAGGCCTATCATTCGGTTGCGGAAAATGGCCGGATGTTCCTTTCACAGGTGATTACCGGAGACATTTGCCAGGAGGCAGAGGAATTCTTTTCGGAGCTGGGAATCCCGGCAGTGGAACGACAAGGCTGCCTGTATCCCCGTTCGGAACAGGCGGCGGCTTTGGTTCATGCTCTGGAGCAGGCATTTTTCCAATGGAAGGGAAGGATTCTCTGTAAGGAGCGGGTGGAACGCATTCGTTGGGAGAAGGAGGCTTCCTGCTTCCGGGTTCAGACCCAAACCCAGGATTATACCAGCCGGAAGCTGGTGCTGGCTGCCGGGGGGATGGCGGCCGCTCAGCTGGGGAGTGATGGCAGCGGTTATGAACTGGCGGCGATGCTGGGACATCATGTTACTTCTTTCGCTCCGGCATTGTGTGGTCTGAAGTGTAAGGAGCGGGGCTGGAACCGGCTTCAGGGCGTGCGTGCCAAGGGAAGGGTGGAGCTTTGGCAGGATGGGGTTCCTATGGGACAGGATACCGGTGAAATCCAGTTTACCCAATATGGGGTGTCCGGTATTGTAATTTTTAATCTGTCCCGATATGCTTCGCTTGGATTGATGCAGAACCGCAGGGTGCATCTGGTACTGGATTTGATTCCGGAATACACCCGGGAAGAACTGCTGGAGTTGCTACAGAAGCTGCGGATGTCTTGTGGATTTCGAAGCCTGTCTGGTCTGTTCGCTGGATTTCTGCCGGATAAGCTGGCAGATTTTCTGATTGCGAAGGCCGGCTTGGAAGGAACCGATGCCAGTTCCCGGCTGAGTCAGAGGGAACTGGAAGCATTGATTTCCTGCTGTAAGCAGTTAAACATACGGATTACAGCTGCGAATTCCTTTGAGCAGGCTCAGGTGACAGCCGGCGGCGTGCCTTTGGAGGAAATCCAGTTAGATACCATGGAATCCAAATGCTGCCCAAACTGCTATCTGACAGGAGAATTACTGGATGTGGATGCTATATGCGGCGGATATAACCTGATGTGGGCATGGAGGTCAGGACGAAGAGCAGGGAGGAGTCTGTGATGGGACTGCGGATAAACCAAATTAAATTACCGGTGCTGCATGAGAAGAAAGACCTGGATCAGGCAGTACGGCAGGCGATACATAGAAACAGGGTGCCGGAATATACCATTGTAAAGCAGTCCATTGATGCAAGGGATAAGAACCGCCTTCGGTATATTTATAGTGTGGAGCTATCGGATGAAACCCTGGATGCCAGGCAGCTTTCCCGGATTTTAACCAATAAAAATATTATGGTAACCGAAAAGGCGGAGTATGATTTTAACAGGCTTGTTTCTTCTGATTCCCAGGCAACGGAGCGAAAACCCCTGCTCCATCCGCCTGTAATCGTTGGAACCGGTCCGGCAGGCTTGTTTTGCGGATATCAGTTAGCCAAAGCAGGCTATCAGCCGATTTTGATAGAACGTGGACTGCCGGTGGAAGAACGGTGCCGGCAAATCCAGGACTATTGGCAGGGAGGAGAACTGAATCCGGAGTGTAATGTACAGTTTGGAGAAGGAGGGGCAGGGACTTATTCCGACGGAAAGCTGAATACCACCATTAGGGACCGGGCGGGGCGGATTGATGAGGTACTTCGTACCTTTGTGGAATTTGGGGCGCCGGCAGATATCTGCTATGTGAATAAGCCCCATATCGGTACGGATTTACTGCAGACGGTTGTACGGAATATGCGAAGGGCAATTCTGGAGCTGGGCGGACAGGTATGGTTTGATACCTGTCTGGTGGATTTTCAGATTCGCCCGGATTCCCATATTCCGACAGGGGTGCTTCAGGGCGTTACCCTCCGCCAGCAGGGGGAACTGCGGGATATTCCCTGTGAAAGCCTGGTTCTTGCAATCGGACATAGTGCGAGGGATACCTTTTCTCTGTTGCAGGACAAGGGCATTGATATGACCCCGAAGGCCTTTGCCGTAGGGCTTCGGATTGAGCATCCGGCCGAAATGATACAGGCATCCCAGTATGGGACCTCCAGAGAGGCAGAGGCGCTGCCGGCGGCAGATTATAAGCTGACCCATCAGACCAAAGAGGGAAGGGCGGTTTATTCCTTCTGTATGTGTCCCGGCGGACATATCGTAGATGCTTCTTCCCAGCCGGAGCATGTGGCGGTCAATGGCATGAGCTATCGAAGCCGGAAGGGTCGGAATTCCAACAGTGCCATTGTGGTCAATGTTACACCGGAGGACTTTGCAGACTGCGGCCCTTTGGCCGGGATTGCATTTCAGGAGAAATGGGAGCATGCCGCCTGGCGTTCCGGTCAGGGCAGAGTGCCGTTGCAGTTATTTGGTGATTATCAGGCACATCGGCCGTCTACTTCCCTGGGTGGTATTACACCGGAGCTGAAAGGCCGGTATGCTTTTGCAGATTTAAATGACTGTTTGCCTAAATTCGTGAATAATGCTATAATAAGTGGAATTATGTCTTTTGAACACCGGATTCACGGATTTGCCCGGGAGGATAGCATTCTCTGCGGAATTGAAAGCCGGACCTCTTCTCCGGTTCGGATTCAGCGGGATTCGGCTTATAACAGTAATATAGGCGGCATTTTCCCTTGTGGGGAGGGCGCCGGTTATGCAGGCGGAATCACTTCAGCAGCGGTAGATGGTATCAAGGTGGCAGAAGCAATTGCCGGGCAATATGTACCGGGATATTGAAGCAGATAAAGAATAGGAACATGGTTTACAGTATCCCTGGGCGGAATCCATCCGAACAAGGGATTCTGGTGCAGGAAGAAGAATGAAATAGAAGTGGTAAGATACAAGTAAGGAGTTAGTCATGAGCAGAGTGCGCGAACAGTTGGCAAGGAAGAACCGGATTGTAATTAAAATCGGGTCATCTTCTCTGGTGCATACCAATACCCATAATCTGGACTATGGAAAGCTGGAAAAGCTGGTCCGGTTCTTATGTGATTTACGGAACCAAGGGAAGGATGTCATACTGGTTTCCTCTGGCGCCATAGGAGTAGGAGCCAAGTCCCTGGGACTGTTTGAACGGCCAAGAACCACTTCCTTGAAGCAGGCCTGTGCTGCTGTAGGACAGGGACAGCTGATGATGGTATACCAGAAGCTGTTTTCCGAGTATCATCAGGTATCTGCACAGGTGCTTCTGACCTTTGATGTCATTACCTCGGAGGAACGGAGACGAAATTCCATCAATACCTTTAATGAATTACTACAGCTTGGTATCATTCCGGTCGTAAATGAAAATGATACCGTTGCGACAGAGGAAATTGAATTTGGCGATAACGATACCTTATCCGCCATTGTAGCGGCTTTAGTAAAGGCAGATTGTCTCATCCTTATGTCAGATATTGATGGATTATATACGGACGACCCTCATTTTAACAAGGATGCAGTTCTGATTTCTGAGGTTCCGGAGATGAAAGAAGAATTAAAGGAAATGGCAAAGGGGGCTGCTTCCGGTATGGGTACCGGCGGAATGGCGACCAAGCTTGCCGCTGCCTCCATCGCTACGGCGGTAGGAGCCGATATGGTGATATTAAATGGAGAGCGGATTGAGATATTACATGAACTGCTTCAGGGAAAGGATGTAGGAACCATATTCCATGCCCATCCCGACCCCCACTTCCAACTGGAGGACTACTTGTAATCAATCAGCCATGCAGAACGGATTGGGCAAGCTGACCGTGGGAGCTTGCTCACAAAGGTTAGCTTGTACAATTCGTTCTATAGGGCGGACGCCCGACATGAAGTGAGCTGCCGGCGCCAAGTCGAAGTGATGATGCAGAAGTGAAATCCGGCAGCTTACGAATGGCATGGCTGGGGAATTGCAGGGATTGGGCAAATGGTCTGTGGGAGCTTGCTCACAAAAGACCATTTATCCAAGGGCTTCTATAGGGCGGACGCCCGACATGAAGTGAGTTGCCGGCAACAAGTCGAAGTGATGATGCAAAAAGGTAAATCCGGCAGCTTACGAATGGCATGGCTGGGGAATTGCAGGGATTAGGCAAATGGTCTGTGGGAGCTTGCTCACAAAAGACCATTTATCCAAGGGCTTCTATAGGGCGGACGCCCGACATGAAGTGAGCTGCCGGCAACAAGTCGAAGTGATGATGCAAAAGTGAAATCCGGCAGCTTACGAATGGCATGGCTGAGAATTGCAGGGATTGCGTAAATGACCGTGGGAGCTTGCTCCCAACATAAATAGGAGGTTCACCGATGAACGATGAACAGGTAATGCGAATTAATGAATTATATCATAAATCAAAGACGCCGGAAGGCTTGACCGAAGCAGAACAGGCGGAGCAGACAAAGCTCCGTCAGGAATACCTGGCAGCAATCCGTAGAAATATGCGTCAGACCCTGGATAATACGGTGGTAGAGTACCCGGATGGTACTGTAAAAAATCTAAAGGAAGTTGGAAAAAAACATGCTGATAACAAATAAAAAAATAACCAGAAATACAATCAAAGAAATGCGGCTGAAGCTGTCCGAGGAGGAGGTACAGCGTTTATCCAAGGAATGCGTATCCAAGGTGCTGCAGTTTCCGGAAATTCTGGATGCGGATACGGTTTGTGTCTATATGTCGACTGGAAATGAAATTGATACCAGTGATATTATCCGCTTTTGTCTGGAAAATGGAAAGCGGGTGGCAGCTCCCAGAGTGGAGGGGGAAGCCATGGAATTTTATTATTTTGAAGATGCATCGGAGCTACAGCAGGGTGCCTTTGATATCTGGGAGCCAACCGGTACGGAACGGGTGACGGATGAAGAAAGCCTCATGATTATGCCCGGGGTGGCATTTGACCTGAATTGTAACCGGATTGGCTATGGCAATGGATATTATGACCGGTATCTTTCCCTTCATCCGAAAATGACCACCATTGCACTGGCATATGAATTTCAGATTGTAGGAAAGATTAAACAGGAAATCCATGATGTAAGACCGGAAATGATTGTAACGGAAAGCAGGGTAATCATGCAACCCCGGGAGTTTGATTTGTATAGTGTATGCGAGGCGGCAAAAAAGGCAAGCCGTACCTTGAATCTACTGGATACGGCAAAGAAAAACGACTGTTTGTTAAAGGTGGCAAAGGCCATCGAAGAAAATCAGGAATTAATCATAAAAGCAAATAAAAAGGACATTGCAAATGCGAAACGGAATGGTATGGCGGAGGCCTTGCTGGACCGTCTGACGATTCATGAAGACCGCATCCAGGGCATCGTAGAAGGAGTGGTGCAGGTAGTAGCCCTGACCGACCCGATAGGAACGGTGATTACCCGGTTTGACCGTCCCAACGGACTGCATATTGAACAGGTCCGGGTTCCCTTTGGCGTCGTCGGTATTATTTATGAATCCAGGCCGAACGTAACGGTAGATGCATTTTCTCTTTGCTTTAAGACCGGAAATGCAGTCATCCTTCGCGGAGGCAGTG
Organism: Clostridium sp.; assembly: GCA_023667695.1. Taxonomy (GTDB): domain Bacteria; phylum Bacillota; class Clostridia; order Lachnospirales; family Lachnospiraceae; genus CAG-632. The sequence continues at coordinate 81,074 of JAMOZY010000007.1, read as the reverse complement.
ATGCCATTTATACCAATATGGCATTGGTATCGGTAATACGAAAGGCACTGAAGTCCATGGAGGTAGATGAAAATGCAATCTGTCTGGTGGAGGATACCAGCCGGGAGGTGGCTTCCCAGTTCATGAAAATGAAGCAATATATTGATGTATTGATTCCAAGAGGAGGCGCCGGACTGATTCAGACGGTAGTGGAACAGTCTACTATACCGGTCATTGAAACCGGAACCGGAAACTGTCATATCTACATTGACCGGTATGCTAACGTGGAAAAGGCAGTCGCTATTGTACACAATGCCAAGCTGCAGCGATTGGGTGTATGCAACGCCTGTGAATCTCTAGTGGTACATGAAAAGATAGCAGACCAGGTTCTTCCATTGCTGATTGAGGACCTTCAGAAGGAGGGCTGTGAAATCCGTGGAGAGGAAGCCGTCTGTAAGCTGAATCCGTTAATTAAAGAAGCGACGGAAGAGGATTACGGAACGGAATATCTGGCAAAAATCATTTCGGTTAAGCTTGTCCGGTCTGTTTATGAAGCAATCGAACATATTAATCATTACAGCACCGGACACTCGGAAGCGATTATTACGGAAAATGAGGAAGCCGCCAATGCTTTTACGGAAGGGGTGGATTCTGCCTGTGTTTATGTCAATGCCTCTACCCGGTTTACCGATGGATTTGAATTTGGATTCGGAGCGGAAATCGGTATCAGTACCCAGAAGCTCCATGCCAGAGGACCCATGGGGCTGCAGGCACTGACCTCCAGTAAATATGTGATTCATGGCAATGGACAGGTGCGAGGGTAAGAAGGAAGGAGATGTCGTTTATGAGCCGTGGAGAGCAAATCCGGATAGTCATCTATACAGTCATGCTATTCATATTTGTCTATTTTTCAATCGGCTATAGCTATGAAGTATACGGTACGGGTTCCGCTTTGAGCAATCCTTCCGGCACACATGAAATCGTTGTGGACAATGAAGATTTTACACCGCTCGTTATGCTTTTCGGATATGGAATAAATGGGTTTTTGTCTTTTTTTATGCAAGGGATGTATGCAATTATAATATTAATTGTTAGTGTGCTATTCATACTTCCATTTCGATTGATTGGACTGAATAAAAAGCGTAAGATTACCCAGAAGGAATATGCAATATATAAGGATTCTTTTATTGGCATATTCGGTTTGGCTCTGATGATAAGTGCTATATTGACAAGGTTTACAGGTCTGCTTACCATTTTTCTATATAATGGCATTTGGGCGGTTTTTGTATGGCTATTCGTCCTTTTGCCAGCAAAGAAATTGGTGAAATCCAGTGATGTGCAATAGAAATTATATAATATGCGATTGGAAAATCAATATGCGGCTTCTATAATGCATCCGTGGAAGCCGCTAAGAGGATAATGTGGATGAAAACTTGTACGAATATCGAAGGAGAATAGAATGGAATATCATATCGGCTGTCCCATTCCAAGATACGAAGATTGTCCGTGTCATTTAAGGTGCATAAAAGGACTCTATTGTAAAAACCTAAGGGTAATAGAAGGAAAACGGCAATATGTCACTACGTTAGGTGGTGACGATTACAAGCTATTTTCGAATCGGGAGGAAGCGATTGCATATTTGGAGGAAGTTCATAATTCTTAATTAATGTTATACAGGGAGAGAAGAACTTTGAAACAAAATGTTCTGAGCAGGAAAGAATAAAAGGAGAGAGCAGATGAGCGAATTAAGTACATTTACCGGAACCAGTCATTACATTGCCGCCCCGGAACTGATGCAGGCAGTGAATGTGGCAATGGAGCTGGAAAAACCGTTATTAATCAAGGGAGAACCGGGAACCGGAAAAACCATGCTGGCAGACGCCATTGGGGAAGCGACGGGAAAAAAGCTTTTGGTCTGGAATATTAAATCCACCACCAAGGCACAGGATGGATTGTATATTTATGATACTATCCAGCGTTTGTATGACAGCCAGTTTGGGGAAGAAGGGGTAGACGACATTGCCCATTATATCAAGCTTGGCAGGTTAGGGGAAGCCTTTCAGTCCGAGGAGCAGGTAATCCTTTTGATTGATGAGATTGATAAGGCGGATTTGGAGTTTCCAAACGATTTGCTTTGGGAATTAGATAAAATGGAATTCTATATTCATGAAACAAAAGAAACCATTCGTGCAAAGCACCGGCCGATTGTGGTGATTACCTCCAATGCCGAAAAGGAACTGCCGGATGCTTTTTTACGCCGTTGTATTTTCCACTATATTGCCTTTCCGGACCGGGAACAAATGGCAGAGATTGTAAATGCTCATTTTGAACGATTAGATGAGCATTTGTTAAAGCAGGCAATGGATACCTTTTATTGGATTCGTGAATTAAAGGATATTCGCAAAAAACCAAGTACCTCAGAGTTGATTGACTGGATACGTGCGCTTCAGCTCGGCGGTATGGAGCCGGAAAAAATCAAAAAAGAGATACCGTTTCTGGGGGTACTGGTAAAGAAGGATGAAGACCTGGATGTAATCAAGCAAAGGAGACTGGATTAGTGTTCTTATCATTTTTTTATCTGCTTCGCAGCAAAGGAATTGATGTGTCTGTGACGGAATGGCTGACCCTGATAGAAGCCTTGGACAAAGGGCTTTGTCATGGAAGCTTTACGGAGTTCTATTATCTGTGCCGTATGACGTTAGTCAACCGGGAATCGGATTTTGATAATTTTGACCTGGCATTTGGAGAGTATTTCAAGGGGCTGCAGGATGCGAATGAAATTCCGCCGGAAATCATGAAGTGGCTGGATAAGGGAGAGATGGATACCTCCCAGTTGAATCAGGATATCTATCGTTTTGACCAGCATCGGGATTTCAATACGGTAAAGCGGATGTTCCGGGAACGGGTAACCGAACAAAATTCGGAGCATAACGGTGGAAACTACTGGATTGGCACCAGCGGCGGCTCTGCCTTTGGACATTCCGGGCGGAATCCGGGTGGTATTCGGGTCGGTGGAACACCGGGTATGCATACGGCATTTTCTGTCATGGGAGAGCGGAAGTATCAGAGCTTCCGAAACGACCGGGCTTTGAGTATGCGCCAGTTTCAGGTGGCATTCCGGCGGTTACGGCAGTATTCTGCCCGGCTGGATGTGGCAAAAACCGAACTGGATATTGATAAAACCATTGACAGTACCTGTAATCAGGGAGGATATCTGAAGCTGGAATTTGACAAGCCGAGAAAAAATACAGTGAAGCTGTTGTTGCTGTTTGACTGTGGCGGTACTATGTATCCCTTTATGGAATTATGCAATAATCTGTTCCAATCGGTTCATAAGGCCAATCATTTTAAGGATGTAAAGACCTATTATTTTCATAACTGTATTTATCAGAAGGTCTATAAGACGCCGGAATGTGAGCTGGGAGACTGGGTAGACCTGGATTACCTGTTCCGGCATTACGACAAGGATTATAAGGTGATTATCGTGGGAGATGCCCAGATGGCGCCGGAGGAGCTGTTGGATGTGAATGGAAATTACCGGGGACCAAACGGTGGGATGAGCGGATACGAATGGTGTCAGCTTTTGAACAAGAAATATAAGAAGGTAGTCTGGCTGAATCCGCGGTATCATGGAAATCTGACAAGCTTAAGCTGGATGGAATCGGAACACCGGCTTTCACAGCTATTTCATATGTATATGTTATCCGTAGACGGCTTAAAGGAAGCGATTACCTACCTGATGGCGCCGAGGTAGGACGGATTATTATGAATGAAATAGAAGGAGGATAGGCATGAAAAAATATAGGAAAAAAGCTTTGGCAGTAATGGGATGTCTGTTTTGTGTGCTTATTTTAAATGGCTGTCAATTAAATATGGATGGTATGCGTAGAAGAAATGCTTACACAAAAGAGGAGCTTGAAGCCTATTTGGAGGATACATACGGAGAAGATTTTACAATTTTATCCCGAAAAGAAGTTTATTCCCTTAACACGCTGCAAAAGATTGTATATGAGGTACAGTGGGATTCTGACGAAGATATTGTATTTCAGGTAAATGATTTAAATGACGGAGCTGCAGGCTGGAGTGTGAACGATAATTGGGAACAGACCATGGAGGACTATGAAACCAATATTCAGGAAAAAGAAGAGGACTAAAAGGAAAGGAAGCATAGGAATGGCAGTTGGAATATAAACTGTAATATAACAAATCAGACAGGAGAAGCTATGGAACAAAATCAGAACTGGGGACTGGTATTAAGCGGCGGCGGCGCCAAGGGCGCTTATCAGATTGGGGTCTGGAAGGCGATGAAGGAATTACATATGGAAAGCTGGATTGCGGGGATATCAGGTGCTTCCATTGGTTCGCTGAATGGTGCCTTATTTGCCTGTGGGGATTACGAGAAAGCAGCAGAGGTCTGGGAACAGGTGAATATGCTCTCGGTCTTTGATACGGATTGGGCCTTGATTGATGGTAAGGAGGGGGCATTTTCCAGAGAAGCGATGTTAACCCTGATTCGCCATTATGTAGATTTATCCAAAATTACCCAAAGCGACCGTCCTATCTACTGTAGTGTATCAAGGGTCCTTCCGGGCCGGAAATATGCCGGTGATTATAAACGGCTGGATGGTAAGACCGGATATGCCATTGAACAGTTATTGATGGCTTCCTCTGCACTGCCAATCATTCATGAGGCAGTTGATTATGAGGGCATCTTGTACCGGGATGGCGGACTGACGGATAATTGTCCGATTCAGCCCCTGTATCAGCTTGGATTTCGAAAGCTGATAGTGATAGGCTTGCGTGCAGAAATGAAGGAATTCGAAAAGAACTATCCGGATGTGGAATTCCGTTCCATCTATCCAAGTCATCCGCTTGGCAATCTGTTCGATGGCGTCCTGAATTTTCGCCAGATGTATATTGAATTTGGAAAAAAGCTGGGCTATAAAGACGGACTTCGGATGTTCCGGGCATATGAACAGGGGAAAACCGATGTGGTAACCATGCAGGAATTGGCAGAACAGGATTTTCAGGAAATCATGGTGGATATGAAGCAGGCGGAGCTGCAATACCAGGTGGATTCCCATTTGGATAAGCTGAACGGTGTTTTGAACCGTTATGGGATTGATTTATAAGCATGAGAGGAAGCATACATGAAGGAACAGGGACAACGAGAAGCAAGACGGCAGTTAGAGATTATCGAACAGTGTAAAAGAAGAATCCAGCAAATTAGGGAAGAAGCAGGAAAACCTCTGACCTATCATATCTCTACCTTTGGCTGTCAGATGAATTTTAAGGATTCCGAAAAGCTGGCAGGAATCTTAGAACAGCTAGGCTATCAGGAGGTGGATTCCGAGCAGGCAGATTTTGTATTATTGAATACCTGTACGGTTCGGGAAAATGCCAATCTGAAGGTATATGGACATCTGGGAATGTTGAAATCCTATAAGAAGAAAAATCCCCATATGCTGATTGCACTTTGCGGTTGTATGATGCAGGAAGAACTGGTGGTGGCAAAGCTAAAGAAAAGCTATGGGTTTGTGGATATCATTTTTGGCACTCACAATATCTATAAGCTGGCGGAGCTGATTCAGACCCGTCTGGACTCAGATCGGATGGTGGTCGATTTGTGGGAGGATGCAAAAGAGATTGTAGAGGATTTGCCATCGGTTCGAAAATATTCGTTTAAAGCAGGCGTGAATATTATGTTTGGCTGCAATAACTTCTGTAGTTATTGTATTGTTCCTTATGTCCGGGGGCGGGAGCGGAGCCGGGAGCCGGAGGATATTATTCATGAAATTGAACAAATGGTATCGGAAGGTGTAGTGGAAGTGATGCTGTTAGGGCAAAATGTAAATTCCTATGGTAAGACATTGGAGCATCCGATATCCTTTGCGGAACTGTTACAAAAGGTGGAGCAAATCAAAGGACTACAGCGGATACGGTTCATGACCTCCCATCCGAAAGATTTATCGGATGATTTAATCCAGGTTATGAAGCATTCGGAAAAAATCTGTAAGCATATGCATTTACCGGTGCAATCCGGCAGTACCCGGGTATTAGAGCAGATGAACCGCCGATATACGAAGGAGCATTACCTGGCATTGGTGGATAAGCTAAAGACAGCGATTCCGGATATTTCCCTGACCACCGATATTATCGTAGGCTTTCCGGGTGAGACGGAGGAGGATTTTTTAGAAACTATGGATGTTGTAAGGAAGGCGGAATATGACAGCGCTTATACCTTTATTTATTCCAAGCGGACGGGAACTCCGGCGGCTGCCATGGAAAATCAGGTGCCGGAGGAAGTGGTAAAGGAACGGTTTCAGCGGTTACTGGATGTAGTAGCGGAATCCTCAGCAAAGCGGACCGGAAGATTAGAAGGGGAGACGGCAGAGGTACTGGTAGAGGGAATTAGTGAACAGGATGCCTCTATGGTAACCGGGCGGTTATCCAATAATCTGCTGGTGCATTTTCCGGGAACGGAGGCGTTGATTGGCTCTCTGGTCATGGTTCGGCTGGAGGAGGCAAAAGGGTTTTACTATATTGGAAGGCAGGTAATATAAATTATGGTTTACACGCAAGCCTTGAGCCATGCGTGGCAAAGTTGAATTGGCTGCCGGAGCTTGCTCATAGGCAGACAGATTCAACTCTTGCCGCATAGGGCGAATGCCCGTGACCGAGCCGAAGTGAAACGAAGGCGAGGTACGCATGGCTTAGGCTACTATAAATTATGGTTTACCTGTCTATTGATAACCGCCGTGCGGATATCATATGTTCACCGAAAACACGCTTGCGCACTTCGTGCTAACGGGAAGTGCGCTGATGCGCACGTAGGTCGTAAGGCATCCTCCCACTACGTGGGTCCCTCCTTGCGACAAGTTCGCTCCAGTCGGTACGCAGTGGTGCATAGGATGCGACAATACCGCATCCAAGCACCAGCGTACCTTTAAGGTTTTCTTGTGAACATATGAATATCCTTACGGCTGCTAAGCCTGGTGCAGACTAAACGCTGATAAATCACAAAACTATGAATTTGTAGAAAAATTAATTTGGTAAAGTATATGAATTATCATGAATTTATTACAGAAATTGAAAAATATTGGGATTTACGCAGTAGGGGATTAAAAAAGCAGGCGAACCGTTTTTTATTTGCCTTTACAGAGCGTTTTAAGACAGAGGTTTCTGAGCAGAATGCTGATGAGCTTTTATTTCAATTTTGTTATGAATATATAGATGAATTAAAGTTTCCGGGCGATAAACTTCCCCGGCGTCATTTACCGTTTCAGCTAACAGACTTGCTTAACCGTTATTTGAACCGGGAGTGTGAAAAAAATAAAATGCCTCAACTGCGCTGGGCCTTTCAGATTTTTGGAAAATACTATAATCCGCATGATCCTAATTGTGAACATAATCCATATCATTTTTTAGAGCAGGCTTATGCTCATGAACAATGTGATTCAAAGACAGTGGAGCTTTATTTCAAAGAACAGCTGGATTTTTTATGGTGGGGGCAGCATCACTTTCCAGAAGGCTGTATTATTACCTATACTGCATATGAAAAAGCTGTACAAACCGCAAGAAAAATTCTGTCAGAGAAGATTGTGGAGCCAACACTTGCAGAAGCCCTGGAGTATTATGTAAAGTTATATCAAATATATTTTGATTGGTGTAAAAATGACAGAACTGGCGATTTTTACGAGCTGTGTATGGCAGAAGGATTAAAATATGAACCGACGGTTACATGTTATTATAGCAATTAGATATCAAAATTAAATTATTTTGTAAATATCTCAATCGATTCCTGTATCTGCGGTTTTCTTGTATCAATGAAATATCTATGATAAAATCGATGTGATAAACTGGACTTTGGGAGGGTATGATTTTGATTGAAGAAAACGACTGGCGTCTATTGAATGATGTCGATTTTTTAAAACAATCATATATAAATCCGACAGATGGTGAAGAAATATACAAACATGCTTCCCATTTAAAACGGTGTGAATTCTGTTGGAAGTTCGTGCAAGACAATCCGCATCAATGGTGGTTTGTTCCTACGGACTTATCCTGCTGCATTTGTGAAGTATGTTACAATGATTTTAAAGAAAGTTTTGAGTGGAAAAAACTTGATGGTTGGGATATTGAATGGTCTAACGAAAGCCCTTATAGGGATACAAAAAGTGAAGATTGAAAACTGGTGAACGGTTTTGACTGAGAAACAGAAAAAGCGATTGGATTTGAAAGTTAAAAATATAACAATTTGTTAATGAAAGGATGGCAAGGTATGGATTATGCACTTCTTAGTAACGAAAATAATTATACTGTTTTTCGCTATGGAGATTATGTGATAAGATTCAAAGCTCCATATTCTCTGGAACGATATACGGAGATAAAGGAATGGAATCATGGGTATCTTGTTGTTATGGCGAAATATAGACATAATGAGGAAGGCGAAGAAGAGTATATCGATTTGATTCCAATATTGGAGAAACTTTATATCACACCAGAATTGTTTTTAAAATCGATTAAGGAGGTAAAATTAGAAAATGCCTAATATTATATAGCTAATATACAAGGATTTATAAAGAATAATTATAGAGATGTATTTGAAATGGTCAGAGTATAGTGAAAATGGATTTTATGGAGAAAATGAAAAGCGTATTCTATGATAAGAATGATTAGATAAGGACGGTTATAAAATGGCGGAATTTACACCAATGATGCAGCAATATTTAGATATTAAGGAACAGCATAAGGATTGCATTATGTTCTACCGGGTAGGGGATTTTTATGAAATGTTTTTCGAGGATGCTTTGAAGGCTTCGAAGGCATTGGAAATCACATTGACCGGAAAGGATTGCGGTCAGGAGGAGCGGGCTCCCATGTGCGGTGTTCCCTACCATGCTTATGAAGTATATGCCAACCGTCTGATTGAGCAGGGATTTAAAGTCGCCATCTGCGAGCAGGTGGAAGACCCGAAGCAGGCAAAGGGACTGGTAAAGCGGGATGTGATTCAGATTATTACACCGGGAACCAATTTATCCACCCAGAACCTGAAGGAAGGACAGAATAATTATCTGATGTCTATCTATGCCATAGAGGATGCCTATGGCATTGCCATTGCTGATATCACGACGGGAGAAGCCCGTACCTGTCAGGTCACCACACTGGAAAAATGCAAGGATGAAATCAACAAGTATCAGCCCTCGGAAATCATCTGCAATGAAGCTCTGCTGTGTCAGGACTGGGATATTGAATATTACCGGGAACGACTGCATATTGCCATATCTGCCATTGATTCCTGGCATTTTCAGGAAGAACAGGATACCGACTGTCTGCTGCGGCATTATAAAGTGAACTCGCTAGAGGCATTGGGCTTAAAGGATTGCAGTCTTTGTGTCATTGCATCCGGAGCATTGATGCAATATCTGATTGAAACCCAGAAAAGCTCCTTAGACCATATGAATCACCTGGAACGGTATTCCGTAGATGATTATATGATACTGGACAGCTCCACCCGGCGGAATCTGGAGCTGACGGAAACCCTGCGGGATAAGGAAAAGCGAGGTTCCCTGCTCTGGGTATTGGATAAGACCAAAACCGCCATGGGTGCCAGGCTGCTGCGGACCTATCTGGAACAGCCTTTGATTCGAAAGGAATTGATTGAGGAACGGTTAGATGCCATTGAAGAAATGAATCAGGAGGTCATTAACCGGGAAGAATTGCGGGAATATCTGAATCCCATTTATGATTTGGAGCGGTTGATGACCCGAATCAGTCTGCGGACTGCCAATCCCCGGGATTTGATTTCCTTTAAGACCTCGTTATCCTATTTACCCTATATCCGGCAGCTTCTATCCGGTTATACCGGAACTATGCTAAAGCAGATTCGAGAGGAACTGGATAGCTTGGAGGATTTGCATCAGCTATTGGAGGATTCCATCGTGGAGGACCCGCCCATACAGGTCAAGGAAGGCGGTATCATCAAGGATGGCTTTCTGGAAAATATCGACGAACTGAAACAGGCAAAAACAAATGGGAAGCAATGGCTGGCGGATTTAGAAGCAAGAGAACGGGATGCCAGTGGAATTAAGAATCTGAAGATTAAATACAATAAGGTATTCGGGTATTATTTCGATGTAACCAATTCCTATAAGAATCTGGTGCCGGAGCATTTTATCCGAAAGCAGACCTTAGCCAATTCGGAACGGTATACCACGGCGGAATTAGATAAGCTGGCGGATGCCATTCTCGGCTCTGAGGATAAGCTCTATGCCTTGGAATATGAGACCTTCTGTACGGTTCGGGAAACCATTAGCAATGAAACGGAGCGGGTACAACGGACTGCACATGCCGTAGCGAAGCTGGATGTTATGGCATCTCTGGCTTATGTATCCGAGCAGAATCATTTTGTCCGCCCTTCCATGAATGAAGAAGGCAGTCTGTCCATTCATGGCGGCAGGCATCCGGTGGTGGAGAAGATGATTCCCAATGATATGTTCATTTGCAATGATACCACATTAGATATTCAGGAAAACCGGATTGCTATTATTACTGGTCCCAATATGGCCGGGAAATCTACTTATATGCGTCAGACTGCATTGATTGTACTGATGGCGCAGATTGGATGCTTTGTACCGGCAGAAGCCGCCGATATCGGAATCGTAGACCGTATTTTCACACGGGTGGGTGCATCGGATGACCTGGCTTCCGGTCAAAGTACCTTTATGGTGGAAATGAGTGAGGTGGCGAACATCCTAAGAAATGCCACCGTAAACAGCTTGTTGATTCTGGATGAAATCGGACGGGGAACCAGCACCTATGATGGCTTAAGCATTGCCTGGGCAGTGGTGGAGTATATCAGTAATTTTCACCGTCTGGGGGCAAAGACCTTATTTGCCACTCATTATCATGAATTAACGGAGCTGGAGGGACAGCTTCCGGGCGTACATAATTACTGCATTGCCGTAAAGGAGCAGGGAGATGATATCGTATTCCTGCGTAAGATTATGCAGGGCGGCGCTGACCGAAGCTATGGAATCCAGGTGGCGAAGCTGGCTGGCATTCCGGATGGAGTAATCAACCGGGCAAATGAAATTCTGGCGGATTTGCTGGATGAACATGAACTGGCTGGAAAAGGGAAAAAGATTAAGGTAGCACAACCCAGAAAAAAGGAGGAGCCGGTACAGTTGTCTTTCTTTACAAACCCCAAGGAGCAGGAGGTCGTAGCGGAGATTCAGTCCTTGGATTTATCGAATATGACCCCGATGAAGGCATTGGTGTATTTAAGTGAATTACAGGAAAAGCTGACCGGAAGCAGAACATAAAATAATAAACAAGAAATAAAGGAAAATGGAGGTAATTTTATGAAGGTATTATTAATCAATGGAAGTCCTCATGCAAAGGGATGTACCTATACGGCATTAAGAGAGGTAGAGAAGGTTTTACAGCAGCAGGGGATGGAAACAGAATTGATTCAGGTAGGGAACAAGGATATCCGGGGCTGCATCGCATGTGGCAGATGCGGAGAACTGGGGAAATGCGTATTTGAGGATATGGTAAATGAGATTGCACCGAAATTTGCAGACTGCGATGGCTTGGTTGTCGGTTCACCGGTGTATTATGCTTCTGCCAATGGTACACTGATTTCCTTCCTGGACCGTCTCTTTTATAGTACATCCTGTGATAAGCGGATGAAGGTAGGCGCTTCTGTAGTATCCGCCAGACGGGGCGGTTGTTCCGCTACCTTTGACGAACTGAATAAGTATTTTACCATTTCCGGTATGCCGGTTGCCTCCAGCCAGTATTGGAACAGTGTCCATGGGAATACACCGGAAGAGGTTACACAGGATGAAGAAGGACTGCAGACCATGCGGACCCTGGGACAGAATCTGGCATTTCTGATAAAGAGCATTGCCCTCGGAAAGGAAGTACTTGGACTGCCGGAGCAGGAGCCAAGGATTGGAACGAACTTTATCAGATAAGCGTAGGCTTGGGAATGCTTCTTATAAAAGCTGGCAGATATGGAAATGAGGAATACAGAAATGCAGATGGACGATTATGTGGTTGATATTACAGGCAAACAGGCAGATATACAGATTGATATGCGTAAATTTCGTATATTCATTTTATTACAGGGGCTTGCTATTCTGATACTGCTTGTTAGTCTAAAGCACTATATGGATAATAGAAAAATCTATGAAAAGGAAGTTGATTATCAACCGGTTACCGTTACCTATACAAGCTCTGTTGTAGATTCCTATACGAATTTAGATGGGAAATCCTTCACGCGTTATACGAATCGGTTTCAATATGAGGTGAATGGAATCGTTTACAGCTATACGGCACAGAATCAGTCAGCCAAAGTAAATCGCGGTGCAAAGGATACCTGGTACTATAATCCGAACAATCCAGAGCAAATTGTTCCATATGCGTCCTTTGAGACGGTGGAATCTACGCATAAAATAATGCTTCATGTCTATCTGGCAGTTCAGGTAATTGCAATTTTTTTACTGATATGGTCTCTGAAAATATGGAGGAAGAACCAGAATATAAGCTGGACTTCCGGAGATGTGTTAGAATCGAACGTGGCTCATATAGGCTGGAATGAATCAACCGAATGGAAACCAGAATCACAGGATTTTGAAGCGTGGGATTCGGAAACAAAGCAATCGGAATCGGCTGACTAGAACATATGAATATACAGCCAACAAGAAAAACGCAGACGAAGAATGCATGCAGAAACGAAAGGAGCTACGACATGATACAGGTTCTGGACCAGCATACAATTGATAAAATAGCGGCAGGCGAAGTAGTAGAACGCCCTGCCTCCGTTGTAAAGGAATTGGTAGAGAATGCCATTGATTCCGGCGCAAATGCCATTACCATTGAGATTAAGGAGGGAGGCATATCCTTTATCCGGATTACAGATAATGGCTGTGGGATTCCGGCAGATGAGGTAGAGACCGCCTTTCTTCGTCATGCTACCAGTAAGATTACCAGTATCGAGGATTTACTAACTGCAAGCTCCTTGGGCTTCCGGGGGGAAGCATTGTCCAGCATTGCCGCCGTGGCACAGGTCGAGCTGATTACCAAGACCGGGGATTCCTTAACCGGCATCCGTTATGAGATTCATGGGGGTGTGGAGCAGACCAGGGAGGAAATCGGCTGTCCTGAAGGCACGACCTTCATTGTCCGCAATCTGTTCTATAATACCCCTGCCAGACGGAAGTTCCTAAAAACCGCCATGACGGAAGGTGGTTATATTAATGAACTGGTGGAGCAGATTGCCATGTCCCGGCCGGATATCTCATTCAAATTCGTAAATAACGGGCAGAACAAGCTGAATACCTCCGGCAATGGCAATATCCGGGATATTATTTATCATATTTATGGCAGGGATATATCCGGCAATCTGCTTCCCATTGATGCAAAACGGGAGGAAATGCGTATTTCCGGCTTTGTGGCAAAGCCCTATGTATCCAGAGGCAACCGGAGCTTTGAGCATTATTTTGTCAATGGCAGGTATATCAAAAGTCCAATCATTACGAAAGCCATCGAAGAAGCCTATAAAACCTTTGTCATGATACATAAATTCCCTTTTGTCGTGCTGAATTTAGAAGTGGATTCGAAGCTGTTGGATGTGAATGTACATCCAAGAAAAATGGAAATGCGTTATAGCCGGGGCGAAGAGCTGTATAAATTCATTTTTGAAGAAATCCGCGGGGTATTGTTACAGAAGGAGCTGATACCGGAGGTCAGTAAAGCACCGATAAAGGGCAGCCAGAATCAAAGCAAAACCATGGCTTCGGGACCGGAACCCTTCGAAGTGAAGCGGAAAGCACAGATGCAGGAGAAGATACTAGTGAACCCTCCGGTGTCGGACAGCAGCAGCCAGTCCCATGGCAGCGAAAACGAAAGAATAGCCTCTTTCGTCCGGGAAGAAAGTGGGTTCCAGGAGAAAAGCAGATTCCAAACGGAAAATAAAAATGACAATAATAATGTTATGTCAACAAACGAAAGGATTAAGGTTTCTTCCCAACAGCCATCCGAAAATTTGCAACTCTCTCCGGATAACAGACAATGGATGTCAGATGCCCCGGATGATGATTCCCCAAATGACAAGCAATTAACGGATATTTCGGACATGCCGGAACAAGTGCAGTCTCCATCCACACCGAAGGGAGAGCAGATGTCATGGTTTGCCTCCGGATTCTTGTCTGAGGAGGCAAGACCGAAGCACCGGCTGATTGGCCAGCTCTTTCGAACCTACTGGCTCATTGAATATGAGAACAATTTGTTTATTATGGACCAGCATGCCGCCCATGAGAAGGTAATGTATGAAACGCTGATGAAGCAGTATCAGAATCGGAAGGTGCTTTCCCAGCAGATTGACCCGCCCTTGGTTATTTCCGTTAATCCAAGGCAATTAGAGGTCTTGCAGGAGCATCAGCAGTTTTTTGCAGATATGGGCTTTCAGATGGAAAGTTTTGGCGGAAAGGAATATATGCTCCGTTCCGTACCTTTAGAGACCTATGGTCTGGCAGCACAGGATATTTTTATTGATTTTATCGATTCCCTTATGGAAGAGGGCAATCAATTAAATATGGACCTGTTCATTTATAAGATTGCTACCATGGCATGTAAGGCGGCAGTCAAGGGAAATATGACCTTAAGCACTCAGGAAGCAGATGCCTTGATTGACCAGCTTCTACAACTGGAAAATCCCTATAACTGTCCTCATGGCAGACCGACTATCATTGCCATGACGGAAACAGAGCTTGAGAAGAAATTCAAACGGATACAGGACCGATGAAGGGCAAAGGAACTCTATGACTTGTTTGTATTATTTGCTTGTGTTATATTAGATGTTGGAAATGAGGGACTATTATCTTAATTATCAGGATAGATAAACAGGATAGAACAGGTGGAAGAGGGTTGTATGGAAAAGAAGCGTTATAATGGAATGACATTCATTAAATGGATATTTGGTTTGTTGTGTTTTGTCGTTTTTGCTTATTTTATTCTGGGCGAGATTTGTTTGCCGGCAGATGCTCCGGCAGGTGATTATAGATGTGAGGAATTCGCGGCAGACTGGATGTGGGTAAAGCTGGATGGAACGAAGGTCCCAATTGAAATTCCAGGCAAGTGTGAGGTGGCGCGGAACGAGCTGGTAACCATAGAGACTATACTGCCGGAACAGTTGGAAAATAATACATATCTGTGTTTTCGAAGCTCCAAGCAGGATATGAAGCTTTATATTGATGGTGTCCTACGGGAGGAGTACTCGACGGATGCGTCCAGATTATTTGGTAAGACAAGTGCGGTAGCATTTGTATTTTTAGAGCTGGAACCAGGGGATGCAGGGAAAATCCTTACCGTAGAAAGCCAGTCGGATTCCGATTATTCTGGTATCTTTCATGTAATCTATAGCGGCGACCGAATGGGTATCTGGCACTACTTTTTCAAATTATATGGTGCAGAGCTTATCATTGCCTTTTTAACAATGCTTCTTGGATTTTTCACTATTGTAGCCAGCATTGCATACCGCATATGCTATCACAAAGGAATTGCACTGGAATATCTGGGATGGAGTGTTTTCCTTGTGGCAGTCTGGTTAATCGTGAATTCGGTATTCCGCCAGCTTTTGTTTCCAAGTATTTCTGTTATTAATGATATTCCCTTTTATATGATTATGCTGATGCCTTTTTCCTTTCTTATCTATATGAATGAAACCCAGAACGGGCGGTATCAGAAGTATTATATCTCGATAGGGATAATTGCTGTTCTTGATTTTGCAATCTGTACCATCCTTCATGTTACATCCTTGGTGGATTTTGCAAATACCATTACCTATATGGCAGTTGTTGCTTTTTTGGTTATTCTTTTAATGGGCATTACGATTATCGTTGATATTAAGAAAGGGTATATTCGGGAGTATTATCTGGTCGCAATCGGAATCCTTGGGGCATCTCTTGCCGCATGCTTTCAGATTTTTAAATATTTCCAGAGAAACAGTCTCTTCAGCGGGGTAGAGATGGCGTTAGGCTTAATCTTTTTACTTCTGATTTCGGTCATTAGTACCCTCCGTGACATCCTGGATATGGAGCGGGAAAAACAACAGGCAATCACAGAAAGCGAGTTTAAGGGAACCTTTCTTGCCAATATGTCTCATGAAATCCGGACCCCGATTAATGCGGTTCTTGGCATGAATACCATGATTTTAAGAGAAAGTACGGAGATGCCGATTAAGGAATATGCACTGAATATTCAGAATGCGGGGCAGAATCTTCTTGCTTTGATTAATGATATTCTGGATTTGTCCAAGATTGAATCCGGAAAGCTGGAAATCGTATCGGCGGAATATGATTTCAGCAGCGTCATTCATGATATTGTGAACATGATTTCCCTAAAGGCGGAGGCAAAGGATTTGAACATGACTCTTTTCGTAGATGAAACATTACCATCCAAGCTTTGGGGCGATGATATCAGAATCCGGCAGGTTTTAGTGAATCTGCTGAATAATGCCGTCAAGTATACCCACGAGGGGGAAGTGAGGCTGGCAGTAGAAGGTACCGTACAGGGGGATACGGTGCTTCTGCGGTTTACGGTGAAGGATACGGGAATCGGCATCCGGGAGGAGGATATTCCAAAGCTGTTTGCAAAATTTGAACGGATTGAGGAGCAGCGAAATCGTAACATAGAAGGAACTGGTCTTGGCATGAGTATTACCTTACAGCTTCTGGAGCTGATGGGAAGTAAGTTAGAGGTAGAAAGCGTTTATGGAGAGGGTTCTACGTTTTCCTTTGCATTGGAGCAGCGAATCATGGACGCAGAGCCAATCGGCAATCTGGAGGAGCGAATCCGGCAACAGGCGAAGGAATATTCCTATGATGCAGCATTTACGGCGCCGGATGCCCAAGTGCTGGTGGTAGATGATAATGCAGTGAACCGAAAGGTATTTATCGGACTGTTAAAGGAAACGAAGATAGGGATTGATGAAGCCTCCGGCGGTAACGAATGTCTGGACTGTGTAAAGAGCATACATTATGATGTGATTTTCTTAGACCATATGATGCCGGATATGGATGGAATCACCACCCTTCACCATATGCAGGAATGGCAGGATTATCCATGCAGGAATACGCCGGTGATTGCCTTGACGGCAAATGCGATTGCCGGAGCGAAGGATATGTATTTGTCGGAAGGCTTCCAGGGATTTCTTTCCAAACCGATTATTCCGGAGAAGCTGGAAGAAATGCTGAAGGAATTGCTGCCACAGGAAAAGCTGATTTATCAGGAACCGGAAGCCGGGAAGCAGGAGGAAGCCGGTTCCAAGGCTCGGATAGAGCAGAAGGAATTTCCGGATATGGATGGAATAGACTGGGAATATGCATTTCTGCACTTAAAGGATGCCGGACTGCTACAGAGTACGGTTACAGACTTTTATAAACTCATTGATACGGAGGCGGATTATCTGGAACAATGCTGGAATCAGATGTTTAACGGAGAAAGCAGCGCAGAACCGGATACCCCAGGTTCGGTTTCTGAGCCGTTAAAGCAGTACAGGGTGAAGGTGCATTCCATGAAAAGCTCTGCCGGCATGATTGGGGCAGTTTCCTTAAGCGGCGTAGCAAGGATGCTGGAAGATGCGGCCGGAGCAGAACGGCTGGATATCCTGGAGGCTGTAACACCGGTATTTCTGGAGGACTGGCGCAGGTATAAGGAACGGTTAAAGCCATGTATTCAGGAAGAAGAAAAGAAGGAGCTGGCAGATGATTATGGGGATATAAAGGAGTTTCTCCGATTGCTTCAAACAGCCATGGAGGATATGGACGTGGATACCATGGATGAAATTATGGAGCATCTACAGCAGTTCCGGTATCCGCCTGATATACAGAAGCTGGTAGACAATCTGGGCGCGGCAGTCGTTAATTTGGATTCAGAGCTGGCAGATGAACTGATACCGGAGCTGATGAGTCAAATCGATACTTAAATCGACGGAATATGGAAGCAGTAATATAAGTATAAATCTAATAAAATGAGGTGGCGTATGAAAAAAATACTTTTAATTGGGGATTTAAACAATGCAATTGAAAATCTGAATGAATGTCTGATGGAGGAATTCCAGGTCCAGGTATCTTCAACGAATACAGATACGGTAAAGCGAATGCTGAAGATTGTCAAACCGGATTTGGTCATTGTAAGTCTGATTGGTTCCTATGAAATGGATACGGTTGTTTTTAATCTGTTGCGGGATGCCCGTGTAAAGCTTCCGGTTTTAACCATCAGCACAAAGGAAGAGTACGATTATTATGCCGAGTATTATGAGGGAGAGCAGTTTGAAGGCATGTTCCGTCCAATCACCCGGAAGGCATTGCTGGATAAATGCTATGAGAAGCTTCATATAACAGATTCCGAACAGGAAGCGGATGAAAAAGAAAATGAACCATTGGATGCGGATAAAAATAATCTGAAGCAAAAGCACATTCTGGTCATTGATGACAGTGCGGTAATGCTGCGAAGCATTAAGGCGATACTGGGACAGGAATATAAGGTTTCTCTTGCTACCTCGGGCGAACAGGGGCTGCGATTCCTTTCGCAAAGGAAGCCGGATTTGATTTTACTGGATTATGAAATGCCAGGATGGGATGGAAAGAAAACCTTTGAAGAGATAAAAAAGGATGAGACAGGCAAGGATATTCCGGTTATTTTTCTGACCGGGGTTTCAGACAAGGAGCATATCTATGCAGTATTGCAATTAAAACCGGCTGGATATATTTTAAAACCACTGGAGCGGATGAATCTCTTGAATACCATTGCAGATGTCCTTCAGGAAGGTGACCAATGAAGCAAAGACCATTGATTATTTTAACCGGTCCGACTGCCGTAGGAAAAACCGCCCTGTCCATTGAACTGGCAAAGCGGATTCATGGACAGATGATTTCCGCAGATTCCATGCAGGTATACCGGCATATGGATATCGGAACTGCAAAAATCAGGCCGGAAGAGATGGAGGGGATTCCCCATTACCTCATTGATGTTCTGGAGCCGGAGGAGGACTTTCATGTGGTACGCTTTCAGGAAATGGCAAAGGCAGCCTTAGAGCAGGTCTATGCATCGGGGAGTATTCCCATCCTAGTCGGCGGCACCGGATTCTATATACAGGCGCTTCTTTATGACATAGAATTTGAACAGGAAGAGTATGGACAAAAATGGAATGGGACAGCACCGATAGAAGGAATCGAAGCTGTAAAAGAAGATTCCTATCGTCAGAAATTACAAGAGCTTGCCAATGAGCATGGGGCAGAGTATCTCCATGAACAATTGCGGCAGGTAGACCCGGCTTCCGCAGATGCTATTCATGCGAATAATGTGAAGCGGGTTATTCGTGCCTTAGAGTTCTATCACCAGACCGGCACCTGTATATCTGCACATAATGAAGAACAGCGGCAAAAGGAATCTCCCTATAATTTTCTTTATTTTGTTCTCACGGATGACCGGAACCGGTTATATGAACGCATTGACAAACGGATTGATTCTATGATAGAACAGGGGTTGGTAGAAGAGGTCCGGCGTCTGAAGGCCTCCGGCTGTACAAGAAATATGGTATCCATGCAGGGCTTAGGCTATAAGGAAATCCTTAACTATCTGGAAGGAAACTGTACCTTGGAGGAGGCTGTTTACGTGCTGAAGCGGGATACCAGACATTTTGCCAAGCGGCAGCTGACCTGGTTCCGGCGGGAGCGGGATGTAATCTGGCTGGACCGGAGGGAATTTCCGGACGAGGAAGCACTGCTTTATCAGATGCTGGATTATATTCAGGATAGAATTCTTACAAATATATGACGCTTTGGGGAAAACGGTTTTCCATTCTTTTTCTGTGCTAAAATGGGAAGGCAGGAAGGGGTAGTGGCAGTATGACTGGAAAATTTGATGTACCGGGTGGATGATGAATGGAAGGTTTCTTCCATATTGGAACCCCCATAATTATGAAATTGAATCATTCATTATCTGTAGTAAAATGTATGATGGAAACAGAGAAAGGATAAAATGAAGAATAAGGATATATATACCATGTATGAAGGCATGGGAATTGACAAAGGAGTGCTGGAATATTGTCTCCAGATTGAGGAAGGGCTGCAGGAACGGTTTCAGGCGATTGACCGGAGAGCGGAGTATAACCAGCTAAAGGTACTGCATGCCATGCAGAAGAATAAGCTGAGTGAGGCACATTTATATCCTTCTACTGGTTATGGCTATAATGATATCGGGCGGGATGCCTTGGAGCAGGTTTATGCAGATGTCTTTCATGCTGAAGATGCTCTGGTCCGGTCACAGATTACCTGTGGCACCCATGCCCTGCATATTGCCCTTGCCGGTAATCTACGGCCGGGAGATGAGATATTGTCACCAGTAGGGAAGCCCTATGATACGCTGGATGAAATCATTGGCATCCGTCCTTCTACCGGTTCTCTGGCGGAATACGGAATTACTTACCGCCAGGTGGATTTGCTTCCGGATGGTTCCTTTGACTGGGAGGGAATCCGGAATGGAATCCATGAAAAGACCAGACTGGTAGAGATTCAGCGTTCCAAGGGCTATGCCACCCGTCCTACACTGTCGGTAGCACAGATTGGAGAATTAATCACATTTATAAAAGGAATTCGACCGGATATTATCTGCATGGTAGATAACTGCTATGGAGAGTTTGTAGAGGAAGCAGAGCCTACGGATGCAGGTGCAGACCTGGCCGTTGGTTCCCTGATTAAGAATCCGGGTGGAGGTCTGGCACCCATTGGCGGTTACATTGTAGGCAGGAAGGAATGTGTGGAGCGGTCGGCTTACCGCCTGACGGCACCGGGACTGGGAAAGGAGCTGGGCGCCAGCTTAGGGGTGACGGCTTCTTTTGTGCAGGGACTGTTTTTCGCGCCTACCGTTACTGCTGCAGCACTAAAGGGGGCGATTCTTGCGGCAAATGTCTACGAAAAGCTGGGGTATCGTACCATTCCAAACGGAACAGAAGAGCGGTTTGATATCATTCAGGCCATTGAATTTGGAACGCCGGAATTACTGGTTGCCTTTTGTGAAGGAATCCAGGCGGCAGCACCCATTGACAGCTATGTAACACCGACCCCATGGGCCATGCCGGGCTATGACAGCGATGTTATTATGGCTGCCGGAGCCTTTGTATCCGGTGCATCCATCGAGCTTTCCGCAGACGGACCGATGAAACCGCCTTATGCAGCCTATTTTCAGGGGGGCTTAACCTATCCCCATGCAAAATTCGGAATTATCCTATCCCTACAGCGAATGGTTGATAAGGGCTTCAAAATATGATATTATAAGGATTAATGTGAATTAACTTGAGGAGGGACCCACCGCAGGTGGGAGGAGTCCTTGAGTTAGATTGTAGAAATGTAAAGGCAGAGCAGGATATGCCATAGGCATATAACTTGAGGAGAAAGAAAAACCAGAGGAAGATAAAGGGAGGCGGATTCATGGCAGGCGGAAATCTAGGTAAAAATAATTGGGCATTGTTCTTAATGATACTGGCCGGCATTGTGATTGGCGGCTTTATCGGATGGCTGACAAAGGATATCGCTTTTTTAAGCTGGTTGAATTTCGGACAGTCCTTTGGTCTGTCCAATCCGGTCGTTCTGGACCTTGGAATCGTTGTTCTTACCTTTGGACTGACCATCAAGATTACCATTGGGGGCATTATTGGCGTAATCATTGGTGTAGTGATATACCGGCTGCTGTAGGCGGCTGGCAACAGGAGTCATTTTCTGTGAGCGCAGAAAGGACAATATGAAAGAATGTATGAAAGACCTCCCGCTGTCAGAGCGGCCTTACGAACGCTGTGAACAGCTGGGACCGGAGGCGCTTAGTGATGCAGAATTACTGGCAGTCATTTTACGGAATGGCAGTCGGGAAATGAATTCCCTGCAGCTGGCAAGACAGGTGCTGGCAAAGGATGAAATCCATAAGAACCTGACCGGGCTTTGCTATTTAAGCCGGGAACAACTTATGGAACTTCCGGGAATCGGCAGGGTAAAAGCCATTCAACTGCAGTCCATTGCCGAACTGGCGAAGCGGATTGCGAGAACCGTACCGGAGCAGCAGGTCATTCTGGGGAAACCGGTCTATATCGCAGAGTATTTTATGGAAGAACTGCGGTTTAAGACCCAGGAATGTGTATTTGCCGTTTATCTGGACCAGAAATGCATGCTTTTAAAAAAGCAGATGATAACCATGGGAACCGTCAATGCATCTCTGATTTCGCCCAGAGAGATTTTCCTGGAGGCTTTGAAATGCAGTGCCGTAAATCTGGTTCTGATTCACAATCATCCTTCCGGCAATGCCGCGCCAAGTCTGGAGGATTGCAAGATTACCAGTCAGATGCGGGAAGCCGGAGCCTTAATGCAGATTCCGCTGCTGGATCATATTATTATTGGAAACCAGACCTATTATAGCTTTGCGGAAGCCCGTCAGCTATGATTGGGAACGAATATAGAAAGAAGTAGTCCTATGAACTTTAACAATAAAAATACCATACCGCCGAAGTATATATTATTGGTTTTGACCATTCTTTGTCTGATTTTTATCGGGGTATCCTATGCATTTGAAGAAGCATTCTCCCCCCTTCGTTATGTGACGGGAGTTACCATTACCCCCATGCAGAGAGGAATCAATGTTGTCGGTGAATGGGTGGGTGAAAAGCTGGATATGCTGGCGGATATTCAGAATCTTCAGGCGGAAAATGAAGAACTGCGCAGCCAGCTGGAGACCTATCGGACGGAAAACCGCATCAATATGTCCGATGCCAACGAATTAAATGACCTGCGGGAATTGTATGATTTGGATTCCCGGTATCCGGATTATGAAAAGATTGCCGCTAATGTGATTTCCAAGGACGCCGGCAACTGGTTTGATACCTTTATCATTGATAAGGGAAGTAATGCCGGAATCCGGGTAGGCTGTAATGTCATGGCTGGAAACGGTCTGGTTGGAATTGTGACAGAGGTCGGTCCTAATTATGCAAAGGTTCGTTCCATTATTGATGATAACAGCAGTATCAGTGCCATGTTAATTACGGATTCTACCCTGTGCAGTGTAATCGGGGATGAAAAATATATGGATGAAGGCTATATCCGGGTGGAGTATATTGATAAGGATGCAGAGATTTCGGAGGGAGACGAACTGATTACCTCCAGTATCAGCGATAATTTCCTGCCTGGCATAACCATTGGGTATGTGACCAATCTGGAGCTGGACACCAACAACCTGACCATGTCGGCAGATTTAATTCCGGCTGTGGAATTTGACAACATTCAAACTGTTTTGGTGGTGCTGGAGCTAAAGCAGGATGTATACGAAGAAGAGTGAGTATATGCGTAGATTTATTATACAGTTATTGATTATATTAATCTGTTTTTTGTTACAGACTTCATTATTCCGTTATCTGGATTTGGCTGGAATCGTGCCAAATCTTCTTTTGATTCCTACCATGGCCTTTGGAATGATGCGGGGACGCAAGGAGGGCATGCTGGTTGGATTCTTTTCCGGTCTGCTTCTGGACCTGTTTTACGGCTCCATGATTGGTCCCTATGCATTGCTTTATATGTATCTGGGATATATAAACGGCTTTTTCCATCGGGTATATTATATGGAAGATATTTTACTTCCGATGCTGATGGCGGGAGCCAATGACCTGATATACAATATCATCGTTTATATATTTGCCTATTTACTGCGAAACCGGCTGGATATCGGTTTCTATCTGATTCATGTGATTCTGCCGGAAATGGTCTATACCATGATTATGACGCTGTTCATTTATAAACCGCTGGTACGAATCAACCGCTGGCTGAAGCGGAAGGAAGAAGGGAGTGAGAGCTGATGCTGAAGGAGCTGTTTGGGGCAATTAAAGACTTCTTAAAGGAATACACCAGCCATCGTTTATTTCCCTTAACGGTGGTATTTCTGGTGCTGTTTGGCATTCTGATACAACGGCTGTTTGTGCTGCAGATTGTAGACGGTCAGGAATATCTGTATAATTTTACCTATAAGCAGGAACGGACGGTGACCGTGCCGGCATCCAGAGGGATTATCTATGACTGCAACGGAAAAGAACTGGCCTATAATGAGATTTCTTATTCCGTTATCTTTGGCAACAGTCCACAGCTTAGTACCCGGGCGGAAGAGCTGGATATGACTGAGGATGAGCTGAAGAATAAGCTGGTTTACGATACCATTCAGATTCTGGAGGGAAATGGGGATGCCGTTTTGTATGACAGCTTTCCCATAGAATTAGATGCTTCCGGAACCTGTCAGTTTACGGTATCCGGAAATGCACTGACCCGGTTCCGTATGGAAGTGTATGCCGTAAGCCGGGAATCCGATTTAAAGGAGCATGCCAATGCCAGTGCAGAAGAAATCTTCCAATATCTGCGGAATAATCACAATGCAAGGCGGAACCGGAATTTTAATATTGCTGACAGCTATTCCAAGGCGGATGCCTTAAAGATTATGGCGGTCCGGTATTCTCTTTGGCTGAACCGGTTCCAGCAGTATGTGACCGTGAAGATTGCCCTGAATGTTTCAGAGGCCAGTGTGGCGCAGATTACGGAGAATAAGTACGATTTGCCCGGCATGGATGTACAGGTGGATTCCACACGAATCTATAATGATTCGAAGTATTTTGCCAATATCATCGGTTACATTGGCAGCATTTCCTCGGATGAGATGGCGGAATACAACAACAGTCTGCCGGAGGACAGCCAGTATACCTCTGCGGATGTGGTAGGGAAAATGGGAATTGAAAATGTACTGGAAGCTGAATTGCGGGGAAAAGGTGGAAATCAGCATTTATTTGTAGACAATATGGGACGGGTACTGGAGGTGATAGACAGCAGCGATGCCGTTGCCGGAAATGATGTCTACCTGTCCATTGACAGTGATTTGCAAAAGTATTGTTATGACGCCCTGGAACGGGAGTTGGCCGGTATTCTTCTGGCACATTTGGATGAAGGAAACACCAGGGGAACGGAGAAAAATATACTGATTCCCATTAACGATGCATATTTTGCCCTGTTCCGGAATAATACGTTAACAATGGAACATATCCGTTCCGAACAGGCAAGCGACAATGAACGCAGTTTTTTAAGTACCTTTGAAGGCAGGCAGACCTCTGTATTAAGCTCTGTAGAACAAAATTTGTTGAATTCCAATGCTGCAATCAAGGATTTATCGGAGGAAGATCAGGATTATATGAATTATATCTACCGGATGCTGATGAATCAGGAAATTCTGGATGTTACGGTTATACCGGATAATGATGAAAAGTTTCTTGCCTTTAACCAGAACCAGACCATCAGCCTGGGAGAATATCTGCGGTATGCCATCAATCAGAATGCCATTAATATTTCAAATTTCGAGCTGAATAGTGATTATTATGATTCCGAAGAGATTTATAGCGCATTAGTGGAGAATATTATCACGGAATTACAGCAAGACAATGAATTCGACAAATTAATCATTCAATATATGATAGAATCCGGAGTAGTAAGCGGGAGACAGGTGTGCCTGATGCTTTATGACCAGGGAAAGCTGAGTACGGAGGATGAGGACTATAGTCTGCTGCAGTCCGGTCAGATTAGTGCGTATACCTTTATGTACCGTAAGATTCAGAAGATTGAACTGACACCGGCGCAGCTTGCCTTAGACCCCTGCTCCGGCTCAGTGGTAGTTACGGATGTGAATACCGGAAAGGTACTGGCTCTGGTCAGCTATCCAAGCTACGATAACAACCGGCTGACCAATACCATTGAGGCGGAATACTATATGCAGTTGGATTCGGATATAACCAGTCCCATGTTCAACCGTGCCACCCAGCAGAGAACGGCGCCGGGGTCTACTTATAAGATGCTCAGCACAGTCGCAGGCGTACAGGAAGGTGTATTGGGGTTAAATGAAACCATTGAAACCAAGGGTGAATTTGACCTGGTTCCGAAGAATCCCCACTGTTGGATTTATCCGGGTACTCATGGAACCATTGGTATCATAGAGGCCTTGGAGGTATCCTGTAATTATTTTTACTATGATGTAGGATACCGGCTGGGGCTGGACAGTGCAGGCGTTTACCGGGAGCAGCAGGGACTGGACCAGCTTGCCAAATATGCAGGGGTATTCGGACTGGACCGGAAATCCGGCATCGAGCTTCCGGAAGCAGAACCCAGTGTATCCAAGGAGGATGCCCCGCGTTCCGCCATTGGACAGGGTACCAACAGCTATACGCCGATTCAGCTTGCCCGTTATGTGAATACCGTAGCGACCAGAGGAGAGTGTTACGATTTGTCCATTGTCAATGACATCCGGAACTTTGAAGGAGAAAGCGTCTATCAGGCTGAGCCAAATGTTACTGCACATCCGGAGATTTCCAGTGCTTTATGGAATTCCATCCATCAGGGCATGCGCCAGGTCATTACGGATAATACCTCTGCCAGTAGTCTGTTGAACCAAATGGATGTGGCAGTGGCCGGTAAGACCGGTACGGCACAGGAGGACCTGACCCGGGGAAGTCATGGTCTGTTCGTGTCATTTGCCCCGTATAATAATCCGGAAATCACTGTCACCACCGTTATCCCATACGGATATTCCTCCGGAAATGCAGAGGAGCTTGCCAGCTTTGTCTATGCGTACTATTATCAGCCGGAGCTGCTGGAGAACTCCCAGGTATCCGGAAGCAGTGTGCATACGGATTAAATACTTGCCAATGGGGATGGATTTGGTATATAGTAGTTATGTGTATTTTGGAAAAAACTGGAGAATGTACTTGAATGAGGTGAGTTCATGAAGGAACATGTATTAATTAAGGGGAATCGATATGGAATTGTCCTGGTGTTAGACCCGGAGATTCCCTTTGAGGATTTATTAATTGAGATTGGCGTTCGGTTTGACGATTCCAGCAAATACTTCAATAGCAATACCCAAAGTGCCATTACCTTTGAGGGAAGGGAATTGGATTCCGAGGAAATCGACCGGATTCTGGATTTGATAAAAAAGAGAACCACCCTTCGGATTCCGTATGTGATTGATAATCGAAAGGATACGGAAGAGCAGTTCCAACGGATTATTGAAGGAAACCAGAAGGAATCCGGACCCATGGCAGAGGCGGAAACCCGTTATATTTATCCGGAAAAGGGCGATGGGTTATTCTATAAGGGTACCTTACGTTCCGGACAGACGCTGGAGGCCTCCGGCAGTCTGGTCATGATTGGAGATGTGAACCCAGGTGCGACCGTATTATCCAACGGGAATATCATTATTCTTGGCAGTCTGAAGGGGACGGCCATTGCCGGAGCCTCCGGCAACCGGAATGCCTTTGTACTGGCACTGTCCATGACCCCGATGCAGATACAAATCAGCGATATCATCGGACGTGCGCCGGATAAGCCGAAGAAACGGCTGGGAAATAAGAATCCGGAGGCGCAGATTGCTTTTGTGGAAGAGGATAATATCTATATTGAACCAGTCAGTAAATCGGTTCTGAATGATATTAATATATAATGCAAACATACATGAGTGGAGGAATGAAAGAGTGAGTGAAGTAATCGTTATTACATCAGGAAAAGGCGGGGTAGGTAAGACCACTACAACGGCAAATGTAGGTACGGGTCTTGCAAAGTTAGACAAGAAGGTAGTATTGATTGATACGGATATCGGATTGCGGAACCTAGATGTGGTCATGGGACTGGAAAACCGTATCGTATATAATCTGGTGGATGTAGTAGAAGGCAACTGCCGCTATAAGCAGGCGTTGATTAAGGATAAGCGGTATCCGAATCTGTTTCTGCTCCCATCTGCGCAGACCAGGGATAAAACCTCGGTATCACCGGAGCAGATGAAGAAGCTGGTCGATGAATTACGGACGGAATTTGATTACATACTTCTGGATTGTCCGGCCGGAATTGAACAGGGCTTTAAGAATGCCATTGCGGCTGCTGACCGGGCCCTTGTTGTGACAACGCCGGAGGTATCGGCAATTCGTGATGCGGACCGTATCATCGGGTTGCTGGAAGCAAATGAGATTAAAAAGATTAATCTCATCGTCAACCGTATCCGTATGGACATGGTTAAGCGCGGGGATATGATGTCCATTGAGGATGTCGTAGAGATTCTTGCCATTGATTTAATCGGCGCAGTACCGGATGATGAGAATATCGTGGTTTCTACAAACCAAGGTGAACCTTTAGTTGGGGACAATTCCCTGCCGGGACAGGCTTACATTAATATCTGTAAGCGGATTATGGGCGAGGAGATACCTTATCTGGATTTATCCAATGATGGTTTCTTTAAAAAGCTGTCAAAGCTGTTTAAGAAGTCCAATAACTAAGGAGGAACAAAATACTATGGGATTAAAAGAGATATTTTTTGGCAAAAAAAAGACCTCTGGGGATTATGCAAAAGACCGTTTGAAGCTTTTACTGGTATCAGACCGCGCCAATTGTTCACCAGACGTTATGGAACAGATTAAGAATGAGATTATAGAAGTGATTTCCAAATATGTGGAAATCGATGCATCCGGTCTGGACATTCAGATTACACAGACGGAATCCGAAAGCGGACATGGGACGGTGCCGGCGATTTATGCCAATATTCCAATTAAGGAGTTAAAGGCAAATAATACGAAGAAATAAGGCGAATGGAAAATGTTAAAGGGCTATCGTTTAAGAGATTACAATTTCAGATTAGTCATTCTGGTCCTGGCAGCAACGATTACGGGTACCATTGTCATTAACAGCGCCGACAGTTCTTATACTACAAAGCAGATTATTGGTCTGATTGGCTGTATCCTTGCGATGATAGTCGTTTCTCTGATTGATTATCATTATTATTGTAAACTCTGGATTGTGCTGTATATCCTTAATATTATCATGATTCTTGGACTGCGTCCCTTTGGTAAGGTGGTAAACGGAGCCAAACGGTGGTATGGAATCGGAGATTCCATAACGATTCAGCCGTCGGAATTCAGCAAAATCATTATAATCATATGTCTGGCTGTGCTGCTGACTAAGCTGAAGGATAAGCTGAATAACTGGAAAAGCCTGTTGTTGCTTGCTGTTTTTTGTGCAGTTCCTTTGGTAGTTGTAGTGCAGCAGCCGGATTTGTCAACGACCATTGATATTTTTCTCTTCATGCTTGCCATGATTTTTGCAGCGGGGCTGAGCTATAAGGTCATGGGGATAGCCGCCCTGATTATGGTGCCTTTAAGCAGCGCCATACTCTGGTATCTTCAGCAGCCGGACCAAAAGCTGATTAGCGAAAACCAGCAGGGACGGGTTTTGGCCTTTCTGTATCCACAGGATTATGCTCTGACAACCGGATACCAGCAGGCAAATTCTGTTATGGCTATCGGCTCCGGTATGCTGACCGGAAAAGGAATCAATTCCAATACGGTAGCTACCGTCAAGGATGCCAACCTGATTTCAGAGCAGCAGACAGATTTTATCTTTTCTGTTGTCGGCGAGGAATTAGGCTTCATCGGATGTGTGTTTATTATTGCAATTATACTATTAATAGTGTTACAATGTATTCGTATCGCCAGAAAGGCAGAAGATCAGGAAGGAATGCTGATTGCGACAGGCGTAGCGGCGCTTATTTGCTTTCAGACCTTTATTAATATCGGTGTAGCGACCCAGATTCTTCCGAATACCGGTCTGCCTCTGCCATTTATCAGCTATGGCCTAAGCTCGCTGCTTTCCAGCTGTGTGGGGATTGGTCTGGTTTTGAATATTGGCCTGCATAGAAAGAAGTATTGAGGTGAATTCTATGAACATTGGTTTAATTGCACATGATACCAAGAAAAAACTGATGCAGAATTTTTGTATTGCCTATCGTGGAATCCTGAGCAAGCATTCCTTGTATGCGACCGGTACCACCGGCCGTCTGATTGAAGAGGTTACGAATTTAAGCATATATAAATATCTGGCAGGGCATTTAGGCGGCGAGCAGCAGCTTGGCTCACAGATTGAAAATAATGACCTGGATATGTTGATTTTTTTACGGGACCCTCAGAATCCAAAAGCCCATGAAATTGATATTAATAATATATTTCGTCTATGTGATATGCATAATATTCCCCTTGCCACCAATCTGGCAACGGCAGAATTAATGATTAAAGCATTGGAGCGGGGGGATTTAGAGTGGCGGAATATCTATAAATAATGGAAAAGAGCTGTCAGGCAATCTGGTTGGCAGCTTTCTTTACGTGTACTCGTCGGAACAGAAGCAAGGAGGCGCTATGAAACACCCGGGAATTCGGTTTTGTTGTATTTTTTTCATACTGATGCTTATGTTAAGCGGCTGTTCTTCCAAGGAAGAAGCGCCGGTGACGGATGCGTATTTTCGAATCGAGGACCAGTGGGAATTTCAGGCCTCTGTATCGGTACCGCCGACGGTCGTAAGCAGTTATTCGAATCAATATGCGGTTTTTCCGGCAGAGGAGCATGTGAATTCTTCGGCAGCTACACAGCTGTGTATCAACAATTCCACCAATGAATTGATTTTTAGCGAGAATGCATTTGAACGGATTTATCCGGCCAGCATCACTAAGATTATGACGGCCTTACTGGTATTGGAGCGGGGGAATCTGAATGATACCGTTACCGTTACGGAGCCAGTGGTGTTAAATGACCCTATGGCTGTCAGCCTGGAGCTGCAGGTTGGGGATACCATTACCGTAGATGAACTGATGCATGGTATGATAATTACCTCGGCTAACGACTATGCCGTTATGCTTGGCCGTTATATTGCAGGAAGTGATAGTGCTTTTGTGGATGTAATGAATCAACGGGCCGTGGAATTAGGGGCTACCCATACGCATTTTGTCAATCCCAACGGCTTACATGCAGAAGAGCATTATACCACGGCTTATGATTTGTATCTGATTTTTCAGACCTTGATTCAGCATGAGGAATTTCGTGCCATAGCAGAGATTCCTCAATATACCATTCATTATACCGACGGGGAAGGAAATGAAAAGGAAGCAGCCATCGGAAATTCGAATTTATTCATTTCTCAGTCGGTTCCGGCACCGGAGGGAATCACAGTGATTGCCGGTAAAACCGGTACCACCAACGAGGCGGGAAGCTGTCTAATCCTGGAAGCAAGAGACAGTCAGAACCAGGATTATATTGTTCTGGTCTGTGGCGCCAGCTCTCGAACTGCCCTTTATGCGAACATGCAGGAGCTGTTACGCCGGATTTCTGAGAAAGAATAACAAAATCTTGTTGTGCTTCCCTTCTGAATGTACTATAATTAGTATCAGTGGATGATTAGGAGGATGATAGCATGGTAGAAATCATAGCAGGAAACAAAGGTAAGGGAAAAACAAAGGTTCTTATTTCAAAGGCAAATGACAGTGCTTTATTGACCAATGGCTCCATTGTTTATCTGGATAAGAACAACAAGCATATGTATGAATTGAGCAACCGTATTCGAATGATTAATGTACCGGAATTTCATATTGAGAATTTTGATATGTTCTGCGGTTTTCTTTATGGTATTGCCTCTCAGGACCATGATTTGGAAAAGATTTATTTTGACAGCTTTTTAACCATTGGGCATATTGAAGAGGAAGAGGTTCAGAATGCAATTGAGTTTCTGGCGGATTTCTCTGAAAGCCGGAATATTGATGTTCTTGTCAGTCTTTCCATGAATGCAGACCAGCTTCCGGAGGCTGTAAAGCAGTATGTCAGTGTTTCATTATAGGATTATGTTAGGGACAGGTGCTTCGCCCGTCCCTTTTTCTGTTCAGACGGAATTGTTCCGGTTGCACTGTCGGAAGGAACGGTAATATATGAAAAAGAATCAAAAGGTAATCAAATTTCATAACGTACCAGTCATTAATATAGGGGTTATTATCTTTGGGCTGATTTTTATTTTTCTTGGAGTGCAGATTTTCCGCAGCCTCCGGCAGGTACGGGTATCGGTTTACGAGGTTCAGAAAAGCTATATGGATACCAATATTACCGGCTCGGCTATTGCACTCCGGCAGGAAGTATTGGTTGCTGCTGACCGGTCCGGTTATATTAATTATTATATCCGGAACGGACAGAAGGTGGGGAAAAATGCTACCGTCTATACTCTGGATGCTACCGGTTCCCTGGCGGATATCATAGCCGATGCATCCGGCGACGGCGTTACCTTAAACACCGCCGGGTATCATGAGATAAAAACCAGGATATCCGCCTTTCAAAACTATTTTTCGGATGTGAATTTCTCGGATGTCTATGATTTCAAAAATGATTTGGACAGTCAGATTCTGGATTTGATTAATTCCCAGGTGCTGGAGGATTTGACCAGTGCAGATGGAACCATGGCTTCCTTTTCCCAGATTACTTCCAGTGAAAGTGGTGTTGTAACCTATTATCAGGATGGATATGAAGGAAAACAGCCGGAGGAAATAACGCTTGCGGATTATGAGAGGGATACTTATACCAGTACATCCCTAAAGACGGGTGAGATTATTCAGGCGGGGAGTCCGGTCTATAAGCTGATTACCAGTGACATCTGGAATCTGGTACTGCCATTATCCCAGGAGGATGCAGAACGGCTTCAGGCGGATGACCGGGTCACCCTGCGGATGCCGAATGTTGTTCATGAGGTATATGGGGATATTACCGTAATTCAGAATGGGGAAGCGTATTTTGCCAATATCACCCTGGACAAGCTGATGGTCAATTATTGTGAGGAGCGTTTTCTTCCCATTGAAATTGTGATGACCCAGCAGGAGGGGCTTACGATTCCCAACAGTGCCATTGTGGAAAAACAGGTGCTGAAGCTTCCTATTGATTATCTGACTGCCGGCAGCAATTCCAGTCAGATGATTTATTTCAATGTCCGGATTCTGGATGAGGAAGGCAATCTCTCCGTGATGCAGGTGGCACCAGACATTTATGAGAAGGATGATTTGTATTGCTATGTGAATCCCAATGCATTTGCTCCGGATGCAGTCCTGGTAAAAAATGATTCGGACCAGACCCTGTCCCTGACGGATGCAGGACGGGAGAACCGGACCGGGGTATATAGTGTCAATCGGGGAAGCGCCAGCTTCCGGCCCATTGAGATTCTGGCATCGGATAGTGATTTTTCCATTATATCTGAGAGTACCAGTTACGGCATAGCGTTGTATGACCGGATTGTTCTGGATTCCTCTACGGTAGAGGAAGGGCAGATAATTTATTAAGAAACAGGAGATGATAATCGTGATTCAAGAGAATTTGGCATTGGTAAGGAAAAATATAGAGGAAGCCTGTAAACGGGTGCAGCGTAATCCGGATGAGGTTACTTTGATTGCAGTCAGCAAGACCAAGCCGGTATCCGATATCGAAGCGGCCATTGCCTGTGGGATGTATGAATTCGGTGAAAATAAGGTCCAGGAGCTGACCAATAAAATCGAGCAGATTACGGCTCCGGTCCACTGGCATCTAATTGGACATCTGCAGACCAATAAAGTAAAATATGTGGTGGATAAGGGATTATTGATTCATTCCGTTGATTCTGTAAAGCTGGCAAAGGAGATTCAAAAGGAAGCAGTAAAACGGCAGGTGCATTGTGATATTTTATTGGAGGTCAATGTAGCGGAGGAGGAATCCAAGTTCGGCTTTGCCTATGATGAAGTGCCGGATGCAGTAAGAGAAATTGCCCGTTTGTCAAACGTACATATCCAGGGGCTGATGACGATAGCGCCTTTTGTTGAAAATCCCGAAGAAAACAGGAATATTTTTGCAAATCTGCACAAATTATTACTTGACATAAAATCAATAAACATTGATAATGTTAATATGAGTGTACTGTCAATGGGTATGACCAACGATTATATGGTGGCAGTAGAAGAGGGCGCTACCATGGTACGCGTTGGGACCGGTATTTTCGGCACACGTAATTACAATATTTAGAGGGATAGGAGATATGTCATGGGAAAAGGTATTGACAAATTTATGAACATCCTGAGTCTGAATGATCCGGACGATGATGATTACGATAATGATGATTTATTTGACGATGAAATAGACTTAGTAGAACCAAAACCGACAAGACAGCCAAAGCCGAAGAAAGAAAAACCGGCACCGGCAAGACCACAGCCTTCCTATAATGCACCTTCGAAGGCACAGGCAGCCGCCAGCTATAATGAAGACGAGGACGATTATGACTATGTCCCGTCCTATGCAAAGAAACCAAGAGCAGCCAGAAGTAGTTCCGGTTCCAATAATAAAGTAGTATCAATGAATGGCAGAGGTAGTGAAGTGTACGTAATTAAACCACAGGAATTTAATGAAGCACAGACGGTAACGGATTTTCTGAAGGATGGAAAAACCATCGTAATTAATATGGAAGGCATTGAGTTAAATGCTGCCCAGAGAATCATTGATTTTATCGGTGGCGCTTGTTATGCCCTGGATGGTTCCCTCCAGGCGATTTCCAGCAATATATTTATTGCTGCACCACAAGACATCGAGGTATCCGGTGACCTGCGGGATGAGATATTAAATGAATCTACCGTATCTCCATATCTGGGTTCCTATTAAGAATAAGGAGGAAATGAAGTTATGATTACACCAGTTGAAATCCAGTCGAAAGCGTTTAAGTCCGGTATTGGTTATGATAAGAAGGATGTAGACAGTTTTATTAATGAAATATTAGAAAATTATGAGGAATTGTATCGTTCCAATGTTGAGATGAAGGATAAAATCAACATGCTGAACGAAGGACTGCAGCATTATAAAAATATTGAGGCATCCCTGCAAAAGGCTTTGGTGCTTGCAGAAAAGACCTCAGAGGAAACGATTCGCACTGCTGAGCTGAAGGCACAGACCATTGAAATGGAGGCTGTGAATAAGGCAAAGGAGCATACGGCAGACGCAAAGCGGGAGCTGGAGCGTGTGCATAATCAGACGGTTGCCCTGGTTCAACAGTATACCAAGTATAAGGCACAGTTTACACAGTTCCTGAATGCACAGATGGATTTGATTACCAGTGATTCTTTCCGGATTGATGCCAATGAATTTGCTGCATTTTCAAAAAGTGCGGCTTCACCAAATGACGCATACATTAACTCGAATCCAATGACGGATTTTATTGCAGAAGGAGAGCAGGAGCCACTTGCCGGATTTGACAATGGAGAGGATTCCGGTCTTTTGGGAGAACGGGATGATTTGGATCGATATGAAATGGCATTTGATAGTACTCCGTCTTCACAGGATACAAGCTCCTTTGTAGACCCATTTGCAGCGCCAAAGGAGCCGGAACCAGCTCCGCAGCCGGAGCCAGAGGAAGCAAAGACGGAACCGGCAGACGAACCGGATGCCCTGGAAGGAGAAGTCGAGGACCGGGTAGAAAAGCGGGCCATGCTGGGAGATGAAGATGCCAACAGCTCCGGATTTACATTTATTTAGAAGGTTTGGAACCGTTGGTTCTTGGATTGTTTTGATAGAATGACTGTAATTGAATGACAGGAAAGCTGGATATGAACTGCTTATAGGTGACTGTAAGCAGCTCATTTCTTGTTTGTACGGAGAGATACCTAGTGTCTGCGCATTTATCTGTATTTAATTTCAGCAATGGTTTAGCCATTCTAAGCCCTGCACTCGGTTTTTGAAGTCTGGAGAAGGCTTATGCTGGATAGTTTAAGTTTCTGAAAAGATAAAGATAGCTTGTGTATTTCAGAATATGGAAAGCAGGATATAGAACGATTGATTCTGCGTTTCAGAGTATGGAAAGCAAAGTATAGAACGATAGATTCTGCATTTCAGGGTATGGAAAGCAGGATATAGGACGATTGATTCTGCGTTTCAGAGTATGGGAAGCAGGGTATAGAACGGATTGATAGTATATTTAGAAAGGCCAAGATATAATGAAGTATGTGAAAGCCATAATTGGCATTTTTTTATTAATATGTCTGGATCAGTATGCGAAGTATGTTGTTGCCAGCCGGTTGGAATTATTCACATATCATCCGATTCTGGGTGATTTCTTTGGTTTGTTTTATCTGGAAAACAGAGGGATGGCATGGGGATTGTTTCAGAACAGACAAATCCTGTTCTTGATTCTTACAATCATCATCCTTGCATTTTTAGGCTATTGTTATGGGAAGCTGGCAAGGGATTCCAAGTTCCGCCCCCTTGCGGTTTCGATTCAATTTCTTATTGCCGGTGCAATTGGTAATATGATTGACCGGATTTTCCATGGGGATATATTATTTCAAGGTGCAGTTGTGGATTTTTTCTATATAAAGTGCATTGATTTTCCGGTATTTAACATAGCGGACTTGTATGTGACCATTTCGATTGCCGTAATCGGCTGCCTGCTTTTGTTCCGTTATAAGGAAGAGGATTTTGAAGGATTGTTCTTTTTTACAAGGAAACGAGCAACTTCTCAAGCTCCGGAAAAACCAGTGGAGCAAATGGAGCTGAAAGAGGAAACGGAAACAAATAATGACCGAAAGACTGGCTATATGACAACAGAATCGGAGGAAGCAGTGGATATCAACGCATTATTTTCAGATGAAGAGGAAGAAGACGAATAATTGAAGCTGGATATTACGAAGGAACAAGTGAATATGCGTATTGATAAATATTTATCTGATGTGCTGCCGGATATTTCCCGTTCCTATATTCAGAAGCTGATGACAGATGGTAATATTCTTGTGAATAATACCTCGGTGCGGACAAATTATAAGCTGAGAACCGGGGATGTAATCTCGGTTGAACTGCCGGAGGCAAAGGAGCCGGATATTGTACCGGAAAATATACCATTGGATATTATTTATGAGGATGAGGACCTGTTAGTGGTAAATAAGCCGAAGGGAATGGTAGTACATCCGGCTGCAGGACATGCATCCGGAACCCTGGTAAATGCCGTTCTGTATCATTGCAAGGAGCATCTGTCAACGATTAACGGGGTTTTACGTCCCGGCATTGTTCATCGGATTGATATGGATACCACAGGTTTGTTAGTGGTGTGCAAAAATAATCTGGCGCACCAGTCCTTGGCAGAGCAGCTAAAGGTTCATTCCATAACACGAAAATACCAGGCGATTGTATATGATAATATTGTAGAAGAGCAGGGAACGATTCAGCAGCCCATCGGCCGGCATCCGGTTGACCGGAAAAGGCAGGCAGTAAATGTGCGTCATGGCAGAGAAGCAATTACACATTACCGGGTGCTGGAACGGTTCCATGGAAAATACACCCTTGTAGAATGTCAGCTTGAGACGGGAAGAACCCATCAGATTCGCGTGCATATGGCATATATCCATCATCCCTTGCTGGGGGATACGGTATATGGCCCCGGCAAGGATTCCTTTCATTTACAGGGTCAGACCCTTCATGCAGGCGTATTAGGCTTTGTGCATCCCAGAACGAAGAAATATATGGAATTCCAGGCGGAATTACCGGAATATTTTCAACAGCTGTTAGAGCAACTTCGCTGCCAGCAATAATTTCTGATAAATTCAGTTGTTGTTATATGGCATCCTGTTATGTTAGGAATCAATGATATGTAACAGTTCAGACATACAGAATTGCCAGTGAAATGAGTTATGGAGCTTGCTCACGAAGAACCTCGACAGTCACCCAACATCTGCACGCAGCCACTTAACCCGTTGCTCGTGGGAATAAGTCACGAAAATAAAAATCAAGTGCTAACCGTCAAGATTTATGATAAAATAGAAATAGAATAAGCATGTAAATAAGGATATGCCGGAAAGGAGCAATCATTATGGGAAAAGACACAATTATTACAATCGGAAGACAATGTGGCAGCGGCGGACGGGAAATCGGTATTTCCCTGGCGAAGGAACTGAATATACCATATTATGATAAGGAATTATTAAAACGAGCAGCAAAGGAAAGCGGACTATGTGAAGAGGTTTTTGAGAAATTTGATGAAAAACCAACCAGCAGCTTATTATATTCGATTGTAATGGACCCATATTCTCTGGGAATCAATGCAAATGGAATGGATATGCCGATTAATCATAAGGTGTTCATTGCTGCTTTTGATACCATTAAGAATGCCGCCAACGAAGGTCCCTGTGTTATGATTGGCCGCTGTGCAGATTATGCTTTGGCAGACTATACCAATGTGGTGAATTTCTTTTTGTTTGCACCCATAGAAGAACGTATGAAGCGTGTGGCTGGGAGAATGAATATAACGCCGGAAAAGGCAAAGGATTTTTGTAATAAGACAGACAAACAAAGAGCTTCTTATTATAATTATTATACCACTAAAAAATGGGGAGCAACAACAAGCTATCATTATTGTCTGGATACCAATATACTGGGAATCGACGGTACTGTGTCTTTAATTAAACATATAGTGGAATGTGTATAGCATTTATCCAAAAATAGTGTATGATTTGAACATTTTATATTTCGGTCATATACTATTTTTATTTGTGGCAGTTACTGAAGATTTTACACAGATATATCCAAATTCGGCTATCGCACAAAGATTATTGACAAAACAGCGGAATATGTGGAAAATTTTGGACTTTACTATTATATCCACTAATCCATTGTATTCCCTTACGTTATTGAGTTTCGTCTATTTTGGGAAAATGAACTTTATTGTGTGATTGGACTTTAAATTTATTCGGAATAAAGTTCATTTTTTTACTATTTGAGAATGAAAAACAAATGACGTTATTGGAATGCAACTAGGGAATATTTAAAGTGAAAATACATCTATTGTAATGTATATTAGTCAATAATGTGATACCTAAAATTAAAAAATAAAAAGACAGGTATGATACTATAAATGCCATCACATTAAGTACTTTTATATTCATGGTTAAACGTCATAAGATTAATGTCTTTCAAGCTCATGACGTTTTTGCAAAGGTGACTTCCAGTCAAGCACCTGCATTGGTATGTTGTTTGAACGCTTCAGATACCGTTTCATTTGCAGTACCAGATCAGAATAGTCGTAGAAAGATATGTGGTTATAGAAACGCTCCTGATCGTTCCTGTGGCTTCTTTCAACCTTGCCATTATGCTGAGGGGTGCGTGGACGGATCAGCTTGTGTGTGATGCCTGCCTGGGAGCAGAAAATATCGAAGGGATGCATACGGCTGGTTTTTGCCAGATGGGTAAATTCCCCGCCGTTGTCCGTCTGTATGATCAGAGGTTTATATCCAAAGTATGGAATGGCACGTTTGACAAAGTCTATGGTTGAATAGGAACTCTGCTCCATGTAAGGATATATAAACCGTTGCCTTGAAGCTTCGTCTATTATTGTATACTGGTAAAACTTTTGCGGGACGCTGCCTTTATAGCATAGGACAGGGACATATTTAACATCCAGCTGCCACTTGATGCCGAGTTCTGTCGGCGTGTCATAAGGTTTCGGGCTGCTCTTTTTCTTCGTGGACGGGGCGGCACTGGAATATCCCAGGCTGCGGTATATGCGGTATAAAGAAGCAGGGTGCCTTGAGTATCCTTTGCAGGTCCGTAGTTTTCCGTACAGCTCACAAACAGAGATTTTAGGATTACGGCGGTGGTAATCCTTGATCCATTTCAGTTCCTGCGCTGTATGGGCATTAGGATGGGGAGTATGAGGTTTATGAGACTTATCCAGCAGGGATTCTTTTGTGCCGTCAAATTTCTTATTCCAGCGCATAAGGGAAGCTTTGGAGATGTGATAACGTCTGCAGACAAAGGAAACGCCGACGCCGGTACGGTAAAGCTTGACAGCATGGTATCTTGTGGAAAGTTTGTGTGGCAGATATCGTTGAGAGTATGATATAGTATTCATGACGGTTGAGGTCCTTTCTATGATTGTTTTTTGGGTGATTAACATTTTATAGTACTCAACCGTCTTTTGTATATAGGAAAGTCTCACATCAATTGTAACACTACAAAAGTG
Source organism: Clostridium sp. (assembly GCA_023667695.1). Classification (GTDB taxonomy): domain Bacteria; phylum Bacillota; class Clostridia; order Lachnospirales; family Lachnospiraceae; genus CAG-632. Next base: position 41,168 of record JAMOZY010000007.1, on the reverse strand, counting down.
AAAATACATCTATTGTAACTTGTTGACTATAGGAAAATAGTATGATACAAATTAATATAAACATATGAGAGGAAGCAATATGCAACGAAGGAAGTTGGTTTATACTTTTAAGGATGATATTTGTTTGATAAGTGGTTCTATTATTGTTTATTGTAATAAATTAAAAGATTTTTCAAAATTGGAAATTAAGAATATTACATTAAAACCACTTACAATAAAAAAGAGATTGATGAACAACAAAACCGCTTGTCGAAAAAGGTCGGCAGGCGGTTTTTTCTAGCAATGTCTAAAATGCAATTTGATGGATTATAGTAGTGTATTAATCACGTTATAGTAGGAGGGTTCATTTAATGGATAATATTAGATGGGAAATTATTCTTGAAGATGTTTCAAAAGCAATTGTATCATACTTTTTGGGAAGAGCAGGTGATAAAATTTTTGATAAAGCAGAGCAACAGCAGAAAATTATTGTTGCGTTGCGTGAGGACAGAAAAAATATAGAAAAAGTATTTATGGGAACGAATAGTGATTTGTACAGGCTGACAGAACAATATCTCATAGAATATATATTTAAAGATATTTTTTATTATTCGGCAACGAACAGTTTAATGCAGGAACAACAAACACGTTTGTGGATTGGATTTGAAAAATACCTTAGAATTGAACAGAGAGATTTTCTGTCATACATTGATGAAGATTATAAGATTAGAATGATTCAATGTGTTAATGCACATAACATGGCAATTAATGAAATCTTTTTGGATAAAAAAGATTTCATTATACAAAATATTAATCAAAGTCATCATCAGTCTGTTATGAATGGTATCCAGCAAATATCAAATAAACTGGAAAGTTTAGATAATAATATCTTAAATATGTCAAATAAGAAAGAAAGTGAAAAAAAGAATAGATTTGTATTAGAGAGTAATGATCCTATTAAAGATTTAATTAATGAGGCAAATCAAAAGACTGCAGATGGTGATTATATTGGAGCTCTAAATGATGTACAACAAGCTTTAGACGATGCCCAGCAGGCTTTAACCAATGCACAAAAAGCTGGTCATGATGAAAAAGATTTTTTGTTAAAAGTTGCTTATGCTAAGTTACAATGTGCCTTGAAGATGCAACAACTTCCCCAATACTATAGTAAAGCCATAGCTTATCTTTCAGATGTTTTATCTTTAGGTGTATTTGAAGAATTTCCTGAAACATTATTTGGGGTGTATATTAGCTTGGCTAATGCAACCATTATGAATAATGAGATGTCAGCAGCCAAATCTGCCTTAGATAAGGCATTTTCTTATACTCCAAATGATGATGATATTATTCTTTGTAATTCACTTAAAGGAAAAATTGCTATGTGCGAAAAGAAATATGGCGAGGCAATTTCTTTATTTCAAAGTGTTTGTGATGAATTAAATTTAAAAATTATAACAAGAGCATACAATGGACAAATGGAACTCAGTGTGATTGAACAAAATTTAGCAGCAACTTTTAATGACATGGCATTGGCTTATCAGGCTAATGGGGATATTCAAAATGCAATGATATATGTAAAAAAAGCCGTTGATGCCACAGAAAAGGAACATTTGGAATTTGAACATGCTATTTTCTTACTTAATTGGGGTAATATACTATTCGACGAGGAAGCATATGATTCAGTTATTGAAAAAGTCACATTAGCACAAGATATTTTCAGAAAAAGAAATGATGAAGTATATCTTGTAAGCGTTTTTGATTTGTTAGCAAAAGCTTATTATATGCAAGACGATTTAATTTCATCATATCAAACTAGTCAGGAAGCATTGAAAACTGTAAAAGAAATTGAAGACAAATTGTATTTTTCTCGAAAAATTGCACGGCTATCCGCAGAATTGGGTGATGAGAAGGCATTAAATGAACAGATTGTGTTTATAAGAGAATTCGAAAATTTTGATGAAGATAATCCAGTAGCCGCATTTGAAGAATGGACGAGAGAATTACAAAGGATGTGCCTCTGTTCGGTACCAGATAATTTTAAAGAACAACCTGAAACATTTTTTATGTATGACGAAGAGGATTCTTATTTTATTAATATTATAGATGAAATATTAAAAATAAAAAATACGACAAATAATGTCATTGAATACAATGAAAAATTAAAGGATTTTCTTTTGCGACCTCGTACAGAAGTATCAGAGCAGGAAAAAGACAATTTGCATTTAGATAAAATATTAAAGATATTAAAGGCAAAAATGAACGAGAGTATAAATTTAAGTGAAAAAGCACAACTTATGTATGAAATAGGTGTTTTTTACCAATATCAAAATAATGATACTGAGGCAGATATTTGGTACTTAAAAGCAATAGATGCAAATGGTGCATCTAAACATACTATTACATGGGCCCAAATTGCCCATATACAGACTCTTATGAATAAGGGTAACGTAGAAGATAATAATAAGGCGAAAGAACTTTTAGAAGAAGTAGAAAAAACAATTAAAACTTCAAAGAATCCTGAGGCTATGGCTGTTTGCAAGTTTTACTTGGGTCGTTTAGAAGCACGTAAAGGTAACTTTAACTCCGCATTGGATTTTTTTGAAAAAGCTTATAAAGTACTTGAGAAAGGAAAAATTGATAATCCAAGATTGGTCCAAGCATTAAATGAACGATGTGCAAGTGTAAGACAATATTTACATTTTGAGGAAAATCCAACAAAAGATTTAGAGTCACTCCAACGTGAACTTCTGTTTCTACAAACCTGGTATCCAGAATACTCACAACAATTAATGGAATACTGGTGGTATTATCGTGGAAAAGAACCATTAAATAATATAAGAATATCAGGTATGTCGGCTTGTGTAATATATTCGGATGACAAAGATGAAATATGTTGGTATTCGGAAGCTTTAAGCATTATTTTTTCTCATTGCCTATTTGCTCCAAAAGAAAGATGGGAGAATATTGAACATGTTGCTATCCGGACTATTCCTGTACCAAGTAATACACCATTTCCGTATTCAGCAATAATGGTATACGATGAAAAAGTAGGAGGAAAAGTATATGGTTATTCATTTCAAGTTGATGGTTCCGAGCAGATGTATGCTTATAAACGAATTCAATGTGAAGACGATTTTGATCAAAATCGTATACCCAAACCTATTGTTTTGAATTATATGGGTTACAGCTATCCTGAGATAGTCGGTAAAATTTCACCTATAGTTGATGAATCTAGTTCCTGTGGATGGTGGGTTGGACCAGAATTTAAAGGTTCTCCAGATGCTTTAATGAATCTTGTTTCTCGGTTTGGACTTATACCAGTATTTCATCTTGATGATATAAATACTTCGCATGAAATAACTATTTTGCGGAATGAACATGTTAATATTCCATTTATCAAAGATATTGGTGAGGGCAAAAAGAAGAAGCATATACAAAAAAGACTACGTCATATAACATCCATTTGTGATCAAGAGACAATGTTTTCTTCATTTGATGATATTATTGACCTCATCAGCGAATTGCCTGATGAAGAAACTCCACTCATTAGCATTCATTTAGCAATTGTACGATTTGGTTATTATGTGTGGGATGAATCGCCTGTACAATGGCGTGTGTATCCTGCTGTAATAATTAGTTCTGAAGATGAAAGGAGGAATATGGAAATTACAGATGTTGTTTCTAAAAGTGTAGCATCTTGGGATATATCACATTTAATGCTAAAAACAGCTTTTTATTCTAGGTACAATTATTCTCTGAATAAAAACTACATTAAGGAAGATGTATTAAAATTAATAGAATTAAGTGAATATACGGATAATGAAATAATAACCAACTATGTAAATTACTTTTTAGATACGGTATTGAATTATAATAGATAAGTTTTTATGAAATAGAATGATCTTTTTTTAATATAAGTTTTTATTACATATAGCCTAAACCCTGTCTATATATTTCTTTCCACAGTATGGACAGTATCGTATAGAAAACAGGAATTCTTCTGTTGGGGTATTTATCACCATGACATTGTTTGTTGGATTAGATAAAGCTAGTATACCTTTCGTAAAAGATAAGCAGTCCGTTTCAATTGACTGATGTAATTCACACAATCTGCATTTTCTCATTTCATGATACCTCCATTCTTGTTATAATCAATATGAAATAATTTGCATAGGAGGAAACAGAAATGCCAGAAAAAGCATATTTAGAAAATAGAAATGGTAAACCAGTATATGCCGATGATAGTACAATTAAAGATATAAACGGTCCCTTTTATTGTTGTACAGAAGGTTGTAACGCAAAAATGATTTTAGTTGGTGGTGGAACAGGACATGCTTATTTTCGTTCAAAGGATATAAAAGAACATACTAGCAGTTCATGTATTAAATGTTCCATTCGATTTAATTCTGACAACTATGATGAAGAAAGATTTGATCTGAACTTTGCTTTTGAAAGTATGCTGGGGTTAAATCATTCCATAAAGGATGTACAAAGAGGAAATTCTGGAGCAAACAATACTGAAGTAGGTAAAAAGAGAAAAATAAGGATTCATACATTGCCCGCCTTATATTCTATGTGTATTTCCAAAAATAAGACCGATTATTATAAGGGAATACAAATAGATGATATTTTAGTAGATAATGAAAATTATGAAAAATATAAAAATGGAATTAATGGTTACAAAATCGTTGAAGTTTCAAAATATCATAAAGTTGAGAACGAATTTGCCTTTATTATGAATTATCCGGCAGATAACAGAGGATTGGAAAGCTGGGTGAAAATTTCTTTTAAAAATGCTAAATTGTTTTGGAAACATTATAATAATTTGAAAACTTCAAATCATATTGAGCCTATTGTTATCGCAGGCAATTGGATATCATGTCCGAATAATAAGGATTATCAGAGTGAGTGTCAGATTACCAGTAAGAATCAGAATTATTATGTGAAGGAAAGTTGATAGCCTATATGATTTTGAAATGTATCAAATTGTTATAAAAGGATATGTTGACTTGGGGCATCCGAAAAATGGAATACATATATGTAATATCTGTAGTAAATCATCAGATTGAATAAACGTAAAAATATGTAACATAATGTAAAAAATAATTGCATCCAACTATACTCTATGTTAGAATAGAGCAATATTCATAAGCAGAAAAAAAGCATTAACTCTCGTTGGGGAACGGTCTGGTCAATGCTCTTATTTTTGTTGCGTATTTTGCTGAATTCATTCTAGCAAATATTTATCTGGATTGCAACTGTTTTCTGCTTTTATTCAGCATTCAAAGGGGAGACATCATGCATTCAGATATCCGTTTTTCAGTCTACGAGCATACCCTTGTAATCAGGGACAATCAGCTCATCACACGCAAATTCATTGTATTAAGGGACAGTCAGAAGCACATTGCTGCCTGGACGGATTTTCACAGGTATATCAGATCCGGGAAACAAAAATATGCCCACAATATTTCCGATGACGGCAACATGCGTTTTTACTATGTCTGCATGCTGCTGAATTATGCTTTTTTTGAACGTTATCATATCCAGAAGCTTACTGACATTACGGTCAAAGTAGTCAGTGATTTCCTGAATGATTATGGAATGGGTGTGCTTCCGGGAGACAGCAAGGGACGGACAGAGGCTACTGTTAATACCTGCATCCGGACCATTATTGACTTTCTGGAGGAAGTGGCAGACAGAAATCCCGGAACATACAGGATAAAGAAATCAGAATTATATAAGAATGTAAAAGTCTATAATAAGCGGATGCGGAGGCTGGAGACAAGAAAAGTACCGGTCTTTGATGTCCACTATCTTACGGAACCCAAAGAAATATTTCGTGATATGCCAGAACGGGTATTCTCCATACTTATGAATGTCATCATAAAGAAACACAGGGAACTGCTTATGCTTACTGCATTAAGTGCCTTTGCAGGGCTTCGGCCATCGGAAAGCTGTAATGTAAGGCGGCAGGATTCCAGGCTGGGTGCAGGCATTCGTTTTGTCATTCTGGATGGTGAACTGTCGGATATCAGCATTGATCTGACCCGGGAACGGAATCTACGGAGTGACCTGAAAAACGTGGGAAAAATCAAGAAGGAACGTACCCAGCATGTTTATCCAGCTTTTCTGCATGCCTTTTATGAATGCTATCAGCTTTACATGGAGCATATGGAAGGCTGCAGATATGAGTCTGACTATGGTGCTCTGACAGTGAATAAGCAAGGGAAAGCCATGACATACGATAACTATTATAAAAAATTTCAGGATGTTGTCCGGGATGCCATACCGGAGCTGTTGCACAGTAACGATCCGGAAGTCATAAACTATGCCCATCTGTTACAGGAGCATTCCATCAGTCCTCATATTTTCCGACACTGGTTCTCCGTAAACCTGACCCTGTTTGGTGAAGATGTATCCGGTCTGATGTACTGGCGCGGGGATACCTCACCGGAATCTGCACTTACCTATCTGCAGAATAAAGGAGATCTGGAAAAACAATTTTCAAAGGTCAGCAATGAGCTGTTTGATTACTCTTTGTGGAAGGCTGGAAAACTGTATCATGATGATTGATTTTAAGGACTATGCATCCGACTTACAACGAAAACTGAATACAGAATTAGCGGAATTCAATTCCGTTTTTGTGAAATTTTTATCGGACAATGACTGGTTTGGGATAACTCCGACGTGGGAGGATGGAAGAGTAATGGTTGAACCGAAGGATTTTGAACCTTTTACAGACTGGTTTCATTTATTCTTCCAGAATTACACCCTGAAAACAAACGAGAAAAATGAACTCCTGCTGTCTATGCTGGAGGACAGATTTCCGGACACATCTGGTAAATTAAAGCGGTTTTATCAGGAATATGAAGTCTCAGAGGAAATCATATACTATCTGACGGATTTTTTAGTCTATTACCTTCTCAAAGATTTATGTATCATGACCGACAGCGAAGCAGCCGAACTTCTGGCCGATGCCTACCGGGATATGCCAAAACAGTATGGCATTGTATTATGTACTCTTTTTATCTGGCTGAAGGATACTTACAAGACCCGGTATTCCAATGATTATGTCATGTCCATACGGAAGGAACGGTCCGATACAAATGGTGCTTATGACATGGAGGAATATCTTACACTGATGTATTTTTTATTTAATGAGGATTACATCCTGGAACATGATATGTATGGACAAGCGGCCCATTCCAAAAACCATGTGGATACATGGCTGTTCCTGGCACTCCATTACATCTGTGCACTGCGGAATTCCGATCTGGTCCGTATTGCGCATCCAAGACTGACCATGGAGCCTGCCGAGGTACTTCAAAGGGTGGAAGAGGAGACCTTTCCGGATGAAGATGCAAGACTGACCCTGTATTCCATTACATGGCGGCTGTCCGTTCTTCCATTGACGCCCAATAAAACCAAACGGCACAGCGGTATTGCATCCGTCAAATTCTGTGTTCCGGAAAGCTGTGAAGTGCTGATCGGCACCTTATTTGCCTTGGCGGAGGCCCACAGGCAGATAAAGGGAGTTCCGGATGAAGAACCGTTGATCCGGTGCATTTCTGATTATGACCGCATCACCCGGTATATGGGGGATGAAATCGGTTCCCTGTTCCTGGAAGCCAATTTCCGTTCCCGCTCCATGAATAAATCCTATATGCAGTCCGTTTTCCTGCTGACGGATGACATTCTGGAACATGATGATGTATTCCATGTAAAAGGGTATATACTGGCAGCCCTTGCACGTTCCCATAAAGGCTCATACGGCGATTTTTCAGCATCAACGGCTGTTTACCTGAAGGATGCCAAGTTAAGCGGTCTGACACCCGAATTCGTGGCCAGAGAGCTGTTTGAACGGGGCATACTGTCATTTATTCCGTCCATGCTGTTAAAGATGATTACCAGAGGAGATTATAACAAGCTTCCGGTTCATAAACAGACCATGCTGATACAGCAGCTTGACCTGTCACCGGGAGAAGTGGAGCAGGTGGTATCCATTTCCAACCGGTCAAAAAAACAAGCGGCAGAACTGGTAAGAAGATTCTATCCGGATGATGAGAACCGTACCGGCAGTATTCTCCAGACCCTGCACCGGATTGCAAACGGGAATGCGGTATCCAAACAGGATGAATGTCTGTGCCTGATTACCGCAATGAAACGGTTCTGTCCATATTCAGACCGTTCAAGCTGTATCGGCTGTGAATATGAAATCAGTACAAAATCAACCGTATTTCTGATGGTCAGTGAATACAAGAGATTATATCAATTGTATTATCAGACACCGGATGAACGGATAAAGGGAAAATACAAGGCACTCATTAAAGAGACAGTGCTGCCTGCCATGGATGAACTGCTGCAGTGTATCCAGGAACAGTACGGTGAGGAAGCGCTGAAATCACTGGAACAGATGATAAAGGAGGGAACTGCTAATGTCTAGTGCAAACGGAACAGCGACCATGTTTGATACCATACTTTCCGTACAGAGTCTGGATGCAGACTGTATTGAAAGAGCAAAGGAGCTGTTTGAGGAATACAAAGAAAAAGAGATTATTATGAATGGCAATTTCTCGGATGCACAATGGCATCTGACGGATGAATATGCAAGAACCGGACTGTCCTTTGATATCAGCAGTTTTGCTTATAAAAAATACTATGAGAATTGCCTTGGAATGGATATCGGTATGTTTACGGAATACTTAAAATGTTATGTTCTGTTTACCATGGGTGATCTGGTTTTGCATTCCCTGCAGAACGTAGTAAATGATATCAAACGTATTATCCGTTATCCATATGCGGAACTGAGTTCCGTTTTTGAAAGTATAAAACTGACAGCGCCAAACCGGGTGATTGAATTCTTCTCCACCCTGCCGGAACCCTCCAATCCTGAACCGCTGGAACAGATGATGGATACCCTGGATCAGATTGCTGTGCTCCATTATTCGGAAATCGAAGGGAGGAAGCGTCCCCTTGCTTCCTTTGACAGTTATTTTCTATTTCACGATATCATGAATGATTACTGGAACTCTGTCATAGCAGAAGAGGAGCGGTTATTCTTTTATCCTCTGTACCTCTGGTGGAAAATTACCGGTGTCATTCCTCTCCGGCCAAGGGAGTTTATTCTTACACCAAGGGAATGCCTGGAAGAAAAGAATGATGGATGGTATCTGACCCTGCGGAGAAACCGGATAAAAGGTTCCGGTAAAAGCATCTCTTACCGGATTAATGAGGATTACGATACCGTACAGTATAAGATACCGGATAAGCTGGCAGAAGAAATCCGGATATATCTTGATTTTACAAGAAAATATGAATCGACGGAACTGGAAACGCTGTTTATTACTGATACTCATTACCGTTTATGGAACCAGAAGAAACATTCCAACAGCAGGTATTTTACATACGTTAACTTAAGCTGTGTGCTCCGTTATTTCTTCCATGATGTCATTGAAGGAAAATACGGATTAACAGTCCTTCATGACCGCCATAGTCCATATCTGGAAGACGGATGCATTGACTATCTGTATCTTGGAGATACAAGGCACCTGGCACTGATCAATATCATTGCAGAGGGCGGGACACCAGTGCTTACCATGATGCTGGCAGGGCATGACAATATAGAAATGTCCGCACATTATTATGCCAATATTACCTCCCTGATTGAATGCAAAACTTATAAGCAGTATCGAAAGGTTCTGAAAGGCAACGTATCATATGATATCAGCAGCATTCGAAGCAAGCCGCTTAATATCAGGGAATATGCACCGCTTGAGCACGGAGGAAGATGTTATTCCGTTCATTTTATGAATCAGGATTATGAGGACTGTAAAAAGGCTGCCGGTCCGGAAGGAGAGATCGGATACTGTCTGAAATGCACTTATTACAGAAATGATGTTTCAAAGAATTTTTTTCATAATGATGATTTCTATAAGCGCAGCATAGAAGAGGACTGCAGGTATCTGGAACAGATTGTAAGGCAGGTACGGGCAGAAAAGGGAAACAGCGAGGATATTTTACAGGCTATGCTGAAATTACAGAACAGTTCTTATACCTATCAACAATACTTACAGGAAAAAATGATACATGAAAAGGAGACAGAAGATGGCCAGACCTTCCATAATTGACACCAATATATTGCTCGGACTGATTGACCGTTATTTCAACGAAGAATGTGACGGAGATACCAGCAGACTGAAAGCTTCCAAAATCGGCGAATATGCCCGCAGGAACGGATATGACTGGGCAGACTATCTGATCCGGCGGAATACCGATGCCATGGAGTACATGAACCGGTTAAAAGAGAATAATGAAGAGGCCCACATCCATACCGTAAGTGTATACCGTGATATCAATCTGGAAGCATTTCTTCAAAAGAATAATACCCCTGAAAAGCTGAAGACAGCCATACAGGAGCGGGAAAATTATTACCGGGAACTGGCCCGTTCGGCAGACTACAGTTTCAAAGAAAAGAAGAAACTGGAAGAGAAGATAAGAGAACTGCAGCAGGAATTAAATTCCCTGGAACAGCAATTATCAGAACAGGAAGCCAGCAATACCAGCCTCAAGGAAGAAAATAAGCATTATAAAGCAGAAAACAAGAAATTGAGGGATATCGTTAATACTTATGTGTATCCGGAGGTTGCAAATGAATTATTAAAGAAAGATGGATTAATTAAAAATTCAGCTGATGTTGTCAATCCGGATCATCTGGAAGCCAATCTTGTGACGGCAGACAGTGATGTACCGGCAATCAGCAATAAGGTAGTGAAAGGGCTTTTTGATACGATTTAATAAAACTCAAGCAAAGGAAATCAGATGCGATGAAACGAGATGAATTATTTGATGATGAACAGTATTTTAAGGACAGCAATCCAGAAGCATATAATGAGCTGGAATCCATAATAAAAATCACATACGGAACGGAAATCAGAACCGGGAAATTAAAAGCTTTTTCAAGGAAAATAGGAATTTTCCGATGCCCGGATAAAAGTCATATATACTTTTCCTATATTAATGAGCGGTCTAATCCGGAAACTGACTGCGGCTGTACTGTATGCAAAAATAACAGGGAAAGTCATAAAATCAGACTAATTAAGTGCAGGGTTCATTCAGCGAGTAACCGGGATATCGCTGAATCCATATGGTATTGTACAGAATGCCATTCATTGTTTTGCAAGAGGGACTATGTCGCATCAGAGATTGATGATGACCCACATGAATGTTCAAAGTATTCAGCGGTTAACCGAATTATGGATTTATATCCGGATATTGCCGAAGAATATTCATCTGATAATATTTTCCCTTTAGAGGGGCTGGAATATCATGTGGGTACATACTTTTTGAACGATGAACCCTTAAAGTGGAATTGCAGGACCTGTAAACGCACCTATACCAGGACATATGAAGAAAGGGTTATCCGCAAAAGGAATGAATGCCCATATTGCACCGGTGAGATGGCTCCCTATGAAGAATCACTGGAACATCTACACCCGGAGATTGCAATACGCTGGCATAAATGGAATCCTTTAAAAGCATCTGAAGTCTTTGGAAATGGAAAGAACAATCATAATAAAAACACAAGCAGAGGGTGGTTTTCCTGTAAAGGATGCGGGATTCCTTATTATAATACGATTGAAAACGAGATCAAAAGTGGATATGACTGTGAATATTGTGAAGCCGGTTTAACGAAAGAACTATCAGAGCAAATATTTGAAGAAGCATTTAATGCCGGCAGCTGGGACCGGAATAGCAGACATATTAATTTATCAAGGAAATCACCAATTGAATTCAAGTGTATAAGGTGTGGATTCCTATTTCTGGCAAGTCCATATGAACGGTTTCATCTAACTAAAGAATGTCCACATTGTAGACGTATAGATAATTCATTAATTCATGATAATGAATTAATGCGAGAATGGGATTATATAAACAATTATATTCTATGTCTGCCTAATAATATTACAGATAGCTATTCGAAAAAAGTTTGGTGGACATGCACGGAATGTGGATATAAATATCAAATGTCCCCAAATAAAAAAGTATATTACAAAAAGCGGCATATGAAATCCTGTCCATTTTGTAAGGGACTCCGTCAAAAGAAAATACATTACTTCTAACTATTTAGGAGAATTGAAAATACTAGTAGATTATGTTATCATCTATTTGAATTTATTTTTAAGTGTATTTTGGTATAAAAAGATAAAAGAACAACATACGGAGGTAGAGCATTGTACTTTCCAAGAGATTACATTTATGATGGGAATAAAGTTCATTTTTTGAGTTTTAGTTTCATAATTTTTTTCCACATATATGTAAAAGAGAGTAGAATCTATTTAGCGGATAAATCTACGTTTTTCCGCGTGAAGTATAGGCAGAAAAGTAGTAGTATGGTAAAATAATATACATAGAAACATTTATAATTAATTGTACATATAACAAAGGATAAGGAAAGGATTGATTTACACATGGCAAAGGATTCCGAACATTATAAATTAAAGGAACATCATCAAAAAGAACTATATCATGAATTATTAAGCCAGCTTCCGCCATGCGCCAAAACTTATTTACAGGATAAGGATTTGACAACGCAGGTAAGCACCCGTATTTCATATGCATACGATTTATTAACCTTTTTTCGTTACATAAAGAATGTTAATCCGATTTATAAGGGTATAGATATTAAATCGTTTTCGTATGATGATTTGAAAAATTTTAGTTCAGAAGATATTTCTGAATACCAGCACTATTTAGAATTTAGTACTGAAAAGATTGATGGAGAAAATCATGAAAACGGAAAACGCTCCATAGCACGTAAAATGGCACCGTTACGAGGATTATTTGAGTATCATCTAAAGCATGATAATATTGAACGGAATCCGATGATTCTGGTTCAAATGCCCCGAATTAAAAAAGATAAAAATATCATACGAATGAATGCATATGAGGTTCAGGATATTTTAGATGCAATTGAAAAAGGCAATGGACAGATGTCAGAACGGCAACGCAAGTTTTGCAATCGTACAAGACAGCGTGATTTAGCTATTTTAACATTGATGCTAGGCACTGGTATCCGAGTATCGGAATGTGTAGGCTTGGATGTTACAGATGTGGATTTTAAAGTGAATTCTTTGACGATTGTTCGAAAAGGCGGCGGTCAGGATATTATTTATTTTGGTGATGAAGTACATACCGTATTACAGGAATATATAAATGGAGAACGAAAGCAAATCCATATTGCAGAGAATCATGAAAAAGCATTGTTTATATCCGCCAAAGGAAATCGAATGAGTGTAGATGCTATCGAGCGTCTGGTAAAGAAATATGGCCGGATTGCTGTACCAAATAAGAAAATCACCCCCCATAAGCTTCGTAGTACCTATGGAACTGCTTTGTATCGTGAAACTGGTGATATTCGTCTGGTTGCTGATGTGCTGGGACATGAAAATATCAATACTACCATTGATTACTATGCTGCTATTGAGGATGAACATAAACGGAAAGCAGCCGGTGCTGTTTCCCTAAGAAAAGATGCTGCACCTGCAGATAGCCCATCGGAATAACAGTAAAACGAAAGAAACGCTAATGGATAAACGCTTTAAGGAATCAGTTTATGAGGTATAAAAATGAAACCACAAAAATTATTAACCTATACAAGAAAAGCAATCGATGATTATCATATGATTCAGAAGGACGATAAAATTGCGGTTGGAATCTCCGGTGGAAAAGATAGTCTGACGCTTTTGTATGCACTGAGTAAATTACGGGCTTTTTATCCCTATCCCTTTCAGTTGATAGCAATTACGGTAGATTTGGGCTTTTCTAACTATGATACTACTCTTCTGTCACAATATGCGGAAAGCCTTGAAGTGGAATATTATGTTGAGAAAACAGAAATCGCCAGTATTGTATTTGATTATAAGAAAGAATCCAATCCCTGCTCTTTATGCAGTCGGCTTCGAAAAGGAGCTTTGAATGCCAGAGCAATAGAATTAGGCTGTAATAAAATAGCTTATGCTCATCATAAGGATGATGCATTGGATAGTTTTATCATGTCATTATTATATGAAGGCAGACTTCATACCTTTTCTCCGGTTACAAAATTAGAACGTACAAACCCGGAATTGATTCGTCCCCTGATTTACGCTTATGAAGGCGAAATTGCTTCTTTTGCAGCTGTCCAGCAGCTTCCGGTTACGAAAAATCCCTGTCCTGTTGATGGTCTGACCAAACGCCAGGAAGCAAGGGAACTGATTATGAAGCTAAGAAATACGGTGCCGGAGGTAAAGGAACGCATGTTTTCTGCAATCATAGGTGCCGGACTGGACGGCTGGTAATTGCCATATGATAAAATCGGAATCTTAAAAAACTATAGTAACCCCGATATTAGAACCCATTGCCCGGCGCTTCTGCATAATAGGGAATCGTCAAATAACAGCCACTGGTAATCTCATCTCCTATAATATGGTTAATGCTTCTTATTTCATCTAAATAGGCTTCTGTATCAGCATAACCAACCGTTCCATATTCCTGTGCAATATCCCATAAGGTATCACCAGCTTTTACTTCAATCGTCGTAAAATACTTTGTAGTTTCATGCTCTGTCTGTGCATTCAGTACCGGACCGTTGTGAAGCATTAAAATGCATGTGATTAAAATGGTAAGCATTGCAACGATAGAATACAAGGCAGCTCTTGGCTGTTGAAATAACCATTGACCAATAATATATGGAAGAGATACATGCAATGCTGTTTGTTCTTGTCGTTTGTATCCCTTGTTAAAATAAATCTGTTTTTTATAAGTAAATATTTCATTCATAATGCATCCCTCACTCTCGAACATTTGTTTTATTAAATATGATTATATCGAACCAATGTTCTTTTGTCAATACATTTTCGAATAAATGTTCGGGAAAATATGTTCGAAAAATATGTGAACATTTGTTTGCAATCTGAAGAAGCTTATGGTACAATATGACTTGAGGAAGGACCCATCGTCAGATGGGAGGAGTCCTTGCGTCGGGTTGGAGAATCCAAAAGCAGAGCTGGATATACAATAGGCATATAACTTGAGGAGGGACCCGCCGCTAGATGGGAGGAGTCCTTGAGTTAGATTGTAGAAATGTAAAGGCAGAGCAGGATTAGCATAGGCATATAACTTGAGGAGGGAACCGCCGCTAGGTGGGAGGAGTCCTTGAGTTAGATTGTAGAAATGTAAAGGCAGAGCAGGATTAGCA
>JAMOZY010000007.1:0-25854 GCA_023667695.1 Clostridium sp. | reverse complement strand
TAGGCATATAACTTGAGGAGGGAACCGCCGCTAGGTGGGAGGAGTCCTTGCGTCGGGGTGTAGAATCCAAAAGCAGAGCCGGATATACAATAGACATATGACTTGAGGAGGATTCACTGTCAAATGGGGGCAAAGTATAAATTCAGCCAGGCAATGCAGAATCATAGTAAAATACAAATAATAGTTATCAGGGAGGAATTAATATGGGTAATGGAAAAATTACGGAGAAACAGCAGGAAATATTAGAATATATGAAGGAACAGATATTATCCAAGGGCTATCCGCCCTCTGTTCGGGAAATATGTTCTGCCGTTCATTTAAAATCCACCTCTTCCGTGCATTCTCACTTAGAAACATTGGAAAAGAACGGATATATCCGCCGGGACCCTACGAAGCCCAGAGCAATTGAAATTGTAGATGATACCTTTAATCTGACTCGTCGGGAACTGGTAAATGTACCGATTTTAGGAAAGGTAGCTGCGGGACAACCTCTGCTTGCCAATGATAATATTAACGGTTACTTCCCTCTTCCACCGGAATATGTAAATAACAAGCAGACCTTTATGCTGACGGTAAAGGGAGAAAGTATGATTAATACCGGCATCCTGGATGGAGACCTGATTTTAATTGAACAGACTGCATCCGCTCGGAACGGAGAAATTGTAGTTGCTTTGATTGAAGATTCTGCAACGGTCAAGACTTTTTATAAGGAAAAGGATTATATCCGATTACAGCCGGAAAATGATGCCATGGACCCGATTATTGTACAGGATTGTATGATTATAGGCAGGGTCATTGGATTATATCGAAAATTCTAAGCCTTCGTTTTACATCTTTGTTTGGATATAAGGAAGTTATAAATATTAGATTGATAAAGAAATTATAGATGTTAGTATTAAAAAATACTTATAATGTTTCAATGCTCAGGTGCTTATGATAAAACAGCTGCAATCCGGATAAATATTTACCAGACGGATAAATATTTGCCGGAATGAATTCAGCAGATATACAAAAAATAAGAGATACGCGCATTGAGCAGACCGTTTCCAAACAAGGATTATATAAAATAAAAATACGCTCTCTATTCCGCTTCTAAAATGAAAGGACCCCTTTTGTTAGACAAAAAGCATCTAATGAAAGGGGTTTTATTTTTGTTTTCTATAAGTATTCGTCAGATATAAGCAATCATCCAGGCAAGACCAGCCAGCATCTATGAAAGAATTATCAGAAGGGATACATTCGCAGTAACCCTCAATAATATAATGGGAATTTAAGAATATACAACATCACAATAAAACCCAAGCTTATTTTCTTTGCAGCTGGCATATCGATAACGTACGACAGAGCCTTCATTAAATCTTACAAACATCCGGGAATAGGGATAGCCGACGGCATCCATCAGCTTCTGAAACTGCTTTTGCGATTGTTCCAGGCTGAACTTATTTAACTTCACATCAACGACAAACCGATTATAATGAATCGTAACACAATAGTCTTTTAAGCCTTTACAATCCGCTAAGTAATGGTTAAAGGCACATTCGATTTCCGGTTCGGTTGAAAGCTGTATATACTTTAAATATTCGTTGAATACACGAAACATAGAGGTACAATCCTTTCTTTTCTATCTGACAGTTCAAACGATTTATCCATACTATCTATAACCTAATCATACGACTTATTTACACTATCCATAACCTAATCATGAATCTTAGCCGTTGACTGAATTACCCAGTGCTGCTCTTCCACTTCTTCCTGAGGCAAATCCGGAATGGACTTAAAGATTTCCACAAACTTATCAAACTGATCCTTGAACAGCTCTACTACATGAGGGTCAAACTGGGTGCCGCTTCCCAGTGAGATTTCATTATAGGTCTGTGACAGGCTCCATCCTTCCTTATAACAACGGCTTGCAGATAAGGCGTCAAATACATCAGCCAATGCCATCAGACGGCTCACATAAGCGATTTCTTCCCCTTTCATTCCTAAGTACCCCTTGCCGTCCCAGCGTTCATGATGCTGTAAGGCAATGGTACGGGCAATTTCCATGACTTCACCCGTGGCATTATGTAACAAAGCTTCCCCATACAGAACATGGTTTTTTACAATGGCATATTCTTCATCCGTTAGCTTTCCGGGCTTATTCAGGATTTCTTCCGGTATCATCAGCTTGCCAATGTCATGCATCATGGATGCGGTACAGACCATATCCGTATAGTTTTCATCAAACCCGGAAGCCTCACATAGGACATGCATATACTTGGATACTCTGCGGACATGCTCACCGGTTGACTTTGACTTAGATTCACATATATTGGAGAAGGATAAAATAATCTCCTCCTGACTGTTTTTTAACTGTTGGGAATAAATAAAAATATCAGCCATCATCTCATTGTTACGATCCACAATAAAGTATGCGATAAATGACATAAAAATCAATACCAGTTCTTTGGGAACAAAATTATAAAAGATAGCTGCTTCAATGCTTTCCGCCAGAGGGTCATTGGGAATCAGTCCAATACATAAATTCAAAAAAGAAGAACCCAAAATCAAGGCGGTATTAATCAAGGTCGTAAATAATACTAAAACCCGGTTATAATATAAGGAAGCAATCAATAATGGAAATAATATGATGGCGGACGCATAATAAGATAAGAACGAACATAATACTCCGCTTACCAATGACGTACATATGATTACCATATACATGATATAGTTCTTTTCAATATTAAAGCAGTTAATAAAAATTGTTGGTATTAAAAGAAGAATTCCACAGCTTGCAAGACAAAAACTGATTGCTGTCTTGTCAAAATTAATCAGGTTGCTAAACACCAGACACCAGATAATCAATAGTAAATACAGGGTATAACGAAGTGATTTTGCAACGATATTATTTATTTTAACATTATTGACTTTCAAGAAGAGATTTAAATCCATAAATGCCACCTATTTTCCTTATAATATTACTATAAGTCCTTATGAATTTAATGTCAACCAAACTTTTATAACTGATTTTTCTCAATCAGCTTCCCATCTCTCCAAATCCGTTCCAAATCATAGAACAAACGGTCCTCTTTTGAAAATATGTGGACAATCACATCAGAATAGTCCATTAAAATCCAGTTGGCGCTGTCATAGCCTTCGATTTGTCTTACATGATGTCCGGCACGATTGCAGCTTTCGTCTACCTGATCGGCCAGTGCCTGTACCTGATTGCGATTATTACCATTGGCAATAATAAAATAATCTGCAATCACAGAAACATTGGATATATCAATGACCCGAATATCCTCCGCCTTTTTATCCTCCAGGGCTTCTATTGCTAATTTCGTAAGTTCTTTTGCATTCATAAGTTTCTCCTCATATAATATTGATAGGTTTGTTCCGTTATTTCATCAATGGTCTCGCCCTTCCGTTTTAGATATTCCAGTATATTGGACAATATATGGGTCAGGCATTGGTCCAGGTCCAGAAATGCTTCTTTCCGGATTTCATCCATCTCCGGAAGCATTTTCCGGTTCGGTTCAATAAAATCTGCAATATAAATGATTTTATCCAAATCTGACATGTTGGGACAACCGGTAGTATGCCAGGTAATGGCAGAAAGGATTTCCCGGTCCTTGACCTTAAACTTATCCTTGGCAATGGCAGCGCTCAGCTTCGCATGAAGCAGTTCCGGATTTTTACGTTCATATTGCGATATGGGAAGTCCGTATTTTTCACATTTTGCAATCTTTTCTGCCGCGGGAAAGTTCTTTCCGCAGTCATGTAGTAAGCCTGCAATTGCCGCCTGTTCGATATCTATATTGTGACACATTGCCATTGCTGCCGCCGTATATTCCACTGCCAGACTATGCTCAAACCGCTTCGGAGACAGTCGTTCCTTCAGCTTTTCACGCATTTCAATTCGCTCCATACTTTCATCGCTTCCCTTCTTATATCGCGTAACGGTTCCGCTATGTCCGCCATAAATCACCAGATGCTTTTGCCTGGCTGCAAGTTTAATGCCCCATTGCTGACTGCATGCTGAACGGTTACTATATCCTTTGATATTAAATTTGTCATGGTTTTATCTATACAAATCATGCTCCTGAATAAACGCCAGTACCGCTTCCGGAAGCCCCTGAGGGGATTCTTCACCGGACTGCAGCTGTTCCCGTATCGCGGTGGAGGAAAGATTCATCATCGGTGTATCCATAATGTAAATTCGGGCATTTTCTACATCTGCTTCTAATTGCTCCTTTATCTGTTCCAGCTCCGGTATATCTGCATCATTTCGTCTGGCACACAGGATTACAGCCAGGGCAAGAATCTCCTTATATGCCCGCCACTTATGAAAGTCTGACAGGGAATCCCCGCCCAGGATAAAATAAAAATCATCCTCCGGATATTCCAGCTTTAAGGACTGTAAGGTATCAATGGTATAGGTCGGTCCGGAACGGTTCAGCTCCATATCGGAAAATTCCATATACGGATAATCGGCTATGGCAAGCTGTACCATCCGGCTGCGCTGACGGGAATCCAGCAATTCATCCCGCTCCTTGTAAACCGGAAGCTTATTCGGTATCACAAGAACCTTATCCAGTCCAAACTGCTCATATGCTTTTTGTGCCAGCATCAAATGCCCCTGATGAATGGGATTGAAGGTTCCCCCCATAATTCCGATTCGGCTCATTTCTCTCTCCTTACCAGCCACGCAGAAACGGTTTCTGTTTTATATTGTCCATTCTTTTATGATTTAGGTAACATAATCTTTTTATTGTTGCGCGATTCCTTATATAGCACGATTTTTTTACCAATGACCTGTACCAACTGGGCGCCGGAACGTTCTGCAATTAAAACCGCCAGCTCCTTCGGGTCGTCCATACAATTCTTTAATACACCGATTTTGATTAATTCACGTTTTTCTAATGCCTCCCGGATGCCTTCCATAAATTCCGGTGTCACAGAGGCTTTGCCTACATTAAAAATAGGCTCCATATCCATAGCCAGTCCTTTTAAATAGGCCCGTTGCTTACTTGTCATCTGTATTCTCCTTTTCCATGATAGAAATTATTTGTAATAATCAAAGGATAGTCCGTAGAGCCGCACCGTATCTCCATCTTCAATCCCCAGTGCCTCCAGCTTATTCAAAATGCCATTTTTCTTCAAAAATTCCTGGAAGAAACGGAAGCCCTTTTCCGACTCCAGGTTGGTATATCCCAGCATGCGCTCAATTCTGGGACCTTCCACTACATATTCTTGTTCTTTTTCATCATAGTATACTTCAAATGGCAGGGAAATATCGTCCTCAAAAACAGAAGCATCAAAATCCGGTTCGAATTCTATTGTTTCCGATGGCAAATCCTTTAATATGCCTTGTACATGCCAGAGAAGCTCCTGTACACCTTCTCCGGTTACTGCTGAAATCGGAAAGACCGGAATGGAAAGCGCCTCCATTTCTTCCTTCAGAATGGTAAAAACCGTTTCCCGGTCCAGCTCGGACATAACATCCATTTTATTTGCCGCAATCACCTGTGGCTTTGTATTCCGGTCAATCCCGTATTTCTCTAGTTCCGCATGGATGGCATGGATATCATTTACCGGGTCCCTGCCCTCTGTGGATGCCGCATCTACCAGATGAATCAGTACCTTTGTCCGTTCAATATGACGCAGAAATTCCAGCCCCAGTCCGGTTCCTTCCGAGGCCCCTTCAATGATTCCCGGAATATCCGCGATTACAAAGCCCTGACTGTCGCCCAAATCAACCACTCCGAGATTCGGCTGCAGGGTAGTGAAATGATAATTGGCAATCTTGGGTCTTGCGTTGGTTACCCGCGACAGAAAGGTGGATTTTCCAACATTGGGAAACCCTACCAGTCCCACATCTGCGATGACCTTTAATTCCAACTGAATCCATAGCTCCCTTGCGTCCTGTCCGGGCTGTGCATATTTGGGTGCCTGCATGGTGGAGGTCGCATAATGCATGTTTCCTTTTCCGCCCCGGCCGCCTTTCAGGAAAATAACCGGTTCTTTTTTGTTGGACATATCCAGAATAACCTTTCCGGATTCTGCATCCTTTACTACCGTCCCCGGCGGTACCTTTAGAACAATATCCTCCCCATCCTTGCCGTGGCAGCGGCGTTTTCCGCCTTCTTCCCCGTCGCCTGCCTTGAACTTGCGTACATTTCTGTAATCAACCAAGGTATTGAGACCCTCATCCACTACAAAAATAACATCACCGCCCCGGCCGCCGTCACCGCCATCCGGACCGCCATCCGGCACATATAATTCTCTTCGAAAGCTCACATGACCGTCACCACCCTTACCGGAACGGACATAGATTTTCGCTCGGTCTGCAAACATTTGTCTCACCCTGCTTTCTTACATGCTCTTGAATTCCACAAAGCTAAGAAATTCCATTCTGCCCCACAGTAAGCTATGGAGGCTATGAGCGGAATATGTTGTAAAAAATAGGGACACTAACAAAGTAGCGTCCCCATTAAAATCCTTATTCGTTAACTACAGGGTAAATAGAAACCTGCTTTTTGTCTCTGCCTTTTCTTTCAAAACGAACCACTCCATCTACCAAAGCAAATAAAGTATCATCGCCGCCTCTACCCACATTAACACCCGGGTGAATCTTAGTTCCACGTTGTCTGTATAAGATATTGCCTGCCTTAACAAACTGTCCGTCTGCCCGCTTGGCACCCAGCCGCTTTGCTTCTGAATCACGACCGTTCTTTGTAGAACCGACACCCTTCTTATGCGCAAAAAACTGAAGGTTCATCTGCATCATTTTGTTACACCTCCTTAGTGTTAACTTCCAAATACTGTATTCCATATTCCTCCGATATTCCCTCCAAGCCGATTATCATGGAACGGAGCAGAAGCTCTGCTGACTCCTCCGGTACGGTTTGAAAGCGAAAATCAATCTCACCCTGTTTCTGATTTTGTGTTACCTGAAACTCTGTCTGGGTAAGCGCGTCTATGGAATTAATTGTTGTCAATACAATTGCCGAAACTGCACTACAGATAATATCATAGCCTTCCTCTGCATATTCGGCATGTCCATACGTGTGAAAACCCGTAAAATGATTTGTTCCGGTATTCACAAATACTGTCACCTGAATCATATCACACCTGGAACTTAAGCAGTAATCGCTTTGATTTCAACCTTTGTATATGGCTGTCTGTGACCCTGCTTTTTGTGATAGCCGGTCTTTCTCTTGTACTTGTAAACGATAATCTTCTTGCCCTTGCCTTCACCTACAACCTCTGCCGTAACCTTGGCATTGGCAACCTTATCACCGCAAAGAATGTCTTTGTCATTGTTTACAACAATAACTTCATCAAACGTAACAGTGTCACCTGTTGCTGCATTTAACTTCTCTACATAAATGATATCGCCTTCAGCTACCTTGTACTGCTTGCCACCTGTTGCAATAATTGCGTACATACTGGTATCCTCCTTTTATCATTACTCGCCAGCTGCGGTGGTGTCAAATGGACACACTTTTACCTCACTGTGCGGCATACTCTAGTATTATAAGGTTTGAATAACCGGTTGTCAATCATTTTCGGAAATATTTCCGTTTAATTTTTATCCCTATTTCCCATAGTTTCCCGGCTGTTTTCCTGGCTTTTATACTTATAAGCCTTTCATTCTGTCTGGTTTCTGTTACTGGTTCCTGTTATTTTTCTACTATCTGCATAGGTTTCACCGATATCTGCTTTCCAATGGAATGATAATAAGCCAGAAGAAGGAACATGGCGATAACTGCCAGTATCCTCCGGAGCATTCCGCCCTGTCTTGCCCACTGCACCAGTCTTGCCGTCAGCTCCCGCTTCTTTTCTTCCGTCATGCCCCGTTCTCCTGCCAGCTCCAGCAGGATATAGGACAGTCCGGCTATCATGGCTGCTGTTGCATACAGCTCCAGCTGGGCTGTATCGCCGGTTCCCGGTACCGGCCTGGAGGTCGGAGCGGAGGTGTCGGCAGGAGGGTTATTGATGGTGACATTGTTATTCACTATCGTGTTATTGTTGTTATTATCTACGGTATCCGGCTGTATCGGAGCCTCTGGTACGGTTACGGTTTCCTGGCTCCACCCTGCATAAAGGATGATATCCCTGTTCGGTACCGCCCGGCTGCTTCTGCCCGATATCCTTCCATTTCCGTCAATGCCGGAAGGGCTGTCCACATAATGCCGTTCATTCTCTTCTACAGTTGCCGTAAAGTCCCAGCGGTTTTCCATTTCTTCTTCTGTATACCATCCGGTAAATCCATAGCCCTTCCGTACCGGTGCTGCGACCGGAGCTACGGTTCCGCCATATCTTACGAGCTGCTCCTCCGGCGGGGTTCCTTCCCCACCGTTTAAATCAAAGCTTATGGTATAGGTATCCCGGTCATAGTAAAGCCTTAACGCCAGACTGCCGTCCTCGGCTATGGTACCCGATGCCGTTCTGGATGGATGTCCGGTATTCTCGGAAAAGCCGGTATAGGTTCTTGCTTCTGCGTCTGCCCTGGTTCCAACGGTTCCCCTGTAAGGCACAGTGTCTATCCGGGTATAGCCGTCTCCGGTCACATCCTGCCAGTAATGCTCTACCACATAGGAGCGTTCTGATTCCGGTATCCAGTCTGCATAGAACGTGGCATTGCCGTTCAGCTCCACTTCGGTTCCCGGACGACTGACTGCCCCGGTACTGCTTCCCCGATGCCAGCCGTCAAAGACATAGCCGGTACGGCTGATGGCGGATGCCAGGGTAAAGACCGGATTCTGATAGGTGATGCTGTTATGTACATTGGCATAGCGTTGCTTCGTTTCACGTGCCGGTGCAGAGCTTCCCCCATTGGCATCATAGGACAGGGTGACCTCCTGCTGATAGATGCCGTAGTAATCCGTATCCTCGGAAAGCATAAGCGCAGATGCCTGTGGAATGTCCCCATTATAGCCGGCTGCTTTCGTATCCCAGCCCACTGTCTGCCAGCCCGGAAGCGCAGTTAATTCCGGCGTGGTTACCGTTCCTGCGGTTTTATTATTATATAGCGTTACGGTCTTTGTTGTCTTTTGACAATCGGCTCCGGAGTAGAAGGAAGCGGTTACTGTCTTTTTATAAATGGCATACAGGATGACATTTTCCGTTCCGATTTCTATGGTATCCAGAGCTTCTTCCGCATCCGGGTCCGTATTCCAGCCTGCAAACTCCCAGCCTTCCTTTGCTGCGGTTACTGTATGCCCGGCATCCGGAGATAAGGCAAAATCCGTGTTCTTCTTCACAAAGGCGGAAGCAAGGGTTACAGAATCTCCGCCATTGGCTGCATAATCATAGGTTATGGTAACTCCATCACTTAGATACAACCCTTTTTGCGGGGTATCCCGATATAAGACACCATAGCCATCTATATCACTGGAAAAATACTGGGCATATGGTTCTATATCGAAATCACGTCCTCCATACGCTGGAACAGCAAATGGACTATCTGTGATGATTTTTATATCAGGGGAAGACTCCGTGTAAGTGATTCCAATATCTGCTCCATTGCTTAGTGGCGCAGCAATCGTAATCGAATTATTTTTTAATATCAGTAAATTCGTTTCCGTATTATCCCGTTTGTTTTTATTATTTTGAATAACCGGAGTTCCTGACAAATAAATTTGTTTAGTTGCCCAAATACCACCCATTGTATGGGCAGTGTTATCAGAAATAATTCCGGAACTCATTCTAAAACTATTAGTACTACAAATAGCACCTGCTGAGTTAGCAGTATTCCCACATATACTGCCACCCTTCATTTCAAATGTACTAGAAGTATGTACGCCTCCTCCAATACTTTCAACAGAGTTTCCAGAAATAATACCGCCATTCATCAAAATTTTTCCAGAAGTATCAAAACTATATATTCCACCGCCATTGGAAGCTTCATTGTTTGAGATTTCTCCGTCCCATAATTCAAATATAGAATCATCAGTCATAGTTAAACCACCACCTAGACCAAGATATCTACTACCATCTGCTTTTGGACTTGGTTTTGCGATATTATTTGAAATTCTACCACCATACATTTTAAAGGCGGTATACTCATTGATATGTTTTTCCATAAACACGCCTCCACCCTGGGCGGATGTTCTAGAAGAATATACCGTGTTATTGGAGATTTCACCATCCATTAATGTAAAGGTACCAGTGGTTATGTTTACACCTCCGCCTAATTCAGCAGTATTATTTGTAATCCTACCTCCATACATTTCCATATTTCCACGAATATTATATACCCCTCCGCCACGCTCGCTAACATTATTAGAAATATTTCCTCCATACATAAAAAAACTTCCATCAATATTATGTATCCCTCCGCCCCATTTAGCATCATTACCAGAAATATTGCCCCCATACTGATATACGGTTCCACTACTTATATAAATTCCACTATCTGTTCCACCAGTTATCGTCCCATTTTTGTCCCTATCACAATCACAAAGATACAAGACCGTATCACTTCCTGTTTTAATTACACTGCCCGTACCGGAGCCAGTAAGCGTATGACCATTCAGACACAGATTCACCGTACCGGAGCTGATTTCCAGGGTACTGTCTAAGGTCACATCCCCACTGAGATAGTAATTTCCCTCTGCTAAAACACCACCGGTAAAATCCTGTGGTAAGGCATCAAAGGTAACAGCATCTTCATTCACAGCACAGTCCACCGACATGCTGTGCTGATGAGCAGCCGCACCCAGATATAATCCTGCTGCTATTCCGGCAGCAGCGTCCTTTTGATACTGAATACTATAACCAGCTTCATCACTGGAAAAATACGAAACATACTGGCTGACATCCAAGCCTGCGACGCCTGTTTTCGGTATAACAACCGGACTATCTGTGATGACATCCGCACCATCAATCGTACCCTTTTTACATGTGATTCCAATATCCGCACCCTCCGTCAAAGGAGCTGCCACGGTAAGCGATGGAAGGTCTGCATTTATATAATAAGTGATTTGAAGATTATTAGTCTCATAAATATTATTGATTTTCTCCTCATGGACATTGTTTTTGACAACCGGATTCCCTGATAGGTCAAGTATTCTGCCATTCAATATACCGCCGCCAAGAGAAATGGCAGTATTGTTCGAAATGGTTCCTCCCGTTAAGATAAACGTAGCTTTATTTTCAATACCTCCTCCTAATGTAGCTTTATTTTCAGAGATGGTTCCACCGCTGATGGAAAGTCTTGCTGCATTTCTTATGCCGCCGCCTTCCAAAGCCGTATTATTAGAAATCTTGCCGCCGCTTATCTGTGCAGTTCCGGAAGCAACAAATATACCGCCGCCAAGAGTTGTAGAATTTCCTACAATCTCTCCATCGGACATTTCAAAATGGCTTTGGTATCCATTATACACACCACCACCGTAATCCTCCGCCTGGTTACCGGAGATACTGCCGCCCTTTATTTGAATGGTTCCTTCATTATAGATACCACCACCGCCAGGATTATCGGTATCGATTTTAGAAACAACCGTATTATTGGAAATCGTTCCTCCCGTCATGATAAAGTTTCCCTTGGAAGCATTAAAAACACCACCGCCATCAAGCGTGGTATTGCCGGAAATGCTGCCGCCAGACAGTTCAAAGAACCCACTATTGTAAATACCACCACCTTGACTGTTGGCAGTATTACCAGTAATCGTTCCGCCATGCATATATAAACTTCCCGAGAATATATAGATACCACTTCTTTTTCCATTTGTGATGGTTCCACTGATTCCACAATCACAGATATGTAAAATACCACTTCCCTTTATCTCAATTACACTGCTGGTACCAGCTCCAATAAGTTTATGACCATTCAGACACAGATTCACTGTACCGGAGCTGATTTCCAGGGTACTGCTTAAGGCAACATCCTCACTAAGATAATAATTTCCCGCTGGTAAAGTGCCACCGGTAAAATCCTTTGTCAGCTCCGTAAACTCCACCTGCTCTCCATCACTTACCGAGCAATCCGTAGAAACACTATGCTGATGCACTTCCTCCGCCTGCGGGTCTGTCAATGCTTCTCCTGTCAGACTCAGTTGTTCATCTATCCCTTCTGCAGCTTCTTCCGGTAAGGCTTCTGTACTCGCAGTTTCAAGTGCTTCATCTTCCGTTTCAAGCTCTGCAGCTTCTTCTGTAAGGACTTCCGTATCCGTATTCTCAAGTGGTTCTTCCGTTGAAAGATTTTCGGTTTCAGCCTGCATTTCTGAGTTGTCGAAAGAAGCATCCAGCGGTTCTTCTTCCGTTGAAAGCAGAGCATCCTCTGTCCATTCTGGCTCCTCTACCCCTTCCGCAGCCCGCAGACCACCGTTCACACCCGGCTGGCCTGCCACCAGAATGCTACAGCAGAGCAGTCCTGCCAGAATCCGGTGTCTCAGTTTTCTCAATGATTCCTGTTTCATACATCATTCCTCCACATTCCCATTGCTTCTATCTATTAATACACATATTCTACATTAAAATTTCCCTGTTATCAGAGTACAATATTTAGGACAAAACATCAAGATAGGTTCCTAAATTATTCCCTTCTACTGTTCAATTATTTAACTGCTCCAGCAAAGACTTCTGTACCTTTTTTCGAGTCAGCTCCACCAGATGTAAGCCCGTCATATCCACATAGCTGGTGGGAGTCCGGTCTTTTTTGATTTCCCGGCACAGATGCTGAATCAAAGCCTCTTTATGTACCAGATGTTCCATGTCGATAAAGTCAATCAGGATAATGCCGGACAGATTCCGTAAGCGCAGTTGTCTTGCAATTTCCGTTGCCGCCTCTTGATTGACTGTTAGAAAATGCTCTTCCCGCTTCTTTTTGTTTACTGCTTTTCCAGTGTTTACATCAATCACGACCATGGCTTCGGTCTGTTCAATCACCAGATAGGCACCGGATTTTAACCAGACCCGCTTTCCTGTCAGTTCCTTCCAATCCCGGTCCAGACGATATATGGCATACAGCGGCTGCATTCCGCCGGAATAAAACCGGAGCTTCCCTTGCGCTGCTTCCGGCAGAGAAGCCCGTAATTCTCCTTCCAGCTCCGGTAAATCTGTTATAATCTGCGTCAGATTCTGGTTATTATAGTCCTTCAACAGCTTCCCTAAAGTCGTTTGCTCCTGATACAGACAGGAATATGCCTTATGATACCCGGCCTGCTCCACTAAGGTAGTCAGTTTCTGTAATAAGCATTGAAATTCCTCCTGTACTGCCTCTATGGAGCTTTCATAGGAATTCGTGCGAAGAATAGCACCATAGCCTTTCGGCAGGTATGGCTCCAATGCCGCCTTCATCTCCTGGGTTCTGGCATCCTTTGGCAGTTTTTTTGATACGCCTACCTTGCCGGTGCCAAGCGTAACCACCACAAGATTTCCGGTTAAATGAAGCTCTGCACTTACCGTAGGCGCCTTTGATTTAATCGCCTCCTTCGTTACCTGTACCAGAATCTCATCTCCCACCACCAGGCGTTCCGTATTCTTACGGTTCAAAAAATGATGCTTATTTTCCAGTAAGGAATAATAACAGACCATCCCCGGCTGTATTTCCACAAATGCCGCATCCAGATTCTTTACTACATTCTGCACCTTGGCAACATAAATGTTTCCAAGTATCGAAGGTGTTATAAGCTGCAGCTCCGACAACCGGTTATCCTCATAATAACAGGCACATATATGATTTTCGTACTTGGTTATCATTAATTCGTGAGACATTCTTTCTCCTTGTTTGTTTGAATAAAATAATATTATATATTTACTTAATTTTGTTTTCTGATATAATATATACAGTGCTACCATTTACGGTAGGCGGTTTTCCTTCTTTCGGAGGACTGTGACCTCCCTTTCCATAGATATCCTTGGCTGAACGCAGCCAACGGAAATTCAAATAAAGGAGGAATACGAATATGTTAACCATAGAAGGTCTAATTGCAGTGATAGGCATTTGCTTATCTTCCTTTGGACTTGGTTATGCCATAGGAAGT
The DNA here is from genome assembly GCA_023667695.1 of Clostridium sp. GTDB lineage: Bacteria > Bacillota > Clostridia > Lachnospirales > Lachnospiraceae > CAG-632. Next base: position 11,875 of record JAMOZY010000007.1, on the reverse strand, counting down.
AATAATCACAAAAACAACCGCCACTAATGTCCTCGAAAACATACCGGCGGTTGCTTTTGTAACCAAAATTATGAAATAGGACTAACCGTCTATCGGTAGTACCTTTTTTTCATATTAACATTCGCTTTTATCCATGTCAATTCTCAATTTTGCAAAAAATATATTCTGATGACTTATGAATGGATTGGTTGAATGGTTACATTTGTTTCCCTAAACAAAATCTCCTGCCGCCAGCAGCGACACCAGCGCTCCCCGTTCATTTCGCATATAGGTTTCCAGCCGATGGACCTGAACCGCTGGTTTCCGGTATTCCAGTCCCAGGAATTCACACATGGCTTCCATAACAAGCTCCGGCTTAATATTATCCACACTTCCGGTAGATAGCAGCATATACAGGGAATCCTCCTGTCCATGGATGTCATAAATAAATGGCTTGATATCCAGTCTGGTTTCCTTCGTCTTGGATACCTTGGTCACTTCAATCCTGTCCTGTGCATAGAAATCCTCTACCTTGGATAAGAAGGCTCTGATACCGCCGGCTTCTTCCATATAGCCTTCCCGAATCCTTACCAGATAATCCGAAGCTGACACCACCGCCATGGCAGTCTTTGCCCCTTCCCGTAAGACGACGATATCCTTGATTTCCATACCGGAAACCATAACCTGATTCAGCCGTTCTACCATATCGGTACTGGTAGTGATGGAATTCATTTCTGCATCAAAATATTCCCCTTCACTGGTAACGCCTAAGCCTAAGGGTGCGGCAAAGGTAATCAGCTGATGGGGACTGTAGCCTTGGGAATACGCCACATCAAGCCCTGCCCGCCGGATGGCTTTCTGAAAATACCGCATGACATCTAAGTGTCCGATATAGCGGAGTACGCCGGTCTTTGCGTATTTAATTCTTATCTTCAAAGCAGACACCTCCTCCAAAGACTGCCGCCCCGCAGCCGGAACAGTTCTGTTTACAGTTTGGTGTTACCTCACCCTTCTTAGCACGTTCCCATTCCCGAATCAGAAACTGCTTGCTGACACCAATATCGATAAAGTCCCAGGGAAGAATTTCCTCTACGGAACGCTCTCGTGTGGTATAAAAATCAATATCAATCTGATGCTCTTCAAATGCCTTGTCCCAGATTTCCTGCTGGAACTGCTCATGCCATGCATCATAGATACAGCCGTTTTGATATGCCTGTAAAATCGCCGGAGCCAGTCTTCGGTCGCCTCTGGCAAAGATGCCTTCCATAATCGTTAGGTCTGCATCATGATACCGGTAAGTCATGCTTTTCCGGTTCTTCTGCTGAAGGAAACCATCCTTGACATATCTTGCTTTTCGTAAGAATTCCTCTTCCCGGTTCATGGATGCCCACTGGAAGGGAGTAAAGGGCTTCGGTACAAAAAAAGAAGAGCTTGCAGTTATGGATACCTTTCCAATCCGTTCCTCCTTGGGAATCGTATAATAATCCTCTGCTAACTGTTCGCATAGCTGTGGAATCCCCATCAGGTCCTCTTCCGTTTCTGTTGGCAGTCCCACCATAAAGTAGAATTTTACCTTTGTCCATCCGCCTTGAAATGCCTTCATGGCACCCTCCCGAATCATTTCCTCAGTCAAGCCTTTATTAATTACATTTCTCAAACGCTGGGTTCCGGCTTCGGCAGCAAAGGTCAGACTGCTTTTCTTAATATCCTGCACCCGCTTCATCACATCCAGAGAAAAGGAATCAATCCGCAAAGAAGGCAGGGCAATATTCACCTTCTGCTTTCCCATTTCATCAATCAAGAACTCCGTCAGCTCCGGTAACGCCTTATAATCACTAGAACTTAAGGAGCTTAAGGTGATTTCATCATAACCGGTATTCCGAATCATTTCCAGGGCATACCGCTTCATAAGCGCGACATCCTTTTCTCTGGTAGGGCGGTAAATGGCGCCTGCCTGACAGAAGCGGCAGCCCCGGATACAGCCCCGCTGGATTTCCAAGGTCACCCGGTCCTGGGTTGCCTTAATAAATGGCACCACCGGCTTCATCGGGAATGGCGTATGTTCAAAATCCAGGACTACCTGTTTCTTTATCCTTGGCTTAGCATGGGGATTCTTTGGGGTAAACGAGGCAATCCTGCCATCCCCATCATAAGTAACCGCATAGAACTGAGGAACGTAAATGCCTTCGATTTCCGCCGCCAGCTCTAAGAATTCCTGCCGGCTGCCGCCTCTGGCTTTATTTTCCTTATAGGCATCGAAAAGCTCCCGGTATACTGTTTCTCCATCCCCAATATAGAATAAATCAAAAAAATCAGCCATAGGCTCCGGATTATAACTGCATGGACCTCCTCCGATTACAATCGGGTCCTCCTCCCCCCGTTCCTCTGCCCGTAAGGGAATCTGGCTTAAATCAATCACCTGTAAGACATTGGTATAGCACATCTCATACTGTAAGGTAATGCCCAGAAAATCAAAGTCCCGAATCGGCTCCTGGGACTCTAAGGCAAATAAAGGAATCTGCTGTTCCCGCATAATGGCATCTAAGTCCGGCCATGGAGAATAGACCCGCTCACACCAGACATCCTCCATACGGTTAAACATATCATATAGAATCTGAATCCCCAGATAAGACATCCCGATTTCATATACATCCGGAAAGCACATGGCAAACCGGATTGCAATCCTTGACCGCTCCTTAACTACACTATTTACTTCATTTCCAATATATCGTGCCGGCTTCTCAACCCTCATGAGAATCTCGTCAGATAATGCTAAGTGTTCCATCAATACCTCTTTCGTTCTATTGGATTCCAGCCAGGAATCGAACCGCCATGTTGATTTCAGAACGGGTATGACTTTCATCATACCCGTTCTCCATTGGATTCCCGCAAGCAACGAACTAAGCAGCTGCTTGCAGATATTTGGCGACTACCGCAAGGGGGGAATCCCCCTGCTTTGTCATGTTGTAGGTTTGATTCCCCTTTGCTTTAGTTTATGTTGACATAAAATATTTATGGTAATTATTATTCAATTACAACCTTATAAATATTTTTCTTTCCTTTACGAATGATAATACTGCCATCGGTTATATCGCTTTCCAAAAGTTTTCGGGTCGGGTCCGTCACCTTATCGTCGTTAATTTTTACACCGCCCTGCTCCATATTTCGTCTGGCATCTCCTCTGCCGCTGCACAGCTTGGTATCCACCAGAACGGAAATCAAATCAATTCCTTCCTCAAACTGTGCCTTTGTATAAGCAATGCTTGGCATATTCTCACTAACACCGCTACTGGCAAATACCGTACGGGCAGCCTCCTGGGCCTTCCTTGCCTCCTCTTCGCCATGAACGATTTTCGTGATTTCATAGGCAAGCACTTCCTTTGCCTGATTGATTTCTGCACCCTCTAAGGCGCCCAGACGGTGAACCTCATCCATTGGCAGGAAGGTAAGCAGTCCTAAGCAGCGCTCTACATTGCTGTCCTCAATATTTCTCCAGTACTGGTAGAATTCGTAAGGCGTGGTTTTCTTCGGGTCAAGCCATACGGCGCCCTTCATGGTCTTTCCCATCTTCTGGCCATCCGAGGTAGTCAGAAGGGTAAAGGTCAGTCCAAATGCCGGGTCCTTTGCCGGAACCGCGCCATCCGGACTTTCGGCAATCTTCTTTCTGCGAATCAGGTCAGCGCCAGCTAGAATATTAGACCACTGGTCATCTCCGCCCATTTCTACCTTACAGCCGTATTTCTTATTTAATACATAAAAATCATATGCCTGCATCAGCATGTAGTTAAATTCAAAAAAGGTCAGTCCTTTCTCCATCCGCTGCTTATAGCATTCTGCCGTCAGCATACGGTTGACGGAAAAATGAACGCCAACCTCCCGGAGAAAGGTTACATAATTCAGGTCTAACAGCCAGTCTGCATTGTTTTCCAAAATCGCATGGTCATTATCAAAATCAATGAAATGGGATAACTGCTCCTTAAAGCAGGAAGCATTATGGTCTATGGTTTCCCTTGTCATCATGCTGCGCATATCGGATTTACCACTTGGGTCCCCAATCATGGTGGTTCCGCCTCCAAGCAGGGCAATCGGCTTATGCCCATGCTGCTGCATATGCATCATTGCCATAATCGTCAGGAAATGTCCTACCGTCAAGCTGTCCGCTGTTGCATCAAACCCAATATAGAAGGTTACCTTTTCTTTTCCTAATAATTCCCGTAACTGCTCATCATGGGTGGTCTGAGCAATAAATCCCCGTTCCTTCAGAACGTCAAATACATTTTCTTCCATTGTATGTTCTCCTTTATTTCCTATTATCTTTCTTTTAATACTGCCCTTGCAAAATCCTCAAAGCCATACCCTTCCGTTCCATGGGTTTCTTCAACCATATGAAAGAAACAGCTTGGAATTTCTCTGAGATTCAAGCATTTGCTGATACATGGGGCGCACCCCTTCTCATGGTTGACCGGATTTAAGGGACAGGCATGGTCCTTACAGGTACAAAATGTGCTTATATGATTCATGATTTCTCCTTTGTAACTGTGTTCTTTTCTTTTGTATGATTTCCTAATTTTAGTTCTTTTTTGTTATTCTTCCATTCTGCTTTTCTTGCTATATTTCTGTTTTTCCTGCCGGTATTCTGTATCGGTCTATTTTGCCAAGGCTTCCATAACCGCCAGTACATAGGTGTAAGTCCGCTGTACGGATGCAATGGACATTCGCTCCTGTGGGGTATGAATATCCAGAATATCCGGTCCCGTCGATACGATATCCAGTCCCGGCATCTTCGAAGCCAGGATTCCACATTCCAGTCCGGCATGAATGGCTTCTATCGTAACCTCTTTTTGGAATAATTCCTGATAAACATCCGCCATTACCCTTTGCAACCGGGAATCCTTCCGATAACTCCAGCCGGGATATGCAGACTGGAGCCTGCATTGAAAATCGCATAATTCTGCGATAAACAAAATCCGCTCCTCCAGCAATTTCAATCCGGCAGAATTACTGCTCCGGTTCGATACTTCAATATAAACCTTATTTTCATCCGGAATGGTTTCTAACACACCTAGATTCAAAGAAGTCTCCGGCAGATTCGAAATAGTCTGGCTCATGGACTGTACACCATCCGGCATCAGCATAAGAAGCTGAATCAGCTTCTCGGCATCCGATGGAAGGAACGCTGAAAGATGTCCGTTTTTCACCTTATATTCCACGCCACAGGGCTGTAATTCAATCTGAATATCCGGGTCGGAATCCTCATAAGCCTCCTGATATAAAGCGGAATATTCGTTCACTATAGAAACCGCTTCCGAAGCTGCCTGCTGGGATTCAAAGACCATATAGGCAACTGTTTCTCTTGGAATTGCATTATGCTTTTTACCACCATCGATGGAAATCAGATGATAATTCGTTTTCTTTGCGAAACCAGCTAAAAGCTGGGCCATCCGCTTATTGCTGTTTGCTCTCCCCTTCTGAATCTCCACACCGGAATGTCCGCCTAACAAACCGGAAATCCGCAGCCGATATGGAATGCCGGTTACAGCCTCCTGCTGATAAGAGGCTTCCAGTTCCATGGTAGAGCCGCCGGCACAGCTTACAGTCAGCACACCTTCCTCCTCACTGTCCAGATTCAGAAGATATTGAGCAGTCAAATCCGATGCATCAAGACCAAGCGCCCCTTCCATGCCGACTTCTTCCTCTGTGGTAAATACAAGCTCTAAAGGCGGATGTACAAGAGAGGTATCTTCTAGAATCGCAAGCGCCATAGCAATGGCAATTCCATCATCACCGCCTAAGGTCGTATCCTTTGCTCTTACATAACCATTCTCTATCATCAGTTCCAAGCCTTCGGTTTCAAAATCATGCTCAGAACCAGCTTCCTTCTCACATACCATATCCAGATGTCCCTGCAGCATCAGAACGGGAGCCTGCTCACAGCCCTTCGATGCCGGTTTCCGGATTAGAACATTATTCCACTGGTCCTGCCGTACCTCAAATCCAAGATTCTTCGCAACAGAAACACAATAATCACTTATTTGTTTTGTATGATAAGAACCATGAGGGATTTTCGATATTTCTTCAAAATAATAAAATACCCGGTTTGGTTCTAATTCGCTTAAAATATTCATATTTCTTATCCTTTAATTTTTATTGTTAACTCCACACTAATTGAAAGAAAGTCATAACAACATCGATTCCGTTTCCGAATAAATTACCTATAAAATGCGCTGTCATTGGTACATATATATTTTTCGTTTTAATATATGAAATACTGAGTGGCAATGCCCATATCATAGTTAAAAATATTCCCCATATGGATAATGAATGTTCCAATGAATAAAGAAACATACTAAATATAGTTGTCATAATCAGCATACTTTTATTTTTAAAAGAAATCATATTCTTTCGAAAAAATGTTTCTTCTGTTATTGCAGGAAGCAATATTGTAGATATTGCAAATATTATTAGTTTCGGTACGCTATCTCTTCTTAATGTTATCGTTCCTGTATTAAAATCAGGAAATATATTTTCTAAAATGATTGTTATGATAAAGGAAATAACAAAAAATAGTGCTGTAACCATTACTTGTTTCCAAAAGCTTTTTCCGCTTTTCAAATTTTCCAGCCATTCTTTCATTGAAAAATCTTTTGCTGCCACAAAATATATCAACAATAAAATATAAAACACACAGTTCGTATAAATAAAGTATTCTTTCGGAACTATAAAGCAGGATATGATAAAAACAAGTTCTATCATAATTGGCACTATATTCTTTTTAATATATTTATCCATTCCTTTTCCCTCTAATTATAAATCATAATTTACATTCATCTTAGTTTTTAAAGCTATGAATCGGTGCCGGAATCCGCCCGCCCCGGTTAATAAAATCATCACAGCTATATGGATTTACATGCATTATCGGTGCATAGCCCAATAATCCTCCAAATTCAGCACTGTCTCCTTCTTTCTTTCCAATCACTGGTATGATACGAACGGCGGTGGTCTTTTGATTTACCATCCCAAGCGCCATCTCATCTGCGATAATGCCGGAAATCGTCGTTGCCTTGGTATCACCCGGAATGGCAATCATATCCAGACCTACCGAACAGACACAGGTCATAGCCTCCAGCTTTTCCAGGGTAAGGGCCCCAGCGGTTGCCGCATCAATCATTCTCTGGTCTTCACTGACCGGAATAAAAGCGCCGCTTAAACCGCCTACATAAGAAGATGCCATAACACCGCCCTTTTTCACCTGGTCATTTAACAGGGCAAGAGCTGCTGTGGTTCCTGGCGCTCCAGCATATTCCAAACCGATTTCTTCTAAGATTTCCCCAACACTATCTCCTACCGCCGGAGTCGGTGCCAGCGATAAATCAATAATGCCAAATGGCACGCCCAACCGTCTGGATGCTTCCTGTGCTACCAGCTGTCCGACTCGCGTAATCTTAAAAGCTGTTTTCTTAATTGTCTCACAAAGCACTTCGAAATTCTCACCACGAACGGATTCCAAGGCGGATTTTACGACACCCGGTCCGCTGACTCCTACATTGATAATCTTATCTGCCTCGGTAACACCATGAAAGGCGCCTGCCATAAATGGATTATCATCCGGTGCATTACAGAATACCACGAACTTGGTACAGGCATTGGAATCATGCTCCTTGGTCAATTCTGCTGCTTCCTTAATCATTTCACCAATCAGCTTCACCGCATCCATATTAATACCGGTTTTGGTAGAGCCTACATTCACAGAACTGCATACGACATCCGTTTCTGCCAGGGCTTTCGGAATGGAACGAATCAGCATCTCATCTGCTGGTGTCATTCCCTTATTTACCAAAGCAGAATATCCACCGATAAAGTTCACGCCTACGGTTTTTGCTGCTTTATCTAAGGTCTTGGCAATCGTCACAAAATCATCATTGGTCTTGCATACTGCACCCCCCACCAAAGAAACCGGTGTAATGGAAATCCGTTTATTTACAATGGGAATCCCATACTGCAATTCAATATCCTTTCCTACCTTTACCAAATCCTTTGCAGAGGTAGTAATCTTTTCATAAATCCTGTCACATACCTCCTCTAAGGTGTTTCCGGTGCAATCCAAAAGACTGATTCCCATGGTAATGGTACGGACATCCAGATTCGCCTTTTGTATCATTTCATTTGTTTCGATTACTTCATGTATATTAATCATTGTCTGCCTCCAAACTATTTATTCATTTTTCCAGAATAGCCACCCTGAATGAATGGCATTCCCTTTGAATTGCCACCTCGAAACTTTGTTTCTCGGTGAAGGCGTATCCACCTTATATCACAGTCGAAAGCTTCATCCAAAAACAAGTAAACTTGTTTTGGAATGCTCTTTCGACTGTGATGCAATTCAAATCCGGTGCATCATGTTGAAAATGTCTTCCCGCTGCAAATGGATAACAACGCCGATTTCTTCTCCAATCTGTACTAATTCCTCAGATAATGTTTTAAACTCTTTTAAGGAATGATTGATATCTACAATCATCATCATATTAAAATAATCCTGTACAATGGTCTGGGAAATATCCAATATATTTACCTGATTATTGGCAAGATAGGTACAAACCTTTGCTATAATGCCAACCGTATCTTTTCCTACTACTGTAATCACTGCTTTACTCATGATTTTATCCTCACTTATTTTATTAATTTACCGAAACCGATATCCATTCGGTTCCGTATAAGCCATATCCAGCATACACACCATTCTATAATTCAGTCTGTGCAAAGAATTGCAGAATGGGTGGAACGATTTGCCACCTGCAAATGAAAATCCCGGATATCATTGGAAAATGGATTTTCTCGTAGTATCTGTGCGACCGTTTCATATGCCAGCTCTGCTATATTATTTTCCTTACTTAAATGTCCCAGCATAATTCCCCGGACATGGTCATTCAACAATTCCTTAATAAACTGACCGGAGCGTTCATTGGATAAATGCCCATGGTCCCCCAGAATCCGCTGTTTTAATGGATATGTATACGGTCCGACCAAAAGCATATTTACATCATGATTGGACTCAATAAACAGCAAATCGGAATCAGAAAGCTTATGTACCAGATAATCATTATAATCCCCTAAATCCGTACAAATACTTGCCTTATGCCCCTTATGGTAAAATTGATAACACACCGGGTCTGCTGCATCATGCCAGGTACTGGAGGCTTCTACCGTCATATCCTGAATCTGAAATGGAATATCCGGTTGAATTTCAATAAACTGTTCTGTGTCTAATTCCCCCAAGGAAGCCGTATTGCAAATTGCATTTAAGGTAGCCCTGGTGCCATAAACCGGTACGGAGTATTTTCGGGTAAATACACCCAGGCCTTGTATATGGTCCGAATGCTCATGGGTAACTAGAATCCCCTGAATATCCTCCGGCTCCATATCAATGGCATGAAGCTCATCCACGATTCGTTTCTTACTCACACCGGTGTCTACCAGTAAATGAGTCCGCTCCGTTCCCACATAAATACAATTGCCGCTGCTCCCGCTTGATAAACTGCATAACTGCATGATAATGCTCCTGTTCTTTCGTAACTGGACATAAATACCCATAATCGTGGAATATTATAGCATAAGGGAATTGAATATTCTACTAATTTTTCAAGATATCGGAAAAGTGATATTAAAAAGGAATCATAAGCTTTTACACCTATGATTCCTTCTCAATTATTGAATGAAATTCTGAATATATCAGTTACCATTTCCTTTTATATGACAGAATATGTCTATTTACTCGACTAAATATTTCTTACATTCCCTGTCATATAGATTTTCAGCCACTACTCTTCTGGGTATTTCATTAGTGCGGTCATAAAATTCAGCAAAGGAAATTTTTAATATAATATTTCTTCATTTATCTCAAAAAAATTCTGATTTTTCACCTTATATTATCCCCTATTTCCTTGAGTTTTATTATACCCTTTGGAATAAGCATCATATGTTGCAATTGTATTACGTTCCAACTCATTCAGGGTACTAAAACCATTATTTTCCAGTGCAATCATTTTAATTGTAAAATCATCTCCGTATTTGTAATCTGCATATACATCACCATTCCCATGTCCAGTAAAATGATTATTTACCCTTTGAAAAACCTTTTTACCCTGGCCCACATAATACATGTTTTTAGTATGATTATATAGTATGTAAACACCTGCAAAATCGTATTGAGTTGAAATATGCTTTTTACCTCGTCCACCATTACTTGAATTTCTTATTCTGAAGAATTCTTGTGGTGTTACTTCCAAAGCATTATCAGCCAACTTTCTGACTTTATTTTTTATTCGTATAGTTCGCACTATAGGAATAATACAGGCAATGACAATAAGTCCTATATATACCCAGAAAAAATCATTTAACCTCATATCCGACTCCTTTATCCAATATTCGCTTTAATAGTAATTAAAATCTGTTTTTTTAGTAACGTGTTTATCCCTGCCACTGGATATTCTGTGCATGTTCTGCCAGCATCAGCTTTTTACAAAGCATTTCATCCGTTTCATTGACAAAATCTCCATTATGGTAATACCGCCAGCTATCCACTTCCTTTTTCTTATTCCAGTTCATTTCAACTATTTTATAAAATTGTCTGGTGGATAACATATTATCATTATTTATCATAACAGCATAACAATCTTCAAAAATCATATCTTGTACGATTGTCTTTATCTCTTCATAGGTAGTTTCATTCAAAACATTACATATAATCAATTTACAACGCTTATGCCCCTTTTGAAGTTTCTCATAAAAAGCTTTCTCAAAGAAAATACAGATACCTTCAAACAACATAGCATAACCAATAGCGCCAATAACAATTCGAAACAGAACATCAATATCAAGTCTGTGAATAAAGGAATCCAATATAGCATATAACATTGTAGTTACTGGTACTCCAAGAAATAACTGTATGATAATATTTAAAATACTGGCAGTTTGCTTAACATTTTTAGAATTCGTAAAATAACGGATAACATAAGTAAGCGTCAATACAAGAATCATACTTACCAGGACATAAATTGCTATGGGAAGAATCATGGAAAAATTAATGGTAATTCCATCCGCTAACCGTTTTCCAAATATATTTTCAAAAAATAAAATTACCTCTTGATTTTCTGAAAACAGAAAAATCATAACCAATCCAAGAAGCGCTCCTAATATAAATTTCAAAATTCCTTCTATTATTTTCTTCATTCTTTTTCTCCTTTATCGCCATTTAAATTTATTACTCACATATAATATCACATTCCTTCCATTTTGGATAAACTCCAATCTATGGAGTGATGATATGGAACGTGTAAATCAAAGAACGAATTGTCTGTTAGGAAAAAACTTAAAAAGAATCAGAATTTCACAGGGACTTCGAAATAAAGATGTCGTTGCACAGTTGCAACTCAGAGGTCTTAATATTTCTACTGCAATTTTATCTAAGGTTGAAACAGGATTGAATAATCCAAGCGTGAATATGTTAATTGCTCTTACTGAAATCTATCATTGTGATTTCAATGCATTTTTTGAACAAAATGAATAAAAGCCATCCATTTTTGCTGACTTGAATGGAATAATAAGTTCATAACTGTCCTAACTCTGTATCAATATTTAATTTTAGCACTTGACAAATTACCCTATACTTTTAGAATAAGTGTAATAAAGAAATGAGTTTTTTGACCGTACAGCTATCGCTCAAGCGGCTTGCTCGTTTCTTTTTTGTCCTTAAAACATCAGTTTATGCATCCGCAATAAAAGAATTACGGATTTGACGGATTTCCCTGCTTATTTTAAACATGAAATATTGGTCGAAGTGACCAAATTAAGATTTTTGAGACAACAAAAGACGTTCAACCTCGTCTGCAAAGGCTTCCAT
>JAMOZY010000006.1 GCA_023667695.1 Clostridium sp. | reverse complement strand
GTCTGCGGTGACCATATAGATACCGACGGACTTTAGCAGGAAACTACGCTAAACCATAATTTACACTCGCCTCATATAACCAAATTCCTACCGTGGCACTTCCACCATAATATACGCCTCTATCTGGTCTTCTTCCTTCACATCATTGAAGTTTTCGAATACAAGCCCGCATTCAAAGCCGGACTTTACTTCCTTCACATCATCCTTAAAACGCTTCAAGGATGCCAGCGGACCCTCAAAAATCTGCTCTCCTTCCCGGAAAATCCGGCAGGTAGCATTCTTTTGCAACATACCATCCAGCACATAGGAGCCTGCAATGGTACCTACCCCGGAAGCCTTATAGGTCTGCCGTACCTCTGCATGACCGATTACCTTCTCTTCATAAATCGGGTCCAGCATACCCTTCATGGCTGCCTCGATATCCTCAATCGCATCATAAATCACGCGATACAGACGCAAATCCACCTGTTCCCGTTCTGCTGTATCCTTTGCCGTAGCATCCGGACGGACATTAAAGCCAATGATAATAGCATTGGATGCCGATGCCAGGATAACATCCGATTCATTAATGGCGCCAACGCCGGCATGAATCACCTTGATTACCACCTCTTCATTGGACAGCTTGAGCAGACTCTGCTTTACTGCCTCTACCGAGCCTTGTACATCTGCCTTTACAACCAGATTCAATTCCTTTACATTCCCTGCCTGAATCTGAGAGAATAAATCATCCAGCGACATCTTTGATTTGGTTTCCGCAATCAGCTTTTCCTTTTCATAGCTGATAAATGCTTCCGCCATGGTTCTTGCTTCTTTTTCACTATCTGTAGCAATAAAGATTTCACCTGCTTTTGGTACTCCGTTTAAGCCTAATATCTCAACCGGAGTAGAAGGTGTAGCTTCCTTTACCCTGCGCTGCTTATCATCCATCATGGCGCGCACCTTGCCATGTACATTGCCGACTGCAATAATATCACCAATCTTTAAGGTTCCTTTCTGCACCAATACCGTTGCAACCGGTCCCCGTCCTTTATCCAGCTCGGCTTCAATCACGATACCTCTTGCCTTCCGGTTCTTATTTGCCTTCAATTCCATAACCTCTGCGGTTAAGAGAATCATTTCCAGAAGATTCTCCAAACCTTCCTTGGTATGTGCAGAAACCGGACAGAAAATGGTGGAACCGCCCCATTCTTCCGCTACCAGCTCATACTCCATTAATTCCTGCTTTACCCGCTCAATATTGGCACTTTCCTTATCAATCTTATTGACTGCCACAATAATTTCTACCCCGGCTGCTCTTGCATGATTGATGGCTTCTACCGTCTGCGGCATAACACCATCATCTGCTGCAACCACCAGAATAGCAATATCCGTAGACTGGGCGCCGCGCATACGCATAGCGGTAAAGGCCTCATGTCCTGGTGTATCCAAAAATGTAATGGTCTGGCCATTTACCTCTACAACTGAGGCACCAATATGCTGGGTAATACCGCCAGCCTCCTGATTGGTGACCTGAGTGGTACGAATGGCATCCAGCAGAGAAGTCTTACCATGGTCAACGTGACCCATAACACAGACAACCGGCGGACGGGATGACATTAAGGCTTCATCCTCTTCTTCCTCCTTCAGCAGCTCTTCAATCAAATCAACCTGCTCCTCTTCCTCTGCAATGATATTATACTCCAAGGCGATTTCAGCCGCCTCCTCATACTCAATATCAGAATTCACATTCACCATTTTACCTGCCAGAAACAGCTTTTTAATCAGTTGATTCACTGGGACACTAATCTTATCCGCAAACTCCTTAATGGTTAATACCGGCGGAAATGCAATGGTTTTAATGGTTTCCTCCGGCTCCTGCGGCTGTGGCTTTGGTTCCGGCTTAATGAACTGTCCGCTGCGCTTTTCCGGCTTGCCATTCTGCGCCTGTTTATTGTTTCCATTATTGTTATTATTGTACTTATTATTCTTTTGATTCTTATTCTTCCGAGGTTCCCGCTGCTCCGCCTGGAAGGTTACAATGGTATGCTCTTTTTTCCCTTCCTTGCGATTCCCATCATTTTTCTTTTCCTTATTATTCCCATTGGAACCGGAATTTTTACCATTTCCTTGATTGGCCTCTTTATTATTCCGCAGCGTGCCATCCTTTTTCTGACCATCCCTTTTCTGGCTGTCCTTCGGCATCTCCTGCTTTTTCTGGTTTTCCTTTTGCACCTTAACTGTATCCCGGGAACCTTCCTTCTTCTCTGCCTTTGGTGTTTCTTTTTTAGCTGCCGGCTTCTTCTCCGCCTTTGGTGCTTCCTTTGGGAGTTCTGGTGCCGGCTCCGCCTTAGATTTCTCAAAGGCCTTGCGAACCATGGCTTCTTCCTCTGTATCCAGTCCGGATTGATGCTTCTTTCCCGGAATTCCCTGTTTTTCTAAGAAGGCAATAATCTCTTTACTATCCACACCTAATTCTTTACTTAATTTATTTATAATCATTTTTGCCATTCGTTACACCTCCATATTGTTCTGCATTTCAATCTTCTTTGCAATTTCCCGTCCAAAGTTCGCATCTATGACTGCCACGGATGCCCGCATCTGCTTTCCAATGCCATGCCCCAGCGTCTCTTTGGTGCCGTAGATTGCAATCGGTACCTGGTAGTAACTACAGGAATCAGAAAATGCTTTTTTTGTATTAGCAGAGGCATCCTCTGCTACAATTACCAGAAATGCCTTTCCTGATTTTATTGCTTTTTCAGTTGAAAATTCGCCACTTACAACTTTTCCTGCTTTCGTTGCTAATCCAAGCAAAGAAAAAACTCTATCTGGTTTCAAGCTTACTCAACTCCTCACTTAACTGCTGATATATCTCCTTGGGTACAGACATTTTGAAGGAGCGTTCCAGTCCCTTTGACTTCTCTGCCTTTGCCAGACATTCCTGTGAAAGACACAGGTACGCACCTCTTCCATTTTTCTTTCCGGTAGAATCCAGTTCGATTCCGCCTTCCGGATTTCGAATCACACGAATCATATTCTTTTTTTCCATTGGCTGTCCACAGCCAATGCACTGTCTCAACGGAGTTTTCTTTGCCACGCGCTCACTTCCTAACTGATTTCCATTTTATTATTCTTCGGATTCCTCGTATTCTTCCATTTCTTCCATTTCATCTATCTCATCTATCTCTTCCAATTCTTCCAGTTCTTCCACCTGAGATTCACTCTTAATGTCAATCTTATATCCGGTCAGCCGGGCAGCCAGTCTTGCATTCTGTCCTTCCTTACCGATGGCAAGAGACAACTGATTATCCGGTACTACCACCTTTGCGCTTTTCTCATCAATATCCACCGTAACCGCAACGACACTGGAAGGACTTAACGCATTCTTGATAAAAATGGCAGGATTCTCATTCCAGTTGATGATATCGATTTTCTCGCCCCGCAGGTCACTGACAATGGCATTAACTCTGGCACCGTTCAGTCCGACACAGGCCCCAACCGGGTCCACATTGGAATCATTGGACCATACGGCAATCTTGGAACGGGAACCGGCTTCTCTGGAAATGTTCTTAATCTCCACGGTTCCATCTGCAACCTCTGTTACTTCCTTTTCAAATAACCGCTTTACCAGCTCCGGATGAGTTCTGGAAACCAGTATCTTCGGTCCCTTGTTACTTGCCTTTACTTCAATGATATATAACTTTACCCGGTCAGTAGGATGGAATACCTCCCCTGGAATCTGCTCATTTTCTGTCAGAATAGCATCGGTTTTATCATCTAAGCTGATACATACATTTCTTCCTATATAACGCTGTACCACACCGGTGACCACATCCTTTTCCTTGCATTGAAAATGATTAAAAATTGACTTCCGTTCCTCTTCCTTGATTTTCTGTACAATAACATTTCTGGCATTCTGAGCTGAAATACGGCCAAAGTTCTTGGGCTGCACTTCTACCTTTACTACATCCCCAATCTCATACCGCATATCATGCAGCTTGGCATCCTCCAGACTAATCTGTGTTGCAGAATTCTCTACCGCTTCAACAACCTCCCGCTCCACAAAGGCAGTAAAGGCACCAGTATCCCGATCCATCACCACCTGCATATTCACTTCACTGTCCTTGTCTTTCTTGTAAGCATCGATAATCGCTTTTTCAATGGTCTCCATTAATATTTCCCTATCGATTCCTTTTTCCTTCTCAATCTGAACAAGTGCATCCATGATTTCTGACATTTTTTTATCCTCCTACTATTTATTCCCGCGAGCAACGAGCCAAGTGGCTGCTTGCAGACATTTGGCGACTGTTGCGAGGGTCAACATCCCCCCGCCTCTTGGGGCATTTTAAATATGATGCCCAACTGCTTGTTGCGGGGTTGTTGACTAAAAATCAAATGCTAACCGAATCAATGCAATTTCATTTCGTTGAATTTCCATTTCTGTATCTTCCAAGTCCAAAATAACCTTTTTCTCATCATATGCCTTGAGAATTCCGGTAAACTCCTTCTGCTGATTCACTGCCTGATACAGCTTCACATCCACTGCCGCACCAATGCTCCTGGCAAAATCCCGTTCCCGCTTCAGCGGTCTTCCCAAGCCCGGGGAACTGACCTCCAATATATAGGCCTCTGAAATAAAGTCCTCCTCATCCAGCTTTTCTTCTAACGCCCGGCTGATTGTCACACAGTCATCAATGGTAATACCACCCTCTTTATCTGCATAAACACGCAAATAATAATTACTTCCTTCCTTTCCGTACTCTACATCCCAAAGTTCAAAGCCCTGTGCGTCTAAAATCGGCTGCACCAGTGCTTCACAACGCTGTTCTACTTCTGCTCGTTTCAAAATAAGAAACTCCTTTCTGCTGATATGAAATCCTCACAGCTTCTGAACCTGCCGCCAACAGCTCCCCTCCGATGCAAGGTAACATAAGATAAGAGTGGACTCACGTCCACTCTTACAGTTAAAATAGTATCAAGCTTTGTTTATAATACCATAGTATGATTTCATTTGCAAGAAAAAATTGTCTTATACTTCCGGTCAGTTATTACTTATATATCGTAATATCAATACCGCAGACATAATCATAGTCGTCATATTCCAAACGAAGGACTTCATTTCCGGAAGCACTTTCATAAACTGCCATATCATTACCATCTATCATATCTTCCGTTCCAATCAGAGCTTCAACATCTGAACGGCTCATATTCAAGGTGACACCACCATATACCTCGGCAGAGTATGCGGTGCAGGCACTGGAGTAATTATCTACATTAATACCCGTTACCTCCAATTCATCTAAGGAATACACTGTATCGGAACCTGTATTTTCGATAAAGCCCCAGACACTATAGCCCTTGTCGCTATCCAGTACAACAAATTCATAGTCTCCAGAATACAAGCCATTTTCCTGGATTTCAGTAATCTTGTCACCACTCTGCTCTGCATTAACCGTAAATCCTAAAGAACTTAAGGATGCCGGCAAAGTATACAAGTCACTGCCATTAATCATAATCTGATTCGTGCCGGATACATTCGAACTTCCATAATTGTAATCATCATCATAGTCAGTGTCATAATCATAATCATAATTATAGTCATTACCAGAGCCGGAAGAATACTGGTCATTTATCTCCTGCATTTCATCCATAACAGAGCTGCCGGTTGCAATTAACATAATCAACAGAACCAGACTGGTCAACAAGCTAATCGCACCGATAATGGTACCGGAGATACCAAGTCCCTTGCTTCCCTTCTTAACCAGATATACGATGGATAAGATTAAACCAATCAGTCCGAACAATAATCCGCCATAACAGCAAGAGGTAAGCAGACCAATAATACTAAGAATCAAGCCTGCAATACCAAGCCCTTTACTCTGCGGCTGGGTTGCCGGCTGGTTATAATTGTTTACATTGTAAGTCGTGTTGTAGGTACCATAGGTTCCCTGGGCACCCGCAGCATCCATTCCGGATGACGGCTGCTGATATGTACCGGATGCCTGATAGCTGCCGCTGGCTGCATTTGTAGTCTGCGATTCATCCGCGCTTCCACTAAACGGATTACCAGATAATACTGTAGTATCCTGCTGTTCCGGAGCTGCTTCTGTTTTTGCATCTGCTGCCGCTGCTACCGGACTGCCGCAATTCTGACAAAAAGTATCGCCGGGATTCACCACGGTTCCACACACGCTACATCTGATTTCTTCCATTACTTTTCCTCCTTGATCCAAACCTGTGATTATGATTTAACATTTTCTTTTTTCGGAAAAGTCTGTCATAATCTGTTCTGTCTGAATTTCTTAAAATAATATATAGGGGATTATAACACAATCCGTCTATCTAGGCAATGTTAATCTTTTCTGTTTTCTCATCCCCTTCCGGAATCAGGAAATACTGCCGGATTACCTTTTCAAAAATATATCGATAATCAATCCGGTCAATATCCGTTCCCACATAGACCACTACACTTTCATATAATGCGCCATTGACGCAGACATCCATGATTCCTGCGATTTCTCCCTTTCGTACCGGTGCCTCCAGCTCGGCTGGAAGCTGCTCTACAATCTGAACAGTTTCTCCTTCCCGCATAAACAGGGAGATTTCCTTTTCAAAATAAAGGGTGGTTTCCTGCTGCTCCTTTCCCTCCCGCACTGGTATGACCGGAAGCTGGTAGTCCGAATTCAGTATGGTCTGCATTTCATATTGGCTCATTCCATAATCCATCAGTGTCCGGGTATCCTCCCACTTATAGGTCTTATGGGGCGGCCAGCCGGATGCCAGAACAACGGAAACTAAAGTCTTTCCCTCCCGTCTGGCGGCTCCCACAAAGCAGTATCCCGCTTCACCTGTAAATCCGGTCTTGATGCCCATAGCGCCATCATAAGAGGTCAGAAAAACATCCTTATTTGTAAGTGATACGCTTCTTCCGCCATTCAATTCCTGAAAGGTATACGCCGGAGTCTGAACGATTCCCAGAAACTCCTGATTCTGAATGGCATAACAGGCAATCCGTCCTAAATCACAGGCCGTTGTATAATGCCCCTCTGCATCCAGTCCGTTGGGCGTCACAAAATTCGTATCGTACGCACCCAGCTCCCGGGCTTTTTCATTCATCAAAGCCGCAAATCCTTCCACGGAGCCGCCGATATGCTCTGCAATGGCAACTGCCGTATCATTATGGGATTCCAGCATCAGGGAATACAATAAATCTCTTAAATAATACTGTTCTCCTTCACAGCCATTCATCTGCACATCCGGCTGGGCAGCTGCGTTGGCGGAAAAGCTTACTATATCCTCCGGATTCCCCAGCTCCAATGCCAGGATACAGGTCATAATCTTGGTGGTACTTGCCATGGCACGATGCTCCCGTCCATTCTTTTCATACAATACCCTTTTATTGTCTGCATCCAGCAAAGCGGCTGCACCTGCATTCAGTTCCAGTTGAACCTCCGGCAGAACCGGAATCACTTGCTCTTCCTCCTGTCCTTCGGATAACGCCGCATTCAAATCTGCTGTTTCTGTTTCCTGCATCTCCGACCATTCTGTATCGGAAATTTCTGTATCAAATATTTCTGTATCCGATATTTCTGTATCCGATATTTCTGTATCCGATGCCTGTGTTTCCTCTTTCGGTTGAAGGATGGTCTGACTGGCTGACCGTTGCTTCTGATACCAGACGCCGGTAATCAGTACCAGTGTCATACCAAGAAGAAGGGAAATCTTCCATACATCCTGCCGATTCCAATTTTCCTGCTGGTTTTTGAACCACTGTTTCATAACAAAACACCTGTCAATCTGCTTATCATATTCTATCGCGGACGACAGGTGTTTATTACTATTTTCGTTATTTTATGTATTTAAGGTTTCATTTGCTTCCTCAATGGCCTGCTGTTCAAAATCAGCAATCTTATCCGGCGTAATCAAAGGCAGTTCATCCGTAGATGCCACACCAAAGCTGCGAAGAAAATCCTCTGTGGTTCCGAATAATATCGGTCTGCCCAGGGCATCCAGCCGTCCGACCTCTTCAATCAGGTGATATTCCACCAGCTTATTGATAGCATGTACACAGGATACCCCCCGGATAGACTCAATCTCCGCTCTGGTAATCGGCTGCTTATATGCAATAATGGAAAGGGTTTCTAACTGCACATCCGTTAGAACATGCTTCTTGGGCAGATTTACAATCTTGGATAATACCTCATAATATTCATTCTTAGTACAAAGCTGATAGGCATCCTCTAATTCTATAATCCGGATGCCCCGTTCCTCCTGGTCGTACTTGTCCATCAAATGATGAACGATTTTTCTTGTGGTGTCTACATCATGCTCTAAGGCAGCGGCAAGCTGCTGGGTGGTTACCGTTTCTCCCATGGCAAAAAGAATTGCTTCAATTGCTGCTTCTAATTTCGTTATATCCTGTTCCATATGTTCTCCTACTCTAAAGAATCAATGACAATATCGCCAAATAATCCTTCCTGTCGTACCGTAACTGCTCCAACCTTCATCAATTCCAGAATTGCCATAAAGGTCACAATTATATTTATCTTTGTTGCCTGAAGCTCTAACAAGGTCCGGAAGCTGATACCCTTCAATCCCCTTACATCGCTTCGGATGGATTCCATTTTATCTTCAATGCTGATTTCTTCCTTCTCAATGGTACCAAACTTACTCCGGATGGGATCAATTTTATCCACCTGCTTCTTCATTACCATCCGGAAGATTTCATTCAGCCTGCTTAATGTTAATCCGTCACACAGCTCCGCCGGGTCAATCTCTTCCCGGAACTCCGCTACCTCCTTTGGAATGGTTGCCTGCTTAAACAATGCATACGAAGCATCCAGCTCCATATCCTTTAACTCCGTAGCCGCATATTTATACATCTTATATTCCAGTAAACGCCTCACCAGCTCAGCCCTTGGGTCTTCCTCTTCCTCAACCGCTTCCTCGTCCTTCGGCAGAAGCATTTTCGACTTTATATTAATCAGGGTTGCCGCCATGACCAGGAATTCACTCATAACATCCAAATCCTGAGACTGCATTTCCTCCAGATACTGCAGGTATTGCTCTGTTATAGTCACAATCGGAATATCATATATATTCACTTGGTTTTTTTCAATCAGGTGCAGCAGAAGGTCCAAAGGGCCTTCAAAAACCTGAAGCTTTACATCGATTGCCATGTATATTCACCATTTATGGGTTTTGATTTTCTATTGTTTCTTCTATTACCGGCTCCGCTTGCTCCGAAGAAGCCTCGGCAGCCGCTTCCGCAGCTTCAGTGGATTCTTCCGTAGCTTCGGTCGCCTGTGGTGGATTCTCCACCGTAGAAGCCGCTCCTTCCTCAGAGGCAGCCGGTGCTTCCTCTGCTGTCGTCGTCCTTGCCGGAGCAGCCGCCGAAGAAACGGAAGAAGCAGAGGTTCCTGCTGCCGAACCAGGCAGATGATAGACAACAACAATATCCCCGGCTTCGTAGTTATTATAAATCTCCCTTGCCATATTCAAAGGAAGATTAATACAGCCATGGGAACCATTACTGATATACCGACTGCCGCCAAATGCATACTGCCAGGTGGCATCATGCAGACCAATGCCGCCGTTAAAGGGCATCCAGTACGAAACCGGCGTCCGATAATCCTCACCAACCAGAATTGCAGGAGAAGCGGTATAGCGAATGGTAAAGACCCCAGGGGGAGTTGCATGTCCGGTAGACGGCCTTCCACTGACCATATCGGTTTCCAATATCATTTCTCCATCCTTGTAGCAATAAAGATGCTGGGAGGTCAGATTAATTTCTATGTAGGTATCACCAATCGCCGCCATATCAGAAGCATCCCGGACAAATTCCGTTCGCCTGCTATCCTTCGCCTGCTCTAAAAGCGCCACTAATTCAGCTGCCTCTTCCCCAGTGTCCACTTCACTGCTCCGCAGATAGGATGTTACCTCCACGGATTGATTCAGCGAAGTCTGAAAATCAATGGTCTGTCCCCGGATTTCATGGTTTTCCATTAAGTATTCTACATAATCTTCTACCTGTCTCGAATCAATCTCGACCGCATAATCCTCGGAAATTCTTACCCATTTCAGTATATCATCTCCTGTCAAGGTCTCTTCTGTGTCTGGAAAGCGATAGGTGATTTCTACCTTTTGCAGCTTTTCTAGGATTGCCAGAGCTTCCTGTACCACCGAATCCTCTGCCTGGTATTCCAATACAGCATAACAGCCCTCTGCCTCCAGGTCAACCTGAGCAGACAAGCCGGAAACAGCAGTCCGAATACTTTTGCCAACTGCATAGGAAAGGGGCTTGTTCCCTTCTATGCCTTCCTGAACGGTAAAGCCTCCCAGCACCTGCGTTATCTGGGGTTCTACCGGTTCTGTTATATTTCCCTTTTGCATGCAGGCCAGACCCTGTATCTGCTCCTGCAGGCTTCTGATATCATATGTAATCCGGGTATCCATGGCATACGCCTTTGAACGGAAGCATTCCAGAAACCAGAGATACACTTTTTGCTGCTGCATTACTCCCCGGACATCTGCCAAAAAACGGATGTCTAGCTGTATATCAGCTCCGGCAATGGTTTCCCGTTCTCCATCCCGTTCCAGAATCTCCAATTCATACTGCTCCACCATGTCTTCCAGCTTTTCCTGTGCCTGTTCCGCAGTCAGCAGGGAAACATCCACCCCATTCAGGCTGGAATTCCACATAAAATGACTGGAAAAGAATAAACTGCCGGCTCCATATAGCAGAAGCAGCACTGCTACTGTAATGATGCAGGTCTTTGCCCATGCAGGCATTTTAAAAGCTGCTTTGGGAATAACATATGGCTCGGCGGTTAATTCCATCGTTGCCGCTTCCTGTGCTTCCTTTGATTCCTGGATTTTCTCCGTCTTATCCTCTTCTATCCGGACTACCTCCGGTTCCTCCTCCGGTTTGCACTCTTCTGCCGGGGCTGTTTCCGGCTCTTTTTCCTCCTCCGGCTTCCTCTCTTCTGCCGGGATTACTTCCGGCTCTTTTTCTTCCTCCGGCTTCTTCTCTTCTGTCGGGGTGGCCTTCGATTCCGGTTCATCCTCTTCTACCTGGACTTTCTCTGGTTCTGTTTCTTCCTTTGTTTCTTCCTTTATTTCTTCTTTTGACTCGTTCTGTTCCAATGCTTCCTTCATATCCAATTCTCTCTCACTCATATTATAATGTCAAAGCAGGATGATATACCGCCATCCTGTTTCAGACCATGTTCTATTATAATGAAACCTGATATAAATAACAACTCTTTTTCTAACGGCATCCTTCGACAGCATAACCGTTCAAAAACGCTTGTCCGAATCCCTCTCAGATGCAGATGAAGTCCCATCCTGCCCGGGAGACAGAGTAATCACAAGAAGCTCCGGCAGATTATTGACCCGGAACTTAAAGGTATGACTTCCCAAGCCTCCGCTTAACAGCATGACACTATTTTTCTCTTCATAACGACCTCTGTCATAACGGGGAAAAAAATGAAACATCGGCGAAAGCATACCGCCCAGCCATGGCAGCCGTATCAATCCCCCATGCAAATGTCCGGACAATACAAGATTGGCTCCCCATTGGGCATATGCCGGAAAATAATCCGGATTATGTGCAAGAAGAATCCGATATGCTTCCGGCTCCGGCTCTCCTAACAGCTTGGTCAGGTACGCCTCCTCCATGGGACGATGCCGGAATCTTCTATAATACCAGGAATCAATATCCAGTCCATACAGCCAGATTGTATCACTGCCTCTGGTAAGGGCGGTCCGCTCATTTACCAGCCAGGTCACCTTCCCCGCCAGACGCTTTTGATAGTCCGCCCACAGGGTTCCATAGGTATCCGGATAAAGCCCGACCCGCAGCTCATGGTTCCCCTTGGCATAATAAACCGGATAGTCCCGGGCCAATTCTTCAATGAGGCTGGCCGGAACATCCGTAGACTGTCCCGGCTTGCCAACAATCATATCTCCGGCAATCAGAATATAATCCGGCTGCTGCTCCCGAATCATTTGCAGCAATCCTTCGTTATTTTTTCCAAAGCAGGCATTATGTAAATCCGCCAACACAAGAAGCCGGCAATTCCGAAAGCCCTCTGGTATATTCAAAGCTGTAATCTGGTATTCAGTTACCACGACTTTTCGATTTTCAATTATGCTGATAATACAGATTCCCAGAAAGCAAATCACCAGGATTCCTATTATAATCCATACTATTTCCATTTCTTTTATTACCTTCCTGCTATCCTTTCGTCCATGTCCTCTGCCAGGGACCTCCTGCATATCTCCGGCACTTCTTCTTAATTCCCTTGTACCGTATCGGTTGCTTCTGCTTCCGTCGGTTCCGTTCCTGGTTCCTCCGGTGTCAGCATTTCCTCCGTGGCTTCCTCGGTCCGGTTCTCCTCACTCCACATCGATTCCTCTGCTTCTTCCCCATCGGATGCTTCCGGTTCTGCTTCGACAGCTTCTTCCAGCTCCACTTCCGAGCCTTCCGACGGCTTTACCAGGAATAAATGATACAGCAGCTTCTGAAAACAAAAGCTGTAGGTGATAGCTTCCACATCCTCTGCCGCCAGCAGAGGAACTGCTCCAACCCGCTGTCCATCATAATAATAAACCACTTCTCCGATTACCGTATCCTTCTGAACCGGCGCAGTCAGTTCCGAATAGTTGATTTCCTTATTCATCTGCTCCGGTGTCTGGTCCCTGGTCAGCATATAAAAGAATTGATTCTGCTCCGGCGTACAGGCAACCGCTTCTGCCCTTCCCTGTCTGACCGGCACTGTAACATCATTTCCCAGCACTTCCTCGTCCTGATACATCCGACAGTTGGCAAAACCATAATCAAACAGCTTACATACCTCACTGTTTCGGATTTCTTTGGTAGAAGCTCCCATGACTACCGCAATCAGATTAATTCCATCCTTGGATGCCGTTGCAGATATGGAAAAGCCGGCGCCGCTGGTATAGCCGGTTTTCAGTCCGGTACAGTAGGGATAGGTTTTCAGCAGCTTATTGGTATTGGATAATCCAAATTCCGAAGCCCCTCTGGCGGTCACATGGGTAATCGTATCCATCCATATCGTCGAATACTGGAAAATCTCCGGATACTTTGTCGTCAGCTCCCGGCTCATCAGTGCAATATCCCTTGCTGTTGTCAGATGCCCCTCTGCATCCAGCCCACAGGCATTGGCAAAATGCGTATTTGCCATTCCAAGAGCTGCCGCCTTTTCATTCATCATGGCAACAAATGCCTCTTCACTGCCTGCAATATGCTCTCCCATAGCCACAGCCGCATCATTTCCACTGGCAATAATGATACATTTTATCATATCCTCGACTGTTTGTGTCTCCCCTGCTTCAAAAAAGCACTGAGAGCCTCCCATGGAAGCTGCATGGGCGCTTACCGTCACCACATCCGTCATGGTCATTTTTCCGGCACCAATCTGCTCAAATGCCAGAAGTAAGGTCATTACCTTGGTTACACTGGCAGGGTGCCTCTGTTCGTCCGCATTCTTTTCATATAATATCTGTCCTGTGGAAGGTTCCATCAGAATGACGGAAGGGGATTCCAGGGTCAAATCCTCTCCGCGAACCTCCGTTACCGGCAGACATATACCCTGAACCACTACGAGAAGAGCGGTCAGAATACCCATAAAGCCTTTCCAAAATTTCCCGTTCATATACCACTCCAAAGAATTGTTACTGCTACTATATTCTGCAAGTTGGAAAAACAGAACGAAAAACCGGATTTTTCCATGTCCGGACTATTCCAGAATCATCTTTTTTATGATAGGCTGTACCTTTACCGGTGTAGAAGAAATGGTATAAGCCTGTCGTAAGCGTTCCTCTGCCTCCTGCAGCCTTGCCTCCTCATTTCCATACAGATATGCAAATGGCTCTTCGGTACAGACGGCATCTCCCAGATGCTTCACCAGACGGATTCCTACGGTTGGATCAATCGCACTTTCCTTTGTGGCTCTGCCTCCTCCAAGGACAAAGCAGGCCATTCCCACTTCACTGTTTTTGCAGGCGGACAGATATCCGTTTTCCTTTGGATATACCGGAAGCTCGGATTTTGCCTTTGGGAACAGCTCCGGGTGGCGAATCCACTGGGGATTTCCGCCCTGGGCTTCCACGAATTCTACCATTTTTTCAAAAGCGGTTCCTTCTTCTATGGTCTTTTCCAGCATCCGCTCTGCTTCTTTGACATCGGAAGCCATTCCGGCACCTACCACCATATAGGAAGCAAGGGTCATGGAAACCTCCCGCAGACGGGCTTCTCCCTTCCCCTTCAATACTTCAATTGCTTCCTGTACCTCTAAGGAATTCCCTACCATTTCTCCTAATGGTTCATTCATATCCGTAATAATTCCATAGGTCTTTTTCCCCGCCAGATTTCCAATGGAAACCATGGTTCTTGCCAATTGTTCTGCCGCTTCCTCCGTCTGCATGAATGCACCGGAGCCGGTCTTAATATCCAGTACAATCACATCTGCGCCAGATGCCAGCTTCTTGCTCATGATACTGGCCGCAATCAGTGAATAATTGTCTACTGTTCCCGTAGCATTCCGCAGAGCATAGATTTTCTTATCCGCCGGAGCCAGATTGGCAGTCTGCCCTGCAATTGCAAGCTTAATCCGGTTAACATTCCGGATAAACTCCTCCTTTGATAAATCCGTCCGAAAGCCTTCGATGCTTTCCAGCTTGTCAATGGTGCCGCCGGTGTGTCCAAGACCTCTGCCGCTCATTTTTGCCACCGGAATCCCCAGGGCTGCCAGCATGGGACCAATAATCAGGGAGGTCTTATCCCCTACCCCTCCGGTACTGTGCTTATCTACCTTGATCCCCTGGATGTCTGATAAGTCCAGCCGTTCTCCACTGTCTGCCATAGCCAGGGTCAGGTCAACGGTTTCTCTTGGGTCCATCCCCTGAAAATAAACAGCCATTAAAAATGCGGACATCTGATAGTCCGGAATGGTTCCTTCCGTGTATTCCCGGACGATATCCGAGATTTCCTCTTTGGTCAGTGGGCTGCCATTTCGCTTTTTCAGAATCAAATCATACATGTTCATGGAATAATTCCTCCCTTCTGCTTCTGCCGATTGGCAAAGTCCGGACATCCAACAGGTCTGCAATGGTCTGCCCGATATCTCCAAAGGTATCTCCGGTATGCAGATTTTCTCCGCTTCGGAATTCCTTTGCCTTACTATACCAGAGAACCGGCACGTACTCTCTGGTGTGATCCGTTCCCTGGTAGGTAGGGTCACAGCCATGGTCTGCGGTAATCACCAGCAGGTCCTTTTCCTTCATGGCTTCGAATATCTCGCCCAGCCTTTTATCGAATGCTTCCAAACCTTTTCCGTATCCAAGGGCATCTCTTCGATGTCCCCATTTCGAATCAAACTCTACCAGATTGGTAAAAATCAGACCGGAGGAAATGCGGTCCATATAATGTAAGGTCTGAGCCATGCCGTCCATATTATCCTTGGTATGAATGGATTCCGTAATCCCTACTCCATCAAAGATATCCTCGATTTTCCCGACTGCAGCTACATGCATTCCTGCTGCTTTCATATAAGATAACAGGTTTTCTTCCGATGGCTTTCTGGAAAAATCCCGCCGGTTGGCAGTCCGGGCATACCCGTTCCCCTCTCGGATAAATGGTCTTGCAATCACTCTTGCCACATTATGCTGACCGGTTAACAGCTTCCTCGCCTTCCGGCAGATTTCATATAATTCCTCTGGTGGTAGGACTGTCTCACAGGCGGCAATCTGAAACACACTGTCGGCAGAGGTATAGATAATCGGAAAACCTGTTTTTTCATGCTCTTCTCCCAGCTCCTGAATAATCTGTGTACCGGATGCCACACAGTTTCCCAGATATCCTTTACAGCCAGTCAATTCCAGGAATTCCTTCATTATCTCATCCGGGAAGCCCTGGGGATAGGTTGGAAATGGTTCTTTCGTATGAATGCCAATCATTTCCCAGTGGCCAATGGTGGTATCCTTCCCCCTGGAACGCTCCTGTAGCCGTCCATAGACACCAATGGGAGAAGCAACCGGCTCGATTCCCTCCATTCCGTCAATATTTCCATACCCCAGACTACGCAGTCGGGGTAATTCCAGTCCTCCGCAGGCCTGTACTGTATGAGCAATGGTATTGGCGCCGGCATCTCCAAAGGCTTCCGCATCCGGTAACGCTCCCATACCCACACTGTCTAAAACAATCCAAATCACTCGTTGTATCATGATACCCTCCTCATTCTTTTCATTATACATTCTGTGTAACCCTGCAGCCATGGAGAATTGCCAATGCTGAACGAGCCTTTATCCTGCAAGGTATCCCAGATGCCGCATCAGGAAAATCCAAAAGGTCAGGGTCACCGCCGACAATACGGTAGTAATTACAATGACACTGGCAGACAATACTTCATCCCCATGCATGTTTTTTGCCATAATATATGCGGTAGGCGTAGTTGGAGAACCCAGCATGATAATCAGCGCCAGCAGCTTCTGATTCCGAAATCCAAGCCAGACTGCAATGGGAAGCACTACTGCCATTAAGCCAACCAGCTTTATAAATGCTGCCGCCAGAGATGGTTTCAGCTTTCCCAATGCCTGCTTTCCTTCAAAGCCCGCTCCAATAGCAAGCAGGGCAAGGGGCGATGCCAGACTGCTTATGCTCTGTATACTCTTTTCCAGCATCTGTGGCAGCTTCCATGGAAGCAGGGAAAACAGCATGCCAAGCACGATACCAATGATAATGGGATTCTTCAGTATATTAAGACAGGTCGTCCGAATCCGGTTCTGGTTCTGGCGTATGGCCGGATCATTGCTTTCTACCGTCAGTATGGTCACTGCAAAAATATTGTATAACGGAACTGCGCCAATAATCATCAAAGGCCCCATACCAGAATCCCCGTAAATATTCTGTATCAATGCAATCCCAAGAATTGCGGCGCTGCTCCGGTAGGATGCCTGTACGAAAGCCCCCACCTGTGTTTTATCCTTTATGCACAGCTTTGCCAGAATCCATATAAGCAGAATACTGCCAAGGGTAGCCGCCGCACAAAATCCAATATAACCTCCATCAAAATGATGCAGAATATCCACAGAACACAAATCCAGAAACAGCATACAGGGTAAACATACCTGAAATACCAGCTTATTTGCTACGGTAACAAAGGCTTCATTCAATAAGCCCATGCGCCGAAACAGATATCCGGCTGCCATAACGGCAAAGACCGGAACCGTCGCATTCAAACTATATAGAAAACTATCCATGTCCCATCCTTCCTTTACCACCCGTTATCAATCGTAATATGACTGCCGGTCCGGGTTTTCTCAATTATAATCTGCTGTGGAATATTTTCCTTTAATTCCTCCCGATGGCTGATAATTCCTACCAGTTTATTGGAAGCTGAAAGCTGAATCAAAATATCCATTGCACTTTCCATCGACCTCCGGTCTAAGGTTCCAAAGCCCTCATCAATAAATAAGGCATCCATCTGAATACCGCCCAAATGAGAGGATACCGTATCCGAAAGCCCCAGGGCAAGACTTAAGGATGCCTGAAAGCTCTCCCCGCCGGACAGGCTTCCTACCGGCCGTCTTCGTCCGGTGAAATGGTCCAGTATCTCCAGATTCAAAATGGTGTTACTTTTCTTATCCAAAACATCCTCCTGCCGGAAGAGTTCAAACTGATTATCACTCATCGGAAGCAGTCTCCGATTTGCCGCCTCAATAATACTGTCAAAGCCGGCTGCCTGTATATACTGTTCCAGGGTAATCTTCGCTTTTCCGCTCAACTGCCCGGATACCAGGTCATGCAGATGACTACAAAGCTGATATGCTTCCCGAAGTTCAAAAAGCGGCTTCTTTTTCTCTAAAAGCTGTTTCTCTATTTCCCGATTTTTTTCATACCGCTGGTCTGCTTTATTTTTTTGTATTTGAAGTGCCTTTACCCGGTCTTCCAGGTCTGCCGCCTCCTGCGTCAACTGCTCTTCATCTACGAATGTCTTACCCTTTGCATCTGCTTTTGCCTGACGAAGCTGTTCTGCATGAATGGCGGTCCTGGTTTCATACTCCTTTTTTTCCTTCTCCTGTTCCTGGATGATTTCTTCTGTTACTGCATGGTTGAAAAAATCCTCCTCGGACGCAAAGCCCTTCTGTTTCCGTATACTTTCATAAGCTGCTTTCTGTTTTTTTCCTTCCTTCTCTTCTTCTTCATAAGCTGCTTTCCGGTCTGCCAGCAAAGCCTTCAGGGTCATTTGCTCCTGTTCCGCCGCCTCCTGCTCTGCTTTTGCCTGAACAATCCGGTCTAATATGTTCTTTGCTTCCTGTTCCAGTTGTTTCTGCGCCTTCTGTGCAGCTTCCAGACTGCTATATTCCAGCTTGGCAAGTCCTGCCAGTAATGCCTGGGTTTCAATGCCTTCCTTTTGATTTTTCTCTTTTCTTCCGGAATAGTCCTGCCTTCTTGCAGCAAGCGTTTCTGACTCTATACTGCGGGCATGGGCGAGTGCCTCTTCCTCTTCCTTAAGAAGCGTACACTCCTTTTGCAGCTTCTGTGCTTCCTTTGCAGCTTCCTTTATTCTTTGCCGGGTCTGCTTTAATGCAGCCTCCGCCTGTGGAAATAATTCTTCCAGCGGCATGCTGCCCCAGACTTCTATGCTATGAGCCTTCGTCTTAATTTCCTCTGTGTGAAATGCTGCTATCGAAAGGGGTTCTTCCCAAAGCAATTCCTTTTCCACTGCATCCAGAAGCTCTACCCGAAGGGAAGCTGCCATAGTATCCCATGCTGCTTTTCTGTTTTCTAATGTAAGAAGCACCCCATCCTTCTCATTCCTTGCCTTCTCCTCCTCCTGTCGGAGCTGCTTCAGCTGCTCTTCTGTAACTGCCTCCTCCGGTAGTACAGCCAGCTCCGGATGATGAAGGGAACCGCATACCGGACATTTCATTCCCTCCTGCAGCTTCTCTGCCAGTAATCCGGCCCTGCAGCAATCCAAAACCTTCTCTGCCCGGACTCTGACCGCCTCCTTTTCCCCATATACCTTCTCGATTGCAAGAAATGCTTCCTGTTCCCTGGCAATCCCTGCCTTCTGATTCTGATAATCCGGTATGTTTTCTCTGGTTAATCTCTCCAGCCGTTCTTCTAATTCCGCCAGTCGATTGGCTTTATTTTGTATGGCGTTCAAGGCAACCGGCTTGTCCTTTCGTTTTTTTGTAGCGGCTTCCAGACGGGTCAGCTTTTCCTGTAATGCCCGTTCTGCGCTTTCGATTGCTGCGCCTTCCGCTTCCAATGCCCGGCTTTCTTCTTCCAGCTTATGCATAGCAGCTTCCAGGGTCTCCCGCTGCTCATATTTTTCAAAATCCTCCCTTAGCTTTTCGGATTGCTTCTTAAACCCTTCCCCTTCTTCCTCCCGGCTTCGGGCTTTTTCCAACGCCTCCTCTGCTTTTTTCCGCCGTTTCGCTACCTCCTCCAATTCCCGTTCCTTATCGGCAATCATCTTCCTTGTCCCTTCCAGGGCTTCCTGCTTCTTCCTCCAGCTATCATATACCGGCTTTATTTCCCGGGTTGCGGTAATCTGCCCCTTCAACCGTTGTTCCAGGGCTTTCATCTCTTCCTTTTTATCATCCAGCAGCTTCTGCTCCCCCTGTAGCTTTTCCAGCCGACGAATGAATTCATTATTCGTCTGTGCCAGGACCAGCGCTTTCTTTTTTTCCTCCAACTGGTCCGTTTCCTGCTTCAGCTCCCGGTTTCTCTCCCGTCGTTCCTTTTTATTTTCCTCCAGAATCCGGGCCAGCATTGCCAGAAGCTCCTCCAACTCCCATATGCCTTTACTGCCGATACCTTTCTCCTGTAAGCTGGATACGTCCTCCCTGTAAATACTGTCCTCTGACAATGCTACACCGTTAAAATACTGAAGGATACTCTGTTCTACCGCTATCTTCCCCTTGTAGGCTTCATCCCTTCTGTCCTTTAGCTTATAGCCTATCTTCTGATACCCCTCCGTCATAAATATGGTTCGGAGAATATCCGTCCTTACCTTGGGAGCCGCATTCAACAGCTCCCGGAATTCCCCCTGGGCAATCATAGCAATCTGCTTGAATTGCTTTACATCAATATGCAGCAGCTCCTGTACTGCTTTCTTAACAGCAGACACGCCTTCTATAAGCGGTTCTCCCTCACAATAAAAGCATGCGGTTTCATCCTGTGTCACCGTCCCTTCTCCTCTCCGCTTTGGACGCTCATAGGCTGGCTGGCGTTTCACATGATATTCTTTTCCCTGATGGGTAAAATAAAAGTCCACAAAGCTTTCCGTATCAGCCTTGGCATAATCGCTGCGAAGATTCCTGGTATCCCGATAGCTGCCGCTGGTCTCTCCATATAAAGCAAAACAGATACCGTCGAATATGGTAGTCTTTCCTGCCCCTGTATCACCGGAGATTAAAAAAAGTCCCCGTTCTTCAAAGGGTTCAAAATCAATGTCCGGCATCCTCTCTGCATAGGGACCAAAGGCACTGATAATTAATTTAACTGGTTTCATCGATTACACCTGCCTCTTTTGCTGCCTCAAGCAGAATCTTCCGTTCCTTCTCCTCCATGTCACATCCACACATCATATGATAAAATTCAGAAATAAGCTCCGGAAAGGATTTTTCCCTGGTCACCCTCGTAATATCTATCGTTTCCGCTCCCTTGGTACGGGAATTCTCATAATCCAGCTTCATCATATTGGGATAATACTGCCGAAGCATTGCCATAGCATCCGGAATGGGTATTTCATCCGTCAAAGTCACATAGATATAGTCATCCGTATCCGTAATATTGTTTTTGTCCAACAGTTGTTCCAGCCTTCCTTTCAGGTGCCTCATATTCCGGCGCGGTCTGAGCGGAAGAAATTCCATATCCAGCGTTCCCTTCTTACCAAGGGTCAGCATCGGCACGGATTTCTCACTATGAACCTCACTAAGGGAATATTTCAGGGGAGAACCACAGTATCGAATTGTGTCCCGCCCAATTCGTTGGGGAGAATGGATATGTCCCAGTGCCACATAATCAAACAAAGCAAACCGGTCTGAACTGATTTTCTCTATCGTACCAACCTGCTGGACGGATGCATTTTCCGAGCCTCCAAGTCTTGGCTCCTCACTGCTGCCAACAACAAATTGATGGGCAATCAGAATATTTCGTTCCTTTTTATTGATTGACGCATGTTTCAAAATCACATCAACTGCCTGATCATATGTCTCGATTTCCTCCTCCGGAAAAAAATGCCGGACCTGGGACACCTTCACAAAGGGAAGAAGATACAGATTCACTTTGCCATATTCATCCTCTGCCGTCTGCTTATAAAGCTCTCCCCTATACTTGGAGCAGATATAAATTCCATTGGTTTCAAACAAGGCACTGCCAAAGTGTAAGCGTTCATCCGAATCATGGTTTCCACTAATCATATAGGTCTTTACCTGACGCTCCGCTAATTGACAAAGAAATCCATCCAGTACACCCACTGCTTCTTCACTTGGTACTGCCTTGTCATAGACATCTCCTGCAATCAGAACCCCATCCACCTGATACTTGTCAATCATCATCAAAATCTCATGAAGGATATACTTCTGATCCTCAATCATGCTATAGTCGTTCACGGACTTTCCAATATGTAAATCTCCTAAATGCAACAGCTTCATAATGCGGACTACTCCTTGTGAATGATTTATGGTTTCTCTTCGTGGCATATTATAGCATATTCCATGGTAAAAGTCATTTGCTTACAACAAAACAGGCCATATACTTCCTGTATACAGCCCGTTCCTTTTCCTTATTGTAGTTCCGTCAGAAATCTTCCGAAAAATCTTCATAAGCATCCACAGCAGTTTCCCAATCAATCCCCGCATCCATTAATTCTTCTATGGAAATGCATTGACCTTGTTTCAGTAGCTTATATGCTCTTCTATATGCTGCTCTTCCTTCCGCTCTGCCTTCCTCCAAAACCCCTTGACTAACATTACACATAAGCATTACACTCCTCTCGATTTCTTTCTCATTCTGCAATAAAATATCATATTCCTCTTCTAAAATCTGCCTTTTTTGCTCCTCACTCAGCTTCCTTGAAAAAAATGTTCCAAGCAGGCGGTGCAGTTTCATATCATCTGATTTATCTGCAAGTTCATCCGACAGACACACCAAAACTACGCTCATTAAATCATATCGGCTCCTGTCAGCCGGATATATTCCAACCATATTCTTCTGCATGATTTCAAATCTTGTAATCGTATTCTGTGCATATCTGGGACTATGAATGCATATCCATATGGAATATACTTTTTTAATATTATCATAATCCGAATGGAAAAACTCTGTCTCCTTCTGGGAAGAAATCATTCTGGAACACTCCTGATAGATTTATTCTAAGTAAATTTGTTTATGAGCTTTAGCAGGGTGTATCTATATCATTTATATTATTGGTAAATCATACGCTATCCGATTTTTTGTTGCCACAAATTACAAACACATTATAGTTACTTGCTTTTTAAGAAAATACTATTTACTCAAATATCTTTCTCACAACAGTATTCAGTTGTTTTTCAAGTTCGATAACATTAGCGTTAGGGTCTAGCTTGAATTCGCTATGTATTTTTTTAGAATACTCAACAATAAATATATGAATTTGATTATATGGATCAAATTTCGGAATAGCTAAATATTTCAATACATCCACACCTCTATTAGTTGATATGGCATATCCGTCAATAATGTCAACAATGTCCATTGCATTCATTATGCCACAAACATAATAGGCTTCATCAGCATTTTCCAAACCAAGCATGAGAACCTTAGAATCAACAACGATTGTTTTATCCTCACTAAACAAATCTTTGTCCGCATTAGGAACCGATTCAAGGTACGAGCCAACCACCACAGCAGACATACTTCCAGTTTGTTCTTTCCACAAAACCTTGTACGGAGCATATGTATATTCTCCAACATTATCCAAACGATAATAAGGCTGCGTGTTAGCGTTAAAAAATTTTCCGTTTTGTATTCGACTTGCTAAAAGCTCATCATGATAATAGAACAGCCATTCGCTGGTTTTAGGAGCATTTTTTTCAAGTTCTTTGACCGGAATACCATATTTATATGTGGCGGTATGCGGAACTAACATATATTCGTTAGACTTGACTTGCCATTTTGCGATATTTCTTCCGCCAAGCATAGGATACACATATGTTTCCTCGACCTTTTCTTTGTGAATACCTTTTTTTATAAAATCCTTGCGTCTTTGTCTTTCGATACAGTTTTCAATCAATAGCAATCCGTCACGGCTTTTTATGGGCTTTTTTAATAGATATACCCCTTTTGCTCCTGCTGGTTCAATTCCTTTTCTTCCACTATAAAATCTTGTTTTAGAAGGATTCAAAACTTTATCCGCAAAATCCATATCCTTTAATGTGAGCCAAGATGATTGCTTATCATTACCATCTACGGGTTGAGCAGATAACATATATGAAGTCAATTTTTTTTCAACATCTACCCATTTTGCATGAGAGTCCAATGGTGATTTCCTTCCCGCTTGTTCCCAAACCTTATAGTTATGCATAGGATATTTCATTTCTACGCCTTTTGTAATTTTAATTGCGACCGTAGGAATAGTAAACAGCTTAACATTAGAAAAGTCATCCACCATATCTATAGCAAATGGTACATTTTGCTCAAAACGAGTAATAGAGAATTTTCTGAATCCTTCTCCCCCTTTTGTCGATTTAAGAAAGGAAGCTGGAAGCAAAAATACCATATTACCATTATGTTTAAGGTATTTATCAACAGCTACATAAGTTACAGCCATTCCAAAGTCATCGTGGGTTGTTTTTTTGTCATAAGCGTTCTTTTCAAAAATACTATAACTTTTCCATATTTCTAATGTACCTTCACGATAACTTTTACTCATGGATTTCCACGCAATCCAAGGTGGATTTCCAACAACATAATCAAACTTGTTTCCAATCAATATTGGTGCAAAGCTGTTTCTCAAAATAATAGGCCAAAAAGAGTCGTTTCCAGCACGATGGAGTGTATAAAGTCGATAAAATAAATCCCCGACAACAGATTTGTACTTACTGTCAACGTAACGATTCTCAGCTTTATTCCAAAATTCATCAAAATCGCATTTGTCATCGATACATTTACTTAGTGCCTTTAAAAACTCACTTGCTTTTGTATAATCATCAAACTTAGGAATTTGAAATTTACCAACAGAAGTATCTATTGACAATGTCAATTCACTTTCTTCAGTATAGACCACCGGAGCAAGAATGGAATCGGCAATGTAAATCGGAATATCAATAGGGTCTGTGAAATCATCAAACACAGCATCCTCACAAGATGAAAATACAGCAAGGATATAATTTGCCTTAGCAGAAACAACAGAAATTGGATTAATGTCAAATCCTATTATGTTGTGGGTGATTTGGTCTATGTCGTCTCTTGATAATTTCCCGCCAGCTTGCTTTATAATTCTTTTAATTGAATGAGTTAAAAAAGTTCCAGAACCTGCGGTTGGATCAATTAAAGTCTTATTAATTTCACCATCATACCCAACCATATCTAAAGCATGCTCAACAATCCAGTCAGGAGAAAAGTATTCCCCCATTAAGTGTCTCATTTCCGCAGGAATAAGCTCCATATATACTTCTTGTAAAATATCTTGTATTTCTTCAGGCTTCAAAATATATGTACTCAGGTCAAATTGATTTACAACTTCCAGAATTTCATTTATTACTTTTGTGTCAAAATTGTTTTCCGAACAAGTATAAGTAAACCATTCCATAAAGTGCGATTCAAAAAAATTGCTTACCAATGATTCATATTTATTTAGTTCACCATCAAACAATTTGTCAATTTGAGGTTTTGTAAGAATTTCAACCTTAAAAGTAGGGCTAACAAGCTGAGCAAGGAATGAATATATAAGCAACTTCAAAAACATATTAAAAAATGTTTGAAGTGCAAATAGATATACCTTACTATCAATTACAACCGCATCATCGTAACCATAAATTTCTTTTATCACTGATGAAACTTCAGTGAAAGAAGTTGCTTCATCATCTTCTCCATACATTGTACCAAATACTCTATCCCACTCTTTATATAAAGTACGTACACGGGTGCTGCCATTTAAGTCATTAAGATTAAAATATAACTCATTATAAATTGTCTTAATATTTTTTCGAACAAAGGAACTTTTAGGATTAATAATAGAAATGAGGTTCTTTTTATTCAATGCAATTTTATCCTGCTGCTTCAAAAGTAATGCCAATTTTTTAAGACCTAACGAAAAATCTTTGACTTCATAAACAAAGGTAATCGGCAAGTCATTCTTGATTCTTATTTTCAATTTGCTTGTATTTACAGGATTGCTGACCGGAGAAGGGACGAATCGAGCAAAAATAAAATCATTTCCGTCAAACCCAACTCCAATGCCAGTTAACAATTTTAACGCTATAATATCTACTGAATCTGTTTCATAGATGCCTGCATTACTGATAATATAATCATACAAGCCATGATCGTTTTCGTTTCTGCCATAAAGAGCTTCTTTCATTCCATTTTTAGTTTGAAAATATTTAAATTTCTTTAATTCAAAAGATATATTTTGAAATGTAGCATCGGTTCTACCGCCAGCAAGAAGCGTATCTTCACTTCTATATTGATTTGCACGGGTAGGGTTTAATTCCTCTAATAAAGGTTTAACAATGTCTGAGTGAAAATGGATTTTCACATCATCCTCAGTTCTAAATGTATTATTCTTAAAGGCTTTTTCTAAAGTAATCAGTTCCATACTATCCCTCCAATTTAAATAATTATATTGTATTAAAACTTATTGGTCAATAGTGAATACATACAATATTACAACATTTATGTTGACACTTTATCCATTGGTCAATTGACCAATAAAAATGGTAGCAAGAATTTTATGTCTTAATATATTATACTTCCCCCGGTATGGAATCCTCCGTATTCAAACCTGCAATCCTTTCACCATCTTGATTACTGCACACAAAATGTTCTACCGTCTGCCCCGCAGCATTTACCTGCGTCCTTGAAACAACCGGATAATCCTCGATATAGTTTACAATATCTTTCGGATGCATCCCCTTAAATTCTTCCACCGTATTTGCTAAAATGTGAGCCAGTATGATTTTCTGCGAAAGAAAGCACTTTACATTATTATCATACTCCAATTCTGCTTTTGATTTCTTTATCCCTAACATTATCCTTCCTATTCCGTATTTCTGATAACTATTATTGTATCTTACATTCCATTCTTATGTGTGTATTTTTATTTTATCTTATTTACTTTATAAAAACAACCATAAAAATTATAAAATTTCTATTGATTTTTAATAACCTTTTCGCATATAGCTTATAAAACCATTACTACCACAAATTTTGAAGTAATACCAAAAATATGATAAAATACATCAAGGCAAAAGTCATGCATTTTTATTATGTTATACAGGAGGCAGATATGCGATATTTTTTTATAGATTATGAAAATGTGGATACTGAGGGTTTAAATGGGCTTACAAAGCTTACCAGTTATGATACCGTATTTATTTTTTATAGCGAACGGCATAGCCGTATGACCTTTGGACTTCACCGTAGAATTGAAGAAGCAGAGAAACATGGGGTCCATTTCAAATATCGAAAGGTAAAGAGACCGGATTTGAGTGAAGCGCAAGTGCTGGACCAGGAGCTTATGGGGGAAGTCAGCCATATCATACTCAATTCAGCAAATAATTTTGAAAATGATTATTATATTATTTCCAAAGATACGGATTACGATAATTTTATTAATGCCTGGCGGAAACAAGGATACAATTTAAGCCGCATTTTAACAATCTCGGAAGGAAATATTGAGAAACAAGGATACAATTTAAATCCCATCTTAACTATCCCGGAAGAAAATATTAAGAAACAAAAATACTTAGAACATATTATCCGGGCAAGATTCGTTAACGACCAAAATGGGAAAAGCTTTAATCTTACCCAGGAGGAGATTACCAAAATCGCCAATTTTATTATGCTGTCTGACAATAAAACCGAACTCAACCGACATTTACAAACCATGTTTTGCAATCAGGATGTGAAATACATCTTTACAAGACTGAGAGATATTACCCGTGATATGTGAAATATTCAGAAATTATCTTCCACCTGTTGGTCTGCTACGAAAAGAGGATTACCTATAAATCCTATATCTGTTTTTAAACTTGCACGAAGCTTGAACTATATCATTAAAAATTAAGAATACATAGTAATTGAAAAGCTTCCTGTTTTCGAGTCAAATATTCATGCAAGCATGGCTATTTCCCTCATTGCTCGCAAGAATAGAATCACACGAAAACAGGAAGCTTTTTCTATATTATTTCAATTTTAAGATTTCATTTCAAGCAAAGCTACAGCAGCTCTGCAACCTCCAGAATCAGCTCTCTGGACTTCTCCCAGCCCAGACATGGGTCTGTAATGGACTTTCCATAACAGCCGCCGTCAACCGGCTGGTTGCCATCTTCAATATAGCTTTCCACCATAACACCCTTTACCAGAGCTTGAATATCCGCAGAATGACGCATACTATGGAGAACCTCTTTCACGATTCTCGGTTGTTCCTCCCACTTCTTGCCGGAATTATTATGGTTGGCATCCACGATGCATGCCGGATTCTTCAGTTCGAACTTCTGATATAAATCTACCAGAGAAATTAAGTCCTCATAGTGATAATTGGAAATCGACTGACCATGCTTATTGACTGCTCCCCGGAGGATACAGTGAACCAAATCATTTCCGTCCGTCTTCGTTTCCCATCCGGTATACAGGAAGGTATGCTTCATCTGTCCTGCCAGACAGGAATTCATCATAACCGTCAAGTCTCCACTGGTCGGATTCTTCATGCCTGCCGGTACATTCATGCCGGAGGTAACGATTCTGTGCTGTTGATCCTCTACACTTCTGGCTCCAATCGCCACATAGGATAAAATATCCTCCAGATAGGTCCAGTTTTCTGAATATAACATCTCATCCGCTGCCGTCAAACCAGTCGCTGCAATAGCATCGATGTGCATCTTCCGAATGGCTTTTACTCCTTCGAACAAATCCGGCGCCTTCTCCGGGTCCGGCTGATGCAGCATTCCCTTATAGCCTGCTCCGGTTGTCCTTGGCTTGTTGGTATAAATGCGGGGAATAATCAGAATCTTATCCTTTACTTCCTCCTGCACCTTCGCCAGCCGTGTCACATAATCCAATACGGCGGTCTCATTATCTGCCGAGCAGGGACCAATAATCATCAGGAACTTGTCAGATTCACCGGTAAACACCTGTCGAATCATGGTATCCCGTTCCTTCTTAATCTGCTGAAGCTCTTCCGTCATAGGAATCATCTCCTGCAGCTCCTGTGCCGTCGGCACCTTTTTTATTAAATGTAAGCTCATATTCTGTCTCCTGTTAATCAAGCAATTTATTCATTTGCAGCTGCTTTCTGCTGCTTTTTTGCCTCTTTTGCAGCCAATGCCTTATCCGTTGGCCGTACCATGACAAGGCAAATGACAAGGGCAAGAATATAAAGAACAATCGTAGCATATAATACACACTGGTAACCAGTTGGATTCACAGAAAGGGTTTCCATCGTACCATCTGCAAGTGCATGCTCGATACTTACTTCCTCACCAAAGGTCTTTACAATCCAGTTTGCCATCTGGTTACCGGTCAATCCGGCAAATGCCCATGCAGACAGGGTAATACCATGAATGGCACTGATATTGCCCATGCCATAATGGTCGGACAACAAGGTCGGTACGTTAGAGAAACCGCCGCCATATCCGGCATTTACAATAAAAATCAAACCAAGAACCAGAATCATCAACAATAGATTGCCCTCGCCGTTCTTGATACCTCCGGTCAGAATTACAATGCCCGTAAATACAATGGACAAAACAAAAATCAGCTTATAAATGGTGTTCCGGTCCTTCATCTTATCTGCCCAGGCAGAGAAGCCCAGCCGTCCACCTGCATTAAAGATGGCTGAAACAGTTGATATAATACCTACTGCACCGGCAAGACCGATACACTTTACAATCATCTTCTCCTGGGAAATCAGTGCCAGACCACAGGTAATATTAATATAGAACATCAGCCAGATTCCGATATAATTTGCAATCGGCTTTGATTTCAGCACAGACATAATACTCTGACGCTCTTCCTTGTTCTGCGGCTCATGCCAGCCCTCCGGCTTCTTTAAGAGCAGATGCCCCACAAACATCATGACAAAGTATACCCCTGCCAGAATCCAAAACATTTTATAAATACCGCCATCCCCTAAGTTATTCAGCATAGACTGCATAATCGGGCTGGCAATAGCCTTTGCCGCACCAAATCCGGCAACTGCCAGTCCGGTAGCAAGACCCTTTTTGTCCTCAAACCAAAGCATCAGCGTCTTAACCGGTGATAAATAACCGGTACCAAGACCAATGCCCATAATCAGACCATAGCACAGGTAAATCCCCAGCAACGCCAGTATACTGTGCGTATGCTGCCCGCCATAGTAAATAAAAAACCCGGTTCCTGCCATACCTGCCGCAAAGCAGATGGCTGCAATCAAAGAGGACTTATGAATATCCTTTTCTACTACATTTCCCAAAAATGCGGCCGACATACCCAGGAAAAAGATGGCAAAGCTGAATGCCCATTCCGTAGCGCCCTTTGAAAAACCAATATAGTCAGCGATTTCCTGACTAAAGATTGACCAGCAGTATACCGTACCGATACTGCAATGAAGCAATAATGCAGGAATTGCCGCCCGTACCCATTTGTTCGTACGCCAGCCTCCTGTCTTTTTCTCATTCTCACCCATGACTCATACTTCCTTTGTTTTTATTTATGTTTATTCTGATAAAATAAGAAAGCATCAAAACAAACATAGAAATTATACACCCGATAGCACAGAATTTCAACAAAAAACTACTGGTTTCCTGCATAGGCTTCCTGTAACGCATATAAGAACAGATTCAGGCTGTTCACAACTGCTTCTTCCCGGATTTCCGCCCGGGTTCCGCTAAAATGATATTCCTGCCAGTATACAGTCTCACCCAGACAGATTCCAATATATACCAAACCCACAGGCTGGGTCTGGGTTCCACCGCCCGGTCCTGCCAGGCCGGTGACTGCAATGGCAGCCTCTGCCTTTCCATGCTTTGCCGCACCTCTTGCCATCTCAATTACCGTCTGTCCGGATACGGCGCTATATTGCTCTAGGGTAACGGGACGCACCCCTAACTCTTCTTCCTTTGCCGCATTGGAATATGTCACAAATCCCCTTCCAAACACATCCGATGCGCCGGACACATTCACCAGACGTCCGGCAACCAGCCCTCCGGTACAGGACTCTGCTGTAGTAACCGTCAGTCCATATTTTTTTAAAGTCTCTACCACCTGCTGCTCCAGATTGCTTCCTGCCTCTACAGAGATAACCGGAATGCAGACCTGTCTATCCATCTGATTCTTCATGGTACGCTCCTTTCTGCTTCCAATTCAGGCATCCGCAGGCATTCCTGCTGTAACCCGAACATACCAGTCCGGCATAATCGACTTCATTTCTTCTCGGAAAGCACCTTCCGGTTTTTTACCAGATAGTCTATGAGGGATACGACGGTCAAAATCAGAGACGCATAAATCAATACCTGTTCACAAATCCCAATCCAGACTGCCGCCATCGGAAAATTTTCACTTAAGTTTACAATCAGAACAATCACCATAATCATCTGAACCGTGGTTTTTATCTTTCCCCAAAGGCTGGCGGCGATTACTACGCCATTATCCGAGGCCACCAGACGAAATCCGCTGATAATGAACTCTCTGGCAATAATCACAATCACAATCCAGGCCGGTATCCGCCCCAATTCAATCATGGCAATCATGGCGGAGCAGACCAGAAGCTTATCTGCCAGCGGGTCCATAAACTTACCGAAATCCGTAACCAAATCATACTTTCTGGCAATCTTACCGTCCAGCAGGTCCGTCAGACTTGCAATGCAGAAAATACCTACTGCAATCCATTTC
This sequence comes from Clostridium sp., assembly GCA_023667695.1. Taxonomy (GTDB): domain Bacteria; phylum Bacillota; class Clostridia; order Lachnospirales; family Lachnospiraceae; genus CAG-632. The sequence goes on along the minus strand of JAMOZY010000006.1, from coordinate 87,768 downwards.
CCGGCCGGAATCCCCGGAACCATATATGCCACAAGAAAAAACGGAATCAGAATAACGCGAAACATTGTTAATTTATTCGGTAAATTCATAAACGACCTCTCCAATCAAATCATACTCATTTGCATCCGTGATACGAACCTTTACCCGTTCGCCGGAAACGATTTCTTCCTCTGCCGAAAGAAAAATGTATCCATCTACACCCGGTGCTTCCCGATAGGAACGCCCGATATAAATATCCTCCTCATATAAATAGCCTTCCACCAATACCTCTAATATAGCCCCAAGCATTCTCTGATTATTGTCATAGGACACCTCCTGTTGAAGTGCCATGATTTCATCCTGCCGCCGCTTCTTTTCCTCTTCCGCAATCTGATTCGGATAGTCCGCTGCTTGGGTGCCTTCCTCCGGTGAATAGGGAAACACTCCCAAACGCTGAAATTCCATCTCATCTACAAACGCCAGCAATGCTTCATGCTGTTCTCTTGTTTCACCGGGAAATCCGGTAATCAAGGTTGTACGAATCACAATATCCGGCATGGCCGCCCGCAGACGGGCTACCACATCCCGAATCTGCTTCTGGCTGGTCCGACGCCCCATTGCCTTTAATATAGCGTCCTCAGAATGCTGAATCGGCATGTCAATATAGTGACAAACCTTTTTATTTTCTGCCATCGTCCGTATCAGTTCATCTGTGATTTCCTCCGGATAGCAGTAAAGCAGACGAATCCAATGAATCCCTTCGAGCCGGCTTAGCTCCTCCAGCAGCTTAGGCAGACGCTTTTCGCCATAAAGGTCCTGTCCGTAAACGGTAATCTCCTGTGCCACCAAAACCAGCTCCTGATAGCCCTCCGCTGCCAGCTTCCCGGCAGTTTCCAGAATCTCCTCCATGGGAATACTACGGTAATTGCCGCGAAGATACGGAATGATACAATAGGTACAACGCTTACTGCAGCCCTCTGCAAGCTTCAGGTAGGCCATGGCATTTCCTGTCGTCACTACACGGTCGGTCAAGCCGGAGGGCAGATAGTGGATATCCCTACAGCACTTTATTTTCTTTCCTTCCAAAGCCTGTGTTACCACAGAAACAATATCATCCACATTCGTGGAACCAAGAATGGCATCTACCTCCGGAAGCTCCTTCCGGATTTCATCCTGATAGCGCTGGGCCAGACAGCCGGTTACCACCAGTGCCTGCAGCCGGGCAGTCTGCTTCAACTGCGCCAGCTCTATAATCGTCTGGATACTCTCTTCCTTGGCATCATGGATAAAACAGCAGGTATTCACCACTATAGCATCTGCTTCCTGCTCATCATTGGTGATATTATAACCATTCTGCTTTAACAGGCTTAGCATAACCTCACTATCCACCAGATTCTTATCACAGCCTAAGGATACGAATAATATGTTCATAAAACTTCCTCATTTTCCGGCTTATGCCTTTCGGATTTCTACTGCTTCTACACAGTTATGCATCAGCATGGCAATGGTCATAGGTCCTACGCCTCCCGGAACCGGTGTAATGGCACTGGCAATCGGCTCTACGGACGCAAAATCCACATCCCCGCACAGCTTATTATTTTCATTTCGATGGATTCCTACATCAATCACAACTGCACCTTCCTTAACATAAGATGCATCTATCATCTTTGGTTTCCCCACTGCCGCAACCAGAATATCTGCCCGCCGGGTCACTTCCTTCAAATCCTCCGTCTTAGAATGGCAAATCGTAACCGTTCCATTTTCCCGAAGCAGCAGCAAAGCCATAGGCTTCCCTACAATATTACTTCTTCCGATTACCACGCATTCCCTGCCGCTGATGCGGATTCCCGAACGCTTCAGCATCTGGATGATTCCGGCCGGTGTACAGGATACAAACCCCGGCTGTCCGATGCTCAAGGCACCAACACTTTGGGGATGAAAACCGTCTACATCCTTTTTCGGATCGATTGCCTGTATAATGTGGTCTTCATTGATATGCTTCGGCACCGGAAGCTGTACCAGAATTCCATAAATAGAATCATCCTGATTCAGCTTATGAATGATTTCCAGCAATTCTTCCTCTGTGGTTTCCTCCGGCAGTTCATACGCTACAGACTGAATCCCGATATACTCACAGGCCTTTTTCTTATTTCCCACATATACCGTAGAAGCCGGGTCCTGCCCTACCTGTATGACCGCCAGGGCAATCTCGATTCCCTGCTCCTTATATGCCGCAACCTTCTGCTTCAATTCATCTTTTATTTCCTGTGATATCCGTTTACCATCGATAATCTGTGCCATAATGCTCCTCCTGTATGTTTCCTCTCTAAAATAAGCCCTCAATCTTACCAGCTTCATTTACGGTAATGCCTTCCGCCGCCGGATGCTTTGGAAGCCCCGGCATGGTCATAATCGTTCCGGTAATGGCTACAATAAACCCTGCCCCGGCACTGACATATACCTCACGTATGGTAAGTTCAAATCCACTCGGCCGCCCCAGCCTCTTTGGATCATCGGATAAAGAATACTGATTCTTTGCCATGCAGACCGGAAGGGTGCCATAGCCAAGGGCTGTAATCCGCTCCATTTCTTTCTTTGCCGCTGGTGTATAAGTAACACTTCCCGCGCCATAGATTTCCACGGCAATGGCTTCTATTTTTTCTTCTATGCTCAGGTTGTCATCATACAATGGCTGATAATGGCTTTCCTTGGTTTCTAAGGTATGAAGAACCGTCTCCGCCAATGGAATACCGCCTTCCCCGCCTTTCTCCCATACCTCTGCCAATGCAAAGGCACAATCCCGTTCTTCACAGAAATTTTTCACAAAGGCCAGTTCCCCGTCACTGTCTGAAACAAAACGGTTTAAAGTGACTACAATCGGCACGCCAAACTTTTTCAGATTCTCAATATGCTTCTCCAGATTCACAATTCCTTTGCTTAAGGCATCGATATTTTCTACATTCAATTCGCTCTTATCCACACCGCCGTTATACTTTAATGCCCGTATCGTTGCCACCAGCACAATGGCATCCGGCTGTAGGCCTGCCTGACGGCACTTGATATTCAGGAATTTCTCTGCACCTAAATCAGCGCCAAAGCCGGCTTCCGTTATTACATAATCCGCCAGCTTTAAAGCCGCCTTGGTAGCACGCACGCTATTACAGCCATGAGCGATATTGGCAAATGGACCGCCATGCACGATAGCCGGAGTATGCTCTAAGGTCTGAATCAGATTGGGCTTCATGGCATCCTTTAACAACGCAGTCATAGCCCCCACAGCCTTTAAGTCAGCCGCCGTAACAGGAGTCCCGTCATACTTATATGCAACAATGATTCTGCCTAACCGCTGAGATAAATCCTGCAAGTCCTCAGCCAGACAAAGAATTGCCATAATCTCAGAAGCAACCGTAATATCAAAGCCGTCCTGCCGAATCACGCCATCCAGTCTGCCGCCCATACCAATGATAATATTCCGTAATGCCCGGTCATTCATATCCAGGCAGCGCTTCCAAACAATCTGCTTTGGGTCGATTCCCAGTTCATTTCCCTGCTGTAAATGATTGTCCAGCATAGCGGCTAACAGGTTATTCGCAGATGTAATCGCATGGAAATCACCCGTAAAATGAAGATTCAAATCCTCCATGGGAACCACCTGGGCATAACCGCCGCCGGCTGCGCCTCCCTTAATCCCAAAGCACGGCCCCAAGGAAGGCTCCCGCAGGGCAATCACAGACTTTTTATGCAGCAATCCAAATGCCTGTCCCAGACCTACCGTAACGGTTGTCTTGCCCTCACCTGCCGGAGTCGGATTAATGGCAGTTACCAATATCAGCCTTCCATCTGGATTTCCCTGTATCCGGCTGAGCAATTCATCACCAAGCTTTGCCTTATACTTGCCATATAACTCCAGTTCATCTGCTTCTATGTTCAACTTCCCTGCAATTTCTCCTATGGGTCTTAATTCTGCTTCCTGCGCAATTTCTATGTCCGTTTTCATGAATAAACTATCCTTTCTGAATTACATACCGCATTGATTCCATTACTAGCAATCCTAACCAATTCCTATCCTAATGTCAACTGCATTTCTTTTGAATATCCAGAAACCATTCTGCCTGGCTTCCTACAGGTATTCCTCCACATATTCCTCAAACTGCTCCGGTGACATCAATATCGTCCGGGGCTTAGTTCCTTCATCCGGTCCTACAATCCCTGCCTCTGCCAGCTGGTCCATAATACGAGCCGCCCGGTTAAAGCCAATCTTGAACTTCCGCTGCAGCATACCGATGGATGCTTTGTCACTTTCAATAATCACCCTGGCCGCATCCTGGAAGTATTCATCCCGTTCCGGTTCTCCAGAGCCTCCCGATGCAGAAGCTGCTGATACAGCGCTGCTTTCAATCTGACTGGTAATCTCCGCATCATATGCCGTCTCCTGACTCTGATTTTTCAAGAAATCCACTACGGCGCTGACTTCCTCATCTGAAACAAAGGCGCCCTGTACCCGGACCGGCTTTGGTAGTCCGGTAGGATAAAACAGCATATCGCCCTTTCCTAACAGCTTTTCCGCTCCGGACATATCCAGAATGGTTCTGGAATCCACCAGAGAGGATACCGCAAATGCAATTCTGGATGGTACATTGGCCTTAATCAGACCTGTGATGACATCCACGGAAGGCCGTTGGGTTGCAATAACCAGATGAATGCCGGCTGCTCTTGCAAGCTGCGACAATCGCACGATTGCATCCTCCACCTCGCCATGGGCCACCATCATCAAATCCGCCAGTTCGTCCACGATTACAACAATCTGCGGCAGCTTCTTTACTTCACTTTCTCCTTCTTCCTTCCCAACCTGTGCCTGTACCTCTTCCACCTTTTTATTATATCCCTTTAGGTTTCGAACATTATATTCCGCAAAAAGCTGATACCGCTTCGTCATTTCAACTACCGCCCAGTTCAAGGCGCCTGCCGCCTTCTTCGGATCGGTAACAACCGGAATCAACAGATGGGGAATCCCATTATAAGCGGTCAGCTCTACTACCTTCGGATCAATCATAATCAGCTTCACATCCTCCGGATGCGCCTTGTACAAAATACTCATAATAATGGTATTGATACAAACCGATTTACCGGAACCGGTGGCGCCAGCAATCAATAAATGGGGCATTTTGGCAATATCCGCTACCATAACCTGTCCACTGATATCCTTACCGACTGCAAAGGCAATATCCGATGGAAACTTAATAAAGCTGTCATCCTCAATTAAATCCCGAAACATAACTGCCGCATTTTCTTTATTGGGAATCTCAATACCAACAGCAGCCTTTCCCGGAATCGGAGCCTCAATCCGTATATCTGCGGCTGCCAGATTCAGCTTGATATCATCTGCCAGACCTACAATCTTACTTACCTTTACCCCCTGCTCCGGCTGTAATTCAAACCGGGTAACAGCCGGGCCACAGCTATAATCCGTAATCGTTGCCCGGACGCCAAAGCTATCTAACGTACCCTGCAGCTTTTGCATAGTCTCCTGTATGTATGCCTCATTATTCTTTTTATTTCCCTTCCCCTTTTTCAACAAATCATAGGGCGGAAATTGATAAGCGCCGGTTTCTACCCTTCGGGCCGCTGCCGGCTGTTTGGCTTTCGAATACGCTGGATTCCGTCCAGATTCCGTCTCTGCAGCCGGAGTAACCGGTGTTACGACCGCCTGCTCCATCTGTCTGCTTACCTCCTGGGTAGCCTCTTCCATCTCCTGTGCCGACTGCTTGGTACGCTGTACCCGACGCTTCCGCACCGGCTTTTCTTCCGGTACTTCTGCCAGCTCCTCTTCCTCCTCTTCTATCCCCATGGCGGCTTCCGTTACCGCGATTGGAGCAGTCTTCGTATGGGAGGGAACAGCAGTCGGAGAAACAGTCCGGGAAACGGTACTCATGGATTCCATATCGGATTCCTCCTCTTCCTCAAAGGTCATGGTAATCTCATGAACCTCTTCCTGATTCAGTGGATTCTCCTGCCTGAATTCCTCATTTTTTACCATACCCTGCTCTCCATCACTTGGCAGTACCGTAAGATTTCGGAATAATCCCTTTTTCACCTTATGCTGAAAGCGATTGTATTCCGGCTCCTGCTGGCTGGCGGCCGCTTCCTTTTCCAGCTCTGCCTTTGCCTTTTCCCGCTCCATTGCTTCTCGCTTGATATCCAGCTCATTCTTTGCTTTTTCCTTCCGCTCCTGTCTGGCCGCCTCCCGTTCCGCCTGCTTTGCCGCCCGGATTTCCTCCAGGCTCATCCGTTCCACTTCCCGTTTCTCCTGATATTCCTGTCCCCGTTCCTTCGCATCCCGGAATCCATCCATCAGGCGGATACCACCATTTTGAAGTAATCGAATCAAGGACTTTTCGGTAAATAAGATAATCATGATAATGGCAATGACAATAACCACCAGATATGCCCCGGCAATACCAATACCGCCTTTTAAAAGCAATGCCAGACCGCCGCCAATGAATCCGCCGCCGGACTTTCCAACAAAAGCCTCCCGATATAAAACGCCTGCCGTTACCTCCTCGGAAAGCCCTGTAATGAGCTGCGCCAGCATAGACACATCCAGCGTCAGCACACCAAAATATACTACTTTCTTTACTGCCTGTCCGGAAAAACCATTGGCAAATAAAAATGCCATTCCTACGAATATTAAAATCGGTAATATGTACTGCACACAGCCAAATACGCCAAACAGGAATCCGCTAATGGCATCTCCTACGGTACCGCATAGTCCAAAATTACTGATTTCCAGAAATACAGCAAGGGCAAATGCCACGATTAATACAATCTCAAACCGAAATCCCCCTGTCTGCTGCTGTGGCTTGGCTACCTGCGTCCGGGTGGCAGTTCCGCCTTTTCTGGTATTTGTTTGTGTTCTTCTGCCCTGTTTCTTCTGAGCCATGCTATCGATTCACTCCTATTCTTTCATCTTCACATTCTTGCTTTTGCCAAATGACAGCCACAAGCTTCCTCTTCATCCGGACTGCTTTCACCGGATTCCGGTCATACGCTTCTCTTCCTATAGGAAAAAATAACAAATGACAGATACAATTCCTGCAAGCAGACAATAAATGGAAAATATAGTAAATTTATTCTTATTTACTACTACCAGCATCGTCTTGATACATAAGTATCCTACAACTCCTGCCACCAGCATACCTGCAACATAATTCCAAATCATTCCACCACCCAATTCTACCGTGGAAAAATCCTTTAACTGCAAAATCATGGCGCCTAAAATCACTGGTATCGACATGATAAAGGAATACTTCACTGCAAATTCCTTCTGAAAACCACTTAACAGACATGCAGTAATGGTGGTGCCGGAACGGGAAATTCCCGGTAAGGTGGCTACGCCCTGGGCAAGACCAATGACAAAGGAATTTTTATATGTAGCTGTAGCTTCTGTTTTCTCACCAACCTTGACCCGGTCTGCAATAAAAAGCAGAATCGAGGTCAGAATCAGGCAGATTCCCGGCAGAATCAGATAATCCGAGGCGGAACCAATCACATCCTCCAACACGATTCCTAAAATACCGGTAGGTATGGTACTGATAAGAATCAGTAATACAAACCTGCGATATGGGGTAGTTAAAACCGGTTTATAGGGTATTCGCTTTTCTTTTGCCCGAAACCGGTTGCCAATCCAAAGACATGCATTTGTCACCCATAATCCTACCATACAGCAGCCGTTGACCACCAATTCCTTTACATCCTTCCAATACACGATACCGATTGCCACCAGGGTAGCAAAGTGCAGCATAACATCATACAACAGACCGGTTTCCGTCTGAATATGAAACAGATTCTTAAAGATAGCCAGATGACCGGAGCTGCTTACCGGTAAAAATTCGGTCAGTCCCTGAATCAGTCCCATAATAATTGCTTCTAAAAAACTCATGAACAGTTCCTCCCTTTATCCATATGGATTCCTTATTGCTGCCGGCTTTTATTTTGAAGGCTCCCTTGTATCCTTCTGCCTATCCTTATTCCGCTCTTCAATCAGATGATGTAGGTATTCCATCGCTTCATGAATACCGCCTACCGCATCGATTAATTTCTCCTGAACCGCTTCCCGGCCCACCAGCATGGAACCGATATCCTTTACCAACTGCTCATTATTCATCATAATCTTCCGGAGCCGGTCTTCTTCAATACCGGAATGCGTAACCGTAAATGCAATAATCCGGTCCTGCATCCGTTCAATGTATTCATAATTCTGCTTTACCCCGATAACCATGCCATTCATCCTTATGGGATGCACGACCATGGTTGCGGTTGGTACAATAAACGAATAATCACCGGATACTGCTAACGGTACTCCAATGGAATGACCGCCGCCCAGTACCAGGGTAACCACCGGCTTCCGGATGGAACCAATCATTTCTGCCATGGCAAGTCCGGCCTCCACATCACCGCCTACTGTATTCAACAATACCAGCATACCATCAATCTGACTGTTATCCTCAATTTCCGCCAGAATCGGCAGGACATGCTCATATTTGGTGGTTTTGGAATTCGGCGGAAGGCACTCATGTCCCTCGATTTCTCCGATAATATTCAGCAAATGAATCCGGTGATGATACTCACTGCCGGATAACGTCAATTGTCCGGATTCCTTTATCAGATTACCAGTTACTTCTTCCTTTTGCCGTTCCTTATAGGCACGCTCCTTTTTGGGTGTTTCTTTTTCTTCCATATACTCCTCCTGCTTGCTTGATTGTCCGTACATAGCTGCCGTACACATAGCAAGAAGAATCCCTTGTACAGATTCTTCTTACAATAGTATATGGAATTGCAATGGAAATATACGAATATTATAGGAAACGGCAGGCAGCCAAACCAGTTATAATCTGAGCAACTTCCTTTTCAGGTTCCGAGGGCATGATGTGACAGGCAAGTACCCCAATCACAATCCCAAGAATCAGTCCTACCAGCACCTGAATCGGCGTATGTCCCACATATTCCTTCAAGACCGTTTCCGTCCATTTATCCTTGCTGGTTTCACTTAGACGCGCCTTGATTTCCTCATTTTTAATTAAAATATTTAAAATTGCGCCCTGCTTGCCGGTTTCTAACCGTACATTCATTGCATCATACATGACAATGATGGCAAATACCGTTGCCATAGCGAACTCAAAGGAATCCGGACCGTATTTTAATAAACATGCCGTAGCCAATGCGCCTACCGTTGCAGAATGAGAGCTTGGCATGCCGCCGCCGCCAACCACTCGTTCCCACTTCCATTGTCTTGTCATACATAAATGAATTAAGACCTTTAATAACTGTGCAATACACCAGCCCACTACTGGAGCTACCAGAATGGGATTATGCATCGCAATCTGCCATTCATTCATTTCCTCGTCTCCCTTTACCCTGTTCCTACATCAATACCTCTATATCATTCGTATCGGCCAGCTCCGAAGCTGCAATATAGTTTCCTTCCAGCTTTCTTCCATTCACCGTTACCGAAGTCACGCCGCTTTCCCTGCCATCCGGATTCTTTACTGTCATATGAAGCTTCTTCCCACGAAAGACCTTATCAATCTGGAATTCCTTCCAGTCAGCCGGAACGGACGGTGCAATCCGCAAGCCGTCAAAGTCCGGACGCATACCAAGAATACCTTCCACACAGCCAACCATGACGGTTGATGCGGTACCCGTCAGCCAGTGAACATGGGCCCTGCCTTCAAACGGGCTTTCCAGACTTTCCGTAAACTGTCCGTGACAATACGGCTCCAGCTTCCGGATTTCCGCCTTATCATTCATAGAAGCAGGAGAGCTTTCTTCAAAATATTCAAAGGCCCGGTTTCCATGTCCCATCAGCGCCTCTGCCAGTATAATCCAGCCCTGAGGCTGTGAGAAAATACCGCCATTTTCCTTGGTAGACGGGTTAAAGAGCAGCATTAACGCTCCGTCAAAGGCATGGTCCACATAAGACGGCGCCATAACCCGTACACCGTATGGGGTATTTAATTCCCGGTGAACCGACTCAAGTGCCAGCTCCGCCTGTTCTTTGGTAGCCAGACCACTGATTACAGACCAGGACTGCGGATTCAGCCACATATTTGCCTCCGGGTCCTTTTTGGAACCAATTACCTGCCCGTCTTCTTTAAATCCACGAATATAACGGTCATCCTCCCAGCACAGCTTCTGCAGGGTATCCCCCAGCTCCTTCTGAACCTTTGCCAGATAATCCACATACTCTGTATCCTTCCGTTCCTCTGCAATGGTCTTTAGCATAGACATGGCATAATAGAGCTGCATGGCAACAAAGGTAGATTCTCCCAGCTTTCCCAAGCGCAGACAATCATTCCAGTCTGCATGAAGCCCTGCGGGCATCTGATGATTCCCCAGATGATTCATGGAGAAATCAATCGCACGCTTTAAGTGTCCATATACCGTATCTTCTCCTCCGTTAGCATAAAGGATTACTTCATCCAGGAATGCCTTATTACCGGACTCTGCAATATACTTGTAAACCGTCGGGAATAGCCATAAGGCATCATCCGCCCGATATGCGGGATGTCCCGTTGCCCGTACATAGGACTCATCATCCGGTGTATCCTCATGTCCTGCATTATGGTCGAACTTCACCAGTGGAAGCCCTGCGCCATTGTTTACCTGGGCGGAAAGCATGAACCGTATCTTCTCCAAAGCCATCTCCGGCGCCAGATGGATAATCCCCTGAATATCCTGAACCGTATCCCGATAACCGTATCCGTTTCGCAGACCACAGTAGGTAAAGGATGCAGCCCGGGACCAGATAAAGGTCATAAAGCACTGATATGCATTCCAGGTATTTATCATATTGTTAAAGGAATCGCTTGGGGTCTGCACCTGAAGGTTGTTCAGCTTGCCATGCCAGTAGGAAATCAATTCCTCTAATTCCACCGCACAGGTCTTTGCCACATCCCCATATTCCTTCATAATCGCATCGGCTTCCGCTTCCTGCTTTTCTCCTAAGATAAAGGCTAATTCCTTGGTTTCTCCCGGTGCCAGCTCCAGCACAGTCTGTAATGCACCGCAGGCATTGGAATTATAATTCAGCATGCCGCCGCAATCTCCCTGTTCCACTGCAAGGGGATTGCCATATCCATGATAACGGCCAAGGAAGCTTTCCTTATCCCCGCAATAAGAACAAACCGACTGACCTGCCATGCCAAAGAACCGGGAAGCCCGGTTGCTGCCGTTAATGGCATGCCGGTTTACATTTTCATTTAACAGCTGAAGAATCTTATTCTGCTTAAAGTAAGTCCGGGTAATAAATAAGGTATACTGCAGATTCACCTGGTCCTGCTCGTAATTTCCTTCATTCGTAAATTCACAGTAACCAAATACAGATATCCTTCTTGGCTTGTCCGACTGATTGGTTACCTTCAGATTCCATACCTCATGGGTCTTATTCAGCGGCACATAATACAGAGCTTCTGAATGAATCCCCGCATAGTCCGCATGAATATTCGTATATGCCGTACCATGGTGACACTCACTCTTATACGCATCCAGGTCCTTACCTACCGGCTGCCAGGATGCAGACCAGTAGTCCTTTGACGCTTCATCCCGCAGATAAATATACCGTCCCGGCTGATCAAAGCTGTTGAATATATACCGGATTACCCTGCCGTTGGCTCCGCTTTTCACAAAGCTGTAGCCTCCTGCATTATTCGAAATGATTGCCCCATACTCCGGAGAACCCAGGTAGTTCGCCCAAGGTGCCGGTGTATCCGGACGTGTAATAACATATTCCTTATTTGCTCCATCAAAATATCCGTACTTCATCTTACATCTCCTTTTTATTTATTTTATCGTATTCCCTGATTTTAATTACATTTACATATTGTATTATTATAGCAAAAAAGCCCATCATCCGCAAGGGATAATAGGCCATTCCAACCTTCGAACCATTCATCATTTTTCTTCCTTATTTTTCTTCGGCCTCAGAATCATATAAATGATACCTGCCACGAACAGGACAGCCAAAAGGTAAGGTGCCATATAAACCAGAAAGGTCACCGGATTCATACTCCAGGTATTCCCATAATAATCAGCAAAGTGAATAAATCCTATCATCCCTCGAATCAGGATGCCGATTCCTGCTAATATCAATACTACACTGAATATCGTTTTCCTTTGCTTCATTCGTCCGTTCCTCCATTTTATTCCTATTCCTCCAGCTGTTCTACCGACAAAAACTCCCGATAAGTCTCTAATTCCAACGCGTTCCCATTCTTCATGGAACTCCCTGTCAGCCAGTATACCAAACCATCCTCTAAATCAACTGCTGCATAGAAATGATAGAACTGCTCCCGTTTCTCCTCCCATATCCATTCATGCTCTTCCGCAAAATAGTAAACCGTTCTTCCCTGAATATCTGTCTGCTTTTCACAAAATCGTGATGCCCCGGCAGATTCCATATATCTCAAAATCCATTCCTCTGCACTTCCGGTATCGCTTTTCACTGAAAGGGTAACGTGAATCGCGTCCTCCCGGTTGGTATAGCCCTGTATTTCTCCCTCCGTTCCACTGTCAACATAAAAGCCCTCCGGAATCCCATAAGACAGGATTTCCCGCCCCGCCGCATCCCGATAGATGCCTTGAGAATAAAAGGGTTCCTCCTGTACTACCGGTTCCGCCTGTTCCAAAAGCAAATCATAGATGCTGGTATTCTCCCGTTCCGTCTCCTGTGCCGGAGCCAGCAGGGAATGAATCCGGTCCAGCACTGCCTTTGGCTCCTCTGCCCCTATATCTGCAAGAATGCCAAAATGACTGTCTGCCCCTGCATTGGAATAAATCACATAACGGATTCCCTCTGCTGTATCTATGGTAAAATACAGATAAGACCTTGCATCCATCCTCTGTTCCTCTAAGGAAGAAAGGCATCGGTACCCCTTGCTCTCCACTTCCGGAATCAAGGTATCCTTTTGCAGCAAAAGCTCCTCAAAGGAATCCTCCAATACGCGAAGCCGCATGGCAAATCCACTGTTATCATATAGAAGCAAATCCGAATCATCCGGATAGCAGTGATACTCTCTTGGTATGAAAAGCTCCATTCCATCAATTACCACCGACATCCGATTCTGTGATACCGGAGCTTCTTCCGGTTCTGCTTCTGCAAAGCATACGAACCCAATCCAGACAGCCAGCAGGATAAGGGCTATTGTAAATATAGAGATTGCAATGATTTTATTCCTGTTCCGATTCATGCTCTCTCCTTACTTCCATATACAGCAGGATAAGCAGGATGAAAAACACAAGCGCCATAAGTCCCGGCAACGCAAGCGTTTTTCCGGTATATTTCACCCGAAGGCCATTGGCATCCCCTGTATAACAGAATACCCGGTCATTTTCCTTCACGCCGTCTACATCCAGCCAAAGAATCCGGTCCTCCAATCCTTCTCCGGTATCAACCGTCACCCTTGCTCTGGTATATTGCTCGTATATGGTATCTACACACATCAGTGACTGTTCTCTGTCACCCGTATTCCAGATATGATTTATGGCTAAGCTTCCAAACAGCCAGCAGGAAATCAGGAACAGGACGCCGGTTAATATCATGGAAAGCACGGTATAGATGGATACCGGCCTTCTTTTCTTAGCTGTTTGCTGCTGATACTCTGTAACCGGGGGAAGCGGAAGCTCCGGTTCTATTTCTATTTCCATATCCATATCAACCTTCGGTCCACCAATATCCCGTAGTAAATAATCCAGACTGACCTGGAAAATATCACAAATTTCAAGGAGCTTGTTCATATTGGGAAAGGTGCCGTTGGACTCCCACTTGGAAACAGACTGCCGGGTAACCCCTAACCGTTCTGCCAGCTCCTCCTGTGTCATATTCTTTTGGGTCCTGAGTGCCAGAAGCTTTTCTCCTATGAGTATCTGCATGTTAGTTTCATTTTCCTTTCAATTTCTTTTGCAAAATACAATTTACAATCACAGGCCACCAACGCAAAGCGTTGATGACCTGCTTCCACATCAATGCAATTCACTATAACAAATTTAATCAAAAATCATTGAAATTGCAATTGTTATTTTATTCCTTTCCACTTTTTTGCGGTCAGATAGCTTACTATGCTGAAAAGTCCAAGAATCGCAAACCATACCGGCAGCATGGTATCTCCGGTCTTTGGTGTACCGGACGCCCTGGCTGCTTCGGTTGCCTGGGTGGTATCCTGTGTGACTGGGACCGTACTGGTATTCTGGGATGCATCCGATTCTGTTGCTGTTGCTTCCGTACTCTGAGAGGCAGATTCCCCAGCAGTAGACGCTTCCGTATTCTGGGTACTTTCCCCCTCAGTCGATGCTTCTGTATCTGACACATTGGAACGATCAATATTTAATATAACCTTCATGGTTTGATTGTTAAAGCCAACCTCATATTGATAACTTGGATTGTTCCCAATAGACGCTAATGATGTATATTCAATATATCCATTTGTACGATTATATGTACCGGTCGAGGATTGACTAACCTTGTCCGTATCCAATCCTAATGCGGATAAATCAATATAGTATTGATTTCCTGATTGTTGCAAAGGTACCGTTATGCTATTATTCGAACAGTTCAGGGTTTGCAAGGCTCTATTTGAGCTTACATCCAGGCTGCTTAGTTGATTTCCATAACACCCTAATTTTTTTAATGCCGTATTCCGGCTTACATCCAGACTGCTTAGTTGATTTGACATTACTTGTAAGTTTTCCAATGCCGTATTCTGGCTTACATCCAAGCTGGTTAAGTCGTTATGGTAACACTCTAAGCTTTCCAATGCCGTATTCCGGCTTACATCCAGACTGGTTAAATCATTCCATTCACAGAGTAAAGTTTGCAGCAGCGAATTCTGACTTACATTCAGATTCGTTATTCCATTAAAACTACAATCTAAACTTTTCAATGCTGCATTTTGACTCAAATCCAAGCTCCTTATCTGGTTCGCAGCATAATTCAACGATTGTAGTGCCACATTCCGGCTTACATCCAGACTGCTTAGTTGATTATGATTACAGTTTAAACTTTCCAATGCTGTATTCCGGCTTACATCCAGACTACTTAATTGGTTTTGATTACAGTATAAGTTTTCCAATGCCGTATTCCGGCTTACATCCAGACTGCTCAATCGGTTATTATCGCAGGATAAATACTTTAAAGATGTATTATTCGTTACAGTTAAATCACTTAATTGGTTATCACCACAATTAAACCATTCTAAATTAGTATTTTGACTTACATTCAAACTACTTAACCGGTTTTTATCACAGATTAAAGTTACTAAAGCTGTATTGTTACTTACATCCAGACTCGTTAACTGATTGTTGCCACAATCTAACCTCTCTAATAATGTATTATTCCTTACATTCAGACCACTTATCTGATTTTCAGAACAATCTAAAACCTTTAATAATGTATTATTATTGACATCCAGACTCGTTAACTGATTGCTGCCACAATCTAAATTTTCTAATAATGTATTATTATTGACATCCAGACTCGTTAACTGATTGTTGCCACACTCTAATTTTTCTAATAATGTATTATTCCTTACATCCAGACTTGTTAACTGATTGCTATAACAAATTAATGTTTTTAACTTCACATTCTTGCTCACATCCAGACTGCTTAATTCACCCTGATAACAGGATAGCCCCTCCAAATTAGTAAAATATTCTATTCCGGTTAAGTCCTTGATTCCGGCCTGACCGGCTCCACTCATAAAAATAATATTCTTAACACTTTCTAACTCGTCTGTATCCAATGAGCCACTCCCATCCTTATCCCAAACTTTCACATACTCCCGAAAGTTCTCATCCGGAAAATTTGTCGCATTAATTTCAACTGGTACATCTACGCCATAGACCTTATCCGATTCTGCAAATGGATTCAAAAACAATCCTATCCCCAGCATCAGGCTGATTGTTGTTCCTGCCAGCATCCTTCTTCTCATTATGCAGTTCCTCCTTTTCTTGTTGATACGATACTAGCAAATTCTTTTCTCTTTTCCCACAAAGTTTCAGTTGCAATTACGCAAATTTCAGTTGCAACAAGTTAAAGTTTAGAAACTACACACACGAAACAGGCAAAAGGCAGGTGTGATTTCCACACCTGCCTGTAATAACATTCTTTGGTTTTCCTGTTTTCCTTACCTTTTACTCTGCATCCTTCAGGCTCAGACTGATTTTGCCCATCTCTACGCCGATACACTTTACCCGCACCGGGTCGCCGATATTTACCACATCCTCTACCTTGGCTACCCGCTCTTTCGCCAGCTTGGAAATATGAATCATACCATCCTTGTTCGGCGATAATTCCACAAAAGCGCCATACGGCATAATCCGGACTACCGTCCCCTCATAGGTCTTACCTACCTCAATCGGGTCCACAATGGAATGAATAATCTGGATTGCCCGATCGATGCCTTCCCGTTCAATACCACAGATGTATACCGTTCCGTCATCATCTATGTCAATCTTTACGCCGGTTTCATCAATAATGGCATTAATTGTCTTACCCTTCTGTCCGATAATCTCACCGATTTTATCCGGATCCACCTTCATCTGTTCAATCTTTGGTGCATATTCACCAACGGTCGGGCGTGGTGCTGCAATTGCCGGAGTCAATACATTATTAATGATGTATTCCCTTGCTTCCCTGGTTCTTGCAATCGCTTCCTCTACGATTGGACGTGTCAGACCATGAATCTTAATATCCATCTGGATTGCCGTGATTCCATCATGGGTACCTGCCACCTTAAAGTCCATATCCCCAAAGAAGTCCTCTAAGCCCTGAATATCCGTCAATACAATATAATCATCATCCGTATCTCCGGTTACCAGACCACAGGAAATACCTGCCACCTGTTTCTTAATCGGTACACCCGCTGCCATCAGGGACAGGGTAGATGCACAGACAGAAGCCTGGGAGGTAGAGCCGTTGGACTCAAAGGTCTCGGATACGGTACGGATGGCATATGGGAACTCCTCTTCACTTGGAAGCACCGGAATCAAAGCCTTCTCTGCTAACGCACCATGACCGATTTCCCGACGTCCCGGACCTCTGGATGGTTTTGTCTCGCCCACAGAATAGGATGGGAAATTATAATGATGCATGTAACGCTTGCTTGTCTCATTCGGGTCCAATCCATCAATCTTCTGAATCTCAGACAATGGAGCCAGGGTACAGACATTACAAATCTGGGTCTGCCCTCTGGTAAACATACCGGAGCCATGCACTCTCGGAATAATATCTACCTCTGCTGCCAGCGGACGAATCTGGTTGATGGCACGTCCATCCGGCCGCTTATGGTCCTTCAAAATCATCTTACGAACCGTCTTCTTCTGGTACTGATAAATCGCTTCGCCTAACACGGCCAGCCATTCCTCGTTATCAGCAAATGCCTCTTCTAATCTTGCAGTAATCTGGCGGATATTCTCCTCCCGTACCTGCTTCTCGTCTGTAAATACAGCCTCTTCCATCTCCTCTGGTGTTACGATGGCCTTCATGGCATCGAATAACTCTGCCGGTACGGCACAACTGATATACGTATGCTTCGGCTTTCCAACCTCAGCTACAATCTGATTGATAAATGCAATAATGGTCTGGTTAATCTCATGTGCCTTATAAATTGCATCAATCATCCGCGCTTCCGGAACCTCATTGGCACCCGCCTCAATCATAATCACCTTCTCACTGGTGGAAGCAACCGTTAACTGAAGGTCCCCTTCCTTCCACTGCTTCTGGGACGGATTGATAATAAATTCACCATCTACCAGACCTACCTGTGTGGTTGCACATGGTCCGTCAAAAGGAATATCTGAAATACTGGTAGCAATGGCAGAACCCAGCATAGCCACTAATTCCGGACGGCACTCCGGATCGACAGACATAACCATATTATTCAGGGTAACATCATTCCGGTAATCCTTCGGGAACAGCGGACGCATCGGACGGTCAATGACACGGGAGGTCAGCACTGCATTTTCTGAAGCCTTTCCTTCCCGCTTGTTAAATCCACCCGGTATCTTGCCTACTGCATACATTTTTTCTTCAAACTCAACGCTTAATGGGAAAAAGTCAATCCCCTCTCTTGGTTTTTCCGATGCAGTTGCTGTACATAATACAACTGTATCACCGTAATGCATAAATGCACATCCATTTGCCTGTGCGCCAACTCTGCCGATATCCACCCGCAGGGTTCTGCCGGCAAGCTCCATTGTAAATTGCTTATACATAATTCATTCTCCTTTTTTTAATTTTGCATAAGACACCGAAACAACTAAAAAAATCACTGAGTCAGTGACCTTTTTAGCAGTCTCGGTGCGCGCCTTACACAATCTGTAATATTTTAACATATAGACAAAAAAAATACAACCATTTCTGGATGTTTTCATGGCATTCCTTTATTCTAACGTGCTTTGACACCCCTAAAATATCATAAGTCAAATATCCATGCAAGCATAGCTATTTTCCTCATTGCTCGCGGGAATAAAACAGACCATCCAGATGTATACAGCTACAAATGGATGGTCTGCGTTCTGTGTGATTACTTTCTTAAGCCTAACCGCTCAATTAATGTTCTGTAACGGTTAATATCCTTCTTCTTTAAGTAAGCCAGCATATTTCTTCTCTGGCCTACCATCTTCAAAAGACCTCTTCTGGAATGATGGTCATGTGGATTTGCCTTGAAATGCTCCTGCAAATCGTTGATTCTTGCGGTCAATAACGCAACCTGAACCTCCGGTGAACCAGTATCGCCTTCAGAACGGCCATATTCCTTGATAATCTCTGCTTTCTTCTCTGTTGTAATCATGATTACATCCTCCTTTTTTTCTATACAGCCGGCACTAAGATAAGGGTTGGAGTGTCCGGTATCTGAGTGTGGGCTAAATCACAACGCTGTTATGATAGCATAAACCGGTAGAAATGTAAACCAATAATTGTAATTCCGATTGTCAACCATCGTTTCCGCCAAAAGCCGCGGATTCCATTCACTTACCGCTTCCCTTCATCCGGGGAATCCGCCTTCAGCTCCTGTACTACCTCCACCGGAAGCCCGGTCTTTACCGCCACCGTCGGCATATCCAGTACATCCAACAAAGCCTTCGCTATTTCCAAACTCTTCTGTTCCATTCCTCTTGTAATTCCTTCCGAAATTCCCTCCGCTATCCCTTCCTCTTTTCCATCCATATAGCTTTCCTGCTGCTTCAGATATAATGTCATATAGTCCAACCTCCATTTCTCATTTCGTCTCACACGGTTGACTGCATTCTCCAGCTCCTGTGTATAATCATCCGTTGGAATCCCAGTCTCGATATAACGTAGAAAATCAAGCAATTCCTGTGAAACTTCTCCCTCTGTTCCCTTTGTGTTCAGGACAAGCTTGACGGTTTCATCCCCAAAGGCAAGTCTGGGATTTTCCCTGCATCTGTTTTCAAAGGTATAGAAATACCTTCCCTCCCCATAGTAGTCAAAGGTACAGATGAAGATGATATAGCTCTTTTTTAATTGACTGTAATGCGAGCCTTTCTCCAGTTGGTTTATGTCCATCAAATCCTGATAATACCGGCTCCGTTTGGGAAGAAACTTCCGCTTCACGGTCTGCATTTCTATGTTGTAAACCGTATCCCGGTCATCCTCCACATAAATATCCAGGCGGACGCTCTTGGCATCTGCGGACACATCCAATACCTTCTGGCTTTCCGGTACTTTAATATGGCGGATTTTTATCCCCAGTATCCGTTCCAGGCAGGGCTTGCAATACTCCGGCTGCCGCATGATTACACCAAACATAAAATCATCTTTTAATGTCAGCTCCTCAAAGGCTCTATTCATTTGTTCGTTCTGCATGTACTTTCTCCTTTTACTTTAGCATATCTTTTTTGTTCTCTCAATGGATTTTCTTGATTTGATTTTAAATGAATTTTGATTTCTGAATCAGAATCACAGAATGACCCGGATATATAGAAGAATCCGGATTTCACTTATGAATGGAATTATAGCAGATTTTTGTTTCTCTTTCAAACATTAAAAACATTGTCGAATCACTTATATTATAACGAATTCTTTTTGTTTATCATTATCTTATGAATGAGCCATGAACACCTTTCGAAAAGGCATCCATGGCTCTCTCATTATTTTTGTACCAGATTCACAATCTTACCCGGTACATAGATTTCTTTTATAATGGTTCCGGTCAGTTTATCCGCAACCGCTTCTTTCGCCTTCGCCAGCACTGCTTCCTTTTCTGCCTCTACACTGATTACAATGGTTGCTCTTGTTTTTCCATTAATCTGAATCGGAATCTCAAGCTCATCATCCTGAATAGCATCCGCATCATAAGCCGGCCAAGTCTGATGGAATACGGAATATCCGCCTCCCAATGCTTCCCATAATTCTTCCCCAATATGGGGTGCAAACGGTGCAATCAAAAGAACTGCAGTTTTCAAGGTTTCTTTATCTACACCTGTGGTTTTGGTCAATTCCACAAACTTATTATTGTATTCCATAAAGGCGCTGACCACTGTATTCAGGCTGAACTGTTCAAACCGGGTGGTAACATCCTTAATCATCCGGTGGCGCAGCTTAATCAATTCCTTGGTTTCCGGAACATCCTTATCCTTATTGGCCATCACCATATTATAGAATCGATTAATAAAACGATACACGCCATCAATCCCACTGTCATCCCAGATGGAATCCAGCTCCGGCGGCCCGATGAATAACTCATACAGCCGCAGGGAATCACAGCCATAATCCCGTACCATATCATCCGGTGATACAATATTCCCAAGAGATTTGCTCATCTTGGTAGCAGCTCCAGTCTCCCGGTCTCTGCCGCATACCATACCCTGATTAAAGAGCTTCCGGAAGGGTTCATTGAAATCAACCACTCCGATATCATGAAGGAACTTCGTATAAAATCTTGCATAAAGCAGATGCAGTACCGCATGCTCTACACCACCGATATACATATCCACTGGCAAATACCGGTCTGCCTTTTCCCGATTGACTAATTCCTGATTGTTCTTTGGATCTACATAACGCAGAAAATACCAGGAAGAACCAGCCCACTGTGGCATGGTATTGGTTTCCCGCTTCGCCGGCTTGCCACAGCACGGACATGTGGTATTGACCCATTCCGTAATATCTGCCAACGGTGATTCCCCGGTTCCTGTGGGCTGGTAGCTCTCCACCTCTGGCAGCAATAACGGCAGCTGCTCCTCTGGCACCGGTACCGCGCCGCAGTCCGGACAATGTACGATTGGAATCGGTTCCCCCCAGTAACGCTGACGGGAAAATACCCAGTCACGAAGCTTATAATTCGTGGTCTTTTTTCCAAAGCCCATGTTCTCTATCATTTCCGGTGCTTCCTTTTTCAGCACCGCAGATTCCATACCGTTCCAGTCACCGGAATTAATTACGGTTCCGGACGCATCGGTATACGCCTCCGTCATATTCTCAATTTCTTTTCCATCCTTGGCAATGACCTGAATAATCGGCAGATTAAACTTTTTCGCAAAGGCAAAGTCACGGTCATCATGAGCCGGTACGCACATAATGGCACCCGTACCATAGTCCGCCAGTACATAATCCGATAACCAAATTGGTACCTTTGCGCCATTTAATGGATTGATGGCATAGCTGCCGGTAAATACACCGGTTTTTTCCTTATCCTGCATCCGGTCTACATTGGACTTCATGGATGCATCATAAATATATTTCTCTACTGCCTCTCTGGTTTCTTCCGTTGCCAGAGCAGAAGCCAGGGCATGCTCTGGTGCCAGTACCATAAAGGTCGCGCCATATAAGGTATCCGGTCTTGTCGTATAGACGGTGATTGCTTCCTCCCTGCCGTCTACCCGGAAATCCACTTCCGCGCCATAGGAACGGCCAATCCAGTCTGACTGCATCTTCTTTACCTTTTCCGGCCAGTCCAGAGTATTCAAATCCTCTAACAGACGGTCTGTATACGCCGTAATCTTTAACATCCATTGACGAAGGTTCTTTTTGGTTACCTCGGAATGACAGCGCTCGCATTTGCCGTCTACTACCTCTTCATTTGCCAGTCCGGTCTTACAGGATGGACACCAGTTAATCGGCATCTCCTTCTCATAAGCCAGTCCATTCTTAAACATCTGGACAAAAATCCACTGGGTCCATTTATAATAATCCGGATCGGTGGTGTTCACCTCCCGCTCCCAGTCGTAAATCGCCGCAATCTCATTAATCTGGCGCTTAATATTCTTTACATTCTCTGCTGTGGAGATACTGGGATGTACCTTATGCTCAATAGCATAATTCTCCGCCGGAAGCCCAAAGGCATCCCAGCCCATCGGATGAATCAGGTAATATCCCTGCATCATCTTATAGCGGCTCCATGCATCACTGATCACATAGCCTCTCCAGTGTCCTACATGCAGACCATTTCCCGATGGATATGGGAACATATCCAGACAATAATATTTCGGTCTGGTTCCATCTTCTACGTTGATTGGATGTTCTTCCCAGCCCTTTCTCCATTTATTTTCAATTGCTCTGTGATTATAAGCAATAGCCATTCTTCTTTCCTCCTGGTCATTTCACCTATCGTTTCCAATCGGAAACTGCTCTTTTAAAAAGAACTGTTTCCTAAAAATCATCTTCATAATCATCATACATGCCATTGGCATAATCATTCATATAATTCCGGTTGTTCTGCCGCTTTACCTTCTGCTGCGGACGATTGCTTTCTGTCTTATTCCGCTTGGATTCCTTTTTCTTAATCGTCTTTTGCTCCCGCTCTAAGCGCTTAATGGTCTCGAACTTATCCGGCTGTGGTTCCTTTCCCTTATCTCCAGGCTTTGGCTTGGCAGAACGGAATACTCTCTTTCCATCCTCCTCATCCTTGTCCTTATAATTATTATATCCACCGCCAAAGGAATTCCGGCTGTCTCTCGGCTTATAACCTCCGGTGCGGCCGTCTCTGGACTTATATTCCCGGGTAGAAGGCTGTCCTTCCCTGTTTTTTTCTTCATTATTGCGAAAGCTCCGATTTTCCCGTTTCCGGTATTCGCCACTGTTCTGATTCTCTCTTGGTTTATATTCCCCTTTGCCTCTGCTCCGTTCCTCTCCGTTATTCCGGCTGTCTCTGCCCCGGTACTCACGGGCAGCATAGCCCTCTCTCTCTCTGGAACCTTTCCCTTCTGTTTCTTTTCTCTCGTGACCGTTGTAAGAACCTTGCGTTGCCACCTTACTTCTCCTCTCATCCTCTCATTTTCCTATGTAACCTTGTGAGCTGCAACCGAACGATTTCATTCCGGCTTCCACTCTTTTCATTTTAGACAAAAACCGTATAAAGTCAAGTAAAAGATGAACCGCTTCCTTCTGATGGTTCCGAAATAACCGGCAATCATCATCCAGGAAAATCATTACATTAGGATTGCCTTGGGATTCCCTTTCTAGTATATTAATAGTAATCATCACATATAAATAAAAAGAGAGGTAAATAACATGGAAGCAAATAAGAATTCAACCAATGATGAGCCAAAATTATTTTTAGATGAAGAAATGGAAGATACCATTACCCTGATACTCGGTGATGTGGAGGTAGAATGTGGAATCATCGCAAGCTTTCCATTGGAAGGCAAGGATTATGTCGCCCTGCTTCCGCTGCAAGAGGTAGCAGGACTGGCGGAGGATGAAATTCTCCTTTACGCTTACACCAGAACCGGGGAAGAATTCAATCTGCTGGAAATCCTGGATGATGAGGAATTCGACCGGGTAGCCGATGCCTTTGATGAAATGCTGGACGAGGCTGCATTTTATGAATCAGAGGGGAACTAAGTTCCCCTCTGATTTGTACCTCCCTATGGAAGCATATATTTCTCTGTATATCGGACCAATGCCTCATGAAACTGGGAATCATCTCCCCGCTCCAATGTCTCTACATATTCATGAGAGCTGTACGCATCATCCGGAATCTGAATCAGACTGATGGCAATGTTGGAGCAATGATCTGCCACCCGCTCAAAGTTCGTTGTAATATCGGATAATGCAAACCCAAGCTCAATGGTACATTTTCCCTTCCGAAGCCGTTTAATATGGCGCTTTTTAATCTCATCATTCAACCCGTCTACTACCTCCTCCATCGGCTCAATCTCCCGGGCCAGCTCCGGGTCCTCGGTTTCAAAAACCTGGACGGAGGTTTCCACGATTTCCCGAATCAGACCGGAAAAGATGGTAATCTCTTCCTCTGCCTTCTTGGAAAACTTCTGTTCCTTTACATGCATCTCCCGGGCAGATTCACAGATATTTACTGCATGATCGGAAATCCGTTCAAAATCACCGATGCAATGAAGCAGCATGGAAATCGTATGACTGTCTTTTTCCGTCAGATTCTTACTGCTCAGCTTCACCAGATAGTTGCCCAGCTCATCTTCATACTGATCCACCATATTCTCCATCTCACTGACCTCTGCCGCCTTATCTTCATCAAAGGACTTCAGCATATCCATGGATTGAAACAATGCATTCCGGCACAGCTCTGCCATCTTGATGGCAACATTCTTACACTGGGCCGTAGCAATCGCCGGTGTATCCAGAAAGCGGACATCCAGCACCTGAAAATCTGATGCCCGTTCCCTGCTGCCTGCTTCTGCCTCGGTTTCCCGGATGGTCAGATAGCTCAGCTTTACCAGCACATTGGAAAATGGAAGCAGTACAAGCGTCGCAAAAATATTATAGATACTGTGAACCAATGCGATTCCAAAGGCATTTGCCGCCATATCCATGAATGAAAACCGCAGAAATGCATTTGCCGAATAAAATACCACCAGAAAAACCGTAGCCCCCAGAATATTAAAATACAAATGAATCAAGGCAGCCCGCTTGGCATTTTTATTGGCGCCCACCGAAGATAATAATGCAGTAATGCAGGTACCGATATTCTGACCCATGATAATCGGAATTGCCATACGGTAATCCACCATTCCGGTAACACAAAGGGCCTGAAGGATACCAACCGAAGCCGAAGAGCTTTGGATGACAGCTGTCAGCAATGTACCGGCGATTATGCCCAGAATCGGATTGTTAAACTGTGCCAACACATTTTGGAATTCCGGTATCTCTGCCAGGGGCGCCACAGCATTGCTCATGGTAGTCATACCAAACATTAAAACAGAAAAGCCTAAGAGAATATTTCCGATATTATGATGCTTTTCCTTTTTGGAAAACATCAGAAGAATAATGCCGGCCATTGCCAGAATCGGTGAAAAGGACTCCGGCTTCAGCATCTGAATCCAGAAATTGTCCCCCTGGATACCAGTCATACTTAAAATCCAGGCGGTAATGGTGGTTCCTACATTGGCACCCATAATCACACCGACGGCCTGTGTCAGCTTCATAATGCCGGAATTGACAAAACCAACCACCATAACGGTTGTGGCTGCGGAGGACTGGATAATGGCTGTCACACCTGCTCCCAACAGAACGGCATATAGCTTGTTGGAGGTCAGCTTCTCCAGAATCTGCTCCAGCTTACCGCCGGAAGCCTTCGTCAGGCCTTCATTCATCACATGCATTCCAAACAACAAAAATGCGATTCCGCTTATCATTGCCAAAACATTAAAAATATCCATTGAAATCTCCTCTGTAAATGATACTTGCCAGATTATGTAACCATTCAGCCATGCTCATTCATAAGCCGCCGGAATATACATGGAATGCTAGAACAGAATCAACTGAACCATTACCAGGTAATTATTACATAACCTTCCTCTGTTTTTCAAGACTATAACCACAAAAAGTTATTATCGGTGGAAATAAAGTCAACATTATGAATAAAAATCACCCGTTTTATATCATGCTCCTGCAGATATTCACTGACATCCTCATGGTAATACCGCAGGTCCATCATGTGAATTTCCCCGAACTGGTCCGCTAAAAGGGGAACCAGACAGTTTGCATAAGAATCCTTTATAATCAATACCTTTTCTTCCTTGCTGCTGTTGCTTTCAATGATAAATAAGGGTTCATTTCCACCAAAGAATACGGCATATTTATCCTTGTTCACCGCCTGCTCCATGACAAACATAGAATCACTCGTGGTTCCTTTTATCGGATTCCTTACCACATATTCACCGGAAGGATTCAAAAAAAGCTCCACCCGGTCACTTTCCTGTCCCACGACCGGGGCCTTTGAATACAGGGAGCCGTAAAAGGGTTCCGTCAATTCCAGCCGCTGATATGCTTCCAGGGGAGTCGGTTCCATTTCCAGACTATGGCAAAGGGTATCATAGGCATAATAAGCGCCCAGACTGGTCCAGTGATGATCCGTTTTATAATAAATCGATTCCTCCTTATGCTCCAGCAGGGTATCCGTTCCATCCACCACCCTGACATCCCCCTCCAGTTCGCTCTGAAGCTTTTCTATAATCTCTGTCTGGGGAAAGGTAGTGGCAAAGGCCGGAAGCTTCTCCGGATAGATTTCATTCACATTTGGTACAATCAGCATCGTCATGTCAACCTCCGGATGCTCCTGGGCAAAGCTTTGAATATAACTGATATTCTGTTCCAAAACAGAATCCGGCTCCTGGTAATCCTGAATCAGATAACCATCCTGTCCGATATAGACCTGATTAATCCTGCTGACCCCCATTCCACGGTTCACCGCTACATTCAGCTTCATAAATTCATCCTTGCCAAGAATCTGATCTGCCGTATAATCCTCAAAGTCCGCGGAAAATTCCCCATTTAAGAACGCCTTCCAATGGAATTCCGGACATAAAGCCAGATATCGGTTCTCCATTTCCGACATCTCCCGCTGGGGAAAAATCAGATATCCCAGTCCAAAAACTGCAATAAATATTAAAAATAGTATAATTTCAAGCTTATCTCTCATGGTCCCTCCTCCTAAAACCGAAAATATAAAAACGGATTAAAGGCATCACTGGCCAGACAGCTGGTTGCTAAAATCAGAATCACCAGCAAGCCGAATACCTCTGCAAGTGAAGTGATAATCTCTTTCCTGCCTTCCGGAAGCAAGGCGCTGGCACGTTCTGCCAGCTTCTTCGGCAGAGGCAGTGCAGCAAATGCCATAATCAGGAAGATAACCAGATAGGACAGCAATACATAGGTACTGGTCCGGTTCCAAACCGGCAGACCGCCAAAGCCAAACATCCGCCGCAGGACTCTGCCTAACAGCCCCAGATTATCATAAGAAAAAATAACCCAGCTCAAATTCACCAAAAACATGGTATATATATGTCTCAATGCCTGGGGCAGCTTTTCCAGCCATTTTAACAGTCCTGCCTTTTCAATCATCAATAAGACAAAGAAATACAGCCCCCATATAATAAAATTCCAGGAGGCGCCGTGCCAGAACCCGGTAAGAAACCATACTATGCATAGATTGATAAGGGTCCGGCTCCGTCCCTTCCGGTTTCCCCCCAGAGGGATATAAATATAATCCCGAAACCAGGAGCTTAAGGACATATGCCAACGCCGCCAGAACTCCGTAATACTCTTAGAACAATAGGGATAATCAAAATTTTCCAAAAACTGAAAGCCAAACATCCTGCCAAGGCCGATTGCCATATCCGAATAACCGCTGAAATCAAAATAAATCTGAAAGGTATATGCTATAGATGCCATCCAGTACAAAGCTACAGACAACTGGCTGTCTCCCATGTCACCAATCATCTGAAAGATACTGCCTGCCGTATTCGCCAGCAGAACCTTTTTCCCCAGACCGGTCACAAACCGTCGGACACCGGAAGCAAACAAATTAAAGGATTCCTGTCGCTGCTCCAGCTCCCCTGCTACGGTTTCATACCGTACAATAGGACCCGCAATTAACTGTGGGAACAGACAGACATAGGTTGCCAGATGCAGAAGATTCCTTTGGGGCTTCACGGTTCCCCGGTAAACATCAATGGTATAAGACAAGGTCTGAAAGGTATAAAAGGAAATGCCAAGGGGCAATGCGATATCCAGCAGCGGAATGGAAAAGCCCGCCAACGTTCCAATACTTCCGTTGAGATTCGAAAGAAAGAAGTTACTATACTTAAAAAAGGCCAGCATTCCGATGCTGAACAGAATCGTTCCAATCACTGCTGCTTTTGCTCCCCGCGCCTTTCCCTTGTCCTTACAGGAAGCGCACACCAGTGCCAGAATATAATTTACCAGAATCGTAGCCAGCATGACCAGAATGTATCTGGGTTCTCCCCATGCATAGAACAACAGGCTTCCGATTAATAAAACCAGATTCCGGAATCTTTTCGGACACACAAAATAAACCGCTAATACAACCGGCAGAAATATAAATAAAAATGTTGTACTGGAAAACAACATGTCCAAATCCTCACTTCAAGCTTACATTCCTATCAAAACAATTCCATACTTTCTTATCATACACTAGGTTCTATGGAATATCAACCGGACAATAGCCCCTGCTCCAATACAAAACTAAGGCTCAAGGTCTTTTGCTCCTTGGAATCATCAAAATAAATACTGATTTTCTTTGCATCCATATAGGTAATGGTTCCTGCGCCATAGCTGCGGTGCAGAACCCTGGCGCCTACCTTCAGGTTTGCCCTATCCAGACGGATTTCATTGACAAACCGGGAAGGAAGCAGCTTCTTATTATTCCGCTCCCGTATGGTATAAATATGCAGATATTCCTTTGCCCTGGTGACCGCCACATAGAACATACGCCGCTCTTCTTCGATTTCTTCCGGCTTTCCTGCCTTCTTATAGGGGGTAATTCCTTCATTTGCCTCCAGAATAAATACAACCTGGAATTCCAGCCCCTTGGAACTGTGCATGGTAGTCAAGGTAACGGCTTCCCCGGAGCTGTGAAGCTGTGCCTGCCGGTTCCGCTGTTCCTCCAGCTGCTCTCCGTATTCTTCAATATGACGGAACCATGCAGCATAATCTCCATAAGGCTGTGCCATTGCCTGCAGCTCATCCAGAATATCCAGGAATTCCTCCGGCTTTAACCGCCTCTGCTCTGCATATTCTTTTAAATAAGTATCATAACCAATTCCCTTGCGAATATAATTTATGGCGGAAAAGGGGTCCATTTTCCTTAGCCGTTCTATGTCCGAATTCAGCTTTTGTATATGCTCAACCGCCCACTTTTTATCAGCTACCTGCTCCAGAATCCGTTCTGTATCAATCTGAGGCTCCGCGAGCCACTCCCGGCGGAGATACCGCTTCGGCCGGTTCCAGATTTGTAGAAAATCCCCCCGCTCCCTGCTTCCCATGGTAATCCGGATATAGGCCATCATATGTCTGGCAATCCAGTGTTCATAGCAGTTCGGCAGACGGTCCCGCATCCGGAAGGGAATATTATATTCCATCAGTTGATTCACCAGCCGCCGCGGCTCTGTGTTGGTGCGGAATATCACTGCCATTTCTTCATAGGGAATTCCCTGGGCGTGGTAACTCTGAATCCGCTTCCGAATATCTTCATTTTCTTCCTGACAGCCCTTTAATTCATGAATACAAATCGGATGCTCATAGGGATGGCTCCCTTCTATCTTCTTTTGATACCGTTTGGTATTATTCTCAATCATCCGCAGACTGCCCTCCACAATCTCCCGGCTGGAACGATAATTGATATTCAACAGGATAATCTCTGCCTCCGGATAATCCTTCTGAAAGCCCAGCATAATCTCCGGGCGGGCGCCCCGAAACCGATAAATGGACTGATCATCGTCCCCCACGATAAACAGATTCCCCTTGGGTTCCGCCAGCAGCCGGATGATTTCGTACTGTATCCGGTTAATGTCCTGAAACTCATCAATGAGAATATATTGGAATCTCCTCTGCCACATCTGCCGGATATCCGTCCGTTCCTTTAATAATTCATAGGTATAGACCAGCATATCATCAAAATCAAGCTTATGCTCCCGATGAAGGGTATCCTCATAGCTTCGGAAGATGCTTCGAAACTCCTCTTCCCCACAGGTAGTACTGTAATAATGCTGCAAATCCATATATTCGCTTTTGACTGCGGTAATCTCACTAATCAGCCCCTGAAGCAGTTCTTCCTCGTCCTCGTATTCCAATTCCATAGCCTGTACAATGGCTTTCAGAATCGTCCGCTTCTGCTCCTCCGCCAGCACCTGTTCCCCGGAATATCCGTAGGCATTCCGCAGAATCATGAAAAATACAGAGTGAAAGGTACCAAAGGTACAGGGAGCATACGCTCTCTGCATCAGTGTCTGAAACCGCTCCTTCATCTCCATGGCGGCTGCCTTGGTAAAGGTAATCACCAGAATCTGCTCCGGATGAATTCCCGCTTCTTCTAATAAATATTTCGTTCGATGGGTGATAACAGCCGTTTTCCCGGAACCGGGACCTGCCAGTACCAGACAGGGACCCGTTCCATGGGTAATTGCCTTCTGCTGTGCTTCATTCAACCGGATACTCATTTCTGACTCCTTAATTTCCTCTGCTGTCTTGATTTTATGATTGCTGTGCCTGCTCCAGCTTCCGGATGCCAAGCTCCATACGCCTTAAGGACTCTTCTTTTCCAATGATTTCCATGATTTCAAAGGCGCCTCCCGGTGTAGACTGCTTCCCGGATACAGCCGTACGAACCGGCCAAAGTCCGGTACCGTTCTTGATTCCTTTTTCACTGATATAGTCCATCAGCCTGTCATGCAATGCCTCCAGCTTCCAGTCATCAAAGTCCTTTAACAATTCATATTCTTCCTTCAAAATCTCCAACGAATTTTCCAGATTGGTTTTCATTTTCTTATGACAGTACAGCTCTGCATCATAATCCGGCAAGGCTTCAAAGAAGTCCACCAGTTCCCTTACATCCGGCAGGATTTCCATACGGGTCTGCACCAACGGACATATCTTATCCAAATCTAAGTCTTTCGTAATCACTTCCCGGATATACGGAGCCACCAGCTCCCGGAACCGGTCAGGCTCCATTGCCTTCAGATATTCCCCATTCATCCACTTCAGCTTATTCATGTCGAATACAGAAGGGGACTTATTGATTCGATGATAATCAAATTCCCGTATCAGCTCTTCCAAAGAGAAAATCTCCTGATTGCTGTCCGGACTCCATCCAAGAAGGGCTACATAATTCACCACTGCCTCTGCTACAAAGCCCTGTTCCAGCAAGTCCTCAAAGGATGCATGTCCGCTTCGCTTGCTCAGCTTCTGATGGTTTTCATCGGTAATCAACGGACAGTGAATATATTTGGGTTCTTCCCAGCCAAATGCCTGATACAGCAGCGTATACTTCGGGGAAGAAGAAATGTATTCATTTCCCCGTACCACATGGGTGATTCCCATCAGATGATCATCCACTACATTAGCAAAATTATAAGTGGGATATCCATCGGATTTTATCAGTATCATATCATCCAGCTCCTGATTCGGCACCGTAACATCTCCATATAGTTCATCATGAAAGGTAGTCGTACCCTCCGTAGGACTATTCTGCCGGATTACATAAGGAATCCCGGCCGCCAGCTTTGCTTCCACCTCTTCCTTGCTTAAATGCAGACAATGCTTATCATAGATAACGATTTCCTTTGTCTCACCGCTTTCCGTAGTAATGGTCTGACGCAGGGATTCCAGCCGTTCCTTGTCGCAGAAGCAATAATACGCTTTCCCTTCCTCTACCAGCTTCTTTGCATATTCCATGTAGATACCGGCCGCCTGACGCTCACTTTGCACATAAGGTCCCACGCCTCCGTCCTTATCCGGTCCTTCATCATGAATCAGTCCGGTCCTTTCCATGGTCCGGTATATAATATCCAGTGCTTCCGCTACAAACCGCTCCTGGTCGGTATCCTCGATTCGTAATATAAAATCGCCGTCCTCATGCTTTGCAATCAGATAGGCATATAATGCAGTTCTTAAGTTGCCCACATGCATCCGTCCGGTGGGACTTGGGGCAAACCGGGTTCTAATCTTGCTCATTTTTCTTCTCTCCTATTCTTATATTTGTCATAGCCTCTTTTGACCCAGAAGATATGACTATGTGCTTTCCGATACTTCGGACCGGTTTCATTCTCCGGCCACTAAATGGTCCTAATAGGCTTCTGCCAAGGAAACCAATATATAATTCCAATGCAGAAAACCGGCCACCGACAGGGGTTCCGCATACTATGGTATGAAAAAGGAGCTTCCCGGAAGAAACTGGTTTCCTCGGAAGAATCTTCTTCCACCATCGGTCATCCGCAAAGCCCCATTTGCTTCATCATTTACTTATTTGCTCCACAGCAGAACTTGAACTTCTTACCGGAACCACAAGGGCATGGATCGTTCCGTCCTACCTTCGGCGGCTTGACAACCGTTTTGGATGTCTTTTCCTGCCGGTATAACTCTTTCCTGCGCTCCGGAGTCAGCAGCGCCTCCCATTCCTCTAAGGTATATAACCATTCTGCATTGCAGCCTACCATATTCATGTAAAGCTTCTCCAAATCAATATCCAGACTGACCGGTGAATCCGCTTCCATTTCTTCGATATGATTCGGAGTCTTTAAGCTCTCATCGATACCATCCAGAAAGCCCGTCATCAGCTGCAACGTTGTCTCAAAACGGTCTGCCAGCTCCTGAACCGTACCTTCCACTACTTCATCCGGATTCTTCAGAAGCTGCTGATAAATCCCCTTTTCTACCGTAAAATAATTCAGCCAGAATTGCTTTCCTTCCGGTGTCCTGTCATCCAGACCATATGCATAATCCCGCCAATCCTTTAATAAACTCATGTTTTCTTCCTCAACTTTCTTCTTGTATATCAAAGTATTCGATTCTGGTAATCCTGCTTTTCAATGTTTACTTCACCAATCGGACCGTCCGATTCCCGTCGGTGTCGAAGGAAACCATTGATAATTGACTTACCTAGTATAGCAAACCTCCAACCGGATTTCAACTGTTTTCCTGCTCTTCTCTGCCAGAGCCTAACCGTCCATCCGTATCCATTCATAAACCACCAGACCAGATATTTGTCCATATTCTCCGTTACCACTTCATCGCCTGCCGCCATTTATCCCGCTGTTCTTCATAACTGCTTTCCAGCCACTGTATGGCCTGTTCCCGTCCTGCCTCACTGAATTCAAACCGGTTCCGCTGCTTTTCCTCCTCTGGTGTATGCTCATATGCATAGGGTTCCTTCCAGATTACAGCCTCCAGCCAGACCGCCTCTTCTTCCTGAACCGATTCCGTAATCCTGTGGAGCAGGAACCGCATTCCCTGAAAGCTCCCGGTCCATTTCTGCTTTTTTATATATTCCAAGGGCATATATTCACTACGTTCCAACATGGCTGCTTCCTCACTTTAGTTCCATGAATTCACGGAGACGCTCATATTCTTCCTGCATCCGCTGGAAGCCATGCTCATAAAATGCTTCCCGCTTATCCTCTCTGGTTTCGAATTTACTGATACACGGCATATGGGGACGCAAGATAAATATCTTTCCTTCCTCTGCCAGGCGCTCCATCTCTTCCTTCTGGGTCTGGTATACATCTGCCCGGTGAAGCAGGGCATCTGCAAACTTCGGATACTGTCTGCCATAAGCGGCCCGAATCAGAAGCTTATACTTATTATAATCCGTCGGAATCTCTTCTCCGGTCTTTGTCATGATGATAACTACCTTGTCACAGCCCCGGTCAAAGGCATGCTGATAGGGGATGGAATCCACCAGACTGCCATCCATATATGCATTTCCATCCATTTCCACCGGAACAGAAAGCAACGGCACGGAGCAGGATGCCTTTACTGCCGTCAGGGTATGTTCATCCTCTCCTGCACCATCAATATACTCCGCTTCTGCGGTGTTACAGTTTACCACCACGATTTCATGCTCTACCCGGGTATTCCGATGCGCCTCAAAATCATAGGGAAACTGCTGATAGGAAAATTCAAATACCATTTTCTGCAAATTCAGATAGCTTCCGGTTCGCAGAAGCTGTCCCAGTCCATAGTAGGCATCTTTTTTGCCGGGACTGATGATTTTCTTGGTCCTGCCTCGCTGGCCGGAGATATAATTCATCAGATTTCCCGCTCCTGCCGACACTCCGGCGATATAATCAAACACTATCTTTTCATCCAACAAAAAATCCAATGCTCCCGCTGTAAACAATCCCCGCAGGGCACCGCCTTCCAGTACCAAGCCCGTCTTCATATTCCTTCATCCTCATCTATGTATTTCATTCATTCCCATTCTTCAAATGTACCTTCCCGCTGCCCTTCCGCCCTAGCATTCATAAGCGGTCAGACGCTTCACTTTACCCAGAAGCCGTCCGCTATCCGGAAAGAAACGTTGCAGAAAGTATCATAATTCGTATTATATAATATACAAATGCAGTAATGACCAGACAATTACTGGCAAAAATAATCATTCCTGCCACCACATGAAACCGCCGGATTTCTTTCTCCTCATTCAGCACCTCCGTCCGTATGACCGGATAGGAAGCCGGCGCTGTCAGTATGGAGAACACAGACACCTTAAAGCCCCTGACCCCACGCATGATTACAAAGCAATCCACCAGCAGCAGCAGTAAGGGAATGCCCACAACCACGGAAAAAACCAACGCCGCTATGGCGGTACTCTTCATACAGGCAAATAGCTCCGTATCGGAATATAGCTGCTCCCTCGGAAAAAACCATCCATTCACATTAAAAAAAATCATGCTGGGAAACACAATGCATGAAATAATGTTAGTACATTCAAATAAATATACGAAAACAGGATTTCGTTTCATTTTCCTTACCCTTTTCCTATGTAGCGTTTCTTTGCCTTGCATTTTTCTGCCGTAGGCAGATGAATCAATTATAACTTTCTTTTCATTTTCTGTAAAGCGTATCTTGCTTGGAAACTATACTCCACAGTTTCTACATAAATACTTTTCCTGGGATTCTTTTAATCAGCGTAAGCGCTTCTATCTTATTCTAAAGACCTGGTGAAGGGTGATGAGGCGATCGAGGTGACAGAAAAAGCCGCCGATGGTCCGCTGTTCCTCCAAGTTAGGCACACAATACAATTCTTCCCGTAATCTTTGAAATAGATATGGGGGATAGTTGATCCTAAGACTTTTTTTCTCAAATCAAACTTGGTGAGTAAGGCATATACAAATTCTAAATTGGAATTCTTTGCCTTCAATGCTCCCATTGTTCCTATAAACGCTGTGTTTTCAGGCATCATTCTAACTCTCCCAACACCTGCACCATCTTTGATTATGGTAATATAAGCATCTCGCATTGATGCTGTATTAACATATCCAATTTTTGAATTTGCATCATATAAAGCAAAATCGCCCTCATCAAGAGCGTCCTTTGCGGTCAGCGAAGACGCCGTATAATCAACTAGTTCACTTAACTTACGCTGTTCCCAAGCAAATGCCATTTATAGCCTTTCTCGAACCATCATCAGTGCATATCCGAGCAAATTCTGTCCCTTCCACTTTTCCCTATCAAATCGGTCTGGATTATTCATAGATAATCCAATACCCCAGATACAATCTTTAACAGCGCATTCTGCTAAAATAGCATTTTCCGTAGATATAAGCTGTTTTTTCAAGTCAGCATTTTGAGAAAACTTTTCCCAAAGTCCTTCATATACCACAATCTGCCTTATTCCATTCCAGTAATTATCATCATATCCTGACACAAGCCGTCCTAATTGCTTGATGTGAGAGACATCCTCTGTATCAAGTATTTGCATAGCTATAACTCTGTCATGAAAATAAAGCGCCTTTTGATACATCATAAACTGTTCCATTGAAGAAAATTCAACTTCACCTGCCATAAATCGGGATGGATACCAATTACTCAAATATCCATTTTCTTCATCTGGATTATGAAAACAAATAACCTGCATCAAACCTTACCTACTTTCTTTACAGCCAAATCGAGTTCCAAATCATGAAGTCCATAGTACGCTTTCATCAAAAAATCTATCGGAATCTTTTCGATTACTTTTGAACTTGGCATATTATAGTACCACTGGTAATAGGCATAAAACTCACCTATCCAGTCTGGCATAAATCCTTCCAGAGACTTACCCGATTTTAACGAATATTTTTCAGTTTCCGAAAAATATTCCCATAGTTCCTCAGCATTCATTGTATTGACATACGCTTTTTCTTCATCAATGCTTTTCCGTGTCTTGCTCAACATATATGCTTTAATAAAATCCTCTGTATCTTTATCCGGAAATGTTTGCGCTACAAAGTCAAATAGCTTCCCTTGATTTTCCACTACATCGTCCAAATAAACCCTTGAATATGCCTGCATAATCGTCACCTCTCAAAAAGTGTACTAAAAACATTGGTTACTTTGTTTGCATCAGAATCAACTAAATCCCTCATATTCTTCCTCGCCATAACATCTCTTTGATTATATTTTTCATTAAACTCATCATACGGAACAGAAAACAGCCCATCCTTGACCTCACATAATCTTGAATATGCCAATTCGGATTTGATACAATATTGAATTCCTAAACTGCCTAATTGTAGAAGTTCCTCCAATATGTCTATATCAATGTTATCTTTGACAAATTCCCTGGCAATATAAAAGTAAGATGCATTTGCCCTCCAGCCCTTTATCACATCATATTCTCTTGTATCAATGCCATATTTTTCAATAAACTTCTCAGCCAGCATCCTATACCTTTTAGAATCCGCTGCATCCCTATGCTTCATTAATTCTGCCAGCCAAGACAAAACATTCTTTTCTTGAAAATCCAAAATCTTCAATCCATCAATATCTAACTCATACTTATGAACCCAGCCGTTAATGTCATTCGGTCTGCATACTGCCCATTCTTTAGCAAGTTCAATATTTTCTGTCAAATAGAACCCCCGCCCATAATCATGCTTATCATTACCCAATCCATAAACAGGTGCTACTACTTCATCAGGAGTGCCATGAAACAAAATAATTTTTTCCATCCTCATACCTCCCTAAACAAACATCTTTTCCAGCATGAATTTTTTAATATTTTTCAGTTTTTCCAGCTTACGCTGGTGAAGGGTGATGAGTGAATCTAACTGCCTAAAATAGTCACCAATTGTATCGCTTTGTTTTTGATCCCCTGCACCCAAACGGTTAGAGTACAAATCAATATCTGTAAACAAATCTGCAAATAATGGATCACTCTGCTCAATATTGTTGAAGGCCTTCTGTAATTGCTCACGATTAAAGGAGTTATTTCTCGCCGCATCCGCAAAGCATATGTATGTTAAGTCTGGTTCAATTACATAATGACATTCTGCTTTAATCTGTTCCTTTAATTCTTCCGCACTTTCATCTTCCAATGCTTCCTTATAAGCTTCCAATGCAGCTTTTAACGATTCCGGCTTTTCATCATAAATCAAATCATACACCTTAATTAGAAATGAATCTGATAAATATTTGTAGAATACAATCCCCAATAAATAATCCTTATACTCATTTGCATCCATTTTAGAACGAAGTATATCAACTCCACTCCATAACACACTAATTAAATTCCTGCTGTTTTCTGATTCTGCCATTTCATTTTCCTCCACTATCTTTTTCAATCTCAACAATATCATCGATTCCGCAATTTAATGCAGTACATATCCGAACTAAAACATCCAGTGCTACATATTCATTATTCGTCATCTTAACCATTGTGCTTCTTGATATAGAAGTTTCATTTCTAAGATCCACCTTAGTCATATCCTTATCTATAAGCAGTTTCCATAATGGCTTGTAATTAATCTTTGTTCGTTCCTTTGTCATATAGAATCCTCCATACATTTCATTCCATACGAATACTAATATTAAAAAGTATAGCATACTCATGTTGAAATCACAATTAAAATGTCTGAGAAGTCATACACACGCAAATCCCTTTGCACAATTATCCATTTATGCCAGAAACCGTTAAGCATTACAGCCGGTCTTTACAAGCCTTTGGGTATTTCCTGTTCCAAATACGAAAAGAGACTCCGGCGGGGAACCGGAGCCTCATGGATAAAGGGGAGGATCGTAGGTCTTTTCCATTGAAAAGAGCTTACGCTGTTAATCTAATAAGTTACTACTTATTGGATTACTTATAGTATTAACAGGTTTCTGACTTTTATACTTCTCAAAATTAAAAATTATAGTTTTCACGTAAGCCTTGAGCCATGCGTGGCAAAGTTGAATTGGCTGCCGGGAGCTTGCTCACAGGCAGACAAATTCAACTTTTGCCACATAGGGCGAATGCCCGTGACTGTTGTCATAAGAAGGGACCCATCGCAGATGGGAGGATGCCTTATGACAAGTTTCGCTCCTGCCAGCACGTAGCGGTACATAAGGCTGTAAAGGACACAGCCTAAGTACCGACGTGCTTCTAAGGTCTGCGTGAAATCCTGTTCATCATCGCCAGTCGCTGCCAAGGCAGGTGCAGTCTCACCCAACATTGACTTTTGTTTAATGAAATACCCAAGTTTGGTAGTCAGATGGTGGTTGTCTTTTCTACAAATTTATGGTTTTGTGATTTATCAGCGTTTAGTCTGCACCAGGAGTTATAAACTGTAAAAGACTTCTTAATCAAAATGAATATAAAACAGCCACAGCATAGCATTTATGCGCACCGGCGGAAAGGAGGGAATTGATTATGAGTCACGATTTAACAGCACTATACGAGAGATTGAGCCATGATGACGAACTGCAGGGCGAGAGCAACAGCATATCCAACCAAAAGGCAATATTTGAGGACTATGCGGAAAAGAACGGTTTTACGGGCATACGCCACTTTACCGATGACGGAATATCGGGTACGACCTTTGAACGGGAAGGACTTCAAGCCATGCTTGCAGTCAACCTATTCTTTTCCGAAATCATACATCAGTTATCGCAAGCCGAGGATAGTCAGCACAGAACAGAGGGAACGGGCAAGGCAGATGATGATTGAACGGAATAAGGAAAGCAATAAGGAAAAGGGATATTAAGAAAATTTTAATGGACCTGTGTGCGTAGATGTGATAAACTAATAAGACTATATATTTCAACAAAAATTTTAGTAATGACTTATTGGAGGGTATGGATATGAACAGACATAAAAAGATAATTGTATTGGTATGTGTTCTTCTAACAACTCTAAACATCGTTGCTTGTGGACAAGCAAAAGAAGATGAAACCATTGATGTAGAAGAATCCAGTACGCAAGCGAATGAGAATATAAATTCAGAAATAACAGCAGATGAATTGTTCGATTTATTTATCAATGGTTCAATAAGCGCAATTAGCTCCATAGATTCAACATCAACATTTTATATTACTGATTTAAATATGGATTCTGAGGAATGGGATTCCTATTCTGTTGGAGAAAGAGAAGACATCGACAATGACGGCGAAAATGAACTGATTCTTTGTGGTCCTTATGGCGGAAAGTATCTTGATGCGCGTGACGGCAAAGTTTATGAATTTGCCGTGGGAGGGGGCACTGGTCTTGAACTTTCTTATGTTGTTTATAATGGCTCTACATGGGTTATGTACAGCAACAGAATGCATACAGGGTATGAGGCGTATCATATGGAAAAATTTGAAGGAGCAGACAATTTAGTTGCAGAAATGCGTTTCAATGAAGAACTTCTTGATGAAAATAATGTAGAGGACGAAAAAAAATATACATTGAATGGAACTGAAATATCTTATGATGAATATTATGAATTATGCAGCAAGATTTTTGCAACTGAAGTAAAAACTTTCAATTTGCTAGATACAGAACAATATAAAAATTAAATATTACTTACCAATGGTAGCGGTTTATCCTAACAGATAATCAGCTACCTTTTTTATTTTCAGCAACTATCAACGCATCACAGAAAGGAAAGGTATCAAAATGATTGAAACAAAAAATGAAGTCAGCAAAAATTTAGAAAAGGTGTTGCAGGAATTACAGCGGGCAAAACAGCACGTTGCCAACGAGAAGAAAAAACAGAACGAGAAGAAACGCAAAGCCGAGAACCATTACAAGTACATCATGGGCGGCATTATCGTGAAATATTTTCCCGACTGTTATAGTTTTGACGAGGGCGAGTTGAACCGTTCACAAGAAAACCTTAAAGGTACGCTGGTGCTTGGATGCGGTATTGTCGCATCCTATGCACCACTGCGTACCGACTGGAGCGAACTTGTCGCAAGGAGGGACCCACGTAGTGGGAGGATGCCTTACGACCTACGTGCGCATCAGCGCACTTCCCGTTAGCACGAAGTGCGCAAGCGTGTTTTCGGTGAACACATGATATCCGCACGGCGGTTATCAATAGGCAGGTAAACCATAATTTCCCTCACCTTAATGGTTCAGTCACGGGCAGCCTCCACTGCATTCTGAAAGGAACCCATCACCTTTCGAATCGGAACCGCCAGTCCATAAGCTACAGCAACTGAAATCACATCCTTCAAAAGATACGGCAGACTGGCATATAAAAAGGCTTCCGCAAAGGTACGTCCACTTACAAATGCAAACTGAATGGAACCACAGACATGACAAAGCAGCAGTCCCAGGATTCCGGATACGATAGACAGCCATTTTTTCTTGAGAATATCCTCCAAACCGCAGGCGAAGGCAAGAAATAAAAATCCATAGATATAACCGCCGGTTACGCCCAGCAGCTTCGCCGGACCGGCACCAAAGCCTGCATAGACCGGTACACCTGCCAATCCGATTATAATATAAATAACCGTGGCAAGGGTTCCCTTTGCCTTCCCCAGACAATATCCGGTCAATGCAACGGCAAGGGTCTGAAGAGTAATGGGGATTCCCCAGGGGGTTGGAATGGATATCTGTGCCAATACGGCAATTATCGCCGCAAATAAACCAATCATAACGATATTCTTTGTTGTAATCCTCTGCTTCTGTTCTTCTCTCATCTTTTGAATCTCCTTTGATGTTATTGCAGGCTGCAGGGACGGACACTGACCTCTCCGGAGGAAAGCGCCACTCTGCTTCCATCCTTCTGCTCCAGAATCAGATGTCCTTCCTCATCTATATCTACTGCCCTTCCCACAATCGGAGGCTCTGATAAGGTCCGCACTTCTTTCCCCAGCAGAAAGGAACGCCGTTTGTATTCTGCCATATAGGTCCGTTCTGTTAAATGCTGGTAATAAACCCAGAAATGATTTATCATTCCTGCTGCCATCCGGCTTCTCGCTTCACCATCCGTAACAGCATGTCCATAATCTCCTTCATGAAGAAATACCGCTCCGGCAACATCCCGGATTTCTTCCGGAAATCCCTGCTCCGGCTCCCGGACATTAAAACCAATTCCCGTTACCGCATATTCCAGCATACTATTTTCTACATTTATGGAAGCCTCTGTCAGAATACCGCAGACTTTTCTGCCATGGCAGAATACATCATTGACCCATTTAATTTCCGCCGGATTTCCGGATACCTCCTCAATGGTTTCAGCCGCTGCAACTGCCGCAGCCGTCGTTAAATACAAGGACTCCCGGGCTGTAAACTGAGGCCGGAATAAAAAGCTGATATAAACGCCGCTTCCGGATGGAGAATAAAAGCTGCGTCCCATCCGGCCCCGTCCGGCTGTCTGCTCTTCTGCCACCACAATCAGGCCCTCCGGCTCTCCCTGGGCTGCATATTCCTTTACTCTTGTATTGGTAGAATCCAGGGACTTATGTACCTCCAGCCGCAGACCGGATAGCTCCGGCAGTAAATACCGGGATATGCTCTGTACCGAAAGGATATCATTATCTGCATCCAGACAGTAGCCCCGATTGGTGACTGCAGTTATGGCATATCCTTCTTCCTGTAAGGCCTTTACCCCTTTCCAGACAGCATTCCGGCTGACTCCCAGGATTTGTGCCAGCCTGTTTCCGGAGATGCTTTGTCCCTTCTCCTGTTCTAACAATTCGAATACCCGCTCTTTTATATTCATTTATCGGACCTCTTACGTTTGATATCTGTTCCACACGGCTTTTCCGCCATAACAGCCACCAGGTTTTATTCCCGCGAGCAATGAGGAAAATAGCCACGCTTGCATGGATATTTGACGAATGCCGCGAGGGTCAAATCCCCCGCTCCTTTGGACAGAAAGAACAAGTCAGCTCATGCCCGTAACTTGCTGCGGGATATTTGACTTATTCGCAACCCTATCATAACAGCACCACATTCCATTGTCAACCTATTAATAACATCAGGGTGACAATTAACCATTGTCACCCCTTCGCATTACACCGGAACCATTCAAAACCTGTGTCACTGCCAGATTTCGTACCTCGTTATAGGTATGAAAGACCCTTTTGGCCTCTTCAATATCACCATAGACCTTCCAATACCCACAGTAGGTATAATTTTCCCCATCATTTTCCATAAATCCCAGCACATCCTCTAAGGGATAGCCAAGCAGGATTCCTAATTCATGAGGAAATTCCCGTTCTCCGTCCTTATATTCCCGCATATGTGCAGATAATTGAAGCAGCACCGGTATCAGTCGGACATCTGAATAGCCAAACTGCCGTAATGCCCCTTCAATATCAGACTGAAGCAGGAACTGCTGCATTTCATTCCGGCGGAATATCAACACCGGATTGGAAGCCTCTCCATAATTCAAAAACCAGACTGCCAGACCAGAGGAACGGATATTCCTGCATAAAACCATGCTCTGCTCTCTTGTCAGAACTACAAGATTGGATATCTTAATGCCGCTGATGATTGGTGCGCAATGCAGTGCCAGAAGCATTTCCACCTGCCCCAGCAGGTCCACAGAAGCCAGATATTCTGTTATTTCCTGTATTGGCATTTACCATTTACCTTCTTTCTGTTATTCTTATCATTCTTTCCCGCATTTCTACTTTTGAATGTTTGAATACTATGTTCTATAATCAGTATCCCCATTTCAAAAGCTGTCATTCGGATTTAATAGTTAGTTATAACTAACTATTAAATCATACATGGTAATTTTCATTTTGTCAATGCATTGTTTTTGACTTTATGAAATGCTTCTATCAATTATTCCTTTCCATATTTTTTCAAACAGCCGGCAGACAACAGACATAACACCGCAATCATGCAGTCATATTTCATTTGCATCAATATCCGTTCCTGGCAATTACTGGTCTTTTCGATGTCGGAATCATTTAGGATTTCCAGTCCGGACTGTTGAAGCCGCTGCACATGCATCCCATCCAGATTCTGCTGCCTTACCTGTATCCGGATTGCGGGAGAATTCTTCGCCAGCCTCACACTATTTCCTTCATGAAAGGCATAGGGCTGATTATTGGGAACACCTTCCGGAACCAGGATGATTTTTGCCATGCCTGTTTCTTCCTCTCCCAGCACATAGCCCAAGGTCCAGTCCTCCTTTGGCGGGTCATATCCTTCTCCATACCCCATATTTTCCAGCAATTCCTCATAAGCCAGTTGATTCATATAAAATACCTGCATGGAGCTACAGGACCGGATTCCATAAGCGTTTTCCAGATAAGACTGGGATACCTCTAAGCAGGTCAGATTCATCTTTCCCCGCTGCCCTGTCAGCTCTAAGGACAGCTCCTGCTGCCGGCTGACTGCCGAAATCTGCTCCAGCTCCCACAACTCCTGCATCTGCAAATCAGTTATCCCGGTTGGGCTTTGGCTGGTCAGAATGTATTCGGTTGGCGTTAGGATAATCTGATATAAGCAGATTCCTTCATATACAAGATGACCAAAGAAGCCAATTCCAAGCAGAAGGAAAAGGAGCATCAGCTTTACCCAATCCTTTTGCTTTCTAATTTTCCAGAATCTACTCCACCATTTCATCTTTCTGTTCATCCTCCTGCTGTTTCCGAATCCGGAGCCTGCGTACTACGATACAGCCTGCAAAAATGCACAATATGCCTGCAATCACCGCCATGATAATCCACCACTGTCCGGTCTGGTCCTCCGGCTCCTGGGACTGACTGGAAAAGGGTGAATTTATGGTAGTATGGAATTCTGCTGTTTCTTCATACACATTTCCAGCTCCATCCTCATAATAAAAGGTTACCGTCCCCTGTGTTCCACCATATAAGGTAGTTCCTTCGGACAGACTGCTTACGGATACAGGGATACTGCCTGCCGCCATGCTGCCCGGCTCTACATCTCCGATAAAGATACTGCCCTCCGGCCGCAGCCCGTCAGCCTCCAGCTCAGCCCGTACATTATAGGCCTTGGCCTTACCCAGATTCATTACCTGAACCCTTGCCTCTACTACATCTGCCACCTGAAGCGTATCCGGAATGCTTAAGGGGTCAAATTCCATACGCATAGGCTGTACGATATTAACCTTTACCCTGCCGCTTTCCGAATAAGAAGCTCCCTTCGTATCTGCATAATCCATGGAAAGCTCCAAATCATATTGTCCCTGAGGAGCAGTACCATTCACCTCATAGCTTACAGAAAGCACCGCTTGTCCTCCTGCCGGAATGGCATCGATATAAAAGCTGTCCGATTCATGCAGCAGTGTAAAA
The DNA here is from genome assembly GCA_023667695.1 of Clostridium sp. Taxonomy (GTDB): domain Bacteria; phylum Bacillota; class Clostridia; order Lachnospirales; family Lachnospiraceae; genus CAG-632. The sequence continues at coordinate 43,340 of JAMOZY010000006.1, read as the reverse complement.
TACTCCCCCGGTGTGCTGACTCGGACCGTCATATTCCGAATCCCTTCCGACGGACTGGTATTGACCAGGGTAATATCTGCCGTCACTTCCTCTCCCGCCAGAATCTCCTCTTTGGAAAAATGTACCGTTTCTACCATAACCTTAGGTACATAGGTAACCGGTTCTTCGGTAACCGCTTCGGTAGAAGGCTCTGGGTCAGGGTTCTTGCCATCCGTAATATTCACATAAATGGTAAACTCCTGCTGCAGCCCCTTTCCGCTCCTGTCCGTTCCCTGTACTGTCAATAGAACCGGATAGCTTCCATTGTACCGGTCCGGCTTCAGTTCCAGGGAAAATGCCGCTACATAGCTCTCTGCCCTTCCGGTTCCGTTATTCACCGGCACGGACTGCAGGGAAATGGTCTTTTCATAATTTTTACTGACAAAAGGAGTCAGCTGGGAATGCTCCAAATTCAATGCAGCCCTTATATGGTTTTCCTGCAATTCTGTATTACATAATAGCGGCACTACCAGATAAACCGTTCCAGCTTCCACCCGGGGTACATATCCCTGGGAATAGGGCTTATCCATACCCTCATAACAGTTTTCATTATCAATGACCAGCTTCGCCGCTACCGGATTCTCATCCGGCTCCTGTGTCGTATCCCCATCCGCAAACTGGGTTGCTGTCTGGTCAGCGGTCCTCTGTGGAGCATTTGCCTGCACTTCTGTTAAAGAACAGAGCAGAACCAGTAAGCTTCCCATCCACGCCAGTAGGAAAGCAGCCATTCTTTTACGTATCTTCATTCCATTTATCCTCCATATCATGAACATCATCACATAATTCCTCAATGTCCTGCGCATTATGACTGGCAAGCAGGATGGATTTGCCCTGTGCCTTTAGCTCCCGGACCAAATCCCGCATATGTTCCACACCTGCCTTATCCAGACCATTAAAGGGTTCATCCAGAATCAATGCCTCCGGATTTTCCATGATTGCCTGTGCGATTCCCAGCCGCTGACGCATGCCTAAGGAATACTTGGCAACCGGCTTTCCCATAGCAGGATTCAACCCTACCCGAAGAAGGCTTTCCTTGATTTCCTTTTTACCAATTTTCCCCTTTAGGGCTGCCAGAATCTTCAGATTCTGAAAGCCGCTTAGATTGGGAATAAATCCCGGTGTTTCTATAATCAGTCCCATACGGTCCGGAAAATCACAGTCCTTTCCCACCTGCTGTCCATTGACCCGGACAATCCCCTTATCCGGCCTTAAGAACCCACAGATGCATTTCATTAATACTGTTTTTCCACTTCCATTATTTCCTACTACGCCAAAGATTTGTCCCGGTTTAATATGCAGACTTACATCCTGCAGCACGGTATCCCTTCCAAAGGATTTGTAGATATGTTCCACCTTAATTCCACTATTTTCTTCCATATGTTCCGTTCCCTTCTTCCTATTGCATTTTAATATTCATTTCCTTTCCTGAATCAGCCCTTATTTCCTTTTTGCAGTACTGGCAGCTGCTATCTCTGGGTACCTGTAAAAGAAAAGGAATAATTTCGAATCTTCCAAAGCGATAATCCAAACAGGAGCAGACTGCCGATGATAAAAAATACATAAGAAACCCATAGCTTAGGCAGATTATCATATCCAAAATTATGCATGTAATAGGTAGCATGGTTCAGCGGTGACAGCCAGCCGAACAAAATATTAGCAATCTGCATCCGTTCCCGGGAAATATGAAATAAGGACGCCAGCATGGTCGGATTCATCAAAAAACCAAATCCACTGAACAGGATTCCTCCCATCATACCGTAATTTCCCTTCCATAGATTCAGATACAGGATTAAGCCGGACAAAAACACCGAATACCCCAGCATCAGACCAAAGATATGAAGCATACAGGAATACGGAAAGGAAAGCTCCAGAACCTTAACAAATGCCGGAATGGCAATCTGATTCCCGATTTGGGAATATCCCAGGACCGCCGCCGTATCACTCCATAAATTAGCCGAATAGGAATGAAGCCCTGCCAGTATGCAGGTGGATACCAGAATAAAGCCGACAAAAATCAGGGTTCCCAGTATCTGATACAGAATCTGTCCCAGCATCCAGGTCATCCGGCTCATCCGGACCAGAAAGAAGGGAACCTCATTTCCTACATTGGGAATATCTGCAAATAGCAGCAACAGGCAAAGGGATACCAGCAGAATGGAATTTGCGTCGCCAAAGGTCCAGATAAAGGGTTCTAAGACCTGAAGCATGGTGTTATGCTCCTGGGAAAACAGCACCACCTTATTGGATAGCAGAAAGCATATGACAAATCCCAGTCCGAAGGCAAGCCAGACCTGTGGATTCCTTCGCCATTGACGGAAGTTCGCCCCCGCCGTCAGCCAGACCTGTTTGATTCTATACATGTTCAATACACCTCCTGAGAATCTCATAATAGAAGCAGATAAGTATCAATATCAGCCCGGACAGCAGAAGCACGATTCCCTGATTTCCAAATACCCATGTATGCTGTGGGTTCAGCCATTCATAAGGATACAGGCAGTACAGCCCCTTAAAATACCGCTCATGAAGCATGACCAGCAGATAGTAAATGACAAAGGAACCGCCATAGGCGACATACCGGTTATTCGACCATGCCGCCAAAACTGCGGAAAGAACTGCCCACAGCATACCGGAAAGAAACAATAATCCATAATGACCCCTGCTGCCTTCCTCCGACTGGAATAGAGAAACGAGCCACACGCCCAGTACCTCTAAAAAACCGCCGCTGATGCCACAGGCGAGGATTTTCCCCAGAATATAGGATGTTATACTGCTTCTGGGCAGACTGGATTTTATGAATCCGCTCTGATACTCGGAAAGCCATGCTGTAGAATACGGCAGGGTACTAAGAACCGGCACACACATCCGGAATAGCTCCGAGTCCCGACCAGAGGTAATTATGATGATTATCTCTGCCAGCAGCCCGATAATAAATCCCTTTGATTTTATTGCCCGTAATAAATCCGTTTCAAAACTGTTCATACCTGTTCCTCATTTGGTTTCTAATATCCCAGATTCCGGTCGATAACAGAACCATCAATGGCATTAATGGTCATAATACTTCCATAGTCCGAAAGATACCCATAAGAATCGGTCTTCTTCCCCTTGAAATCCCACACCGGAACCATAAGCCCCGTATCATAGCTGTCCGCCTCACTGATTCTGGCATACCCCAGAATCACCCGGTCGATTTCAATAGTCGTATTCTCTTCCCGTATATCCGGGTCCTCTGCGTTGGCTACGGTCACCATCGTTTCAAAGGTGGAACGAACCTCTTCAAAGGTCTTCATATTGGACTGGTCTACCACCGTCTCTACAATCGTTAATGGTGCGTAATAATCAAATCCTATAATGCCGGAATCATTGATACGAATCTCAATGCATTCAATGTTCCAGTCCTTCTTTACATAATCACCGCCATTCCAGCCCTCCTCATGCTTACCGTTCGCATCAAAGGTCACAAAAGCGCCGTCAATCTTCCGCATGTAAGAGAAAATGTACTCCTTCCGATATGGAACGCCTTCCGTTTCATCCAAATCATACTGATATCGGATATCCAGAACTTCATTGTACAATCCTCCCTCATAATACTGAAAATCCGCAATTCCCAGCTTCGCTAACAGATTGTCCGCCATCCCGATGGCTTCGGCTTCCGTAATCGTCACCGGCTCGTCCGGAAGCTCCGTAAATGTCACCTCACCGCCATAATGGTCATAAATCGTCTGTGGCACATGTTCTTCTGCCTTCCAAATATTCGGACTGAAGCCGCCGCCATTGACCGATTCCAGATTCGACATATCTGTTCCTGCAACCCATTCATAGCCATGCCGGTCCTTGCGATACCGGATGCAGTTTCCCCGCTCCGGATTATTCTGGACATACAGAGAGATGTTATCCCCATTTGCTCCATCGGTAACACCATAATAGACTTCTCCATTGGGATTCAGTTCATAATGCCAGGAATAAAAGTGGTCGGAAGGATTCTCCTGATAACGCTCTTCTGCCGAATGAAGCTGTCCGTCAGAAGGATACTCCTGCCACTGTACCTCAGTTGGCGCCGATTCGTATGCCTCCTGAAGGTCATCTATCAAGGTCTGTCTTTCCTCCTGTAAAATCCGGAGGGTTTCTCCCTCGAATTCCTGTGCAAGAGAATCATAAGACGCCCGTTCCTGACGCAGCTCCTGCTCAATATCGCTTCTGGTCTCTACCGACAATACTGCCCCGTCATATAAGGCTTCTGTCACCAGCTCCTGCTGAACCTTTGTCAAAAGCTCCTGGGTGATGGGCGCCTGACGAACCCGGAATACAGACATCTGCTCCACCTCCGGGATATCCACCCGTGCATCCACATGAACGCTTACCCCAAGGGAATCATTTTGAAGACTGGTCTGATAGGTGTCATAGCCTCCTGCCACATCTGCCACATTTACACCGCCTTCTCCATTCTGCGCCTCATCAATCAGGTTATCCATGTCCTTATTTACAACGATGGAAGAATCCGGACTTTTCTGACAGGCAGAAAGCCCAAGCACCAGAATCATTCCCGTTGCCAGCAGCCAATTATTTTTTCTCATTTTTCTATCTCCTTTCACTGTCACAGTTCATAGCTCCTAACAGCCTGACTCTTTCATTGTCAAAATTAAAATTCACAGCCCTTAAGCGCTTGATTTACATATCCAAAAGAAAATCCATGCCGGAGGGTTCCCTTTTATGAACCTATCCTAGCATGGATTTTTACATCAAGTATTCATCGTTTTTTAAACAAATTGTAAAATCATTCGTGTCCCTTTTCCAACCTCACTCTCAATCCGCAGAGACGCCTGATGCCTTTTCATAATCAGTGCAGTCAGGGCAAGTCCCAGTCCCGCCCCGCCGTTCTTCCGGCTTCTGGACTTATCAATCATATAAAAGGGTTCTAAAATCCGTTCCTGCTCCTCCTTCGGTATCCCCTGTCCAAAATCCTGAACCTGAATGGTATTGCCCTCTGCCAGCAGACAGATGCTTTCCCCCGGCTGACTTGCTTTTATTCCGTTGTCAATCAGGTTAATAATCACATCCGTCATAAGGTCAAAATCCATCCGAAACCGTTCTCCATGCTCCGTCATGGTTAACGTCATCTGCTTTTCCCGTAATAGAACCTGACAGGAACGTTCTGCTGCTTCAAACAAGCTCCGGACCGGAATATCCTCCAGCTCTAATGTCTCCTCCTGGTCCAGCTCCAGCAGCTTCATCATTTTCTTTGACAATCGCTCTAACCGCCCGCATTCCTCATAGATATAATGAAGGGCTTCCTCTTCATCCTCCCGGCTGAGCTTCGTGGATAACAGGGTCTGGGCATAGCCGGAGATTGCAGTCATGGGCGTCTTTAATTCATGGGTCAGATTCCCCATGAACAGCGTTTTCTTCTGCTCGGATTCTTCCAGATTCCGGGTTCTTGCCTCTACCGCTTCCGCCATGGCATTAAAGCATTCCGCTAATTGTCCGATTTCATCCTGCCCTTTTACCTCCACCCTTTGATCATACAGCCCTTCTGCTATCCACTGGGTCGTGGTATTCAGCTCCTGCAAAGGCCGAAGTGCTGCTTTCAATACCATGGAAAGCAGAAAGATTACCGCTGCCGCCGCTGCTGCCGTAATCAGAAGCATAATCAAAATCATCTGCTCTAATTCTTCCCATACATAATTAATATCTACGATATGAAACAGCACAATATCTTCTTCCGTCAATGCATCGGCAAATACCAGATAATGCCCGCCCTTCCAGGTAAGGTCGGAATACAGTAACCTTTCATAGCTTTTATAATTCTCCCCCAGCAGCTCCTGGACAGAAAAAACCGTATGATTATATAATTCTTCCATATCGTTATATTCTTCTGTATCCTCTCCTCGAACGCTCAATGCATTGTAGCCATTTTCTATCCGGATACATACACTGTAATCATCCCCCCGGCTTTTAAAATAGTAATTGATATAGGTAGCATTTATCTGTACAGAAGGCATTATTTTCAAATTATCACTTAATTCACTCCGTATGGCGTAGCTTGTCTGGTATCCTCGCAGCAGAGCTTCATCCAGCTTCGTTTTCTGATAGAATTTCCAGATGATTCCGTCACTGAGCAGACAGGCAAAGGCTACGGCAATACTGCTAAAAGCTATGATTTTCGTCCTTAATTTCACTGCTATTCCTCCAACCGGTATCCCATTTTTGATACGGTCTTAATGGAATCACTAAGACCCAGCTTTTTCCGAAGCTGTCCGATATGCACATCTACGGTCCGGGTTTCTCCCATATAATCCATGCCCCAGACCATACGCAGAAGATTCTCTCTGGAAATGGCAATATTCTTATTCTTTGCCAGGACTGCCAGCAATTCGAATTCCATAGGCTTTAATGGAATCTCCGCGCCATTCTGCCTTACCGTATGCTCTTCGAAGTTAATCTCCATATTCAATACCTGAATCACATTGCTTAGCTTCTTTGTCCGTTCCAGCACCTTCTCTATCCGCACCATAAGCTCTAATATCTCAAAGGGCTTTACGATATAATCCTCTGCTCCGCCCTTTAAGCCCTGAATCTTGGAGCCGATATCATCCTTTGCCGTCAGGAAGATAACTGGAATCTCATAATCCTTCATATGCTCCAGCAGCTGAAAGCCATCCAGTCCCGGAAGCATAACATCTAACAATGCCAGGTCATAATCATGCCGGTCCGGCAGGGCATCCGCCGCCGCCTTGCCATCATAAAAAAGCTGTACCTCATAGTCAGCTACCTTCAGATTCATAGCAATCATCTTTGCGATTGCTTCTTCATCCTCTACGATTAAGATTTTATTCTTCGCCACTATATCACTCCCTTTATATCCTTCCGGCAGCTCCGGATAATCAAAGCGGAATCCTTTTCCTTTTATGCAGGACTTGATTGAAGTTCAAACTGTGAGTTATACAGGTCGGCGTAGAAGCCTTGCTTTGCTAACAGTTCTTCGTGAGTTCCCTGTTCGATAATGTCACCGTCCTTCATAACCAGTATCATATCGGCATCCCGTATCGTGCTTAACCGATGGGCGATGATAAAGCTGGTTCGTCCCTTCATTAGGTTATCCATGGCCTTTTGTATCCGGATTTCGGTTCTGGTATCTACAGAGGAAGTAGCTTCATCTAAAATCAGAATCGGATTGTCCGCCAATATGGCACGGGCAATAGTCAGAAGCTGCTTTTGCCCCTGGGACACATTGGTTGCCTCTTCATTTAATTCCATCTGGTAGCCCCCCGGCAGGGTCTGTATAAAGTGATGGGCATGGGCTGCCTTGGCCGCTGCGATTACTTCCTCATCTGCCGCCTCCGGCCGGCCGTACCGGATATTTTCCATAATGGTTCCCTTGAAGAGCCAGGTGTCCTGCAAAACCATGCCGAATTCATTCCGCAAATCATGACGGTTGAAATCCTTCACGTTATTACCATCTACGAAAATAGCTCCGCTGTTCACATCATAAAACCGCATTAACAGCTTTACCATCGTTGTCTTACCAGCACCGGTCGGTCCTACGATTGCCACCTTCTGTCCCGGCGCAACCTTCGCGCTAAAGTCATGGATAATCATCTTATCCTCTGTATATCCGAACTGTACATGCTCGAAGGCCACCCGGCCCTCTAAGGCTCCGCCTGCGGCCAGGGTTACCTCCTGCTCCTGTTCTTCCTCCTCATTCAGGAATTCAAAGACACGCTCTGCTGCCGCTGCCATAGACTGCATCATATTCATGACCTGTGCAATCTGCTGGATTGGCTGGGTAAAGTTCCGGACATATTGGATAAATGCCTGAATATCACCAATGGTAATCCTGCCCTGAATGGCAAGCAGCGCCCCCACAAAAGCAACAGCGACGTAGCCCAGATTCCCCACAAACATCATAATTGGCTGCATCATACCGGATATAAACTGGGATTTCCATGCCGATTCATACAGCTTTCGGTTGGTCTTATTGAAGGCTTCAATGGATTCCTTCTGCTTATTAAATGCCTGCACCACCAGATGCCCGCTATATATCTCCTCCACCTGTCCGTTAATACTGCCCAGATAAGCCTGCTGGCTCTTAAAGTATTTCTGGGAACGCTTCACCACCAGGGAAATGAGTATCATGCTGATAGGCAGAATAATGATTGCAATCAGCGTCATCAACGGACTGATTGCCAGCATCATTACCAGTACCCCAATCATGGTAGAAACTGATGTGATTAATTGGGTAATACTCTGATTCAGTCCCTGTCCTAAGGTATCCACATCATTGGTAATCCTTGACAATACTTCACCAACGGTCCGGCTCTCAAAATACTTCATCGGCATCCGGTTAATCTTCTCAGAAATCTCCCGTCGCATCCGATAACAGACCTTTTGGGTAATTCCGGTCATAATCCAGCCCTGTACAAAGTTAAAGACTGCACTGCATCCATATAAGCCCATGACCAGCAGAAGGATTCTTCCGATTGCTGCAAAATTAATTCCTCCGGCTCCGCTGATTTTTGCCATAAGACCACTTGCCAGCTCTGTCGTGGCGGTTCCCATGATTTTCGGTCCCAGGATATTGAACACTGTACTTCCTACTGCAAAAAGCAAAACAACAATAACACCGATTTTAAAATTACCCAGATAGGCAATCAGCTTCCGTATCGTCCCTTTAAAATCCTTCGCCTTTTCTCCGGTCATCCTCCCCGGACCATGTCCCATGGGACGCACCGGTCTTCGTTCCGTAGAATTACTCATGAAAACCAGCCTCCTTTCCCTCTGCTGTATCGACTGCCACCTTCTGGGCAGACACGCTCCGGCTTTCAGAAAGCTCCTGCTCTGACAACTGGGACCTTGCAATCTGCTGGTACACCTCACAGGTTTCCAGCAGCTCCTCATGAGTACCCTTTCCTACAATCCTGCCTTCATCCAATACCAGAATCTGGTCCGCATGAAGGATGGTACTAATCCGCTGCGCCACAATGATGACTGTGCTATCCGTAACATGCTCATGAAGTGCCTTACGCAAGGCGGCATCTGTTTTAAAATCCAAAGCAGAAAAGCTGTCGTCAAATATAAAAATCCTTGGATGCTTTGCAATGGCTCTGGCAATGGACAACCGCTGCTTCTGACCGCCGGACACATTGGAACCGCCCTGGGCGATACTGCTTTCATATTTCTGGCTCTTTTCTTCAATAAAATCCTTTGCCTGTGCAATCTCTGCGGCCTTCTGAAGCTCTTCCTCATCTGCATCCGGATTACCAAACTGCAGATTCGATGCAATGGTTCCGGAAAATAATACACCCTTCTGTGGCACCAAACCAATCTGATTCCGCAGAGATTCCTGGGTCAGGGTTCGTATATCTCTGCCATCAATGGTAACGGAACCCTCCGTCACATCATAGAAGCGGGGAATTAAATGAATCAAGGTAGACTTTCCACAGCCGGTACTTCCGATAATTGCCGTGGTTTCTCCCGGCCGGGCAGTAAAATCAATATCCTCCAGCACATCTGCCTCTGCCCCCGGATAGCGGAAATTCACATGATGGAATTCCACCGTTCCCTCACAGTGTTCCAGTGTTACAGCATCCGGAGCATCCTTTACCAGTACCTCTGTATTCAATACCTCCTCAATCCGGTCTGCCGCAACTCCGGCTCTCGGAAGCATAATCGAGAACATACAAATAATTAAAAATGCCATAACAATCTGCATGGTATAGGTAATAAACGCCGTCATAGAACCAACCTGCATCACACCGGCATCAATCCGATTGGCTGAAATCCAGACAATAAGGATGGAAATACCATTCATAATCAGCATCATGGCAGGCATCATAAAGGTCATGACCCGATTGGTAAACAGCATGGTTTTTGTCAAATCCCGATTGGCTTCATCAAACCGCTGTTCTTCTGTATCCTCCCGGACAAATGCCCGTATTACCATGAGTCCGGTCAGGATTTCCCTGGAAATCAGATTCAGGTTGTCCACCTTTTTCTGCATAATCTTGAATTTCGGCATGGCAATCAGCATCAAGGCCCCTACAAGCACCAGAATGGTGATGACTGCCAGCAGAATAATCCATTCCATCCCGGCACCGGTTTTCAGTACATGGAATACACCGCCGATTCCAATGATAGGAGCATAAATCAACATACGCAGCAGCATCGTCGATACCATCTGAATCTGCTGGACATCATTGGTACTCCGGGTAATCAGGGAAGCAGTCGAAAACTGATCCATTTCCCGATTGATAAAGGTGACCACCTTACGGAATATATTCCCACGCAGCTCCATGCCAATCCTGCCGCCAATCCGGGACGCAAAAAAGCCTGCCAGAATCGCCACACCTACCATAAGCAGCGTCAATGCCAGCATCTTTCCTCCCGTCTTTAACAGATAGGCTTGCTGTAATGCCTGAATATCTCCCCCTGCCGCCTGATACGCTTCAATCGCATAAGCAACTGCCATAGACTGTACCATCGTCTCGCCTACTGCTTCTAAGCCTTCCTCTGTCTGACACCGCAGTTCTTCCACATCGGTATCGGTATAGGCTCCCATCTTCTTTAATACCGGCAGCAAGCCGCGTATATCCATATAGGTATTGGTTACCGGATTCCCATCTCCATCTTCCTCCTCTACCTCATAGGTCTGAACAAGATTTTGCAGGTCAACTGCTACCTCCATACCAGGTCCTTTCCCCGTACCGCTGGTCTGCAGTTCAGTCATAATCATAATCTCCGTGTCGGACACCGTCATATCCGGTACTGCTTCCGCCATCATAGCCCCAAGGCGTTCTGCCGTCATCTTTCTCATATTCCCATTCATCAGGATTGGGATACGGAATTCCTCATCTGCCTGATACCACCGTTCAGAATCTCCGGCAATATTCAGCTGATAAATATCTCCCTTCGGGTCATAGATAGCATTCCAATCCGCCATCTCCTCTGCCGTCAGAAACAAACCGATTGCCTGATGCTCCTCCGCCAGAATCAGCTCCGGTACGCAATGCTCCATGCCCTGATTCTGGATACCGGTATCAATAATCTTAGAGGTATACTCCGGCAGGGACAAATCACACTGTGCCTGTACTACTAATAATGCAATTACAACCAAAACCAGATACCACTGGCTTTTCATATAACGAAATATTTTTAGCACTTCTCATCTTTCCTTCCATATTCTTCTGCTTAACAAGAGGGATTATATCATATATGACAACAAAATAGTATAAAAAATACATGAAGTTTTGATTAAACCTTTACTGAAAATCCTGCTGAAATAACAGCTTTCATACCTTGGATTCCTTCTTTTCCTGATTTTCTTCCTTCCGGCGGTTCTCCAGGATTTTTATGAACCATAAGAGAACCCAGAGAACAATGGAAACTCCCATTGTTAAAATCAGCATGGAAACCGTCAGACTGCTTCCGCTGATTCCAAGAACAAAGGTTGCGGTTACCAGTCCCACTACTACAATAATTCCAATCCATGCTGCTATTTGTCTTAATTTTTTCATTTCTGCTCCTCTTACCCCTTACCTGTTCTTTTTTATCCTCTGAAAATAATCCTGAATCTGCTGTTCATATCCCAATTCACCTGGTACATAGAACCGGGTTCCCACCAAATCATCCGGCAGATACTGCTGTTCCACATAATGATTGGGATAATCATGGGCGTACTGATAGCCTGTATGACCTAGTTTTCCAGCTCCGCTATAGTGGGTATCCCGCAGATGTACCGGAACTGCACCCGTCTGCCGTTCCTTTACCGTCTGCATGGCCTCGGATATGGCATTGACAACGGAATTGCTCTTCGGTGCGCAGGCAACGTAAATGGCGGCATGAGCCAGAATTATCTGTGCCTCCGGCATTCCCACCCGTTCGACTGCCTGGGCGCAGGCAACGGCCACCTGAATCGCCTGGGGGTCTGCATTTCCTACATCCTCGGATGCGCAAATCATAATCCTTCTTGCCACAAAGGTCACACTCTCTCCGCTATAGAGCATTTTCGCCAGATAATAAACTGCCGCATCCGGGTCAGAGCCACGCATACTCTTGATAAATGCGGATATGGTATCATAATGATTATCTCCATCCTTATCGTATTTCAAAGAACGCCGCTGGATACACTCCTCTGCTACCGAAAGGGTAATATGAATCTTTCCATCTGCCTGACGGTCTGTAGTCAGAATTCCCAGCTCGATTGCATTTAAAGCGCTTCTGGCATCTCCCTCTGCCATATCTGCAAGAAAATCCGCTGCTGCATCATCAATCTCAGCATCATACGCTCCCATGCCCTTTTCCTTTTCATAGACAGCCCGAAGAATCAGCTCCCGGATATTTTCCCTGCTTAAGGGCTGTAACTGGAAGATATTGGAACGGGATAATAATGCCCCGTTTACCTCAAAGTACGGATTTTCCGTAGTCGCGCCAATCAAAACCACCGTTCCATCCTCTACAAAGGGCAGCAAATAATCCTGCTGTGCTTTGTTAAACCGATGAATCTCATCCACGAACAAAATGGTTTTCTTCTGATACATACCCATAGTGTCCTTTGCCTTCCGGACTACCTCTTCCATATCCTTCTTTCCGGAGGTAGTCGCATTAATCTGGGTAAATGCGGCACTGGTAGAATTGGCAATCACCATAGCCAGAGTCGTTTTTCCCGTCCCCGGCGGGCCATACAGAATAATCGAGCTTAGCTTATCTGCCTGAATGGCACGATAAAGCAGCTTGTCCTTCCCGATAATATGCTCCTGCCCTACGACCTCCTCCAGCTTCGTCGGACGCATCCGCTTTGCCAGCGGTGACTCCTGTTCCATATTCTGCTGCCGCATATACTCAAACATATCCATATGTATCACTCCATCCATTTCTGTTACCGCATTTTTTGCCTCTGGCAAACCGGGGCGAACGAAAACAGGGCTGTTATCTCAACAGCCCTTCTCCTCTAAAGCATTCCCATGCGCTTCAAATTCATCTCAAATTCCAATATATCAATTGGTTTACTCATATAACAATCATACTGGCTGCCTGCCAGCTCTTCATCAAATCCACCTTCATCCAGAGCGCTAATCATGATGATTTTTGCCCGTTCGCCGGCAATCAGAGCATATTTCCCTTCGATATCCCGAATGGCATCCAATGCCTTATATCCATCGATTCTGGGCATCATCACATCCAGACAGACCAAACGATAAGGTTCCCGCTCATCCAAAGCCTGCATATATTTTTTTACCGCCTGAAAGCCATCCCCCACAACTGTCACATCACCGAACTTGGCAAGCAGCTTTGTTAAAAACTTGCGGTTTGCTTCATCATCCTCGGCTACTAATATTTTCATATTCGATGCCCTCCTATTTTTTTACTGACATTAATAATTTATCAATGCTTTCCATAACTTCATGCTTTAACTTCTCTGTATGATAAATGGTTCTTCGGTCTAAAAGCTGATTATTTAATACCCCCATCAGAATACTCCGAAGCTGACCGGCAGAAAAGGTATTGTTAATCTCCCCTGCCGCCATGGCATCCTGAATCAACTGCAATAAAAAATGATTCCGTTCTTCAATACAATTGCCAATAATCTCCCTGGTTCCCGTATTATGCAGCAGTGCTTCATAATTCAGGACAATAGCCGAGATTTCCATATAGTTATCATAATATATGGCGTATGTTTCAAAAAATTCATGAATCTTTTGCACGTTGGATACGTCTTTTCCTTTTACAGTTTTAATGATACTTTTATCAAATCGGACAAAATATTCCACAACCTCAATCAGAACTTCATTGATACCTCCAAAATACTTATAAATCAATGCCTCTGACATGTTTTCCTTCATGGCCAGGGTTTTTGTGGATAAAGACGCTAATCCTGCTTCACTTATAATCTCGATGGCGGAGGCGATAATCCGGTCCTTTCGAGAAATAAAGTTATCACTCATAAGTAGTCCTCCATATTTTCTTATCCTTCGTTCGATAAGCCTGTAACCTTTCCTAACCATTATTTTAGGAGATGGGTTATAGTTTGTCAAGAAAAAAGGAGCCCCCCCTCGAGAACTCCCCCATCAATCGCGATTCCTGCAAGATAAGCCAATCCAAATAGTAATAAACAAAATATATATTATATCCAAACAGGTACTCGTTGCTCGCCTCGTATTGATTAAACTCTGGTTACATTAACAGCCTGTGGACCCTTCTCCCCTGTAATCACTTCAAACTCTACAGCTTCGCCATCCTCTAATGACTTGAATCCATCCATGTTCAAACCGGAATAATGTACAAATACATCCTTTCCTGATTCATCACTAATAAATCCGTAACCCTTCTGGCTGTTAAACCACTTTACTGTACCTTTACTCATTTCCTGACCTCCAAAATTAAGACTTATGACGGTACTTGTCACTTAAATAGACTAACATATTCCAGAGATATCGTCAAGTGCCGTTCTGCTTTATTCTCGAAATATCTTGAGACTTTATTAAAAAAGCAGAAATGTTTTTCGCCCCTCTTTCTTTATTTCTAAAAAAACAAAAAATTACTTGCTTTTTTTTAACCAACGAGTTATTCTAGTTCCATGCTGTTGGTATTTCACCAACCGTATCTTTTATTCTGATATTCATTTTTTCTTGAATTATACCCAATCACAGACAGGAAATAAATGACCGAAGCAAGGGAGGCCTGATACATGCAGAATTAATATTTTTATTTTATGTTTCTATCAAATCTGAGTTTCTATTTTCTAAACCATCAATATTATTCAACCAAAGAAAGGGGCGTCATATTATGACCTATCATCAGTTTTTAAATTATGTCCGGGAACAGAGCGTATACGAATTGGACCATCCGGAGGAATACCAGGCTTCCATTAATCATGTTGTGAAAAACAATGCGGTGGAGCTGGACGGAATCTGTCTGCACAAGCATGGAGAGAATCTTTCGCCTACCGTCTATTTGAATGCCTTTTATGAACAATATCTGGAAGGCCGTCCCCTGAAATCCATTCTGGAGGAAATCGTATCAACCTTAAATAACGATGTGCCAAAGCTGGAGGTACCAGCCAGCCTCTATGATGATTATGATGCCATCCGGCCGCAGATTATCTTTCGAATCGTCAATTACCAGAAAAATAAAGAACAGCTAAAGGACTGTCCCTATCTTCCCTTTTGTGACCTGGCAATCACCTTTCGCTGGCTGGTACACGCAGATGCTTATGGAATCGCTTCTTCCCTGATTACCAATCGGGAATTAGAGCGATGGAATGTTACCGTGGAAGAGCTTTACAAGGTTGCCAGCCAGAATACCCAGCGGCTGTTTCCCTGCTATATCCAGCCCATGCAGGACTTACTTGCCGAATATCTGCAGGATGATGAAGAATTACAGCATATCTATGACTCTGCCCCTTCCACCTTCCAAATCTATATCCTGACAAACAGGAACCGGATTAACGGCTCCACCTGTATGATTTATGACCATGTGCTGGCTGACTTTGCCCGACAGCAGGGCTGTGATATCTATATCCTCCCTTCCAGCATACATGAGGTGCTTCTGATTCCGGCACGTTACGGCATGGAGGAACAATCCTTGTTAGAATTAGTACATGATGCCAACCGCACAGTTGTAAATGTCACCGATATTCTTTCGGATTCTATCTACCGCTATGATGCCGGCAGAAACCATGTCATTATGATAAAGCCGGACTGGAACAGCGAATGGGGCTAATACAAAATAAACCAAACCGGTAGACTTGCCTGTAATATTGTGTATAATAGAATTAGCTTATAAATCAATTAGTATCGGAAGGAGCATCGCATGTTATCAGAAGAATTATTAAACGAATCCAGAAAAATACAGGAAACGATTGTATCATACCGAAGATATCTGCATTCCCATCCGGGAACCGGATTTGAAATCAAGGATACCCTATCCTTTGTCAAAGAGAAATTAATGGAAATGGGATATGCGCCTGAGGAATGCGGGAAAGCCGGTCTGGTCGCCTGTGCCGGCGGAAAAAAAGAAGGAAAGGTATTCCTGCTTCGCGCCGATATGGATGGACTTCCCATTGCGGAAGAATCCGGTCTGGACTTTGCCGCAAAAAACGGAAAGATGCATGCCTGTGGCCATGATTTGCATACCGCTATGCTGTTAGGCGCCGCCTGGCTGTTAAAGCAGCATGAGGATGCCATAGAAGGCACTGTCAAGCTGATGTTCCAACCGGCGGAAGAGATTTTCGAAGGCTCTCAGGATATGATACAGGCCGGATTGCTGGAGAATCCTCCTGTGGATAAGGCATTGATGATTCATGTTATGTCAGCCATGCCGTTCCCAGCCGGAACCGTCATTGTATCCGCTCCCGGCGTCAGCGCACCCGGTGCCGATATCTTTGAAATTAAAGTACAGGGAAAGGGCGTCCATGGTTCCATGCCGAATCTCGGAATCGACCCGCTGAATGCGGCTGCCCATATTCTGATTGCCTTACAGGAAATCCAGGCAAGAGAGCTGGCATCGGAGGAGCGGGCAGTCCTGACCATCGGTACCATGAACGCAGGGTCTGCTCCCAATGTCATTCCGGATTCCGTTATTATGAGTGGAAGCATCCGCACCTTTGATGAAGAAACCCGCGCCTTTGTCAAAAACAGACTAATTGACATCGCAACCGGAACTGCACAGACCTTTCGGGCGAATGCAGAGGTAACATTCAAAAGCGGCTGTCCGACTCTGCTAAACGATGAGGAATTATCTGCCAGTATGCTAAGCTATGCAAGAGAACTGCTAGGTTCAGAATATGCATACTCCGTCCAGGAATTAAACGCCATGGCCAAGGACCGAAAGGCTTCCGGCTCCGCCGGCTCGGAGGATTTTGCTTATGTCAGTCAGAAGGTTCCTTCTATTATGCTGGCTCTGGCTGCCGGTCATCCGGAACTGGGCTATGTCTATCCACAGCATCACCCTATGGTGGCCTTTGATGAAACCGCTATGACAAACGGATGTGCCATATATGCCTATGCAGCTATCCGATGGCTGGAAGAGCATAAGTCATCCCCACTATAAATACGAGACTGTAATCTTGTAGCACTACAGAACAGCGAGGCATGTGAGCCTCGCTGCTTTTTTTACAAACGGTTCTATTTTACGCCTAAATAATCCTTCAGAAAGTCCAGAAATACCTTCATCTGCTCATCCGTTCCGATTGTAATCCGCAGATACTGGTTTATGCGGGGCTGTTTGAAATGCCGCACATAGATTCCATGCCCCTTCGCTGCCTCTGCCAGTGCTTCCGCCGATATGCCTTCCCGGGTTGCAAAAATAAAGTTTGCCTTGGAATCCGGGAAAGAAAAGCCCAGCTTTTTCATTTCTTCTCCAAACCAGGTACGGGTTGCCATAATCTTACGGATGGTTTCCTGAAAATAAGCTTCATCCTTTAGGACCTCTGCCCCCAGCTGTAAGGCTGGACGATTCATGGTATAGGAATTAAAGGAATACTTCACATCATTCATTGCCTGGATTAATTCCGGACTTCCTATGGCATAGCCAATGCGCAGACCTGCCAGGGAGCGGGACTTTGAAAAGGTCCGTACAATCAAAAGATTTTCATATTTATCTAATAAAGATAAGGCGGAAGTACCGCCAAAATCAATATAAGCCTCATCTACAATGACAATCACATCCGGATTATGCTGCAGAATATCCTCGATAAATTCCAGCGGTTCATAAATTCCCGTAGGTGCATTGGGATTGGGAAAGATTATGCCACCGTTTTCCTTATAATAATCTTCCCGACGGATACGAAACTCAGCATCTACCGCCTGACGTTCATAGGGTATCCGGAACAGCTCCGCCCACACATCATAGAACGAATAGGTGATATCCGGAAAGAAAACCGGAAGCTCTGAATTAAAAAATGTCATAAATGCCATGGCCAGAACATCATCCGAACCAACACCTACAAACACCTGATTCGAATTCACCTGATGATACTCTGCGATTCCATCCACTAATACACCTGCTGCCGGGTCCGGATACAGACGCAGCTCCTCCCAGCGTTCCGGAAGCTGCAACAGCCGCGGAGAAGGACCATAGGGATTCTCATTGGTATTCAGTTTAATCACATTTTTATCCTTCGGCTGCTCTCCCGGCGTATATGGCTCTACTTTTCTGATGTTATCTCTCCATTGACTCATGCGTTCCACTTCCTTCTTCTCTGACCTTTTCTCTCAGTATAGTAGCATAAACCAATAAAATCCACCAGTCTTTCTTTCATCGGATTCAAAATTTCCTAACTGTCCGGCTATTCCTTTAGAATTCTTTCTTTTTGACAATCCGCAAAGTAACCAGATAGGAAATCCCTACTCCAAGCAAAGCAATCCCACACAGAATCCCTTCCAGCAACAACGGGTATCCATTCCAGACATCCCAGACAGAAGCCCAGGTCTCTGAATTTACATTTCCTATAAACAGCTTAGCCAATGATGTTGCCAGAAGAAGCACACCAGCTAAAATAAAAAAGGTAATTCTTCCCTTTTCCGGTCCCAGCTTAATCCATAAGGGCAGACAGATTGCAACATATGCCGCTATCAAGATTACATTCACGCCTCCAACAAACCAAAGGGTTGTGGTACTGATTTCCTGCCGGAACAGTATTCCATGTCCCAGCACCAAAAGCATGGAAAACAACCAGCCGGCACCAGCATTGATAAATGTAAACAAATACTTCTCCCTTACATATTCGGTTCTGGTAATGGGGAGAGTAAACAGATACGTATTGCTATTCTCATACTCATCATAGCTGATGGTACTCAGGGACAAGCTGGTTATAAGAAATGTAATATAGGAAATGACAATTATAGAGTCGGCTTCATTTGCTATCATAATAATTCCAATCGCCAAAAACAAAATTATAAATTTCATCTGATTTTTCAATAACAAATAATCCTTTATCAATAATCCTCTCATGCACTATTCACCTCGAATCATCAATGTAATCATATCATCAATAGAACCCTTTTCTGCAACAACGGAAGGTACATTTTCCCTATAATACTGAATCTGATTTGTCAGACAGGTATATCCAAAGCTTTCCTTCCGGCTTTTCAAAATATAACGCTTATCTATCCTTTGAAAATCTGCCTCTGACATCTTTAACGTGCCATAGCAGCTTAATATCACATCTGTATCCTCATGAAGAATCACCCTGCCCTGATGAATCAGATACAAATCATCACAAAGTCCCTCTAAATCGCTGGAAATATGCGAACTAATCAAAATCGACCGGTTTCCCTTCTCCATATAGTCCCGCAACAAATCCAGCATTTCATCTCGAGCAATCACATCCAGACCTACCGTAGGCTCATCCAGAATTAACAAATCCGCCTCATGGGAAATGGCAAGCAGTACATGAAGCTTTGCCTTCATGCCGGTGGAAAATTCCTTCAGACGTTTATCCAGTGGCAATTGGAAGCGACTGCAATACTCCAGGAATACCCTTTCCTGGAATTGATGATACATTCCCTTCATAATCCGAATGATATCTGCAATCGTAAAATAAGAACTAAAGCCGGAATCTGACAATACGACTCCAAACCGCTCCTGTTCCTTTGCGGTTAATTCCGTAACATCCTTACCGTCCAGCTGTATATGTCCCTCATCCGGAGAAATCAGATTCAGAATCGATTTAATCGTCGTACTTTTTCCCGCGCCATTCGGACCGATAAATCCCGTAATCCTTCCCTCCGGAACCTCCATGGAGCATTCCAGTTGAAAATCCCTGTATTGCTTTTTTATATGATCAATCCGCAGCATCATGTCAAATCCTCCAATACTAATTGATATAATTCCATTAATTCCTCACCGCTCATACCACAGCTTCGGCCTTTCCGGATTGCCTGCTCCAGCAGCTGCTCTACTTCCTTCTTCTTTTCCTCCAGCATGATTTCCTGACTGGCACAGGATACAAAGCTTCCTTTCCCATGAATCGTGGTAATGAAGCCTTCCGCCTCCAGTTCATCATATGCCTTCTTAACGGTCAATGCACTGACCTTAAGCTCTCTGGATAAGGTACGTACCGATGGAAGTAAATCATTTTCCTTCCACACTCCCTTCATAATCTTATCCTTAATCTGAACAACAATCTGCTCATAAATCGGTTGAAGCGAGGAATTATTTATAATAATTTCCATGAATCCTCCTCCTTTGCAAACAGTATATAACAGTATAGAACTGTTGTCAACTGTTTTATACTGTTTATCCAATAAAATATCCCATAGATTCCTCTTCAACAGAAAAATCTATGGGATTTCCTTCCCCTCCTATATGCAATCAAGATTTTCAGCCCTCTTCATTCATCCTCGCAAGCTTTGCACTCTGATCGGCAGCTATACAGGCATCCACAATCTCCTGAATGTCCCCATCCATGATTTTGTCGATTTTATACAGGGTCAGATTAATCCGATGGTCCGTCACCCGCCCCTGTGGGAAATTATAAGTCCGGATTTTTTCGGAACGGTCACCGGTTCCAATCTGGCTTCTTCTGGCTTCCGCTTCCGCATCATGCTGCTTCTGCTGCTCCATATCGTACAGCTTGGCACGAAGCAGGGCAAATGCCTTCTCCTTATTCTGAAGCTGGGACTTTTCTGTCTGGCTGTAAATAACGATTCCAGTCGGATAATGGGTCAGCCGCACAGCGGAATCCGTGGTGTTGACACACTGACCGCCATTTCCGGAGGCTCGCATGACATCAATCCGGATATCCTTTTCGTTGATTTCAATATCCACATCCTCTGCTTCCGGCATGACCGCTACAGTAATCGTAGAGGTATGAATCCGTCCGCCGGATTCCGTTTCCGGCACACGCTGTACCCGATGTACGCCGGATTCGTATTTCATAACGGAGTATGCACCAGCGCCATTAATCATAAAGGATACACTCTTCATACCACCGATTCCGATTTCTTCACATTCCAATAGCTCTGCCTTCCAGCGCTTTCCTTCCGCATAATGCACATACATCCGGTAAATCTCCGCTGCAAATAATGCTGCCTCATCCCCACCGGCTCCTGCCCGGATTTCCACAATTACATTTTTATCATCATTGGGGTCCTTAGGAAGCAGTAAAATCTTTAACTTCTGTTCACAGGAAGCCAGGGCTTCCTTCCCCATTGCCAGCTCCTCCTTTGCCAGCTCCCGCATCTCTTCATCCGATTCTTCCATCATCGCCAGACTATCCTCGATGGTCTGCTTTGCTCCCTTGTATTCCTGATAGGTTTCTACCAGCGGAGTCAAATCACTATACTCCTTCATCAGCATCCGGTAACGCTCCTGATTATTCGCAATTTCCGGTGAATTCAGTTCTTCCTGTATCTCCTCATATCGAACCAATATATCTTCTAATCTGTCAAACATCATATCCTCCTAATTACATGTCATCCAACCACTATACCCTTGCTCAGCGTCCGGTTCCGGCATATATCACCCGGTCTAAGCCTGCCAGATCCTGTATCACAACAATCTGCTCCATTCCGGCATCTACAAGTATCTGCCGGACGTCTTTTGCCTGATTAAATCCAATTTCAAAGAAAATACAGCCTTCATCTTTTAAATGCTCCTTTGCCTGTTCCATAATCTTACGATAAAAATATAAGCCATCTTCGGCTCCATCCAAAGCCAGCCGCGGCTCCTGCTCCCGCACCTCCGGCATCAGGGTATCCACAACCCGGCTGGGTATGTAGGGCGGATTGGATACAATCACATCATAAGCTCCAGGAATTGCCTGAAACAAATCACTTTCTATCAATTCCACTTCGGCCCCCAGCCGCTTTGCATTTTCTTCTGCAACTGTCAGTGCAGCCCTTGAAATATCGGATAATGCCACCTTCCAGCAATCCATAGCCTCTGCATGCTCAGCAATTTCGCTTTCGCGTAATCTGAGCCTTCTGTCCTGCTCTAACAGCTTCCATATGCTCAGTCCGATGCATCCGGAGCCACAACACAAATCCAGCATTTTGTACTGCTTCTGTTCTATTCCTGACCGCTTCTTTAATTCCTTCCAAACCGTTTCTACCAAAATCTCCGTATCCTGTCTGGGAATCAGTACATGAGGATTGACCCGAAAGGAAAATCCCATGAATTCCTGCTCTCCCGTAATATATTGCAGAGGCTTATGATTTTTCCGTTGGAAAATTCCCTGACGATAGACTTGTACTGCTTCTGAATCCGCTTCATAATCAGGGTTCAGCAAAAGAAAAGAATAGGACTTCTGCAAAGCCCATTCCAGCAGATATCTGGAATCCAGCTCTGCCTCCTGTATTCCTGCATGCACAAGCTCCTCTTTTCCTTCCTTCCATAACGCCCGAATGGTCATTCTGCCACCTCGTTCCACATAACGCTCTCCAGCCTTCTGATTCATCATAACTCTGCCAGCCTGTTATAGACCTTAGATTCACAATAAGCTGTTGTAACCCTCAGACTCACCATAGGCATCTATTGCATCCGAACCATCGTAGTCTCCGGTTTCATCATATGCATCCGCTTCTTCATAGTCCTCGGTCGCACCATATGCATCCGTTTCCTCATAGTCCCCGGTTGCACCGTATGCATCCGTTTCCTCATAGTCCCCGGTTGCACCATAAACATCCGCTTCTTCATAGTCCCCGGTTGCACCATATGCATCCGTTTCCTCATAGTCCCCGGTTGCACCATATGCATCCGAACCTTCATAGCCCTCGGTTGCACCATATGCATCCGAACCTTCATAGTCTCCGGTTTCACCGTATGCATCCGCTTCTTCATTGCTCCCGGCTTCTTCATAAGCAGCAGCTTCTTCATAATAATCGGAAGCAGCATCGATTGCTTTATCCGCTCCTGCCTCTCTACCAGAACCCTCCTTTTTCGAAGCTGACTTTCGTTCCCGGTTCTGTTCCAAATCCTCCGCTTCCATGGACTGATTCAACTCCTGCTGATAGGCTCTCCAGTCTAATACACCTTCCACGGATGCAATGGCTACCTCCAGCATTTCCAGGTCCGGTTCTCTGGTCGTCAACCGCTGTACCCACAAGCCCGGAGCGCTCAGCGCCCGGATAATCCAGGAATCATTTCTGCCTGCCAGACGGATAAACTCATAGGATACTCCTGCGATTACCGGTACCAGAAGCAGCCGTAGGAAAATCCGTAATACGGCGCTGTCCACCTGAATCACCATAAAGAATAAAATACTGATTATCATTACAATAAATAAAAAACTGGTCCCGCACCGCTTATGGAACCGGGTAAATTCCATGACATTTTCCGGAGTCAGCGGCACGCCGGCTTCCAGACAATTAATGGTCTTATGCTCCGCACCATGATACATAAACACCCGCTTCATATCATTCATCAAAGAAATTCCAAATACATATATGAGAAAAATCACCAGCCGGATTACGCCCTCCAGCAATGCTACAATTATATTATTGTCAATTCCTCTCCGAATAAACTCCGACAGCCATGCCGGCAGCAAAATGAAAAGTCCGATTGCCAGAATAATGGACAGAACAACCGAAAGAAACATGAGAATACTTTCTCCACCCTTTTTTACCACCTTCTCAGCCGTTCCTTCTGTGTTCTCTTCCGTCTCTTCATAAAAGCTGGCCGAATAGGTCAGAGTCTTCATTCCAATCACCAGGGATTCAATAAAATTCACCACGCCCCGTATGATGGGAAGCCGGAAGAAGGGAATCTGATCCCCGACTGCAGTATAATTCTCCACCTTCACTTCAATGGTCTGGTCCGGCTTCCGGACTGCAATTGCATATTGATCCTTATTTTTCATCATGACGCCTTCTAATACAGCCTGTCCGCCAATATAAATTCGTTCCATGCGTTCCTCCAGTTTCTATCCTTATCCATTGCCTGGTCCATGCACTACACTTCTATCCACGATGCAGAAGGTCTGTCGCTACACGACACTCCTTCGGTGTGACAGCTGTTCTGCATACTATGGTATATACGGAAAAAGGCTGGGATTATTCAATCCCAACCTTTTTCTTCTTATTCTTACTGATTTACACCATACTTACGATTGAACTTATCAATACGTCCACGAGCCTGAGCTGCCTTCTGCTGACCAGTGTAGAATGAATGACACTTCGAGCAAATTTCTACGTGGATATCTTCTTTTGTTGATCCTGTAACAAACTCGTTACCACAGTTGCAGACAACCTTTGCCTGGTAATAATCCGGATGGATTCCTTCTTTCATCTTTATCACCTCACTGTTACTTTCCTATCTATATCGAGCAGGCTACCGCCTATCATTCGCTCAACAACTTCTTCATTCTAGCATAGAGTATTCCATAATGCAAGTCTTATTTTTCAAAAAACGCCTTCGGAAAACGCCGCCAGAATGCTGTCTATCTTCTTCCCAGTGACTTTTGAACCAAATTCAGAAATTCTGAATTATTTCGGGTCCGTACAAATAATTTCAGCACTTCTTCAATCGCCTCATCTCCCTTGGTGCCGCTGATTTCCCTCCGAATCAGATACATGGCATCCTGTTCCTCCTTGGATAACAGCAAATCCTCTCTTCTTGTACCAGATTTACTGATATCGATTGCCGGGAAAATCCTCTTCTCCGATAGCTTACGGTCCAATACCAGCTCCATATTACCGGTACCCTTGAATTCCTCAAAGACCACATCATCCATCTTACTTCCGGTCTCCACCAGCGCAGTAGCCAGAATCGTCAGACTGCCGCCCTCCCGGATATTCCTGGCAGCGCCAAAGAACTTCTTCGGCATATGCAGGGCTGCCGGGTCCAGACCACCAGTAAGGGTCCTTCCGCTTGGGGGTACGATTAGATTATAGGCTCTTGCCAGTCTCGTAATACTGTCTAATAGAATCACAACATCCTTCTTATGCTCTACCAGACGCTTCGCCCGGTCCAGAACCATCTCCGCCACCCGCTTATGATGCTCCGGAAGCTCATCAAAGGTTGAATAAATCACTTCTACGTTCGGACCCTCAATGGATTCCCGAATGTCCGTCACTTCCTCCGGCCGCTCGTCAATCAGAAGCACGAGCATATGCATGTCCTTATAATTCCGGCTGATTGTTTTCGCCATCTGCTTTAGGAGCGTAGTCTTGCCTGCCTTCGGCGGAGATACAATCATGCCTCTCTGCCCCTTACCAATCGGCGCAATCACATCCACAATACGCATGGGAATCCCGGAACCGTTCTGCTCCAGTTGAATCTTTTCCTCCGGAAAAATCGGGGTCAGCTCTTCAAAAGGCCGCCGCTTCTGAGCCTCCAGGGGATGATACCCATTGACCGAATTAATATATAACAGGGCGCTGAACTTCTCCGCCTGGGTCTTAACTCTGGTATTCCCGTTCAGAATATCACCGGTCTTTAGATTAAACCGTCGAATCTGAGCCGGAGATACATAGACATCATTTTCTCCCGGAAGATAATTGGCGCTTCGTATGAATCCATAACCCTCCATGATTTCCAGAATACCGTTCACTACATTTCCACTGTCTAATGCCGTCAGCTCCGGATTCTCCAGCTTCTGAAACTCCTCCATGGTAAACGCTTCATTTCGGATATTCAGACTTCTCTTTTCTTCCGAAAAACGCTCCTGCCGGTTCTCCGCCTCGTACCCTTGTGGCTCCTGTACCTCCGGGCGTACCATTCTGCTCTCTCCATGAACCTCTGTCCGGACTGCCGGCCGGCTCTCATAACGCATCATCTCCGGTTGTCTGCTTTCAGTGGAAGTACCCATCCGTTCACCACTCCTTGCATCACTTCTGATAACAGCCCGCTCACCTCTGGCCTCATTCTTTCCTGAAGTCCGTTCCATTCTTCCCGGCATCCGTTCCGTCCGGGCTTCCGCTCTGACATTCCCCTTATTCTGGCGGTTCTCCCCATGTCCGGAATTCCCGTCCGCTGCCTTTGGTTCAAAGCGCTGTACTACTTTCCTCGGCGTCCTGCTTCCTGCCTGAGATACTTTTCCCTCCCCGTGGCTCTCCTTTGCAGTTCCCTCCAAAGACTGCAGAAGCTGAACCAGCTCTGCCTTTTTTAATGTAGTAATACTTTTAATCTGCTTGCTTCTTGCGACCTCGCGTAATTCCGCTAACGTCATACTGCTAAAATCCATATGCTATTCCTCTCTCTATGTAATACATTTATTGGGTTCTAAAATGAATATCTGAACTTTAGAATTTTAAATCTGTTCGAATTATAACACAGAATTTTTTTGAGGTAAAGTCATAATTTATATGGATGTACTGTATTTCACTTTTAACATTAAATTCCCCCTTCTCACTTGCTATGCTTTTCCCCAGATGTTATATTAAATAATAGTGGTTTATCGACAGGAAGCGGTAAATGACAGAAATCATAATATAAAAGGTGAACGAAAATGGATGTATATGAAAAAGCACTCAAGCTCCATGCAGAATGGAACGGAAAACTGGAAACAAAATCAAAAGCTGCCATTCAGACTGCCGAGGACCTCTCCCTGGCTTATACCCCTGGTGTGGCAGAGCCATGCCGGGTCATTGCCAGGAATCCGGAGGCTGCCTATACCTATACCAGCAAGGCGAATACCATTGCTGTAGTCTCAGACGGAAGCGCAGTCCTGGGTCTCGGGAATATCGGTGCCAAGGCTGCCATTCCGGTTATGGAGGGCAAGGCGGTTCTCTTCAAGGAATTCGGCAATGTCAATGCTGTACCGATTTGTCTGGATACCCAGGATACAGAGGAAATCATAAAGACCGTCATCCACCTTGCTCCGGTTTTTGGCGGTATTAATCTGGAGGATATCTCCGCTCCCCGCTGCTTCGAAATCGAAGAACGGCTGAAGAAGGCTCTGGATATCCCGGTCTTTCATGATGACCAACATGGAACGGCAATCGTTGTCCTGGCAGGCGTGATTAACGGCTTGAAGGTAACCGGTAAAAAGAAAGAAAACTGCCGGATTGTAGTAAACGGCGCTGGTTCTGCCGGAATTGCCATTTCCAGACTTCTGCTCCGCTACGGCTTTCCTTCCGTTATCCTTTGCGACAAATCCGGTATCCTCAGCAAGAACTCACCGGATTTGAACTGGGCGCAAAAGGAACTGTGCGAAATCACGAACTTAGACGGTCTGGAAGGCACCTTAGCAGACGCTTTAGCCGGTGCAGATATCTTTGTCGGCGTATCAGCTCCGAATCTGGTTACGCCGGAGATGGTAACGGCCATGAACCCAGATGCTATCCTGTTTGCCATGGCGAATCCGGTACCGGAAATCATGCCGGATATTGCAAAGGCGGCTGGCGCCAGGGTCGTTGGCACTGGTCGTTCTGATTTTCCAAACCAGGTCAACAATGTAATTGCATTTCCGGGAATTTTTAAGGGTGCTTTGGAAGGCCGTGCCACCCAGATTACAGAAGAGATGAAGCTGGCGGCTGCCCTTGCGATTGCAGGACTGGTTCCGGAATCCGAATTAAATGAAAATCATATCCTGCCGGAAGCCTTTGACCCGAGGATTGCCGATGCAGTTGCAGAAGCAGTAAAATCCCACATTTAACTGTTAATCTATCGGAACCAAATACAAGGAGTGTTGCTGCCATGTCAGACAACTGTCTTACATTATACAAATTAATTATCCTCTTTATGCTGGACCGGGTAGACTTTCCCTTAACCACCTCCCAGCTGTCCCAATTCATTTTGGACAAAGGATATACCAACTATTTTAATTTTCAGCAGGCGTTAAATGAGCTGGAGGAAGCCGGATTCATCCATTCGGAGCTGATTCGAAACACCACACAGTTTCATCTGACCCCAGAAGGAAAAGAAGCCTTAGATTTGTT
The DNA here is from genome assembly GCA_023667695.1 of Clostridium sp. Lineage (GTDB taxonomy): Bacteria > Bacillota > Clostridia > Lachnospirales > Lachnospiraceae > CAG-632. The sequence goes on along the minus strand of JAMOZY010000006.1, from coordinate 15,489 downwards.
TGAATACAAGATATCCTCTGCCATTAAGGATGATGTGTACAGCTATCTGGATGCAGAAAAGATTAATCTGCGGAATGAAGTGGAAATCTTTGCCACCTACTATCCTGCCAAGCACAATGAATACATGGTACAATGCACCATCCTGGAACGGAATGAAACCCTGCTGGATATTAAAATCAATGTTCCGACTCTGGACCAGGCAACCATGATTTGTGATTCCTGGCAGAAAAAGAGCAATTCCATCTATGATTATCTGGTAAAACAGCTCTGGAGCTTAAAAGAGGAAGAACAACAGCAGCCGATGGATTAATCCATCGGCTGTATTAATTCTTCGATTAAGCTCCAGATTTCTTCTCTTCCCTGCTTGGAAACTGCTGAAAATGGAATCATCGGCGTTCCCGGTATGACCTCTAGCTTGGTCTGAATCATCTTCATGTGCTTTGCAACCTGACTACGGTTGATTTTATCCAGCTTGGTTGCAATGATAACCGGATGAAATCCATTTTCCACAATCCAGTTATACATAATGCAGTCATTGGCAGAAGGCTCATGCCGAATGTCAATCAGGAGAAAGACCAGACGAAGCTGACGAGATTTATGCAGATACCGTTCAATCATTTTTCCCCACTTTGCCTTAATCTCTGCTGATACCTTGGCATATCCATAGCCCGGCAAATCCACAAAATACAATTCTTCGTTAATATTGTAAAAGTTAATCGTCTGGGTTTTTCCCGGCTGGGAAGAGGTCCTTGCATAGGACTTTCGGTTCATTAACCCATTAATCAGGGATGACTTCCCTACATTGGACTTACCGGCAAATGCTATTTCCGGCAGGGTATTTTCCGGTAATTTACTTGTAATGCCGCAAATGGTTTCCAAATTCACACTTTTTATCTTCATATATTCCTATCCTATGATTTCTGTCTACATTTACACTCTGGTGCAGTCCAACTCAAGGACTCCTCCCACCTTGCGGTGGGTCCCTCCTCAAGTTATATGCCTATGGTATATCCTGCTCTGTTTTCAGGTACTACAGTCCAACTCAAGGACTCCTCCCACCTGCGGTGGGTCCCTCCTCAAGTTATATGCCTATGGTATATCCTGCTCTGTTTTCAGGTACTGCAGTCCAACTCAAGGACTCCTCCCACCTTACGGTGGGTCCCTCCTCAAGTTATATCTTTCACGATTGCCCGGTCCAATACTTCCTCCATGGTCCTTACATATGTAATCTGCATACCGCCCACAATCTCTTCGCTCAGCTCTGAAATATCCTTCCGGTTCTGCTCCGGAACCAGGACCTCCCGTATCCCGTGCTGACCGGCAGCCAGCAGCTTTTCCTTTAATCCGCCAATAGGAAGCACCCGTCCCCGCAGCGTTACCTCTCCCGTCATGGCAAGATCGCCTCGTACCTTCTGCTTCCGGACCGCAGAATAAATAGCGGTTGTCATGGTAATACCGGCAGAAGGCCCGTCCTTTGGCACAGCTCCCTCCGGCACATGGATATGGATATCCTGCTTTTCAAAAATATCCTCATCCTCCATGGAACGGACACAACTCATGGCAATCTTCGCAGATTCCTTCATCACATCACCCAGATTACCGGTCAATTCAACCTTACCGCTGCCTGGCACCAGGCTAACCTCTACGCTTAAGGTATCACCGCCTACACTGGTCCATGCAAGTCCCGTTACAATCCCTACCTTTGGCTCCAAATCCCACTCATTCTTCTCATACTTCGGAATACCCAGATAGTCCTCCAGATTCTTTTTCGTAATCCGCAAAGACTTCTGTTTTCCGCTGGCAATCACCCGGTCCGCCTTACGGCACAAGGCTGCAAGCTGTCGTTCCAATCCGCGAACCCCTGCCTCCCTGGTATAACCGTCAATAATCGGATAAAATACCTCATCATCCATCCGGAACTGCCTTGTCTTTAATCCATGCTTCTTTCTCTGCTTATCCAGAAGAAATTCCTTCCCAATATGGAACTTCTCATTCCGGGTATAACCGGATACCTCAATCAGCTCCATACGGTCCAGTAACGGCTTGGGAATCTGAGAGGCATCATTTGCCGTAGCAATAAACATCACCTGGCTTAAATCAATGGGTACCTCAAAAAAATGGTCTACAAACCGGCAATTCTGCTCTCCGTCCAGTACCTCTAACAGTGCCGAAGACGGGTCCCCCTTATAATCACTGCTTAATTTATCTACCTCATCCAAAAGCATCAGAGGATTCTTCACCCCTGCCTTTATCATAGCCGCTGCAATCCGTCCCGGCATGGCTCCTACATAGGTCTTTCGGTGTCCACGGATTTCCGCTTCATCCCGGACGCCTCCCAGAGAAATGCGGACATATTCCTTATTCACAGCCGTTGCTATGGAACGTGCAATGGAAGTCTTTCCGGTACCCGGGGGACCTGCCAGACAAATAATCGGGCTGTCTCCTTCCGGCACCATATTCCGTACTGCCAGAAAATCCAGTACCCGCTCCTTTACCTTTTCCAGGCCATAATGGTCGCCGTTCAGGATGGCTTCCGCCTGTTCCAGATTCCGATTGTCCTCCGTTGCCCTCGTCCATGGATATTCCAGCAGGGTTTCAATATAATTCCGGGAAACCGTGGATTCCGAAGAAGTAACCGGAATACTCTCCAGCCTTCGAATCTCCTTATTCAGCTTCTCCTTTACCTCCGTCGGCGGTTGAAGCTCCTCTAATGTCCTCCGGTACTCCTCAATATCCGATGTATCCTTGTCTCCCAGCTCTGCCTGAATCAGCTTCTGCTGCTCCCGTAGTACATATTCCCGCTGGTTCTTTTCTACCTGTCCCTTTAGCTGCTCCTGCAATTCCCTTCGAATCCGGCAGACCTCAGCCTCACTGCGAAGCAGTGTCATAACATACCGGACCCGTTGAACCAGGTCCTCAACATCCAGAATGGACTGACGCTTTTCGTAAGAAATCGGCATCTGTTCCGCCAGAGTATCTATCAGCATTCCCGCCTTTCTGATTTTTGCCAGCTTTTGAAGAACCGCCGGATTCAACTTCATTCCAGCATCATAACAGTTCCTGGCTTCTTCCAGTAAGGATGTACAATAGGCCTCTTCCTCCTCCTTCTCCAGCTTAAGCTCTCTACAAACCTCTATCTCTGCCATATAGCAGGAACCCCGTTTATCTATGGACAATAATTTCCCCCGGTATTCCCCTTCCGCCAGCACCCGGACTATATTTTTCGGGATTTTTATCATCTGCCGAACCTTAATTACACAGCCCATTTTATGCAAATCCTCTGTTTGTATTCCCTGGCTGTTATCTTTATCTAGTTGTGTCACTACAAATAAATACTGATTTTCTGCCATTGCCATCTTCACTGCATCGATGGAATCACTACGGCTGATATCAAAATGCACAGTCGCATGAGGAAGGATTGTCATTCCACGCAATGCAACCATAGGCATAATACATCTGTCTTTCACTGCATTCTCCTTCTGTCAAACAATTTCTCTTACTGAAACATAGTGCCGGGAACAAGTCCCGGCGGTTTCATGTTTCCTACAATTATTGGTTTTCATTATATCCTCTGCAATCCAACTCAAGGTCTCCCGGCTGACTTCTGTTATACTCTGGTGCAATCCAACTCGAGGTCTCCCGGTTGACTTCTGTTATACTCTGGTGCAATCCGCCTCAAGGTCTCCTGGCTGACTTCTGTTATACTCTGGTGCAATCCGCCTCAAGGTCTCCTCCCAGCTTCGCTGGGTCCCTCCTCAAGGCAAGTGCTGGGTCCCTCCTCAGGTTAATCCTCAAGGCAAATTATGCAATCTCGCCACTATTTTTTAAGTGCTTTTCCAATAGTGTTTTCCTTGGAAGGGGACGCTCCGAATAAACCAACTGCGGCTCTCCTTGATTCTCAACCGCATCCTTTGTAATAATACATTTTGCAATATGTTCATCCGAAGGTATCTCATACATCAAATCCATCACGACATCTTCCATAATCGCTCGAAGACCTCTGGCTCCGGTCTTACGCTCCATTGCCTTCGCGGCAATTGCCTGAAGCGCTTCCGGTTCAAATTCCAGTTCCACGCCGTCCATTTCAAACAGCTTGGTATACTGCTTTACCAGAGAACTCTTTGGTTCCTTCAGGATACGGACTAAAGCCTCTTCATCCAGCATATCCAGAGATGCCGTAACCGGAACACGTCCGACAAATTCCGGAATCAGACCATACTTTACATAATCCTGTGGAAGAATCTGCTTGAACAATTCACCAATATTCTTCTCTTCGATTTCCTTAATATCGGCATTAAAACCAATGGCCTTCTGACCAATCCGGTTTTCAATAATCTTCTCCATGCCGTCAAAGGCACCGCCACAGATAAACAGAATATTCGTGGTATCAATCTGAATCAGCTCCTGATGCGGATGCTTTCTTCCGCCCTGAGGCGGTACAGAAGCAACCGTACCCTCAATAATCTTCAGCAATGCCTGCTGTACGCCTTCACCGGATACATCCCGGGTTATGGATACATTTTCCGATTTCTTTGTAATCTTATCAATTTCATCAATATAAATGATACCATGCTCTGCACGTTCCAGATCATAATCCGCTGCCTGAATCAGCTTCAACAGGATATTTTCCACATCCTCACCTACATATCCGGCTTCCGTCAATGCCGTGGCATCTGCAATGGCAAATGGTACATTTAACAGCTTTGCAAGTGTCTGTGCCAGATAGGTCTTACCAGAACCGGTCGGTCCAACCATTATAATATTGCTCTTCTGCAGCTCTACTTCAAAATCCTTCTCTGACAGAACCCGCTTATAATGATTGTATACAGCAACCGAAAGTATCTTCTTTGCCTGTTCCTGTCCAATTACATAATCGTCTAGAAATTCCTTGATTTCCTTTGGACGCAGCAAGTTGATTTCCGTACTCTCTAATTCCTCCAGTTCTTCCTGGATAATCTCATAGCATACTTCAATACATTCATCACATATATATGCTGCCGGCCCGGCAATCAGCTTGCGGACACGGTCCTCCGGCTTATTACAGAACGAACATTTTAAGGGTCTTCGTTCATCACTACGATTTACCATATCGTCACCTCAACCTCACTTTATTCTATGCTTTCCCTTCAACCCATCATGACTTACGGTACTATTCCCGATTGGTAATTACCATGTCAATCAAGCCATACTCCTTTGCTTCCTCTGCACTCAGCCAGTTATCCCGGTCGGTATCCCGTTCCAGCACTTCAATCGGTTTTCCGGTTTCTCTTGCCAGAATTTCATTGATTTTTCTTCTGGTATTCAAAATATGCTCTGTTGTAATCTTCATATCACTTGCCTGACTGCCATTGGGCATGCCGCCCATTGGCTGATGAATCATAACCTCCGCATTGGGAAGCGCCATCCGCTTGCCCTTCGTACCGCCTGCCAGCAGGAATGCACCCATACTGGCTGCCATACCGCAGCAAATGGTAGACACATCGCATTTGATATACTGCATCGTATCATAGATACCAAAGCCGGCGGAAACCGAACCGCCCGGACTGTTAATGTACAAACTAATATCCTTGGAAGGGTCCTCGGACTCCAAAAATAATAACTGTGCAATCACCAGACTAGCTGTGGTATCATTGACTTCCTCACCTAAAAATATAATCCGATCCTTTAATAACCGGGAATAAATATCATAGGAACGCTCTCCTCTGCTTGTCTGTTCAACGACATAAGGTACTAAACTCATTGAAACTGCCTCCTTCTTTCCATGGTCCTGCTAAATCTCTTTTGCTTCCGCAACGACCAAATCCACTGCTTTTTGAATCGCAATATCCTTCCGGATGGAATCCGCCTCATTTTCTCCGACTACTTCCTTCAGCCGCTCCAAATCCATCTGATACATCGACGCCATCTTTTCTAATTCCGTATTAATCTCATCCTCTGTAACTTCGATTGCTTCTGCATTGGCAACTGCTTCCATGACAAGGCGGGACTGAATCCGCTTTAATGCCTCCGGTTTGCACTGGTCCTTAAAGCGATTGATATCCATCCCGGTAAACTGTAAATACTGCTCCAGCTGCAAGCCCTGATAGCTTAACCGCTGTGCAAACTCATCCACCATCTGCTCCTGCATCATATCAACCATTGCATCCGGAACCTCCATTTCAGCGCCTTCCACAATCTTCTCTACAATCTTTGATTCTTTCTCCTGCTTTGCTTCTGCTTCCTTCTTTGCAGTCAGGGTCTTTCTGATATCTTCCTTATATTCATCCATAGTTTCGAACTCAGAAGCCTCACTTGCAAATTCATCATTTAATTCCGGCAGCTCTGTTGCTTTGATTCCCTTAATGGTAACCTGAAACATAGCCGGCTTTCCTGCCAAATCCGGTGCCTGGTAATCTTCTGGGAAGGTTACATTCACTTCTACCTCATCACCGATATTCTTTCCTACCAGTTGTTCCTCAAAGGTATCAATAAAGGAATGGGAACCCAGCTTTAATGGATAATCACTACCCTTGCCGCCTTCAAAAGCAACACCGTCTACAAAGCCTTCAAAATCAATGGTTACTTCATCCTCCATCTGCGTACTCCGGTCCTCCACCGTAATACTTCTGGAATTCTGCTGCTGGATGCGCTTTAATTCCGCGTCCATATCCTCTTCTGTCACCGTTACCTCTATCTTCTCTACTTCGATTCCCTTATAGGCTCCTAAGGTAACCTCCGGCTTCAATGCTACCTCCGCAGTAAAGATAAATGGTTTTCCCTTTTCCATCTGTACCACATCTATCGTAGGTCTGGAAACAACCTCCAAATCGCTTTCCGCCATCTCACGGGGATACGCCTCCTGAATACAGGTATTGGCTGCATCCTCATAAAACATTTCCGAACCATAGGTTTTCTCCAAAAATGCCATCGGTACCTTACCCTTCCGGAAGCCCGGCACAGAAATCTTATTCTTTTGCTTATTATAGGAACCAACCATTGCCTTTTCAAACTCTTCTGCGGCTACCTCTATTGTAATCTTTGCCATGTTCTTTTCCAGTTTTTCTACTGTGTAACTCATTTTAATAAGTCCTCCTTGTAAACGCCTTCTTCATTTTCCTAATTAATGGGAATCCAAGCCCGCTAATCACTAAATTATAGCATAGTCTACAATAGAATGTCCACTATATTATAGGAAAAAACTGCACAAAAGATAACCGTTCCGCCATGCCCATTCATAAGTCACCAGAATATACATTTTCATAAAATCTGTAACAAACCGGCTGGCGACTTATTTCATATCGGGCATCCGCCCTATAAAATTGCCATCACAAAAAATCTCCGAGGATACAGGACCCTCGGAGATTCCGTTTCATTCATTTCAGGTATGATTCCGGATTACTTACCAGACATAGCCTTCATCTGAGCTTCAACCAGCTTCTTAGTCATCTGACCACCAACAGAACCATTCTGTCTGGATGTTAAGTCACCGTTGTAACCCTGCTTTAAGTCAACACCTACTTCTGAAGCACATTCCATTTTGAAACGGTTCATAGCTTCACTCTTAGAATACTTGCTTGACATAATTGCTACCTCCATATTGAATACTTTAGACTTCAAGCGCTTGATGTCTTACTTATAGTATCCTCAGGAATAAAGAAAGTATTATGGTAAGTTATGGTGCTTTTATTGATTTTTTTTGTTTTTAAAGAGCATGGTTCCTGCCGCTGCTGCTATGATGCCAAGCATACTAATCCATACCACTGGCATTTCATCTCCGGTTCGCGGTGATGTACCAGAGGCAGAAACAACACCATTGGAATTCGGCATTCTGCCAATATCCGTCATGGTACCGCCGGAACCATTGCCATCCTGGCCTCCACTTCCGCTGCCATTTCCTGTACCGGTTCCGGTTCCGGAACCGTTCCCGCCTCCATTGCCGGTAGAATCCGTATTGGTAATACTGTTATCCGTATAAACCAATGCATAGGTCGAGAACAGAGTACTTTCAATGGTGTAAGTATATGGGTCACTGTCTAAATCAGCCAGCCGTTCCACGATGCCGTTATGCACCCGAAGGACATACAGATTTTCGCGACCTGCGATATCTGCTCCTAACGGAATGACCAGCCGCACAGATTTACCACCAGCGATAGAGGACACCTGCTGCTGTGAAATGATACCAAAAGCACCTACATTACGCTTCCAGATTGAGAAGTCCATATAGCTTGCTACCCGCTCCTTGTTTCCCAGACTACGTCGAATCAATTCCATATCGGACGGTGGAACCTCACTCTCACTCAGACCATTAATCTCCATACAAAATTCAACAACACCGCCTGCATTGATGATTGCAAAGTCCTGGTCACTACCAAAGTTCGTCGTATCATCAAATATATTCTCCAGGCCGCTGACCGAAACCGATGGCGTACCCGGCTTTCCATACTCAACGGAAACGGACTGTCCGTCCCGAAGCACCAGACGAATACTGTCCGTCGGCTCCACAACTGCACCATTGCGAACCACAATTCCCATGCCCGCCGAACGGTTTCCGTGGATAGCCCGAACGACATAAGAGCCATCCGGCACATTCGTAAAGATAAATGCTTCCTCATTCTTCACGTTCTGGAACTGAACAATATCATTGCCACTATATAACACTACTGAGATGGCGGAATCATCACCGTCCCGCATGGTTTCATCCAATACGGTTCCTGCTACACTGATTCCCTCTGCCCTCCGGATTTCAGTCTTAAATGCACCGGTATAATTGCAATGCTCTCCAGTTGTAGTATACGCCGTAATCAAAAACCGATATTGGGAATCTGCATTTAATTGTGTGAATTTTGCCGTAAATGCCTTATTGCCATCTGCATCCGTCGTCACAATCAGGCTTTCTGCATCCGTTGCCGGTTCCTGGGCTGCCAGACCGTACTGAACCGTCAGGGATTCCACAGCAAAGGTGCCGCTTTCTACCCGTCCGGTTACAAGCATGCCTTCTTCTACATTGCCGGTAATTCGGGTTATAACAATATTCATTGGTTCAAATGCTTCCGCATAAGCCGTATTCCCTGCAGCATCGGTTGCCCGAACCGAATAGCTTCCTGCCATGGCTGCCATAAATTCTGCCGTATATACACCATTTCCGGCATAGGTAAAGGTCAGGTCACGAGCGCTGTCTTCCTGCTTATTATACACTGCCTGCAGCTTTGCTAATCCGCTGGCAGGCTCTGTCACACGAATCAATACCCGGCTGGCAGTTCCACTGCCGCCGATAATAATATCGGAAATCACCGGTGCAGTTCCATCATATCCAATCCGATATACTGCATCAGAAGCACTTCGCATTCCGGATTCGGTTTCCGCCCAGGCACGGATATTCCATATTCCTTCCTTCGGAAGCTGGAAGCTGCCGTCAACAATCTGACTGTCAGACGGTTCCTCTGCACCCTCTTCCCACAAGCGGTAATAGGTCGTAATCATCGTGCCGTCCGTGGTTTCATCCGGTTCCAGAATCCGGATTTCCGGATTGGAGGTAAACCAGCCGGTTTCTATATGCTCCGGCTCTGCCGGATTGGTAATAATATTCGGTGTGTCCGGTACTTCGGAAGATACTCTGGTGAATTCCAACGGTACCTCCGCTACATTTCCTGCCCGGTCTGTTGCCTTAATGGTATAGGTTCCCTTCCGTGTTACCGTAAAGGTATAGGTATTAGCCGTTCCCTCCACTGCTGTATACGGATGTGGCTGGTTATCATCATCCAGAAGTGTCAGCATATCCATGCCGCTTTCTGTATCCGTTACCGTAAAAGTAATGACCTTTTCCATCCCCCAGCTTTCGTCATAATCCGCTGGTGACACCTGTACCACCGGTGCGGTTCCATCAATGGAAAAACGGAATACCTCTGTCGGAAGGCTCATATTCTCTGCATTATCATATGCCGTTGCCGATACCGTATACGCTCCGCTTTCCTCAAACATCCGTTCAAAATCATAGCTGGTCAGCAATCGATTGGTATCAGAAACCACCTGCTTATTTTCTTCTGCAATGGTCTGCCCATCCTTTGTTATATTCCAAATCACATAGGCAACCCCCGCATCCTGGTCTGTTACAGAAGCCGTCAGCTTGACTGCCCGGTAATAAAGGTCCTCACCAGAATAAGCCGGCTTTCCTTCCAAATCCACTGCATACGCCCGGATTGCCGGTGCTTCATTCTCAACTACCCAGTAGGTGGAGCCATCCACTCCGATTAAATCCGCAAGCGTAGAAGAATTCCCTGCATTATCTCTTGCCGTCAAAGCAATGGTGCCTTTATACTTTATCGGCACCGTAATGGTAGCCTTTCCATCCCGAACCGGAATCACAACTCCAGTCTCCCAGATACTGCCGCCCAGATAATAGGTCAGGCTGTTGGCACCGCTTAATGCATCCGAAACCGGAATGGTAATCATGATGCTTTCCTTAAAGAAATTTCCAAAGCTTAAGAAATTTCCAATCTTTCCAAAGGTACCGGTATTCACAGTAGTAATCTCAATTTTATCGGTATCAATGACCGGCGCCGTCGTATCCACATATACCTCAAGGGATTCCATGGACGTTACCGCATGGGTCTTACTGTTTGCCAATTGAACATACAGCGTAGCATTCTGAGAACACATGGCTTCTGTAATATAGGCTTCCTGCCTGAATCTGGAAGCATCATAGGTAACCGCCTTTGCAGAAGGGTCATTGGTCAGATAAACCATATTGTAGCCCTTCACTCCGGTTGGCACCACCCGCGGATTTTCACCCCAATACCAAAGCTTTCCTGCGGAATCCGTCATATGCTGGCCTTCCACCGTATAATCCAGCCGTTCTACTGGTGTTTCCTGCTGTACCGTCAAGGTTCCCGGCGTCACCGTCAAAGAATAATTCTGCAAGGTAATACGATTGGTATCAATCAGAACAGCAAATTCTCCTGCTGAATAATTCGGCTTATAATCGCAGGTATAATTTCCTTTGATTGCATTCAAAATCAACGTTTCATCTGTGGCTGCCAAATCTGCCGGCAAATCTTCCACATGAATCACGGAAGTATACTCCGGCTCTTCTCCTGTCAGGTAATAATCCCTGCCATCCGGATAGACCGGTGCCGTAGTCACCCCGATTGGACGCTTCGTAATGGTTCCATTACATATCTCTCCCGGAATCGTTACCTCCGAAGCATCATCCTTGATTCTATAATATTTTGCATCATTTCCGTATATGGATAAATTTACAGTAATATCCTTACCGGTTCCTACATTCGGGTCCGTAAAGTAACCACTTTGCTTATCACTGTGGACTACTAAATCAGCGCCTTCCCTCGCTCCGGTAAATCGGATATCGCCAACCTCAATCCAGCTCGTTCCGTCATACACCTTGGAGGCATTGGATACCCCTGTAATCTCCAGCTGCTTTGGATGCAGACGTACCGTAATATTCCGGTAAACAGTAATCGGATTTCCACTATCATCCACATTGTTCTTATCCGTAATCTCAAAAGAAAGTACAACCTCTCCCACCGTCCGGATTCCTTCTGAATCCGTCAGAAAAACAATCGCATTCTGGTCACCCAGAACGGAACACAACACATCCAGACCGGTTACACTGACCAGATTATCCTTATTTACTTCACCGTCCAAGGTAGTTCCCTGTACGCCCGATAGCTTTACATCAAAATCGCCACCGCCTACATTCTGATGATTTACAATTACCTTACCATTATCCGCATCTACGGTCTCCGTATAATCAAAATCAAAGGAATCCTTTGATAATCCGGCATAATCATACTGCCAGGTCGCTGTCATGGTTATGACATCATCCTCTGTTGTAGACAGATTACTAACCTCTGCACCATCTGCTAGTATCGATGAAGACACTACTGTCTGCCATCCGGCAAAGGCATATCCAACCCGTTTAAATTCATTTAAATTCAACGGTTCATACAGGGGCGGGTCCCGATAGCGCAGCTCCTGGTCCGCCATGGTACCGGTAGCTGTAGCATGACCGCTTGCAAACCGGATAAAATACCGATTACCAACCCATGCTGGTATTGCCGTTATATCATCTGTAAGCGTAATAGCGGCTCCAAGCTTCCGATAAGAAGCAGCCGTCTGCACTCCGTTAATATACCACCCGTCATAGGTAAAGCCCGACCGGAAGAACAGGGAATCATTGGACGATAACTGAATCGCCCCTCCCGCATCAGTCGGTGCATATTCCGATACCTGGCTGCCATTATACTCATATGTAACCCTGTAAGCTATACGCCTGCATTCTGCATACAGATAAAAGGTATAATTCTCACTGCTGGAACTCTTCGTTCCATCGGCCTCCAATATTGCCTTCGTCAATTCCGTAATCGGCCGACCGGACTCATTCTTAATCCTCCATCCGGTAAAGGCCCAACAGTTCGGGTCTGCCGTCTGTACGGCCGGCAAGGTATAGGTGCCTCCGCCTGTCAGATTACTGATTGGAATCGGATTCAGGGTAGTTAATCCACCATAGGACGATTGGTTATTGATTACAAAAGTAACCTTTGCATTACCCACATCTGAGCCGGTTTCACTTTCCGTTGCCGTAGTACCATCTCCCGGCTCCGTTCCCTCCCCAGCATTATCCCCAGGGTCTGCTGAATCATCCGGGTCCGCCAAATCATCCACTGCCATAATATCCGTGATACCACTTTCATTGCCAGTGCCTGGCTGGCCTTCTCCTGTCGGGTCCTCTGCGATACTAATCAGGTACCAGCTCTGGCTGATAATCAGCACCATACAGACTAAGGCAATTACGGCACGCTTCGGCCGTTCCATGCATTTTTCCAGCACCAGAAAGAAAAAGCTGATTAATGATACCAGTGCCAACATGGGATATTTCATCCATTTATGCTTTTTTCCCAAATCTACCAGTTTTTGAATGATGTATTCTTTTGCTTTCATTCGCTCACCTCATAATCTTTTCCGGCTATGACCCTGTCATGCCCTATATTATTCCTGTAAACGGATTAAAATCCATATGTACGATTCATATAAAGATACTATACCATATCTTGTATGTAAAACAAATACTTTTTCATAATATTTTATGTAATTTCCCGCGAAGAATGAACGGATTTTTCTGTTTTCTTTGCAACGAGGTAAACCTACTCTAATTGGTATATCGGCACATGGTTTCAAATTCTTTATGTTCTTGACCCGCTATACCGGAAAGTGGTAAAATAATCAAAGGGTTTTCTCCCCGATTCGGGGACCTTATTTACCAAACAATAAAAAGATACAGAGGTGTAAAAGATGAGTAAGACATTTGAAGACTTAATTTCTAAGGTTGCAGCCTGCTCCAAAAAGAAGCTTTCCGTAGCCGTTGCCCAGGATGACGCCGTACTGGAGGCTGTCCGGGCTGCAAAGGAACGGAACATTGCCGATTCCATTCTGGTGGGGGATGAAGACAAAATCCGCGCCATTGCCGGTCAGATGAATATGGAGCTGTCCGGATATGAAATCATTGATATCAAGGACCCGATTGAGGCAGCTACCAAGGCAGTGGAGCTGGTGCATAACGGAGATGCCGACATGTATATGAAGGGATTGATTGATACCAAGGATTTCCTGAAAAGCGTATTGAACAAAGAGGTCGGACTCCGTACCGGCCGGGCATTATCCCATGTCTGTGTATTTGAGATTCCGGGCTGCGACCGTTTGTTATTCTTAACGGATGTTGCATTTATCCCATATCCGTCACTGGAGGACAAGGTAGATATTATTAACAACACGGTAGAAGTGGTACATGCCTGCGGCATCCCGAATCCAAAGGTTGCGCCTCTGGCTGCTGTTGAAGTAGTGAATCCAAAGATGCCGGTTACCGTTGAGGCTGCCGAGCTTATGAAAATGAACGAAGAGGGTAAGATTACCGGCTGTATCATAGACGGTCCCCTTTCCTTTGACCTTGCTTTCGACCCGGAGGCTGCCAGACATAAGGGTGCAGAAGGAAGAAAAATCGTGGGAGATGCAGATGTGGTTTTGTTCCCGGATATTCATGCAGGTAATATTACCTATAAGTGTCTGGTCCACACCTGCCCGAATGTAAAGAACGGTAACATCTTAACCGGAACCAAGGCGCCAGTCATTCTGACTTCCCGTTCCGATACCTTTGAGGTCAAGGTGAATTCCATTGCCCTGGCTGCTGTCGTTGCAGAAGCCATGAACAAATAACCGGAACCAAATCATAGCGTTATCGGATGCGGTCTGCTTGACTGCGATTTTCGAAGTCAACACCCCCGCCGCAAGCAGCCACTTGGCTCGTTGCTCGCAGGAATCAAATGCAGCTATATTTAATAGGAAAATAAGGAGGATTTGAAATGTCATATAAGATTTTAATCATCAATCCGGGTTCTACTTCCACCAAAATTGGTGTATTTGAAGATGAAACCCAGATAATGGAAACCACGCTCCGGCATTCTACGGAAGAGATTGCCCAGTATGCATCCATTATTGAGCAGAAGGATTTTCGGAAGGAGGTCATTCTGTCTGCATTAAAGGATAACTCGATTGCATTATCTTCCATTGATGTAGTCGTTGGCCGCGGCGGTCTGTTAAAGCCGATTCCAGGCGGCACCTATACTACTTCTGATGCTTTGCTTGAAGACCTGAGAATTGGCGTACAAGGCCAGCATGCTTCTAACCTGGGCGGCATCCTTGCAAAAGAGATTGCTGCTGAAATCGGAAGCAATATTCCTTCCTATATTGTTGACCCGGTAAGTGTAGATGAATTAGCGCCTGTTGCACGTTACTCCGGTCATCCGGACCTTCCAAGAACCAGTATCTTTCATGCGTTAAACCAAAAGGCGGTTGCCAAGCGTTATGCAAAAGAAATCGGCAAGGCCTACAGCGATTTGAATTTAATTGTTGTTCACATGGGTGGCGGCGTATCGGTAGGCGCTCATAAGAACGGTAATGTCGTGGATGTAGCCAATGCATTAGAAGGGGATGGACCGTTCTCACCGGAACGGACCGGCGGCCTTCCAAGCGGAAGCTTAATCCGTTTATGCTTTTCTGGTAAATACACCGAAAAGGAAGTTCGAAAGATGATTTGTGGAAACGGCGGTTTTAACGCGTACTTAGGAACCAATGATATGCGTGATGTCATCAAGCTGGCCCATGAAGGCAATGAAACTGCAAAGGCGGTTGAGGATGCCTTCCACTATCAGCTCTGCAAGGAAATCGGTGCCATGGCAGTGGTCCTGGGCGGTAAGGTTGACCAGATTATTCTGACTGGCGGCATTGCATATGGCCAGGAAACCATAGATGCTATGTCAGCACAGGTGGATTGGATTAGTGGTATTACCGTATATCCTGGGGAAGACGAATTGCTCGCGCTGGCACAAGGCGCCCTTCGTGTTATGAATGGAGAAGAGACGGCACTAGATTATTGATTTTTCCTTAGTCAAGACCACCGGCTTAGCCGGTGGCTTGCACTAGCCCTATAAGGGCTTTTTA
>JAMOZY010000005.1 GCA_023667695.1 Clostridium sp. | reverse complement strand
TAGGTGCTCTTTCCTTTATCTATTTATTTTTCCTACAAAAACTTTACCCTAACCTCATCTCCGATGGGTCCCTCCTCGGTTTATTCTTATATTTATGATGCTGCCCTTATATTCACCTGCTCCCCGACCCAAGGTCTCCTCCCATCTCCGATGGGTCCCTCCTCGGGTCAATCTTATATTTATGGTGCTTCCCTTCTACTCGCCTCCTCTCCGACCCAAGGCCTCCTCCCATCTTCGATGGGTCCCTCCTCGGTTTATTCTTATATTTATGATGCTACCCTTATATTCACCTGCTCCCCGACCCAAGGTCTCCTCCCATCTCCGATGGGTCCCTCCTCGGGTCAATCTTATATTTATGGTGCTTCCCTTCTACTCGCCTCCTCTCCGACCCAAGGCCTCCTCCCATCTCCGATGGGTCCCTCCTCGGGTCAAGTTACAATATTTTGTGGTTGAACATCGATTCACCACAATCCCATGATAAATACCCCCATTTTTTAGTACAATATGTCCATAGTATTCCATTTTTCAAGCGTTTTTCTATCACAATGTACTAAAAAAAGTACATTGTTTTTTGATTAAATCAATTGACGTGTATACAATATGCAACTATAATAAATGCATAGGAATCAAAAGGGATTTCCCTTTTATTTCATACATTATATTAAAGGAGGATTTTACAAAATGGGTTCTGAATGGAATGGATTTGTAGGCGGACAATGGGAAAAGGTTGTCGATGTAAGAGACTTTATTCAAAAGAATTACACTCCATACGAGGGTGACGACGCTTTCCTGTGCGGACCTACTCAGGCAACAAAAGACTTATGGGATCAAGTGCTTGACTTATCAAAGAAGGAAAGAGAAGCAGGCGGTGTTCTGGATATGGATACCAAGGTAGTTTCTACTCTGACCTCCCATGGTCCTGGCTACCTTGACAAGAGCAAGGAAAAAATCGTTGGTTTCCAGACGGATAAGCCTTTCAAGAGAGGCATGAACGTATATGGCGGTATCCGTATGGCAATGAAGGCTTGCGAGGATAACGGATATAAGGTAGACCCTGAAATCGTTGAATTCTTTACCACTCACAGAAAGACACACAATGCAGGTGTATTCGATGTATACGATGCAGAAATCAGAAAGTGCCGTACCAACCACATCATTACCGGTCTTCCGGATGCTTACGGACGTGGACGTATCATCGGTGACTACAGAAGAGTTGCTCTTTATGGTACTGATTTCCTGATTGAAGACAAGAAGGCACAGAAGGAATCCTTCGGTAATGTTTATACCGATGATGTTATCCGTGGCAAGGAAGAGATTTCCGAGCAGATTCGTGCTTTACAGGAATTAACCAAGATGGCTGCTTCTTATGGTTTTGATATCTCTAAGCCGGCAACAAATGTGCAGGAAGCAATCCAGTTTACTTACTTCGGCTATTTAGGAGCTGTTAAAGAGCAGAATGGTGCTGCAATGTCCTTAGGACGTACTGCTACCTTCTTAGATGTTTATGCTGAGAGAGACTTAAAGAACGGTACCTTTACTGAGGAAGAGATTCAGGAAATGGTTGACCACTTCATCATGAAGTTAAGACTTGTTAAATTCGCTCGTACACCGGAATACAATCAGATTTTTGCCGGCGATCCTGTTTGGGTAACCGAGTCATTAGGTGGTATGGGTGTTGACGGTCGTACCTTAGTATCTAAGATGAGCTTCCGTTATCTGAATACCTTGAACAACTTAGGCACTTCACCAGAGCCAAACCTGACTGTATTATGGTCAACCAGACTTCCAATGGGCTGGAAGCAGTTCTGTGCAAAGATGTCTATCAAGTCTTCTTCTATCCAGTATGAGAATGACGATTTAATGAGACCATTACACGGTGATGATTATGGTATCGCATGCTGCGTATCTTCCATGGTTATCGGTAAGGAAATGCAGTTCTTCGGTGCAAGAGCAAATCTTGCTAAATGCTTACTGTATGCAATTAACGGTGGTGTGGATGAATGTACCGGTGTACAGGTTGGTCCGAAGTATCGTCCGGTAGAAGGCGATGTGCTGGATTATGATGATGTAATGGCTAAATTCGACGATATGATGGATTGGCTGGCACGCGTTTATGTAAGCGCATTGAACATCATTCATTATATGCATGACAAATATGCTTATGAAAGAATCGAAATGGCTCTGCATGACAGAGATGTTAAGCGTTACTTCGCAACCGGTGTTGCAGGTCTTTCCATCGTAGCAGATTCTTTATCCGCTATTAAGTATGCAAAGGTTAAGCCAATCCGTAACGAGAACGGTATCGTAGTAAGCTATGAGACGGAGGGTGACTTCCCTAAGTATGGCAACAATGATGACCGCGTAGACGAGATTGCAACCTACATTGTAACTACCTTCATGGATAAGATTAGAAAGAATCATGTATACAGAAATGGTATTCCGACACAGTCTATCCTTACCATTACTTCTAATGTAACCTATGGTAAGAATACTGGTGATACTCCTTGTGGCAGAAAGCATGGCGCACCATTCGCACCTGGTGCTAATCCGCTGCATCAGAGAGATACCCATGGTGCTGT
Source organism: Clostridium sp. (assembly GCA_023667695.1). Taxonomy (GTDB): domain Bacteria; phylum Bacillota; class Clostridia; order Lachnospirales; family Lachnospiraceae; genus CAG-632. The sequence continues at coordinate 133,858 of JAMOZY010000005.1, read as the reverse complement.
CGCTTCCCTTTCATCTGTAGCTAAGATTCCATTCCGGGATGCACAGGATGGTATTTCCAATACCTTCACTATTATTCCTGGCGCTCTTGGTAAGGAAGATCAAATCTTTGCAGGCGACATCGAGGTTGATTTGAGCAAGTAATCATTGTTATTTATAGTCCCCAGGTAATACCTAAGGAGGTTAAGATGGGTGATAAATTAAGTACAGTTGATGACATTGTAACAATGTTAGACGATATGATGGGTAACGGTCACGGACACGTAAATGTGTCCGTGGAGGACCCGGAAGGTTCCTTGGAGAAAGGGATTGAAACCCTTGGCTGCACAGATTGTGCAAAAGGCGATCTCGCCTGCCAGGTGCCTACCTTAATGGAGGGCATGGACGAGGAGCTTCGAAAGCAGTAACACAATTCATTATTAATTTATATCATTAATTTTAAGGAGGTAAAATTATTATGGCAGCAACACAACAGGTTGATAACTTAGTAAACATGTTAGATGGATATGTATCAAAAGGTGGCTATCACCTTAACGTAAACGTATTGAACAGAGATACTCTGCTTGATGCTCAGAAGCATCCGGAGAACTATCCGCAGTTAACGATTCGTGTATCCGGATACGCAGTAAACTTCATCAAGTTAACTCCAGAACAGCAGAACGACGTAATCTCAAGAACCTTCCATGAAGCTATGTAGCATAGTATAACTACAAGCCATGCAAAAATAACAGCTATCAGTCTAAGAGGATGCTTGCATACTCTTGACTGGTGACTGTTATTTTTATACGGCGACAGCTGTCTATCGAACCGAAACGAAGTGAAGGTGAGATAGCATGGCTTGTATCTATCTGCAAAAAGACAGCTATCAGTCTAAGAGGATGCTTGCATACTCTTGACTGGTGGCTGTTATTTTTATACGGCGACAGCCGTCTATCGATGCCTGAATACTTGGCGAGGTATTTTCGAGCCTAGTATGAAGGTATTCCCTACATTAATGTTGTAGTTTCTTATTTGCCTTTACAATCATATATATTGACATTGAAATAATGATTAAAAGTACGCCTATTCCGACACAACTACCCATTGTAATGCGAAACACTTCGTCTCCATCTCCGAAAGCAGTAATCATTGCAGCTTGTAGATTATACATTGAAATAGACGCTGCAACAAGATTGATTGCTTTGCTTGCAGATAGAATTGGATCATTTATCTTTCTGTAAATGATAACATTCCGTATGGCACTGATAGTGATATAAAAGGTATATGTCGAAACAGCGTAAATCATATAGCCCTTGTATTCAACAGAATAATATCGGGTCATTGTGAGAATATGTATCCCTGCGATAGCAACTGTCAAAAGCAACAGTAGAACCGCACAGGTTCGATATGCTTTCAGACGTTCCCGTTCGGTTTCTTGCTTATGCCTGCGAAGAATATACAACCGCATAGAGGAAAGTGTAATATAGTAAAACGCAAGCGTTCCCATCCATGCAGAATGCAAGAGAATACCACATATCGCTTCGAAAACAGCATATCCTGCGTTGACCGCAAAATTAATATAAAGCATTATTTCGCCACGGAAATATTTATCCTTACGGTAATTTGTAACTATGATTTTTGTACGCTCTTTCAATTATTTGTTCCGCCTCCAGCATTTTGAAAATAAGACAAGTGCGCATCTTTTCCGTATGGCATAATGCATTTCATACATATGTCAATGATGTACGGAATGGAATCCTTACAGTCAAGCTCAATCCACTCCGAAACGATTGCAATAAGTCCGGAAATATAGAAAGAAATCACATAGCGTTTCTCGGTATCGGGATAATGAAAACGGGCAAGAATGGGCGAAAATATCTTCACAAACAAAGATGAAAATGTACTTTCTGCATTTAGTGCGGACGGGCGTGATATTGCGATTTTGAACAGATGCTTGTTTTCCTTGACAAATTCAAGATACGGCTGAAGATATTCCGGTGATATAAAAATCAAATCCTTCAAGTCAGCATCTGCAAGACGGTCCTTGATTTTTTTCAGCTCACCGCTGTATTGTTCAAAACACTTTCGATTTATATACTCCACACACTCCACCAGAATATCGTTTACCGTTTCATAATGCAGATAAAAGGTGGAACGGTTGACGCCGGCTTTTTCACAAATCTCTTTTACCGTTATATACTCAAAATCTTTTTTTTGGAGCAATTCCAAAAAAGCCTCGTCCATTTTAACGGCAGTATTATAATATTTGCTTTCCGATTTGTTCATTCGTTCCACCTGCCTTTCTGCTTCAAAATTTCTCAGTCTTTACTTTCATTAGCAATTTCGTTTGCAAGATGGATAATGTCGTCGGCAAACTTCTCCTTGCCATTTTTTAATAGCTTTTTGTAAATAAAATAATTAGCAGCACAGCCGACAATTCCAAGAACACCGAGAACAACGCCAATGCCTATCATCACCGTCGTACCACTGCCGATAACCTTCATTGACAGACACATGCCGACACCAAGTATCAGCGCTACAACAATGCCGAAGGAGTATGCGAAAATATTCGCCGGACGTTTTGCAGCTGCATCCAGCTTTCGGAGCGCTACCACCTTTGACGCGCTCTTTTTTGAGTATTCATTAACAATTGCTTCTGCGTAAATTTTGTCTGTGTTCATTTGAATAACCTCCTTTGTTTTGGTGATTTTACTATACCGTCACAGAGAAGGTAACTGAACAACACAATTTATGTTTTGTGTTGAGTTGAAGAAAAATTTAATTAAATTATACTGCCAAATAATGGAAAAATATAATTCTTCGTTATAATTAAATTTTTATCCCTTTATGCTTTGGCAATGAAAGCACTTTATCATCTATATTATATGGGTTACAGATATATTTCATATTCATCTTGTATAAATCTGTCTACATATCTTTTCTCGTAAAAATAGCTATGCGTTTCCGCATAGCCATTTATCTAATTTCGTATGGGGTGTTCTTCAAATCCCAATTTATAAAACAACTCGTCTGTCTCCTATCCGTTCTTTTTCGAGGTACAGACAGCACCTTGAAACACTCCGGTAAGCGCATGAATCAACCGCTCTTCATCATAGACCATGGAATTATTTGCGAACAGGCTTGCATAGCCATGTACAAATATGAATAACGTACTAAAAATATCCTTTGCCTCGTCTGCGGATACCTTCAGCTCCTGCTGCAACACATTTAAAATAGGCAACAGCCCATCCGTATTCATCAAGTCCGGCATACTATTTCCCGAAAATTCATTTGATTGAAACAGAAACCGGAACAGATTTTTCTCCTCCATTGCAAACCGGATATAGTTCATTCCGATTGTAAGCATAGGATTTTCGTAATGCTGTTCCAAATTCATAATATAGCTTGTGTGATAATTATCCGCTTTTTCATACACAGCCCGTTTTATATCCTCAACGGTAGAAAAATAATATAATACCGGCTGGGTGGAGCAGTTTAATTGCCTGGAAACATTACGGGCAGTCACCTTATCAATCCCCTCCTGCCGTACAATGGAAAAGGCCGTATCGATTATCATTTCTTTTGTTATTTTTGCTTTCGGCGGCATAGGAATCTCCTTTTTTCAATATTGTTATATAACATAAATTATTTTTCTTTATTTGTCAATAACATAGGTTTCTGTATCGTTTTTACCCAAGAAATTCATTATATTCTTGTTTTGCAATCCGCTTCTAATATCGCAATGCCAGCAGATTCGACGTCAGTCCCGCAGCCGTTCCGCATAGCAGAACCGTATCTCCTTTTTGTATCTGCTTTGTTTCCAATGCCTTACATAAGGCAAAGGGAATGGAGGCCGACACCATATTGCCATACTGGCTGACAATATCCAGATATTTCTCCTTTGGCACTCCCATTTTCCGCATTACCATTCCTAAGGCTTTGCTTGCCTGATGGGGAATCACAAAATCAATCCCTTCCATAGAAAGCCCGCTTTCTTCTAAAAACGCATCTATCATCTTTGGAAGCTTCTTCGCCGCTAGAGATAACACCTCTACTCCCTTCATATCAAACATAAAATCCTCTTTTGTACTTTCATTCAGATATTTCGGATGCAGGCCCGTAAGACCACCGCGGATTTCTGTAGCATGCGCCCCCTCCGACCAGGTCTTTTGCATTCCATACAGAATTCCGGTAGTTTCATCCTCACATCTGCCTAACACAACTGCCGCTGCTCCGTCACTGAAAAGCTCGTAGCTTTCCTTCTGATTGGGATTCAACCCACAGGACGCCAGCTCACTTGCCACGATTACCACATGCTCATACCGCCCTGCCTCCATCAGATAAGAAATCATATCCAGTGCGGTAACAAAGCTGGTACAGGTCGTATTAATATCCATAGCCGGAATATCAGTCCCCTTTGCCAGCTGTTCATGAATCAGCGCTGCCGTACAGGGAATCGGCTGAACCGGAACGGCGGAAGCCGATACAATCAAATCCATATCCCCCATTGTCATCTCAGCAGAAGCGAGGGCGCGCTCTATGGCTCCTATGGCCATAGATAACTGTGTTTCCTTCTCCTCCGCTCCTATCCGGTAACGAACCTGTCCGCCAAATTCTACCGTTGTTTTTGGTAAATAGGTTCCATATCCTATAATCTCAACTCTTCTCATATCCTTCTCCTCTGTGATTCTACTCGTTTCAGCTTCTTCGTCTTGTCATAATGATATCCATCAAACCGAAGCTCCGGCATTATAAATCCCTGGTCCTCCGATAACCGCCTTATCTCCTCCCGAATCCGGTCCTGCATATCTGTATCTCCATCCAGATAAATCTGAAGCTCCCCCGTTTCCTTCTGTAACACCCGGTAATTCTCCACATTCCCGGCAAATAATACACACCGTCTTATAAAATCCGGAAAGACCCTGACGATACCGCCTGCTTCCGTATCGAAGGAAAATACATCATCCTCCCTGCCCTCAATCTTTTCCAAGGCGGTAAAACAGCTTCCACAAGGACATGGCTCCTGCCGTTCCACCAGTATATCATTTAACCGATATCGGATGATGGGCTGAGAGCGTCTGGTAAAATCCGTTATAATCGGAATAAAACGCTTTTCATCCAAATACTCCTTCTCAATATGTACAATATCCTCATTCAGATGAATGGTCCCATGGGGACAGGTAACCGCCAGACACCCCTCCGTACACTGGTATACCTGGTCAATGACCGCCAGACCAAAGACCCGGCGTATCCGTTCCGCATCCTGCGCTTCCAGCACCTCCGCTATGGAAATCACCTTCTTCGGCTGAATCGCCACCTCCTGACGCTCCACAGCATCACAGATTTCCAACAGTACGGATGGCTGTCCCACCAGAATATCCGGTTTGCACAGGTTTAATTTCTCTATGTTCTCTTCCATGGGACGGTAGATATCAAAGAATAGAAACTGAATATTTTTGGAGCTTACTGCCTCATAAAGATTACTGTTCGCCCGCATAAAGAATGCCACCTTATATTTTCCCAAAATAGAACCATATAGCACCTTTGATAAGATGTACCCTGCCCATTGCCGTTTCTCCTCATCCGATATCAGAAATGCCCCTCTGGTATCCGAGGTCCCAGAGCTTAAGCCCACCGTAATATTCTGAAGCTTCGGTTGAAAGCTCCTGGTTTTCTCGGAATCAATGGCAAAAGAAAGCGCCTCCTCCCGGTCGATTCCAACGGTATTCAACGCATTAAACTGTTCCATCATCTGCTTTTTATCCATAACCGGGAATTCCTGCAGCGGCTTTCCCTTATAAGCCCTATAAAATGCAGAATTCCCGGTCACAAAGTCCAGTTGCTCTGCAAGCTTTCGGTTCTGATACTTCTCTAATGCCTCCCGGCTTCGGAACCTTTGATTTTTATAATGCAGATAGTATCTTACTATCGCCAGCTTATCCTTCATATGCCCCCTCCTTAAAGAATTCATGGGAAAACAGAATCCGTATCTCCGGATGCTCCTGCCCCAGCCGCCGTATCCCCTTCAGCGTACCCATATAAGCCGTAAAGTCATTCTGAATCCTTCGGGGAATCGCCCGCATCCGCTCTGCCTTCCCTGCAAGCTCCCAGCCCCAGCTGCTGTCTGCCGCTAGAAGCAGCCGGACACTTTCTATGTAAATCCCCATCTGCCCCTGACTATGACCATCCAGCTCCACACCTAGAACACTTCCATCCCCCAAGATATCATAGACTCTGTTGACATAATTCTTCAAAAAATGCGGCTGCTCCATAGGAACCACAGAACGAATCTGAAAAGCGGATTTCTCCGGCAGCTGATTTCGAAATACCAGATTCCGCAACCGTATATGCTCCATCTGTTCCACGGTATCCTTCGTTGCAATCAGTTCATAGCCCTGAAAATCCCTCAGTCCTCCGATGTGGTCGGGATGGGCATGGGACAGTATGATGGCATCTACACTATGAATCCCTTCCTGTGCCAGACGATATTGAATGGTATCCTCCTCTGTTACATAAGTTCGGTTCAGCAGATTATAAAGAACGGATATCCATCCATTTTCATAAATCCGCGGAGAATAGCCGGTGTCAAATAATATCCTTCCATATGTCCGATGTTCAAGCAATGCCACCAATGCCGGAAACTGCAAAACCCTGTCCTTTTCTCCTCTTACAATATGTGCCAGATGATTTACACAGTATCCACATTGATATAGTTGAATTCTATTGAATGGTGTGCCACCATGCTCCATAAGCCCTGATTCCCTCCAGCAACGATAATCTTGGTGTATAATGTAACTTCTTTCTTGCCTTTTCGATATTCAGCGTCTGAGAAAAAGCAAGGGTGCAGACTGTATATTTAGTCAAAATCGGTTCGCCCTTGAGATGAAAGCTTTTGTAAAACCATTCTAAAAAACATGATATACTGTAAATCAACGGAAACGGCAGAGGGCGGAATCTCGCCTGTTCCCCGGATGCCTTACAGAACTCCTCTAACAGCTTCCGGAATTCCGAAGGCTCTCCATTCGTAATGTTAAAGACCTCTCCATTTATATCCTCTGCGGTTAAGGCAAGACAGCAGGCATATGCCACATTCTCCACACAGGTAATGTCCACCAGATTTCTTCCCTGATTAAATAAAGGAATCCCTATCTTTCGATTGGCTTTCATCAATCGGGGCATCAGACTGGGGTCGCCCTTTCCGATTAATCCACGGGGTCGTAAGATTACCGTATACAATCCCTTTTCTGTAAATTCCCGTAAAAGCCCTTCGGACTCTAGCTTTGACCGGATATAATAATTCAGACGATTCTCCCAATCTACCTCCTCTTCCCGAATATCCAGGCGATTCTCTTTGCCGGAATAGACGCTGGGGGAGGACAGATACACCAGACGCTTCACCTGGTATTGCAAGGCAAGCTCTGCCACATGTCTTGTCGCAGCCACATTGCATTGATAAAAATCCTCCCATGACCCCCATGCACTGGATAAGGCTCCGGCATGAATCACATAATCAATGGATTCCCGCCGAAACACTACCTCTAATTCCCTCTTTATCGTAAAATCCACCGGATAAAAAGTGCAGTTCTCCCCTGCCAGCTCTTTTCCCCGTTCCCGATTCCTTCCTACTGCAAGAATCCGATATCCCCGCTCCTCTAATTCACGAATCAAATATCCACCCAGAAAACCGGTTGCTCCGGTTACTAATACTGTTTCTTTCATTTTTCACTCCGTCCCTTGTTTCCCTTATCGTCCTTTCAATAATATCCACCGCCATGCCCGTACCGTCATACGCATGCAGAAGCTTTTGAAACTCCTCAATACGGGAATTCTGCTTATAATCCTGAATTTCATACACCTGCCCCTCGCCATAGGTCTTTTTATAAATCCCTAATCTTCGTTTCTGCACGACATAGGATACATAACGCTGCTCCTCCTGCTGGGGCAGACAAATCTGGGGAATACCAAAGTAAATACTTTCATATACACTGTTAAGCCCGCCATGATTAATAAAATATCTGCAATGTGGAAGAACATCTATCTGATTCACGCGCTCCCGAAGGGTTATATGCTTCCAATCCGCCTTAAGGCTGGAGGCTCCGGTCACCACCAGTGCAGATGCCCCCCTGCTTTCAAGTTCCTGAAGCAATGTCCGTATTTGCTCAACATGCTCCGTAAAAATACTTCCTAAGGAAATATAATAATCATATTCCGGATACTGCACTCCTTCCTCATGAAGCAGCTTCACCCGTTCCCGAATGGTAGTTCCCACAAAATGTACATGTCGGAGAAAGGTTCTGTAAAATGGCTGGAATTCCTTTGGAGAAAAGATAACGGTTTCATCCCCGCAATTCATAAACAGGTCTATCATCTTAAAAGGCGCAAGCCCATGCTCCCGACGAAATGTCCGCTCGCCCCGCCATAATAAATGAAACTCTTTTCTATGCTTCATATATAAAGGAATGCTAGACATAAACATATTGGAAAATAAGAACACCGGAAGATTAAAGCCTATGGTTGTCACCAGACATACAGAGGGATTATGGGTTTTATATGCAATATTTTTTGCAAAGGAACACATGGAATCATATAAAATCAAATCCGGCTGCTCCTGTTCCATAACCGGAAGATATTCCAGATAAGCCTTTCGGTTCAAAGTAATAAGAGCCTCCGTCAAGGCAAAGAAATCTGCCGTGACCTCGCTCAAAACAAGCTGTGAAAAATCAATGGTATATTCTATATAATTCGCCCCACATTGCTCGATAAGCTGCCGAAATGCCGGGCTGGCATGACAATCCACACAGTAACCGCAATCAACCAGACGCTTTACAACCGGAAGTACACATAAAATATGCCCATATGCAGGCGTCGTAAAAAAAGTAATATGCTCGTTCTCCCCCATTTTATATCTCCTCATTTGTACCAATCATTTTCCGGTTCTCTTTCATAACCATATCACATATATCGCTGATATACCAGCACTTTCCCTTTCCATCTGACAACCCATGGTTGATATACCAGCATTTCCCTTTCCATCCTGACAATCTGTGGTTGATATACTGGCATTTTCCTTTTGATTAATTGCGTGTTGGACTTGTGCATAACCACTTGAAATACTTCTTGCTTCAATAGTAGAACTTCCAGTTGCCTTTATCTTTGCCTGATTGATTCTCTCTTTGTCTTCATCCAGTTCATAACCAAGCATTACCTTTAACTTTTCAGAATCTATATTTAATATTTCCGCAAGGTCATTAATATATTGCTCAATAACTGCTATATTATCACTTAATGAAGCATCTGGATCAATCGACAACAACTCGTTATAAATACTATTGATTTCTTCTTTTTCTTCCTTAGAAGCATTATACCGTAAATCTAAGATTTCTTTGTTTAAAAATCTTGTAATATCACCATTATAATTAGGCTCAATTTCATCTCTATATTTTGAATAATCTAATCCAGAAATCAAAGCGTCTGCAAGCTGTCGCTCCGTATCAGTAAGTGATGTATAGTCTGCATCATCCGAAAGGGCAGTAAAGATAGAAGACAATTCTTGTTTGTGATGTTTGTTAATATCATCTCTTGCACCGGATATAGATGCTTCTAATGATTCAGAAATTTTTTCTTTTAACAGATTAGACTTAAGATATAATGAGTGAATGGCATTTTCATATTGCTCTTCCGTAAGTGTTGAAAGGTCAAGGAACCATTCATTTGTTGCATCAGATAATCTTGGCTTGAGTTCTGTTCCTAATGAATCATTAATGACTTTTGCCATGTTATTCATTAAGATTTCAGAATCCAAACCATTCATATATGATTCAGATAATGATATAGTCTTGTTGCCGGAATAACCTTGCAAACCAGCCATAATTTCATTGAAATTTACGCTTCTAATATAATCCAGATTTTTCTTGTAAAGTTCTAATTCATTACTTATATCTCTGGTATCTTCATAGGTTCCTTTATATACATCTACAAGTTTTTCTTCGGTTTCCTCTGCAACCAGTTTCTGTTGTGCCTCAATTAAGTCATTTATCTTAGCTATTGATTCTTCAGCATTACTTCCAAGGTCGAGAATTTTATTCCCTTCTTTATCTAATCCGATAACTAACTCAGGGAACAGTTCTGCCAGTTCATTGCTTGCACTGATAAATTCCTCATATTCTTCATCAGATAAACTTATATTGGTGTGGTTTAATGAATCAACACCATCAATCAGTTTTGAATAAGATTCCGCTGCTTTATCGGCAGAAGAGGAGAGGTCATCTAATTCACTTTTTAGTGATTCGATTTCATCTCTTGCAGTTTCACCGGCTTCTTTTATCTTTTCTCTGTGTTCCTCAATCTTTTTGTTGATAGTAACAATAGTGGCAATAACTGCTGTGATTGCTGAAACAACGCCCACCATTTGTCCAATCGGGTTAGTCGTTAAAAATGCCCATATCGTTTTGGTCGTATTTTTGATTGATATTCCAAGACCTTTGAATGCTGTACCTAGACCAAGGGTAGTAGTTGTAGCTCCTGTTTGGGATGCGGCCACAGCATTTATACTTGCTACATTTGCCAATTCATCAGCAGTTGTTTCTAGTAGTTCACCTTGTAAGCCGTTGGCAACCAATATTGCTTCAATCTGTTCTTTATTAAGTGTAGATTGGGCAATAGCTGATTTAAGTGTTTCTGTAGTGTAAGATTTGCCTATAGCTTCTAAGTCTTGTTTTATCGCGATACTTGATAATTCTGTATTATTTAATACATTTGTAATTTCATTTAATGCATCTGTACTCTTGGCGAGAGATTTTAGTTGCGTTTTATTTAATATAAAAGTATAATTTTAAAATGCAAAAATTGTGGATATAAGTGGTAAATAATATTAAAGAAAGGATTATATCATGAAACTCGACACCAATATAGCAAATTTAATAACAGATTTAGAATTTATAATTGGAAACGAATGTTATAATCCAAATTCTTATGATGGATATACGGGAGAAGAGGGATGTGAATTTCGATATCCAGTATGGGTTCATCAAAACGATTCAGATAAAAAATATTATGGTACGATTAAAGATTTAGAATCAGACGAAATTGACACAATTAAATATAAATTTGGTTCTAATCATTTATTTATTGGAAAAGGATTGGTTAAAGTTTTAACATATCTTGAAAAAAGATATAAAATTGATTTTAATGATATGGAATCAAAAATTTAATTTGGGTCAATCATCATAATAATATAAAAGACACTAACTAAGATGTCTTTTATTTATGTATATTTATATCATGTCTACCTTTTGAATCATATTTATTGTGTTTTTGATTATCAAAACCAAATTCATCTACATGATTTCCATATTTTACTATATTTGATTAACAATTTCTTAGATAACGAAAAAAGGTATATGCGAACCACATATACCATAAAAGATAACTTTTTCAATCAATCGTTTAAAAATTGCTCATTTAAGAGTTCGTTCCTAAATTGATTTTAATTATAGGGTATTATTTTTTATCTGTCAATATCAAATCATAAAATTTTTGCAGGATATCTTTTCTGTCAGTTGTAACATCATAACAATTAGGATGAACACTTCTACATACACGCATTATGTCTATAGAACGCATATCAGTAAATTGCAATCTACTTTTTCCCGTAGGAGTATTGTCAATAATATCCATTTCATATAATGGATTACATCTTCCCGAATTGGGCTTAATAGATGTTGTTGGTATGATAAGATACTTAGTACCATAATCTTTTAGAATATAGCACCAATGGTCATCATAGGTTTCTTTAGGATACCCTCTTCTAAGATTAATATATGCAATTTGACCCTCTTTAGGTCTTTCAGATGGCGGCAAATTATATATTACTTCGGACGGATTCTGACCATCTTTTACTATTTTATTGTAAAAATACGATAACTCATATAACCATTTATCAATTTCATCAACTAATTTACAAGGATTGTCATAATGTTGCAATCCTTTTACTGTCTTTTTTATAAAACCAATTTTTATATCAATAAAATTCTTTTCATCATCTGATAACATATAGTATGCCCACCAATCATTAGTATTATGGAATTTATTATATAACATATTATTACAGAATTCTACTAAAACTTATGCTATTTGCAAATCCAATAAGAATTATTTCCTTCATTATCCCGTCCATTAGAAGTATTTGCTTAAGTCGTTTGTTAATATCTTTGGTTATTTCATCATCTTTTTTTGCAATTTCTTTAGAAAAAGACGGTTTTAATATTTTATATAAATTTTTTATAGCCAAGTCAAATTTATTATAATCTATTTCATCAACGTTTATAAAACCATCGAAGATAGTTTTTGCTTCTTTCATACATTCTGTGAACCCTGTATTTTCAAGGGTTTTGAGATACAAAATCCATTATTGTACAGAAATAAAGACTGTTATTTACTCTGGATTGGGAGTATAATGGAGACAATATTAAGCAAGGATTCTCTCTAATATATACAGAGAAAAATCAGAAGCAGGAGGTATCAATTCCATGATTGGACATATTCATTCCATCGAGACATTCGGTACGGTAGACGGTCCCGGCACCCGGTTCGTAGTCTTTTTCAAAGGCTGTCCCATGCGTTGTGCATACTGTCACAATCCCGATACCTGGGAATTCGGCGGTGGCGAGGAAAAGACCGCAGAAGAAATCCTGGATTATTACGACCAGAACAAGGAATTCTACATGAATGGCGGCGGTCTGACCGCAACCGGCGGGGAACCCCTGGCACAGCTTGATTTTCTGTTGGATTTATTCAAAAAGACAAAGGAGAAGGGGGTCCATACCTGTCTGGATACCTCCGGCATCATGTTCCGCAGAAATGAGCCGGAGCTGTTGGCGAAATACGACCAGCTCTGCGAAGTGACCGACCTGGTCATGCTGGACATCAAGCATATCGACCCGGAAGAGCATAAAAAGCTGGTAAAGCAGCCAAATGATAATATCCTGGACTTTGCCGCTTATCTGGCAGAAAAAAATGTTCCGGTCTGGATTCGACATGTTATCGTACCGGGGATTACAGACCAGGAAGAGGAATTGACCCGCCTGGGGTATTTTATCGGCGGATTGCGGAATCTGAAAGCTCTGGATGTGCTTCCTTATCATACCATGGGCGAGGCAAAGTATAAGAACCTGGGCATAGAATATCCCCTTAAGGATGTACCAGCCCTGACCAGTAATGAAGCCATTATTGCCAAGCAGCATATCATTGACGGAATCAAAAAACGCCGAAGCGAATTGGCAGAAAATAAAAACAATTAATTTCCTTAAAGTTCTACTTGCTATAATGAGCAAAAAGGCTTAAAATCAAAACATAAATGATAATAATTTAAGGAGGATATACATTATGGCATTTGTTATTTCTGACGCTTGTTTATCATGCGGCGCTTGTGCAGGTTCCTGCCCGGTAGGCGCTATTTCTGAGGGGGATGGACAGTTTGTAATTGATGCTGATACCTGTATCAGCTGCGGCTCCTGTGCAGGCTCTTGCCCGGCAGGTGCTATTTCCGAAGAATAATCTTAAAAGAAGCCTTGTGGTTCAAGGCTTCTTTTTTTGTTGCTTATTTTCATGATTTCTAACGATATCAGTTTCCCCTTTTCAATGACGATTCGGTTTTCGAGCCTTATCCGTTCATATTCTGCTTAAGAAATGCAACAAATTCTTCCTTCGGTATCGGTTTTGAATAATAATATCCCTGTATATATTCACACTTCAGGTTTGAAAACTGTTCCACCAAGCGTTCGGTTTCAATTCCCTCGACCACAATCTTCATATCCATTGCCTTAATCATTTTAATCATATTCTTTAATACAATCTGCAGCCTTGGATTATCCTCTTCATTTACAAGGCTCTTATCCAGCTTAACAATATGAAATGGCAGAGATGCAATACGCCTCATGTTGGAATAACCGGTTCCGAAATCATCCAGTGACAAGCTGATTCCTGCCGCATGCAGCGCGCTAAGATTCTCCTGCATCATTTTCTGGGAATAGGAAGCCGCCGTTTCCGTAACCTCTAAGTTAATCTGATTCGGACGAACCTGATATTTATTCAGAATCCCCATGACCTGTTCTGCCAGGTCATTCCGCATACACTGTGCCACAGAAAGATTAATCTCAATATAATCCAACTGCAATGCCTGATATTCCTCACTGGCAATGAACCGGCATACCTCCTCCAGCACATAGGTCCCTATCTTATGGATTGCACCGCTTTTTTCAGCCGCCGGTATAAAAATCTCCGGCGAAATGAATCCATACTTTTCATCCTGCAGCCGAAGCAATGCCTCTGCCGAATGAAAACGCTGTTCATTTACAGAATAAATCGGCTGATAATAAACGGAAAACTTATGAGCCGCCAAGGCCTGTTCAATAATCCGGTCCATATCCTTCCTTATGTCATAGTATTCCTTTTTATAAAGCTTCGCCGCAGAAAGAACCTCTCCGGTATAGGCTATGGTATTTAAATCATTTCCAAAGGCAAGAAGAGAATCAACATCCCCAATATCCTCCGGACAGTTTGCAACACAGACATGGAATACCAGATTCAGCTCCATCTGCTTAAACCGATAGCCCCGCTTCATCAGTGTATTAATCAGTTCTGCTGCTTCCGCTGTCTGGTCAAAATGCCGGTAATCAACCACAAAGCGGAATTTGCCAACACCCAGATAATACAGGTCGGATTCAATTCCATACTTGTGATTCAACTCCGCCAGCTTATCTGCAATTTCACCAAGCACCTCATTCATATTGTCATAACCAAGCATATCCCGAAGGGTCCCGTAATTGACTATATTAATCATTATGACCTTCATTGGCTTTCCATTCAAAAATGCCCGCTTCATATCCGTAACATAAGCACTTAATTTACCAAGTCCGGTTTCTGTATCGATAATCTCCTCCGGCCGCTGGACCATCATGGAAATATACAAAAGCCCGCAGGTAATGGCAAACATCTCCACTACCAGCCGGGAATAGAAAAACTGAATGACTACTGCTGCCATCATCAACGGAAAAATAGATAAAAGAGCGCTAAACCGCCGCTTACTGAACAGCTTTCGATATCGAATAATATGACATATCCCAAATACGGAATAGATTAATACAGACACATATAATAAAAGAAAATGACTGCCCCGGGTATAATAATCATTCTCATCCAGATAGAATATAATGTGACGGAAGGGATTAATTATAAATCCGGCAATCACAAGAAGCATCGGCACAACAAGCAGGGTCTTTTGAAATCTGCTTTGATTCAGCCTATGCCAGGTGTCCGTCTGTGCTATCAGATACAGTATGTAGAGCAGCGGTGTAAAATTATGTACCAGAAGATAAATCGTATGCGCAATGTATTTCACCGCAATATTCCCCGGTCCCAATTCATCCAGATGAATCGCCCAGATATCTGCTATCACCGTTATAATGGAAAACACCAGCATCGCCAGAAAATAACGGTTCAGCCTGCCTCTTACCATTTTCCGGAATATGGTAGAAATAAGCAGAATCGCAAGTATAATAAGTGCGCAATAATCAAAATATATTATCTTTCCCACTCTATTCCTCCTTCCGGCTTACTGCTGATTTCATTTCTGCTCATTCCATATCCGACATAACCACAACCAATACCCAAGCCTTGCTTTCCTACAGAATACTTCCCTTACCCAACAGAGTTGCCATAACTGCCTTCTCCGCATGACGGCGGTTCTCCGCCTGGTCCAGGATATGCTCCAGGTTCTGGTCTACAACCTCCTGTGATATCTCATACCCTACATGCATCGGCATATCATGAAGAACAATGGCATGACTGCCTTCTAACAATTCGCTGTTAATCTGATACGGCATCATTTGGTTCAGAGTCTTTTCCTTCTGCTCTGCATAGGCAGGATTATTGAAGAATTCCATATCTACCCAGGTATCCGTATATAAGACATCCATATCCTTTACATAGGCCTTGGCTTCTTCCATAGACATGGACGGATTCAGCTCTACATAATATCCTGTGGCCTTTGCCTTCTCATAAAAATCTGCTTCTACAGCGGTATCATTTACCAGGGGGGTCAGACCATATAAGGTTCCTGTTTCCATCTTGGAAAAGAATTCAACTAAAGAATTGAATACATTATTCTTTGCACCAATATATAAAAACTTCACATTCAGACTGCCAAACTTCTCCATCAGCGTTAAGGCGTCCGCCAGAATCTGACAAGGATGCCAGGTACTGTCACAGCCATTGATAAACGGCACAATCGTATTCGCGCCGAACATCTCAACCGTCTCATTTCGAATCAGGCGTGCCATGATGATATCCACATTTCTCCCTACATAGCGAAGCTCGGATACCGGCTCTCCCAGAACGAAATTCGAGTCCTTCCAAAGCTGATTGTAATAGGTACCGCCTAATTCCGTAATGCCGGTAGTAAAGGACAGGAAGGTTCTGGTGGAGGTCTTTTCAAAGAGGGTATACAGCTTCTTCCCCTTTAATACCGCCTGATACTTCTCCGGATGCTGCTTCATATCCATTGCCAGCTTCAGGATATCCATTAACTCTTCTTTGCTGTGTTCTTGAAAGTTCAACATATTCTTCATATGAATTGTTCCCCTTGTCTTGTTCATTTATTTCATATTGAACTTTAATGATAACATGAATTTGCTTATTTTTCAAGGATGGCATGGACCGGAAACCCACTCTATGATTTGGGAATTATCGTTCCGTCTGCCAGGTCTTTTGCTACAAACGGGATAAAGTAAAACGGTATTGTCAACAATTTTTGTTCGGCATTGTAGCCATAATTATTCTTAGAAACCTTAATCGCAAATTCAAATTTATTATGATTTGAAAATTTTTCAAGTGAATTAAGCGTTCCCCTGCCTTTTTTGACATCAATCGGATAAAGCCTGCTGTCGGACTCGATGATAAACTCAAGCTCAGCAGAAGCCTTGCCACGCCAATAAAATAGTTTTAAATCCTTGGCAGCCAATTCGTTTGCTACGAAATTTTCAAAGAAAATTCCGGAAAGAGTATTTTCTCTTTTGTTTGAAATAAACGAAGCAGCATTGATACCGCTTTGGTGTGAGAACATGCCAATATCACCGAGAAACAGACGGAAATTACTTTCGTTGTCGGGCATAAGCGGCATAGTTATATGCTCTTTCAGTTGGAAAGACTGATTCACAACGTGCGCCATAGTCAGCCACTGAATCGAGGTAGCAAAATCTCTTGTTTTGCTCTTTTCCTCGATAAGGCCGGGGGAAAAGTTCTTTGACTCCTTGTTAAGTTCTTTATATATATTCTGAAACAATACACGGGAACGCAATACAGCTTCCTGACTTGCTTGATAAAGCTCCATGTCGGCAAGGTAATTATCATACAAAACCTTGAGAATTTCTCTTGCTTCAAAAAGGTTACCATCGTCAATGTAAGCATCCACCGCTTCGGGCATACCGCCCACAAGCAGATATTTATAAATTTGCTCCATTGCCAGCTCGTGAATTTTTGCATCTAATGGAGTTTTGGCTTCATAGGCTTTTTCTATGGTGTTATACAGCATTTTATTGCTGTTCATCAAAAACTCATCAAAGGTCATTGGATAGATGGTAATTTGATTGATTTTGCCCACAGGGAAAAGGAATTTGTTGTTTTGCTTTGCACCTCTCTTTTTAGTCTCCCTTTGAAGCTTGATGCGAACCATTGAACCGGTTGCAATAACGGGAATTTCCCTGAAATCCTGACAAAAATATTTAAGAGAGGATATGATGTTGGGACATTCCTGCACTTCATCAAAAATCAAAAGAGTATTTTCGGTGAGCTGCCTGCCTTTCAGGAGTGATAAGTACTCTATAATTTTTTCAGCATTGGCAGTTCTCTCACAAAACTCTCGAATGTCATCATCCTTTTTGAAGTCAACATAAATATAACTATCCTTATAATAGGTTTCCCCAAAAATATCCTTAACAAGATATGTCTTTCCAACCTGTCTTGCTCCCCACACAATAAGCGGCTTTTTGCGCTTGCTGGCATTCCATTCTATCAAATTTTGTAATGCAATTCGTTCCATAAAAGAACCTCCAAGATGTTTGATAGTAGCATCATATTATAACTTGCACCTTTTTGCAAGTTATTTTGTTTATTATTTGCACCTTTTTGCTGATTTTTGAATTAATTGTTTGCACCTAACAAATTTATTATATGCCGTATTTTGGTAAATCATTAAAATCAACGCTATGTTTTCCTGCTTATTTGCACCAATTTAGTTGCCTTTGAGGCAGTTGTAAGTAAACAGACTGTATTTCTCCAGCAGCAAAAAAGGAATCCAGTCAGATTCCTTTTTCAAAACAATATTACTGTTTTTTCTCGTTTTCTATCAGTTCCCGTTCATCACTCTCGGCTTTGGCTTCGCTTTCTTTCCAAATACCTTCTTTTTCTTCTTCCTTCTGGTATCCTCTACAGCCGCTGCTGCCTCCGCGTTGGCCCTCTGACGCACCCGGATTGCCTCATCCAGTTTTCGGAACCGCTCTTCCTCCCGCTCCTCATTTTCCCGCATCACATAGTCCATCTGTTTAATCACACGTTCCGATACCCGGTCGGATACTTCGTTGCTGATAGCCCCTGTCAGGGAACGGTTATTTGCCTCCATTGCCTTTCCGATAATCTTTGTCATGATTTCCTGGAACTGTTCCATCTTAAGCTCCGCTGACATCATATCAACCGGGGTCTGGGTTTCCATAGGCGGCTGAATCTCGATAGCCAGCTCCTTTGATAAGGAACCTGTCCCCTTGCCATGGCTTGCCCGAAGCTGCTCCATTTCCACTACCTTGGACGCGCCCACACTTTCCTCCGGCCTCGTATGTACCTCCTGATTCTGTGCTTTTTCAGCCGGAGGTTCGGCGGACTGGCACAGAGCTTCTCTCTGATCGAATAAAGCCATATAATTAAAACTCGGATTGGTATACAGCTCCGGCAGAATCTGCTTGATTGCTTTTAGCTGAAACCCCTGGTCCTTCATCTCCCGAACCGTCTTCAGAACCCGGATATCATCCACTGTATAATAGCGATGTCCCATCTCATTTCGCTTAATCTTCATTTCCAGCTCTTCCTCCCAGTAGCGAAGTACATGAGGCTCCACCTTTAACTGCCGGGACGTATCCGATATCATATATCTGGTTTCGTTCATAAAAAAATCCCCCTTAGTGTATCAAGTATTCGTTGCTATCTACATGATACACCGGGAGTATTCTTTCCTCAATTTTAATCGTATTCTAATATCTTGTCCTTTCCGACAAGATTCTTGTCCGATTGCGCTTTTCGCTGTTTTCCAACTATAAAACACAAAGCATATCATTTTCAAATGCGCTTACCGCCTGCTCCGTTCCAGATTCACGAACTTGGTATATTCCCCCTGCCAGCCCAGCATGATGGTACCGGTAGCACCATTTCTCTGCTTGGCAATGATAATCTCCGCCTTATTCTTATCCTCCTCCGGCAAATCATCCCGATACTTATCCTCCCGGTAAATGAACATGACCACATCCGCATCCTGCTCAATAGAACCGGATTCCCGCAAATCCGACAGCATAGGACGATGCTCCGTTCTTGCCTCTACCGCACGGCTGAGCTGAGACAATGCTATAATCGGCACATCCAGCTCCTTCGCCAGTACCTTTAAGCCTCTGGATATCTCAGAAACCTCCTGCTGCCGGGAATCCGTTCGTCCGCTTCCGCTCATTAGCTGTAAATAGTCTATGATAATCAGCCCCACATTATGACGCTGCTTCAGCTTTCTACACTTGTTCCGGATATCACCAATGGTAACATTGGACTGATCCTCAATAAACAGCTTGGTGCTTCCGATGATATTGGAGCTTTCATAAAGCTTCAGCCACTGGTCATCCTGTAGGTTGCCGGTTCGTATATTCTGGGAATTCACCTGGGACTCCATGGCAATCATACGCTGTACCAGCTGTTCCTTATTCATCTCGAAGTTGAATATGGCTACGGGAACATCCGTCTTTAAAATCACATATTCCGCAATATTCAGTACGAATGCCGTCTTACCCATAGCCGGACGGGCTGCTACCAGTATCAATTCCGAGCCGTGAAGTCCGGTCAGCATATCATCCAAATCCAGAAAGCCGGTAGGCACTCCGGTAATGTTCCCCTGCTGCTTGGAGGCTTCCCGAATATTCCGCAGTACATTATCCACTACCTCACGAATGGGTACCACATCATCGCCGTTATTCCCGTTCTGGGTCAGCTCCAGCACCTGATTCTCTATATTGCTGAGAATATTCACCGAAGAATCCTTCAGGGTATAGCAGTCATTTGCTGCTGCTTCCGCCAGCTTGATTACCCGGCGCATATTTGCCCGGTCCTTCACAATCTCTGCATACTTCTTTGCATTTGTGGATGTAGGAACTACGCTCATCAGCTCCTGCATGGTTTCGATGCTATACACATTCTCCGGAACGCCCTTTTCCTTCAGCCGTTCCATCAGGGTAATCAAATCAATGACCGTTCCCTCATGATACAGCTCCACCATTGCCTCAAATATCACTCCGTACTGCGCCTGATAGAAGTCCTCCTTGGTCAGCATATCGGCAACATTTACTACTGCATCCCGATTCATCAGCATGGAGGCAAGCACTGCCTGCTCCGATTCCACACTATTCGGTTGTATCTTTCGAATCACTGATTCTTCCATCGCTTGTAATCCTATCTTCGTCTACTTGCCTTCTGTAACCTTTACCTTCAGCTCTGCCGTCACCTTGGCATGAAGCTTGATGGCAACCGGATGCACACCCAGGGACTTAATGCTTTCCTTTAACTGAATCTTCTTCTTATCAATATCATAGCCCAGCTGTTCCTTTGCCGCTTCCGCAATTTCCTTTGAGGACACAGAGCCAAAGGTCTTGCCTCCTTCCCCCAGCTTCAGACTCAGGGTAACCTCTTTTTCCTTTAACTCTTCTGCCAATGCTCTTGCAGCAGCAAGATTCTCTGCGGCAATCTTTTCTTCATTTGCCCTTTGAAGCTTTAAGTCATTCATATTCTTACTGTTTGCTTCTATCCCCAGCTTCTTTGGTAAAATAAAGTTTCTGGCATAGCCGTCATTTACTTTTACCACTTCTCCTTTTTTTCCAAGTGACTTTACATCCTGCAATAATATAACTTCCATCCTATATATCTCCTTCCACTGTCATTTTTTCCAATATATCCTGCAGCTGTCGTTTTCCTTCCTCCAGGGAACAGCCCTGTAGCTGGGCCCCGGCAACCGTAGCATGTCCGCCGCCGCCTAACCGTTCCATGATGACCTGCACATTGACCTCATCAATGGAGCGGGCGCTGATATATATGGTATCCTTTACCTGGGTCAGCATAAAGGATGCTTTTACTCCTTCGATATCCAGCAGTTCATTGGCAATCTGTGCCGCCAGAACCGTCGGACTGTCAACATTCTCAGAGGGCAGAGTACCAATCACGTAATCATCCAGAAAGATTTCCGCATTCCGGACGCCGGCAACCTTCTGCTTGTAGACCTCCAAATCCGTCCGGAACATCTTCCGTACACGGGTCACATCCGCTCCGCTCCGCTTTAAGAAGGAAGCCGCCTCAAAGGTCCGGACGCCGGTCTTAGTAACAAAGGTATCCGTATCTACCAGTATGCCGGCATACATGGCATCCGCCTCGATGGGGCGAAGCTTCGGCTTATCAATAATGTACTGTAAAATCTCGGCTACCATCTCACATGCCGAGGATGCATACGGCTCGATATAAGAAAGAATGGAATTCTGTATGGAATCACTCATAGCCCGGTGGTGGTCAATCACCACAATGGACTTTGTCAGATTCAACAGCTCCTCGCACTCCGTATAACCGGGACGATTAACATCCACTACCACCAGTGCCGTATTCTGGTCCACCAGATTCACCGCCTGCTCACTGTTAATGAATAGGTCCTCCGGATACATATTGTTGCTGATAAAATTATTCATCACCGGACGAATGGAGGCAGTCACTTCATTTATAACAATATGGGCCTTCCGGTCCATGGCAGCTGCCAGACGGTAAATACCGATAGCCGCCCCGATGGCATCCGCATCCGGAAGCTTATGCCCCATAACAATCACCTGGTCCTTAGTCTCCAGCACTTCACGGAGGGCGTGGGCCTTCACTCTCGCCTTCACACGGGTATTCTTCTCTACTCCCTGGGACTTGCCGCCATAATAGTAAATCTGTTCTCCATCCTTTACTACTGCCTGGTCACCGCCCCGGCCCAGCGCCAAATCAATCGCCACTCTTGCCGCATCATATGCCTGAATATAGGAAGGGGCATTTACACCCAGGCCGATACTTAAGGTAACAGCTATCTCATTTCCGATATTAATTGCCCGAACCTCATCCAACAGAGCGAACTTCGTAGACTGAAGCTGCTGCAGATACTTCTGCTGAAATACCACCAGAAACTTATCCTTCTCCAGCTTCTTTACAATCGCATCAATATTCTGCATGTACTTATTGACCTTCCGGTCCACTAATGCAGTCAGCAGCGGACGGCGCACATCCTCCACACCTTCTAAGGCTTCCTCGTAGTTATCAATATAAATCAGACCGGAAACCAGCTTCTGGTCCTTATTCTCCTGAATATACCGTCTCAGCTCTGTTTCATCAAAGAGGAACATAGCAATTAGTCCGTCCTCCCGTTCTACCTCTACCTCCTCCGGCAGGATATCATGAATCACCACCCGGCGCATTTCTACCCGATAAAAATCATCCTGATACCGCATCTGGAATTCTGTTTTCTTACTTTCCTGCGGGAATATCTCTCTGGTAATCTCCGGGAAAATCTGAATCACCGACTTCTTCACCAGCTTTTCGTTACCGACAATCCCATAAAAAAGAGGATTCGCCCATAAAAGCTTTCCATCCAAATCAATCAAAGCATAGGGAATCGCCAGGTCCTTCAGTAACTCCTTCTGCACCTGTCCCTGTTCAAAGGCAAAGCTAATCAGGGTTGCCATAATATTCGGTTTATTATGAATATAAATCACTGTAACGACTAATGCATACAGGATAATGCTAAGGGATAAGAAAATTCCCGTTTCCACATCCGCAAAATAAATCGCCCCGTTTAAAATAACCAGTGGAATGAGCAGAAAAAATGGTATCCGCAAATACCGTTCAATCTGATTTTTCAACAATACCTTTTTGGGCTTCTCCACCTTCTTTGGAGCCTCTGTTGCCTGTTCCTTACTCATACTGTCTCCTATCCTTACTTCCGTTCGGAATATTACAAATCCTCGGCTTCAATGGTCAGCAGCTGCGTCTTATCCAACGTGGCTGACGATACCAGACGGTTTGCCTGACGCTCGATTACCTGACTCAGATAATTCCGGACATCTCTGGCATTACCAAAATTCTTGTCCTTTTCCGCTACCATTCTTGTTAAAACATCCCGAAGCCTGAGTTCTCCGGCTTCACTTAAATGATAATCCTGTTCCTTACTCATGTACATGAAAATCGTATACAAATCTTCCGCATTATAATCCGGAAAATCAACGGTCTTGTTAAACCGGGACTTTAATCCCGGATTGGCATCAATAAATTCTTCCATCAGGTCCGGATATCCGGCTACGATAACAATCAGGTCATCCCGGTAATCCTCCATCGCTTTATTCAGGGTATCAATGGCCTCCTGTCCGAAATCACCCTCCGGACCGTGATTGCTCAGAGCATAGGCTTCGTCAATAAATAACACACCGCCCTTTGCTTTGTCTACGACCTGCTTTACCTTTAAGGCAGTCTGCCCCATATAGCCGGCCACCATACCGGAACGGTCCACCTCTACCATATGCCCCTTGGATAATACACCCAGGGCGCAGTATATCTTCGATAATAACCGGGCTACCGTAGTCTTACCGGTACCGGGATTCCCCGTGAATACAAAATGCTTGGCAACCGGCGCCTTTTTCAAGCCGTTCTGCGCCCGCATTTCATTAATCTGAAGAAGGTTTACAATATTTTTAACCTCCTTCTTCACATCCTCCAGTCCAATCAGGTCATTTAATTCCTGCATCAGAGTACCCAGGTCATAGCCCTCCGGACTGGCTTCCGTAATCGTACCGACAAAAGCAATCTCTTCCTCCTCCTGGTTCTGGACATTCTCCTTAATCCGGTAGGGTATACTGTCCGGTACTTCTTCCCGTTCCTCCCCAAAGTGCTTGTAGGCATTAATCTGGCTCTCCAGCATAAGCAGATACCGGGTCAGACTGCGGATTTCCTTATCCTCTACCTTCCGGTTGCAGGCAATGAACTCCCTGCCCATCTCCTGGAACATATGATAATACAGCTTGCGGATATCATAGTACTTGGACTGATATACTACATCCGGAATATTCTTATCCTTCAGAAAATAATGAAGAGACAGGGGCGGATGATTCAGAAAGTCCCGGTCAGCAATCCTGTTCTGACGGATACAGTCAATAATCGTGTCCTCTGTAAATTCATATTCCAGATACTTATTAATATAACGAATTTCTTCTCTCTGAATAATCCCATCCGCAATGGACAGATAACAAAAGAAATTCCGTAAATCCATTCTCAATTGTTCCGTTGCACTAAAATCGCCCTCCAGCAATATACCATTTGCATCCATTTCATTTGCGATTTTCTTACAGCTCCGTAAAAGTGTAATACTGCTCTGCTCCATATTCTCTCTCCAAAATCAGTATTTTAGTAAATGACACCATTTTCATTATAAACAATATCAGGCATAATTGAAAGAGAGAATTTTGCACATTTTCTATAGGTATTTTTCAGATTAAAAAAATTTAATCTGAATAACGGCAAAAAGACGCATAGAAGCAGTAACGCTTACAGACCATGCGTCTTTCTCTATCCATGATAACAGCGCCTATTTTCTGACTGCATCAATAGGCTTTAATCTGGCTGCCCACTTGGCAGGGAAAAAGCCAGCCAGCACTCCGAGTAGGATAGCCAGGAAAAATGCCAGAACTGCCAGCCATGCAGGAATGATTGCCAGTTCCATTCCCTTTGGCAGCTTCATGAGCTTGACTACAAGCTGGTTAATCAGCAATTCTGTAATCCCATAGGAAATCAGTATCCCAATGATGCCGCCAAGTCCGCCAAGGATGCCGGATTCCAGCAGAAACAGATAGAGCAGCTCATCCGGAGCAGAGCCAAGCACCTTCAGAATGCCGATTTCATTAATCCGGTCATAAACCGCTGTTGTCATGGTATTGCCAATGCCGATGACCGCAACCACCAGTGCAATCATGCCGATGCCCCCCAGCACGACCTGGGCAATCTTCACCATCCGCTGTATGGAATCCACATATTCCTTGTTATTTTCCACCTGGTATCCCATGTCCTTTAAGGTCTCGACCACCGAATCTACGGCATCTACATCTTCTACCTTCACAATGGCGTTATCATAAATCCACTCTCTGTAGTTTTCTTCATTCTGATTCAGGGGCTGCCCCGGAATCTTCCCTCCATCTGCAATCTGCTTTAAATACTTCTTTAATGCCTCTATATCACAGTATATCGTATAGGAATCTTCCTTTGTCATATCTGCAATCGTCAAACGATAGCTGGGTGCATCTGCAGAAGTATCAAACTGTACCTCCAGATACTCGCCAGACAAATCCAGGGGTTCCCTGTCCTCTTCTTCTTCCTCCTCATGAAGCTCTCCATAGCTCATTCCGGTGGTTCGGTTATACATAAAATTAATCACCTGATTCCCCATGACCAGCTCTGGCTTTAAGCCATTCTCATCCGGAGCGTTTCCGTTCAGGGTTGCAACCTGTTGCAGATAATCCCGGGGAACGCCTTGTACGCTCCAATATCCGGAATACTGCTTATATCTCATATATGCAGCGAGGTTCAGAACCGGATATACTGCTGTTACCCCTTCCAGCTCACGGAATTCCTGTAGCTTACGGTCCGTCAGCATGTGATCCTTCCGGATTCCCTCCGAGACACCATACACCTGGATTTCCGTAATGCTTCCTTCCGATTCTGCCGTATCCAGGATTTCTTTTTTTACACCCAGACCGATGGCAAGCAGGGAAACAATAGAAATAATGCCAATCACCACACCCAGTACGGTCAGACCGGTCCGTATACCCCGTTGTTTCATATTTGCTAAGCATAAATGCCATATCCATCCCATAGGCTAAAACTCCTCAAGAATACTCTTCTTTCTCTTCCAGCGCCGAATCAGCAGCCATACAACTGCCGCCAATACTGCCACACCAACGATAACCCAAAGAACGGTCTTTATCGCACCCGAGGCATCCGGCGTATCCTTTACCAGCTCCAGATTCTCATACATAGGCTGTGCCACACTAATTGTAAATTCAGCTTCCTGCTTGTATAAATTCCCTGCCCGGTCCTCGTAGGATACAATCAGCTTGTTCTTATCTCCAATCTGAGATATGGAAGAAGCCTTTGTTAAGACATCCAGAATACCGCTTTTTCCGGATTCAATATTGCCGATATAGCTTTGGGTTTCTTCCACATTATCTCCGGATACCTGTACGGTTACGTTATATAAGGAACCATCGCCCAGGTTATTAACGGATGCACTGATTTCTACTGTATCCCCCAGCTCCAGCCCGGAATCCGGCAGAAATATATCCGTTATGGATGCACGCTGCTTTAATTTTACCGGAATAAAAACAGACTCATCTACGGTATACTCTACGCCATTGCTGCCCTCATACTCAGTTTTAAGGGTCAGCTTATAAGACTTTTCCTCCAAGCCCTCGATTGCTTTCATGGAAAAGGAAAACTGTACCTCACCGTTCGCATCTATTTTTGCCGCATATGCGGTTCCCGCGCCCTCCAGCGGCAGCAGCTCTCCCTTCTCTGTGGTAACGGTAAGCTTTAGATTTCTTACCACAGAGGACGCTGTATTTTTCAGCGTTATGTTCAAGGTAAAGGGCTGGCCTGCCAGTACCTCTCCTTCTTCTATCGAGTAGTCCGATACCATAACCCTTGGATTTGCTGCCTGTACACGGGTCAGCTCTGCTCCGCCAATCCATATCCCCAGGCAGATGCATATTAGAAATGATATGATTTTTTTCATCTGATTTCCCTTCTTTCTTTATATTTCGCCAACAGCAGCTCTCCTTATCCTATGGTTCATAGCTGCCGCCGGAACACCTGCCAGGCATCTTTGCCTGCTTAGGATTCTACGATTTCTCCATCTGCAATTTTAATAATACGGTCTGCTTCTCTTGCCAAATCAATATTATGGGTAATCAGAACCAGGGTCTGATTTAACTGCTTTACAGAATTCTGCAATAAGGCAATGACCTCGCTGCCGTTTTTCGAATCCAACGCTCCCGTAGGCTCATCCGCCAGAATCAGGGAAGGCTGGTTTGCCAATGCTCTTGCAATTGCCGTCCGCTGCTGCTGACCGCCGGACAGCTGGTTTGGCAGATGCTTTCTCCGGTCCTGTAGACCCAGCATCTCCATAATCTGTTCCACATATGTCTTATCCGGCTTCCGGTGGTCCAACAGGATTGGCATAGTAATATTTTCTTCCACCGATAATACCGGTATCAGATGATAGGCCTGAAATACAAATCCAATCTTTCTTCTCCGGAATACAGCCATCTGTTCATCATTTAGCTTGGTAATATCCTTACCATCTACCACTACCTTGCCGCTGGTCGGGGAATCCACACCCCCCATCACATGCAGCAATGTGGATTTGCCAGAACCGGATGCCCCTACTACGGATACGATTTCTCCCTGCTTTACGGTCAGGTTCACATCATGCAGTCCCCATACACGCGTATCGTTTTCACCGTACACCTTTGTTACATTCTCCATTGTTACAATATCCATATCTGATTTCCTCCTGTCTATTTCCCTTACAGTTATTTCTCGATTCCTTCCCAGACAGCAGATGAAACAGATTCCGTATATCCATTTCACGGCTGTCACTTGCCCGTATTTTCATTTGCCGGAAAGACCGCAGCATCAATCGCCACCGGCAGTCAAATCCTCCGCCATATTCTGTCCCAGCCCCTTCAAAGGAACATAGATAGAACCACACAACAGCAATACGGAAGCAAGAACTCCCAGGACTGCCGCCAGGAACGGGAATTGATAAGAAGCACCGATTAACGTAGTTACAATCCGGTATACTCCCGCACTCAAGAAAGTCCCCAGCAGTATTCCAATCAAATCCGCTACTATGACAGCAATGACTCCTTCCAATAAAACCATCTTCATCAGACGCTTCTTGGAAACACCAATCACTCTTAGCTGGGCAAATTCCTTTCTTCTCAGGTACAGATTGCTTGCAGTGGAATTAATAATGTTCAAGGCTGCCATGGATACCACAAATACTACCACCAGCACTGCATACCACAGCCTGTTTTTTACTGTCCGCAGAGCTTCCATAATATCCGGATATGCGGAATAAATATATTGCGTATCTGCATCTGACCAGACATAACCGAACAAGGATAAATCACCTTCATCCATATAGGATGTACCTGTAATCTCCCGACAGGTATTTACCAGCCTTTTGTTGTTCGGATAGCGCTGTACATGATACTGCATACCGGTATTCATAGTTTCATCCGTACCGGTCATGGCAAAGTACTGCTCTAATGGAAGTACGATAATCATGCTTCCTTCTGCGTATTGACCGTAATAGTCGTAATAGTTTACATCTTCGTTCAAAATCCCTTCCACGGTATAAGTCTTATAATCCCCCTCCTGAAGCAGCTGCTGCCAGCAGTCATAAACGATTTTATTCCGATTCCTGGAATAATCGCTATAGCAGGCACTCTGCTTCTCATCCAATTCCTCCCATAATTCCTGATTATCTATAATGTCTCTCCGGCTTCCGTATTCCTCCTCTATCTGTTGCATTTCTCTCTCATAATCCGCCTCCAGAGCTGCCAGCTGCACGGAGGTTTCCGACCGGAACCGCTGCATATTTACAATGTCAATGGTATCTCCCACCTTATAATCCGTAAAGGTAACATCAATAATCTCAGGACCTAAGGTTTCCATTTCTTCCCCTTCTATCTGCCCTTCATTAATGATTACGATTCCATTTTCACTGATATCCAGGGTTCCTTCCACCAGAGCTGACTGATACCGTTGAAAATCCATATCATCATATCCGTAACAGTAGATGCCGGCTAATACCCGGGCTAAGCTTCTCACCCGTATTTCCGATGTTTCATCCTTGCCGCTATCTGCCACTGCCTCCTGATAAATCTCATAAACCCGGGTATAGGTATCTATCTGGTTTTTTTCATAGAAGCCTTCCAAATCCGCAAGCCAGATTTCGGAAGAATATATCCGCTTTGCTTCCGTTATGCAATCCAGCTCCGACAGCTTTGCCAGCTCTGATGTCGGCGGAAGCGTACTCTGCACCTTTTCTATTGTCTCATCGATTCTAAGGGGTAATTCAAAATATATCTGAAAGTACTGAAACCGGTCGGTCTGTTCTTTCATAAGTGCATTTATGGAATTGGCAATGCCGGCAATCGCCATGAAGGCACCGATTCCAAATACCATAGCCGAAACGGTTCGGAAGAACCTGCCCGGATTCCGCATAACGCTTTTATATGCATAGTCTCCTTCCACACCGAACAGCTTTCGAAATGGATTTTTTTCTCTCAGCTTTATCTTCTCTTTATGAATCCGGTATTCTCCACGAATGGCGCTTACCGGCGTCATGCCTGTAATCAGCTTATTATCCTCCCCCATGGCGAAGTACAAATCCCCTAAGAATACGACTAAAACCGCCGCCATTGGCAGAAAATGAAATCCCATCGGCAGCTTAATAATCATCCCTACAATCACACTTACTCCGGTGCCAAGCAGACAGCCTATCAGTATACCGGTTAGCTCCAGAATCGCTCCCTGCATATAAATAATCTGCTTTAGCTGTCCCCTGGATGCTCCGATGCACCGCATATTTCCGTAATCCCGAATATTCTCCAGCGTACATAGCTGTATGGAATTCCGCACGATTCCTACGCCGAAGATTGCAAAGATAAAGGAAACCAGAATCACGGTCAGCGTCAGGATGATAATCAGATTCCCCTCATAGCCCTGCATATAAGTCCAGGCAAGCTCGAAATGCAGCTCACCTTCCACGCCGTAATCCTTACGAAGCTGGTCATAAATCGTGTTCATACGATAAGGATTGCTGGTATTGATATACAGTGCCATGGGATATAATTCCTCATGTCCGTGGCTGTACCAGTAATAGGGTCCTACATATGCGCTCTTTATGCGTCTATCTGCCAGAATCTGATGAATCTGTTCCTCTGTCTCGGTCATCAAAACAATTTCATAGTTCCCGTTTTCCCGTTCCTTTTCCCGCTGATTCAGCAGAAAGCAAAGTCCGAGATTCAATACGGTAAATAAAATGACGGTTGTTATGATTACGCCTAAAATAGTAATCAGGCTCCGCTTCTTATTCATTTTCAAGTATCGAACTGCGAGCATTCTGTAACTGTTCATTTCCTGCCTCCTTATCCTTATTCCTTATACAAAACCTTTCATTGACTGTCTTTCAGCACGCTATCGTCAAAAAAGGTATAGCTTTTTTCAGCTATACCCATTATAAATGTTCCATATTACATTCCCATGACATTTTGTCTTACGATTTTGTAAGATAACAAAAATAGTCAATACCTTCCCGCATAAACCTTCTTTGCTTCCGCGGTCCAGGTCCTGATAAACGCTGTCTTAGCCTCTGTATATGCATCCCTGTTATGTTCAAACCGCTTCCACAGCTGCAACTTCAATGTTTCATATTCCCTGGCTACCTGTGCATGCTCATTCAAATAATCTCTAAAGTACAATTCATCATTATCTCCAACATAGTGAAGATGTACATGAAATACCTTGTCGGCAAATCCGTCCTTCGTATATCCAAGATTAAAGGATATCCTATCTGCCTGTGCGGACATACAGATAAATCCGTTCCGTTCCATTATCTTTACTATGTCCTGAATATCGAAAGTCTTTGATACTTCAATCAGTACATCAATAATATCCTTTGACCATATTCCGGATATGGCTGTACTTCCAATATGACTAATCCTCTCAATCGGACACCCAAGCAGTATGTCTTTTAGAAAAGCTTCTATTTCATCATAAAATGTATTCCATTTATCATTATGCGCAACAAGGGATACCGGAAATAGTTCCCATAATTCCTCTAATGACAGTTCTGATAGTTCTTTTTCCATTTTACGTTCCTCACAAAGCCCAATTTATCAGTGCCATTATAATCTGTTTCCTAATAGATACATTATCCTCAAAGGAAGTACTATTTTATATAAATTGGATGATATGCAAAAGCCGTTCTATCATTGCAACATCGGTCATTCTTTTCTTGCCCTCTGCTGTAGTCATTTTCAAACCGTGACAATTTGTCATGGTTTCATTTCCCTCTTTCTTCAAATGCAACTCCAACATACATATGGGCAAATCCCCTATTATGTCCTAATACCGCTTTGCCATAATCATAAATTCTGCTCTTTAATTCTTCGGCAGCCCTTTTCGTAAATGTAAACGCTACAATATTCTCTGGTACTATTTCAGGTTTAGAAGCAAGAATATTGACGATTCTTCTTGTAACCACGCCTGTTTTTCCCGCACCTGCGCAGGCAATAATCTCTAAATCTTCATCAACCGTCCTAACCGCTTCCATTTGAACTTCAGATAAATTCTCAAATAAGTCCATGCATTGCTCCTTTATTTAGTTGCAGAATATGCCAGCTAAACAAATTCTGCATCCTAATATTTCTATTTCTTTTTATCTGAATCTACCCAGATTCTAAAGGCCTTTTTTCCGTAGTCCTTCGCATAGATTTTTGTCCCGTCTTTTGTGGTAATCCACGGTCTGAATATATACATTTTTGAACCTCCTTTCGCAAATTACCCTTGCGAAAGTACATATACAGTGTTAAAATTATTTTGCGGAATAATTTAACTAGCTGAACTGTATATATACTTTTCAGCAAGAGCCAAGCATCTCATGGTGCTTGGTTTTTTTATGTAAACGCTAAATAGCACTTACATCCTTACCCTTTGAAACTTTCTCCTACTCGTCTTTCCGAGGTTTTTTATCCTCAAAATCAATCTCTTCTTCTGCTTTCTCATAAACCATTTGCAGCACATCCGGTTTATATTCATTTACAATCCAACCATGCATCATACATAGCTGTATAAAATTATCCAACCGATTGATGCCGTTCATTTCCCTCAGGGTAACTACCACACCAAAGGGTAGTCCCTGTCCTGCCCTCGCCTCCTGACGCTCCTTTGTACGAATTAAAAGTCCCCACATACCAGAATTATATACCTTTCTCGGTTTGGCTCTATCCTTAATGACCTCACTAATATGTTTTACATTATCCCATTTTCGATGAAACTTACGAACATTTTCCTCATACAATATTTGAAGTCCTTCATCCGCCTGTGTATTTTTATCAATTGACTTAATTGCCGCTCGCCCATTCTTTTCATACAAACGTCCAAAATGAATATCCATCTCTGTGCTAGTATAGTCTACCCCCTGATGCCTATCACTCTTAGGAAAATATACCAGAGTTGCCCTTGCAAAAAAGGGATGCCCATCCTGGTCCTTTGGCACCGGAAGCTGATAAGTATATGTTTCATATTCCTCTATCGTTCCCTTAATCACAAACCGGATTTCATCATCTCTACAACACAGCAAATCCTCTATCTTTTTAGGAACAATGCCATATCCCATTGCATAACTTGTATTATCCTTCGGATTCCAGCCTGCCGCTGCATCTATAATCAATGCTTTTGCAATTTCACGGCTAAATCCCATCCTGTAAATTAAATACGCTAGCTTCCTCGTAATCCATGGTGCAGCAAAGGATGTCCCAGATACATATGTCAATTCTTTTGACGCATACACCGCTATCTTTTCATCAGCATCACCACCATAATAACTTACATCCGGTTTATAAAAGAATGACAATACCGGTCCTACCCTTGTATAGGAGGCACTTTTACCAGTGAAATCCACAGCATTTACTACAAGAGAATTTAGAGAATCTGCGGGTGTGCCTATCCGCATTTTTTTGTTACCATCAGCCAATTTCTTATTTGTTCCCGCCACAACAAAAATTACATCGTACTCACTTTGGATACGATCCAACTCCGCCGATTCCGGTGACATAAAATTAGGGTCTATCTCCATTGCCGAACCAAGAGACAAATTCCACACCTTAATATCTCTGTTTCTTGCCACAATATCCCTAATCATTTTAAGAATAGCAAATGAACTGAATCCTATGGCTGTTGCCACACCAAAATGTCTCACTTGAAAATGTCCGCAGTTATCCTCCAGACTTGGATTTAATGCAGGACCATCTACAATAATGGAAGTAACAGCTGTTCCATGAAAATAATCATCCTTTTCCTTATCAATACTCTCATCCAGCATATCTTCATATTGAACCCAATCATGAAAATAAACCTCCTCATCAAATCTTGTATCTATTACTCCCACTATCGGTTCATTTTGAGGAGAAGGAATTTGACGTTCTTCCTTATCTTCTTCGATTTTCAATCCCTTATTTTCTTCCTCTAAAAGCTTGGTAAAATCAACTACACTCATAGCTATTAAATAGGCAGCATTACTTTGGAGCAAATCAATTTCTTCATGATTCAAACGTAACGTAGTTTCGTCTATCATATTACCATTCGTTAGCTTAATGCCAAATTTACTAAATAATCTTTGCGTGTCAACACCGGTTTTGTAAATTGTAATAATCGACTCTTCCTTAATAGGCTTTGTTGCCTTGTCTACGGCAAAAAACTCTACATGATTAACATCTGTAATCACTCTTAAAAATGTAGATTTCTTCATCATCCTGTCATTATACTTTCCCGCATTTATGTCCGCTGTATTGACCTCAGTAATTTGTCCACCATAATCCTCACGAACAATTACCATAGCTGTGTCCAGCATTTGGATTGATTTTCTTATTGCCTCCAGAGATACAAAATGCGTAAATACATGTTTCTGCTTTCTCTCTTTTGGTGTATCCTCCCAGACAAACTTTGCCCCTCTGACAGAATCATTAGGTTTCTTCCCCGTATCCGACAGCAGAATCTGAATCCGATTACTTTTCGCAATCACTGTTTTATAATGTACGCTAACCAAAGCCCCATTTATTGTAGTATCTTCAACCCATGTTTTTAAGACACCTTCTAACTGCTCCTTTAAATCATGCAAATGCTCCTCCGTTACCACAGAACCCTTTGGAAGATTCAATGGCCCAAAAGCACTTTGATTTTTCCTATGCATAAACTGTCCCTTCAGCTCCAGCAAATTATTCATCCGCAACTCCTTTCAGCTCTCTGTCAATACTGCTTTTAGACTTTTTTGTCAAAACACCTATCTCCCTTACTGTAAATCCCTGTTTTTTCAGCAAAACAATATCCTGTGGCATTTCCTCAAACACTGCGTAATATAGTCTTCTAAAATATGCCAACCCGTCTTGTGGGTCACTAAATGCCACTGCTGATTTAATCATATTTTTCAAATCACCGGGATACGGTATATTTACCATCTGCTTCATAATCTTTCTAAACAACCGGATATCCTTATTTGCTAATTTAAATTTTATCAAATAACTCTCCAACAATTTTTCTGCAACCATAATTAAATCATCTCTGTCATATCGATTGAAGTCAATGACAGCATCAAACCGTCGTGTCAGCGCCTTATCAAAATGCTCATATAAATTTGTAGTGGCAATCAACACTATCCGTTCATCTATATGGTCCATACCCTTTAGCATAGCAGATGTAGCACGTCCCATTTCCCGTAAATCATTGGAATTTGTCCTATCCAATGCAACCGCATCGATTTCATCAAATAAAACAATAACCTGTTCCGGATGTATAAAGCTATTCATTTCTTTATACAATCGGGATATATTTTTTGTCGTCTGTCCCATCTTGCTATCAATCACTGCCGCAAAATCAACCATAAAAATCTCTCGATTCATAGTTCTAGCCAATTGTTTTACTGCCTCTGTTTTACCGGTTCCCGGCTTCCCCTGTAGCAAGAACTTATTTACCCCTGCGTGGTGATTCACTGCATGTAAAATCCCTAACAAATCCTGTGCAATGGATTCCGGCAAATACAACGGCTCTGAATCCGTCCGGATACGTTCAAACATAGCGTTATCGTCTTCGCCCATCTGTGGAATAAATGTATTTGCATTCGACATCAATGCCATGATATACTCTGCCAACTGAGAATCTCCGTTTTGTTCAAACTCTCTGGCAATTTCATGCGCTTCATTCCGAAAACCTGAATCATTATGCTCCGCATAAAATCTAATTAAATTAATCACATTCTTCTTCTTCATGAAAACACGCCCCTGCCTTATTTTTATTTATATCATACACTCAGCATTCTCCATTGTCAATACTGGGACAAAAATAATTTTTTTGGGACATTTTTATGATGCTCAAGAGCGCGGAGAAAATTGCAGGGAATACCATATCCACTTCCACAGCCTTGCGTTTATACATTAGCGCAGAATGCAGACAAATTATGCATCTTACCATTCCCTGCTTACAGTTTTGTCAGATACCTATTTTACAAAAGTCAATATAAACCAGGTATATTCCCCCACTTCACTTTTCACATGGATAGAGCCGCCCATGCCTTCAATAATCGACTTCGTCAGAGATAGTCCAATACCTACGCTGTTGGGATTTACAGAATGATTCACCCGATAGAACCGCTTGAATATATTTGGTATCTCCTGTTCCGGAATTCCCGTTCCCTCATCCTTTACATAAATTCTTGTATATACATTTGTATGCTCCACTTCTATACATATATCCGTACCTTCACCAGAGTAATCGGATGCATTTTTCAATAAATTGATTAGTGCCTCCACCAGCCAGTCCCTGTCACAAATCAGGCTGCCATCCTCCGGACAGGTTACGGTTATTCTCTGATTCCTATCCTTTACCAGATACTGTACTGCCTCTGCCGCTTCCGATAGCAGGGGAAGCAACACTGCTTCCGCCCTGTCAAACTGAATCGCCCCTGCCTCAATCCGGGCAAGCTTCAGCATGGAAAGCACCATCCATTCCATGCGGCTTAACTGATTCTGTGCCTCCCGCAGAATCTGCTTTCTTTTTTCTCCATCCTCTACCTTATCCTCCAGCAACAAGTCCATAAATACATTCAAGGATGCCAAAGGCGTCTTTAGCTGATGGGAAATATCCGAGATGATATCCCGCAAAAATACCTTCTCCTCCATCTCCCGATTTCTGCTGTCCTTTAAGGCATATACCATTTTATAAAAATTACTGTATAATATTCCTACCGTCCCTTCCCGGTATTCCTCTACCGGCGGCTCTGTCCCCTTTTCCATGATATCCGACATAATATCCGACATGGACTCCATATCCTTATATAAAGCATCCAGCATCTTAGAGGTCAGGCTATAGAGAAGCACAAGAAATAAAACTACAATCAGCAGTATTCCTGCCAGTCTCCACGAAAATTCTCCCCATGCGAATACACACCAGCCAGTAAGCAAAAGAAGAAATATAATTCCTATTTTCCAAAAGCTTTTTCGGAACTTCATCCGTTCATAGTCACTTTTCATCTGTTATCTCCTGTCCAAGACCTATCCACGCTTCCGGAACCGATAGCCCATTCCCCGAACCGTTTCAATCCAATCCGCATCTTCCTTTAGCTTATCCCGAAGCCGTTTCATATAAACGGAAAGGGTATTGTCATCCACAAAGGTCTCACCAGTATCATATAACCGCTCCAATAGCTGATTTCTGGTGAGTACCATACCCTCATTCTGTACAAACTCCTTCAGCAGCCGCAGCTCACTGGGGGTCAGGTCTACCAGCTGCCCCTGGCAGAACAGCCGCAGCTCCTTCAACTGAAACTGATGCTGTCCAAAGCTGTAGGTATCGTCCAGAGTCCGGTTTTGAATCCGGGAACGCCGGATATTCGCTGCTATCCGGGACAATAATTCCTTTACCCGGTAAGGCTTTGTCACATAATCATCTGCTCCCAGCTCCAGCCCCTGTACGATATTGACCTCCTCTCCAACTGCTGTTAGAAAGATAATCGGAATATACTCATCTGACTGACGGATTTCCTTGCAGAGGTCATATCCGGTTCCATCCGGAAGCATCACATCCAACAAAATCAAATCAATCCGATTCTGCGAACCTGTCTTTCTATCTGTTGCAGCACCTATGCCGACATTCAAACTGCCCAATGCCGCCCTTGCCTCTGTCAGATTTCCGGCATGAATCACCTCATAGCCTTCCGCCTGCAATGCATATTCTGTTCCCATGGCAAGGGCAAAATCGTCCTCTACCAATAAAATCATTGCCATTGAATGCCTCCTGTTTCCTTCTATTTCACAGAGCATTGGTATCTCCCTGAAACCGTATTTCATGCTAGCGCTTATTTTATAATTAGAATAACACCGAAAAAAGCAAATGCCTACTCTTTTTTTCACAGAGCATGTGCTGTGTACTTATACCATATAAAATTATTGAAATGACTATTAAAATCCATTTCCTGTTTGTATGTATTTATTTTTCTATTGTACAACTATTTGTTTAGTGTTAGAATAAACATGTGGGAACGGTTGTCCCCTTGAGAAAGGGGGGATGCCTATGTATGTTACATATGACGAATTAATCCAAATTGGATTGTTCCTGGTAGCTCTGATAGGTCTTATTTATAAGATAATTTCCGATAAAAAGGACAAAAAATAATCCGCCCCTCTGGAAAAGCCGCGGATTATTTTTGCAGTTATTACCAAGGGGTGCAACCTAGTACCACCTTGTAAAATTATATTACCATCTCGCTTTATAAATATCAATATTTTTCTTTTTATAATTTTCACAATTCTCCGTAAATTAAAATCCTGCCACTGATTGAATTGTACCATACCATAAACAACATTTTAGCTCCTATTACCTGCATAGGAATCCTCCACTCTGCGATACCGCTCACTGTCCAGAATCTTCTTTCGACAGAGGAACGGGTCCAACGCATCATTTTATACCGCAATTTTGTCCAAGCCAGCTTCACTTTTCTCCTTTATAATCCAATTATCAATATAAAGGAGGAAACTTTCATGAAAAATTTATTATCACTATTTGAAGCCTTTGACAATGGTTCCCTAATACTTCCGACAAAATCAGTGAAGTTTGCTGCAATTCCCTGGTCAAAGCATACTGCCTTTGACGGTGTAGAACTAAAGCACATTCTTACCGCCAGAGATACAGGCGGACAATTTAGTTATCATCTGGTTCGCATTGCACCGGGCAAAAGCATCAAAAACCATATCCATGAAGCCCAGTTGGAAACCCATGAAATAATTGCCGGCTCTGGTACATGTATCAATAACGGAATTCCCATTCCTTATGAACCGGGAACTATTTCCATCTTGCCGGCGGGTATTCCCCATGAGGTAACTGCAACAGAAACCGGGCTTTACCTGTTTGCAAAATTCATTCCGGCATTATGCTGAATCACCAGCCCTGCTACATACAGCAAGACCTCAACCTTGCAATACAGTAAAGCAACAAAATATTAGAACCCTTGCGACGGCTACTAAATATCTGCAAGCAGCCACTTGACTCGCTGCTTGCGGAAATAAACAGCCTGTATCAATCATTCATCCCTTGAAGAAATCAACTATTTTACTGACTGCAGATACTCACTTGGCGTCAGGCAGACAACCTTGCGAAAGCATCGGTCTAAGTGGCTTTGATCGTAGAAGCCTGCGGCATAAGCTGCTTCGATTACGCTTTTCCCCTCTACCAATAGTTTTTGTGCCATCCTGACCCTGCATTGTATCTGAAACTGATGTGGCGTTAATCCACAAGCTGAACGAAACTGCCGAATTAAATGATATGGACTGACACCGATATGATGGGCCATCTCATCAATAAATAAAGTATCCTCCGGTGCATTTAAAATCTTTTGTTTTAGTTGCTTCGTATAATGAATTTCATCTACGGATTTCTCCATAGTCTTACCCACCGGCATACATATGCTTATCATGGAGTAGGTCCTGCTATATGGCTCTATTTCATGAGGAACATCCGGCATAATACAATAATGCTCACCTGCATGACATAGAAATTCTTCACTATCGCGGACAATGCGAATGATTCCATCCAGCACATAACCAACCGTAATGTGACTGGCATGGGTATGCACAGGATAATATTTCGCGATATCCTGATAATAAATCCATTCCATATGGTTGCTTTGATGATACATAATGTTAGTTTGCATAGAATTTCCAACCTTTTTCCAATCCGGATTTATCTGCTGCCCGACAGTCAGCTTCTCATCCGATATCCCTTTTACTATCCATTTCTCCTCAATCCGAAATGCAATTATACTGCATAAAATTCCCATTTTTTACAAATCCAAAGTCCGTATACAGAAGCACACCCATATCGGAGGCTGTAATCTGAACCGTACCGCAGCCATATGCCTTGGCTTCATTCATGACCCGGGTCAATAGTTCTTTTGCAATGCCCTGTCTGCGGTATTCTTTTGATGTAAACATGCTGGAAAGCAAGCCGATTCTTCCGCTTGGACATCCGAAGTAAGGCGGCTTTTCCACAAAGGACATCCCGCTTGTCCCGATAATCCGCTCTCCATCCACAGCCAGCCATGCTACAAAGGTTCCATCCCCCATATGGCGACGATAGTAATCCTGCAATGCAGGCTTTAGGTCTATGTCTTCTTTTGCCCCTTCTTCCCGAAGCTGATGAATCCGCATGGCAATAAATACTTCCAGTTCCTTTTCTGTTAATTTTCTATATTGTATTGGCATACCGCACCTCCTGCTTGCATTCCGCTCTTTCTTAATACTATTATATCATTTGTTTTCTGATATTCTACCTATGATACTTAACGATATACCATATACATACAAAAATAAAAGATACCGATTGTGCGATTGCGACTCTCATAATCATAAATTCATCCGTTCCTGTACTTGATACTACATGAAGCATATTTACAATCGTATTATTTACAAAATGGTCCCCCATTGCCATATACAGGCAGCCTGTCAGCCTTGTCATCATTGCAAACTTAAAACCTACCAGGCTGGATGTAGCGGCCAGCATAAGCATATTAGCAAGCAAACCCCCCAGACCCATTGTGCCATCATAGTAATTTCGAATGGGTGCCATGATATGCCACAACCCGAACAAAAGGGAAGCAATGACAGCAGCAATGATAAAAGAATATCTTTTTTCAAGAAGCTTTTGAAATAGCCCTCGGAACACACCTTCCTCCATCGCTACATTAATCACATTTCCGACAATGCAAATGATAAAAAAGATGGGAGCAGTCTGATTGCCAATGTTCCCATTAACCGCATAGGCACTGACATATAAATCAAGGGATTCCAATTTTCCTTGAAATACCAACATCAGGATTTCAACCAAATATGCAAATACGAAAACTGACACCCCAAAAAGCAAGCCTTTTAACAGGTTGCCAGTGATTTTATCCTTAACAAATCCGACTTCTCCAGCCTTAAAGCCATATCTTTTTAACAGCAATAAAAGAATTCCAATGCCAATCAGCTTGTGTACAAAGGCTTCTCCCCAAAATGTCTGGTCGGTACGCAATAGAAAATATTCTAATATCCGGAATAAAAATAACAGCAGATAGGCAAGTAATACGATGGATAGTACCCTTTCTTTTCGTTCTGACATTCGGTATCCTCCTCTCAAAGTAAGCTATTTCATGGGACTTGTACAAATTTTGTCTTTTCATTTCGTTTTTTAATAAGCGCATTTAATTCCTTGGCTTCCTTTTTCATTTGCAATAGATTCAGAAGAAGAGAAGCCATGTACATAATAATACCCATGATAACAAGAACCCAAATGGGTGTACTTGTAAACCAGTCAAATATTATCCCAAATGCAAGCAATGCCCCGATTATCAATATGACATCCAATACAGTCTCTAGCACCACATATTTTATTTGAATCCTGTGTATCAGCACCAGTCCTAAATGAACAATTATATTTGCTCCCAGAACTTGAAAAACGGTATTCAGATAGAGGTAGTCCGCCTTATAAAATAACGCAACTATGGAGAGCAGCAATATGGAAATTCCTGTCGTGACAAAGATATTCACAATATTTTTTTCATATATCCGCTTCTCCTTTCAATGCCTGCT
The DNA here is from genome assembly GCA_023667695.1 of Clostridium sp. Taxonomy (GTDB): domain Bacteria; phylum Bacillota; class Clostridia; order Lachnospirales; family Lachnospiraceae; genus CAG-632. The sequence goes on along the minus strand of JAMOZY010000005.1, from coordinate 92,566 downwards.
TCACTTCACGTAATATTACTGTAAGGCGAATCCTGTTCTAATGCTAGTTTCATTTTATCACCCTCTTTTGAATGATAATATAGCTTTTGATAATCAAAAACCAAATATATGCTACTTAAATTTATTGTATATTCCAAACTGTCACATAGGAAACTTTCTTCATATTATCTCCTCCTCTGTAACATGTTTAATTTTATTGTACGACTCATTTAATTTTTTAATAAGCCAGTTTATTTGACTGTCCGCAGATTTCTTTGTTGTTCTGGCTACATTCGTGATAATTCCGGTAAGGGCAAGCGTATCGCGAAAATGAACAATATTTCCATTTTCATGGAAATTAAATTCTTTTTTCCAGTGGTCACCATAATAGCAACCGTTATCAACAGACTTCTTTATTAATGCTTTCAGTTTTTTCCCCGTATCTTCATTATGTTCAATAGATTTTTCTAATGCTATTTTCAAAAAAGGACTATTATTTTCAATCAGCATATCTAACAATTGGGAGATATACGGAAACACAAATATATGCTTACGATTGCTACCATCCTTATATCGGATTCGATCTTGGATTTCAAACGAATCTGTGAAATACTCCAGCACTTTATCACTGGATTTCGCAATATGGCTTACCATATTTTTGTCATAATGAATGTCAAAATCCGGACATGTGCAGGACAAATAATGTGCTTTATAATATAATTCAGGAATTTCCCTTGCCCTCAATTTTTTCAACATAGGTAAATCATCATGGTCTGCTGCAAACGAAATAATATACATTCTCAGTTGATCCTCTGTTGCAAGCTTATATTGTAAATCATCCATATCAGGTTTACGTATAAAAACACCATTATCACGCTCTTCAAATTTAACACGCTGAATATTCGTTCCCGCCCCAAATGTCATAACATAATCTTTCTCTTTCCGACTGTCAAACCATATATAATTTTTGTCTATCAAAAATTTTAAAAAGTTGTAATTTCCATACATAATTGCATAATCTAATACAGTTTTTCCGTATTCGTCTGGATTAAGAATGGGCTTGTCCTTCTCTTCAATGTAGGCAATCCATTCAGCTTTGTTATGCGATTGAGCAATAGTGTAATTTGTCATCCTATTGTTTTTAGGTTCACCGCATTCTCCGGCACTCAATAGCTGCTCAAAAGAAACATGAAGCAATTTTGAAAAAATTGGTAAATCATCAATTTGGATTGCCTTTGTCCCTTTTTTTATTTGGGATAAACGATTTGCCATATTTTGTATAGCTTCTTTAGTTGGTGATTTATTTCCATCCCGTGTTTGAAGATATGTCCTGCAAAACTGTCGCGCAGACTCAAATTCTCGTTCAATTAATCCAGAAATATAAGTGCCTATTTTCTGATTGTCAATTTGATAAGACATTTTTATCACTCCTTCCAAAAATATCATACTGCATTTTCTTAACAGAGTATATCATATATTTGCATATATGAAAAACATATACGTTTTTTAATTTTTGCATTATATATGCTTTTTGCATATATAGCGTCGCGCTTTGTAAGCTATTCTTGCATTGCTCCAATTATATTTTTGCTTTCTGAATCGCCAGATACATCTTCTCTATTATCTATCGTAACCTTTTCTGTCGTGCCCTAAAAGCAAAATCCGTTCCCATCTCCCGAATAAATTTATTTAATCCTTTTCACTATAGGTATCCTGCAATTCTAAAAATCCAAAATTCAAAAAACTCTATAAAACATATCCACCATCATGATGTCTTTTTTAATCCAAAAACTAATTATTTCAATATCTCAACGAAATAATTCAGTGACACTGCAATTTCTTCGTTTAACTTCTTTTCACTGTCATTTTTAGCATGAATGTCTGCTATCTCATGCATGACATCTATAATAATGTGTACATCTTCTTTATTTGGTTTATCTGCCTTCCCATTATTTAATATCAATTGTACTGACATTAAAAAAATTAACGTAATCGAATACCGATATTCATTTACATCTAAATTATTCTTTATAAATTTAATTAAATACCCAGCCGATTTCAATAATTGCGAAACTGTTAAATTGTCTTTCCCATTTGTTGCAAGTACTATGTTGCCCTGAAATTTTCCATACGGAATTTCAAATAATTCTTTAATTCCTACTTTATTCATAAGTGCTTGTGTATTCTTCTGTATCATGAATCCTCCTTTTAAATCATCATAATTATATATAGATACCTTTGCCTGCACCTCACGATACGAACCTTGAAAGTTGCTATAAAGTTTGTGACAACTACGCATAAATAGCCCTTCACCACTGAATACAAACATGTCCGTCATACTGAAAAAACCGCAATCCCTGATTTCTCAAGAATTGCGGTCTCCTTATCTTCTGTATAATATAATTATTATAAATTATAATTACTCCACAATCGTAGCAACACGACCAGAACCAACTGTTCTACCACCCTCACGTTGCTACGGCGGGTTTGTCTATATCTCAAACCATGATAAAATGGGGATTTTTTTATTTGTATTATCCTCAATGCAGGCTTATTTTTCTGGTTTTTTAAATTTTTAGAAGCATTTTAGAAGCACGAGCTTAAATATTGCTTATAAAAATCCTGCTCTGCAAATTAGCTCTATATCGCCAGCCATTGGCTGGCGAATTGCTGTCATTAACCGCAACAGGCTTATCCAATGCACTGTAAATCCTTGTTTCTCCCCCTACAGAATAAATATCTGTCACGCCACTGCCTGCGCGTTCTCCAATGCCAATCATATTTAGAATCTTCATAAGTGCCTTATTTCTTGGAGCAGATATGCCGCCTTTCAGCATTTGCTACTTTCCTGTACATATACTTTCTGAATTTCCCATAATAATACTGTCAACATTCTTTTTAACGACTATACCTCACTCTTTTCTACTAGCAGATAGTTTCTTTTGAGCATCTATAATATACAAATAAGGCACTATTCCACCTAATTTTTGTTTTCGTAAGTATGCATGTTTAATTTTTTTATCTTTTTGTGGATGCTTTTCTATCTTCACATAAACATAAATACACTTATTCGTTTTTTCCGCTTTTGCATAAGTTTCTATCTGTTCCTCATATCCATGAAGATAATCAGGATTTGTATTCAGTTTCACTTCAATAATTGTCTTATCTTTTGCCCCTCTACTGATTTTAATATCAGCAGGTCCCGGTCCCTCGTTTGGTTCAAATGTAAAATCAAAATTATTATCCTCACAATATTTAAGTCCACTTAACTGAATCAGCCCTTGAACAGTTTTTTCACGCTTTGCAGAAGGCGCCGACAAGATTATATCCCAGCCCTTATTATCTTCTACCCAAAATTTAAATATATCTAATACTTTTAAAGAAACCTCCCAACTTCCGAACCCCGAATGATCTGAATGCTCTAAGAAATTAAACGCACCGCTACGTTTCATTTGCTTAAATATTGTTGCTATGAAGTATTCAATATCAGATGCAGGGGAGAATCTACCTATTTCTTCATTTTTATACCCTTCAATCACATGAGCACATCGCTCTGAGTCTTTAAATATATACTCTTTTAAATATGCTTTTTTCTCGGAAGATGCAAGTTTTCCCCACTTATTTCCAATTACTTCATTTACTTCTTTTCTTATAATCCTATTTTCCGCAATAACACGATCTATATCATTCCAACAACGAGCAATGGGTAATTCGTGCAAAATTTCTTCTGGCAAATACAGAAGCTCACATTTTTTATAGGGATTAACTACTACATCGTTAATAAATTCGACTTCCGGATAATTCTCCGGTTCTATGCCAAGTGCCAAATTAATTCTTTTGGTATATGCCATTATATCCGGAAGAATAATTGTTGCAATCATATCACTTAACCGATCTGCCCCAACATTCTCTTCAAATAATCCAACTAGTTGAAAAATCTCCGGCTGATTTGATCCGGTTTTTACAATATCATAAGCATCACTTATTACTTGTTTTGACAATACTTTTCCAAAACCCGCACCCATGCTAGATTCTGAAAAGCCTAAATTTATACCATTTACTTCAGAAAACCGAAACCTTTCTAACGCATTTCTATATAATTTATCATTTTTCTGATTTGAATTTTGTAGCAAAATCATTATCTTACCAAAAAAGTCATTAATTCTTTCATATGAACCAGCAAATTCTGGTGTTTGTGCTTGCTTTAATCGCAATACATTAATGAAGAAATGGCTGTCCCGATCAATAAGAGCATCAAATACTCCATGTTCCTCTAATTTATTATCTAATTTCAGAAAATCTGATATAAATACTCCATTCATATTATCTATCCTCATTGGTTTCTAACTTACATTTGCATTTATGGCATTAGATGCACAATATAAACCTTGAATAAATCTTGTTTAATTTGGCACAAATTTATTCAAGCTAATCTATAACACAATCTGCTTAAAACACCTTATTATCTGAGCATATGCAATACATTTATCTCAAATAAATCTTGAATAAACCTTGAATAATCTTGAGTAAATTTATTCAAGATTTATTCAAGCCTTTATTCAATATCCAATATGAGCGTTGCTGATTCAAAGAATCTGTATCAATAACATTATTTTTCTTTAATGCAGCCAACAAATTACTTACTTTATGTTCTTTTTGGGCATCTGACAACACATCCGGCAGCTTATCCCACAACAACTCCCGAATATCTTTCTTTTTGGCTTTTTTGTATTGCTTCAGATATTCAACAATCAAATCTTTATAATACTTATCATCAAATCCTTTGTTTTTAATATAAGCTGCACTCTCATCAATGCTCTTAGCCGCTGATGCCGACAGATACAGACTTGTCAATCTGCCCTCTACCAGCTTCTGCTCCCGCAGCCTGTCTACATCTTCCTTTTCTACCGGCAAACCTTTCTGTATCCGGTCAAGCAAAAATACCGTCTGCAAGTCTAAATCCTGATGATCATACAATATGTGCATATAATTATCATTCAGCGTTTTTCCATAAATTGTTACTTCAACCTTATTCATTTGGGACAAATCATAATCCGGCAAAGGAAAGAAGCGTTCTCGCTGTATGTTAAAGACTCTGCGAATGCCAGTAGTTTCCGTATCAATCATTTTAAAACGCAGCATAGCATCCGCCAACAACTGATTCCTGTAAAACGGCGATGTATAGCTCGGTCTCAAAATCGTTTCAATATCTTTCGGAATAAATGAACCCGGATTAGTCAATATAAGCTTATCCTCAAACTCGTTCACATATATCCGCCCACCAATACTGTAGTCGGAATGGGCGATGCAATTATTTAGCAGTTCCCTTAAAACCCATGTATCAAATTGCTTTACTTCCTGTGGAAAGAGCGTCATCTGATCCGGCATATAGCGATAAGTCAGATTTCGAATATTTGCTATAATACGATCATTCAGCGTAATAAATGGTATCTTGAATATCTTATAATCTTTGACCATCTCTTTTGAATCATAAATACGCCATGACGCCTCTGGCATATGCACCATCAGGTAATCATACTGTTCATCACCAAGTAACAGCATGGCGGCATTCGTAATTTTTCCATTTATAATCAGCTTCCTTGCCTCTAAGAAATCTTCATCTGTCAACGTGTCCACTTCCGCAGATACGTGTTCATCATCAATTTTTTCCTTGAATTTAGTACGCGCAATCCTAATGGCTTCCTTGTTCAAATGCTTTATCGTTGCTCCTTCGACGAATTGCCTTGACCAGTCCTGAAACATCTGCCGCCTGATACGTTCTCTTTTTTCCTGCGAAAGAGGAACCAAAGATTCCCCTTCTCTGGCATACTCCTGATTTTTCCATGCCGTAGGTATGGCTGTAATTGCCGCCGGAATCTGAAACATTATCACCCTTTTCGTTTTTCCGGAAACTGTCGGATACACTTCATAAATATCAATAAACGACATCGCTCCTGAAACATTCTGAGAAATCTCATGTTTTAGGGTTTTTAATCCTTCCGTATTCCTATAATCGGAGCCTACAATCTCTCTACTCTTATTATTAACCCCAAAAACAAGCCAGCCATATTGAAGCGTATGTAAATTAGCCTCATTACTCAACGCTGAAAAATACTGACCTATCTTTTCTTTATCGTAGTCTTTTCCCGCCTCTTTAAACTCTACAACCTCATCTTCCCAATTTTTTATCAAATCATAGAGCAGCTTTTCCATCTCATTTTGTTTTTTTACCTTATATTCAGCAATTTCCATTTTTTATTCTCCTAGACAAATCAAAGAAATTCCCCCATATTCAAATCAACAAACTGTTCCAATTTAATTTCTGAATGAAAATCAGCACCATACTCCCCTGCTCTTGTTTGATCATCCAATTTAAAGGAAATATTATATAGTTTCCCTGTTTTTGTTTTCCTTATCAAATTATTTTCAAGAAAATATTTTATCACTCGTTTATGTCCTTCAATATCATCACAATTCAAATAAAAACAGCATACTCCTTCCTCCGCATCTGTATGTTTTGCTTCTGCACAAATATTTTGCATAATCGCTTCTTCACATATTTGAGCAGCAAAATCTCGATTATTAAAGAAATGCATCCATTTACCACATTTATGTTTATCCAAGCTCTTTTCTTTTCCGTTAAAATAAAAAATCCATCCACCTAAAGGCAATTTTGTTATTTCGTCCATATTATTCTCCATTCTTATAACCATATCTCTTTTTATAATTTTTCTTCGCTCATAGCTCTTTCCGCATCCTCTCGTTTTATACGATAATAGGATAAAACATTTAGAACGGCTATGTCATCTGTTAGACTTTCATAATCGGAAAAATCATTTGATTCAATAATCGGCTTTGCTATTGCCAGTTGCGCATCCGTTAAATTTTGAAAACTATCCCACCATTCATCAGTCAAGCCAATGCCCTCAAAGTAAAAGCGATATATTATCATAGCTTCCGGCATATAAAGTAATTTCATAAACTCATCTTCATCACTTCCAAATGCCTTACAAAAAAAAGAATATCCCTTCCCCACTTTTCCCTTTGTCGAATTAAGTACCGCCTGAATTGTACGAATAAACTTTCTATTCCACTTCTCGCCAATATAATCTCTGTTGCTAAAATAATCAGGATCTTCAATGGGGTGATACTTCATTGGAAATGAGTATATACTAATATTCAACTCCTCACATAAATCCACATTTAACTTTAGCCGCCTATACAGATCCACTGGCTCATCCTTATAATTGTATAAAACATAATTTGACAAACTTGTATGACCTGCCTCTACCGCAGTTCGCACAGCTTTCTCATAAATATCATGCAATTCCCAATGGTCAAACGCAATTCGTACCGGTCTGATAGGAATCTCAAACAGTTTTCTCATATTTGTATCTGTAATTAATCTAGCATCAATCCCTTGATTAAAATCAACAAAACGCTTTCTCTCCCGCTTCTTACTATACATTTCTTCAAAATATGGCTTAACAATTTCATATGTTTCTAAAATAGCTTCTTTTTTTGCCGTATAATCCTTCAACAAATACTTTTTTTCCAACAAATCATATATATCTTGTAACTTAGAACCATATTTTGAAATTAATATTTGATACTGCCGCACAACTGTCTTTATATAAGCTTTTTCATTATAGCCTTCTCTAATATTTTTTACTGCAACTTCAAACATATTTGGTTCCATAAAAACACTATCATTCGTAAATCCTGCTTTTTTAATCTCCTCAATGATTTTGTCAAATTGACATGAAGCAAGAACATTATTATCCAATAATAATAAGTCCTTTTTTCCGCCAAATTGCCTACTCGCCCAATCTACTTGCTCTGCAATCGGCAAATAGTTCTTATATTCCGGTTCAAGTTTAGGAACAGCACAAAAAGCGCAATGATTGACGCATCCTCTCGTCATATATGCCAAATATCCATCATGAGCCGGATATACATAATCTATTTCTTCCAAAAGTGAATAGTCCAGCGGCAACATATCAATTATTTTATCATTGTCATCTAAAATCCCTGTAGAACTTAAGGTTCCTGCAAATGGCTTAATTCCCGTCGCTTCATAAACCCTATCCTGAAGAATGGTTGCCATAACTCCGCCAACCATAACATCTTTTTGGTCCTTACACAACTTTTTTGCAAAATTAATTGTATCAATCGTAATATCCCAATAAAATGTAAATAGTGTTGTAATTCCTACGCGATCATAAATTCTGTTGTCAGGTAAAAAATACTCCTCATTATGAAAATATCTGCGATAATATTTTAGCAATTCCAATATGATAACATTATCGTTTACTAACGGAATCTCCGATAATATGGTTTTTGTTCCTCTTTTTAAATATTGGCAAATCTGAGGTTTATATTGTTCCCAAAAAATGCTCTCATCATTGGCATATAACTGTTTTAACAATGCTTCATATGTGTCATTTAAAACCAATTCTTTCAGATCGCCCTTAAAAAAAGTAACATCATCTCCAAGCTCTCGATAATATGTTGCTATTTTCATAAGTCCCATGGGAGGATACTTATTTTTATAATTGGGTTCAACAAGCAAAACCTTTCTACTCATTTATTTACTCAACTCTTCCTGTATTTTCTTTATAACCATTTCTGCCATATCTTTTGGAAGTATTGATTTCATAATCGCATAAATACGTGCAATCAATTTCTGCTCTTTCTTTCCATATTTTGATAATGACTGAGTTAAATATTTATTATTTTTTTCAGAGGCTTCGTTTTCTTCTGTTTTTATTTCTTTCTTTTCTTCCGCTTCCTCTTTACTTTTATATGTGCTTTCTATTTCAGTAAATACTCTGGCATACACATCATTAGACTCAGCATCTTTTTTCCGATTTTCAATCTCACGCTTTGCCTTTTCTGCTTTTTCGCGTTCCTGCTCAATCTCTTTTTTTGCATTCTCTTTCTCATTGCTGTCAATAAATCCTGCGCTATCTACTTTCTCTTGATATTCTCTCTCTTTTTCCGTATAATTAGCCACCGATTTCTGCGCACTCCGAACCTTACTCGCATAATGATAAAGATCATATAAATCTGAATAGAAAAAATTATGTACTATATCCTCAAATTCTCTAAGCGCAGGTGTTGGATTAAAATAATCTCTCCTTGCATTAGGAATCAACCGATTATCCAATACAAATAGCTCCCCTATAAAATAACCATTTCCACGTGATTCTTTAAAATATTTGGGATACCCAAGTGTATTCTCATCTCCGATTTGTATATTTTCTTTACGCAAACGAATACATCTCATATCATTGATTACCGGAATATATTTTTCATACTTCGCAATTCCATACCACATCCATGCAACAGGCTCACCATCACTTGTAAAAAACTTTTTAAATTCGATATCATATATCTCATCATACTGCTTTGGGCTCTCAGCAGTTCCTTCATATAATCTCATTCTATATGGCTTGAAAAGCTGATTTCCATTTACCAAAACCGTATATTCATCTATTTTGAAACCTTCATTTTCTGCATAATCATATATTTTTTCATAGAAACTAAAATAATTAGCATATGGCACTGGCGCAACTACCTGAAGATAATTAATCACCTGTTCCACATCAAGAAGGTCATCACTTTCGAAAATAACATCATCCATAATCACTTCAAAAAAATGATCTTCTTTCTTGGCAACATTGTATGAAACATCTGTAATCATCTCAATCAATTCATCTGAAGATGGATGCTGACTTGAATCTGCAACTATTTCTTTCAATCGAACACCATCCCATTTAATAATTGACTCTTTATCTTCTCCTTTTACAGTCGTTCGGAAAATTAAGGTATCGCAGTATCCCAAACCCGCCAATCTACCAATTCCTCGAAAACCTTTATCTGTATTTCTGTCTTTTTCTGAGTCAGCCACATCTGTCATTTTTCTCTTAAAATCCCTCATCGGAATTCCAACAGCATTATCATGTACAGATATTTTTCTCTTGTTATAATCAATCGCTATATCTATACTGGCTTCTTCTTTATCCAATAATCCTTCTTTAATAGCTTTATCTATGGAATCGGCAGCATTTTGAACAAACTCACGATAAACAGTAAAGCTATTTTCATACATTGCAACTGTTAAATTCTCTAAAAAATTTTTTCCTACTGCCATATAGCACCTCGTTTACTATTTATATTGTTTATATATCGGTTTTGGAAATTTGATATTTAATAATGAGCGAAACACAGGATTTTGAACAATATATTCTCCCTGTTTCAGCCTTGTCATCATATTTTTATATACTTGCGGAACATATTTATAATCTGCTTTTGCAATTTCTATTGCATTAGTCCTCCCGTATGCGTGTGTCGAACAATTACCTGTTACTCTGTTATGAATTGCACTTCTAAACTGCTCCGCTGAAAAAAGTATGATTCCAAGAGAACGCCCTCTTTCAGCAATATCTAATATCTGACGCAATATAGGAGAACTCTTTGGAGTATCCGTTGATGCATACTTATTCAACTCATCAATGAAAATAACAATTTTCTTCGGTGGATTCAACGTATCATCATCACTAAATTGTCCTAACTGCAAATCATAAATTGTGCGAATGGCATCACCAAATACAAATCCTTGCATATCTTCATTTAATTTTGCAATATCAATTACATGAACCTCGTTCTTTTGAATATGTTTTAAGGCTTCTCCTATGCGCACTTCTTCTTTATTGTTATGAATATTACCAAAAATTTCATTTCGATAAATTGACTTTCGGATAATTCTATTAAACTTTCTCCAACTTGCAACTGTTATTTCTTTATCTCCGTTAGAACCTGCTTTACAATTTTTTTGTACTTCATCAAGAAAATCATCCCAATCATCCAATCCGCCAAATTTTCCTTGATTTGTAATAATATAATTAATTATAGAATCCATAGTCTGCTGCGGATCATCCATGCTCGCAAACATTAAATCCAAATTATCCTTATCATCTTCATATGAATATTTATAAAGATGTGCTTTCCCTAGCTTCTTTTGATTGTCATATGCTTCTTTCCGCAAGTATGTATTTCCGACTTTGTTTGATGAATATGGGTAATAGTATTGAACATTTCTAAATGGTTCTGTACTCATTCCAAGCTTCTCATATAAATCAAATGTTTCTTTTCTTTCATTCGTTGTTTCAAAGTCTCCCTCCTCATCAAGAGCCAATAAATCACTCCCTTTGACATTAAACAACACAAAAGCAACTTCATCTTCTTCCTCGTCTGCATTCTTTAAACATTTATCCTGAATAGCTTTCAACAGAAACATTGCATAAGAAGTTTTTGCAGCCAATCCTGATATTCCCGATATGTTTAAATGCGCTCCTTCCGGTCCAATCAGAAACCTTGAATCCATTTGAACAGGCAGTGTAATTTTGTCTGCATCACCTGTATACATTTCAAGATATCCACACGTAACAGGGTTTTTGACATTATTCAACCCTAATGCCTCAGAAACCTCATTTTCATCAGCCAACTCAACTTTTGAGTTATTTGCTAAGGGAATATATATATTTCCTGTATTTCCAATCACTCGTGCCTTTACATAGTTCATACCTATTCGGTGTGTGTTCTCGTCAGCCTCAACATCCCCAAAATCGTTAGAAACATAATCCGCCAAAAAATTAGCCGTATCCGTAATATGTGATATTTCTTCTATAACTCCATATGAAACACTTTTTTGCAAATGGCTTACTTTCACAACATCGAATGGATTTAAAATCATATCCTGTCTTGTCCAAAAATAAAAATCATCAATTGTAGATGGATTTTTCTCTGTTGCAATTACCTTGCCTATTACCCTGCCCATATATAACAACCTTTCTGTTTAAAATAAATTTAAAAACATTGTATCACTAAAATATTTACTTTTTGCAAAACACTCCGTAACATATACCGGATATAGATGATTTGCCCATCTTGAATCCGCACCATAGCAAACCGGATTACGCTCATTAATAATGTTAGCAGAAATCAAATCAACTTCTTCCGTATCTAATCCTTTATTCATCTGTTCCTCAGTAACCAAAATTTTTTCAATCTTTAGAATTCCATCAAATGCATTAGCTGTATACTTTTTATCTCTAATTCGCAAATACCATACTGCATATTTCATCCCTTCAAGTCTTGGTGATGAATACATACTTACTGGTGTTCTATGATATAACTTCAAATCCGCTATCATATCCGAATTATTCTTTCTGTTTTTATCTTTGCAATTCTCAGGATTAAACGATTTAGATACACCAACTACATAGCTAAAATTTTTCTGAAATCTTCGTTTTTCCCTCTCATTTTTTATATGATCCACCCGATATTCTAATGAACCGTCTTTCATAAGATAATGTGTGGAATTGATTCTGTTCTCTGAAACCAGTTTTGTTACCATATCAATTTCACGTTGTATCATCAAATCCTGTATCACCGCTATTCCTTTGCTCTCAATTCTTTCAAATTCATCCACTTTCGTACTGTAAGATAAAATCTCTGTAAACTCTATATTATGGCGTTTGAGTCTGGGATTTTCATTTAGTTTACTACACAAGTTTGAAAAATAAACGGCTTTATTCCAATCACTTTGACTTGCCACTTTGGGCAAAGCAATTACCAATCTTCTGTCAAAATCATATTTCTGCATTTCTTTATCAATGCGCTTGCAACAACTTACTCCAACCTGTCCGGCAATTACCGGATATACTTTGTTTTTATAAGCAATATCATCTACTTTATATGTATGGCGTGAACCATCCAAGAAATACGTGAACAATGGTTTCCCATTCCGACACAAATCTGCCTTCCTTAACATACTAACTGCTTTATCAGGAGGAAGTGTTTCTCCATATTTTTCCCAAGTAATTTCCTGATGATCATCATAGTCAAAAGAAAGCATTTCAGAACCTTCACATATATATTTATATGTTTTATAACTCTTTCCCCCTGTTTCATGAGCAATAATATCCATAATACTACTCAAGGTTACACCTTCTCTCCAAAGTCTATCGTGCATATATCACTTAATTGACATTCAAGCACCTTGCACAGCCGAACCAATACATCGAGTGATACCATTTCATTTTTGGTAAGTTTTGCAAATGTACTCGTGCTAAGCCCCGCTGCCATCCTTAATTGAGTTTTGGTTATGTTCTTTTCTTTCATCAATTCCCATAAGCAATCGAATTTTATCATGTACACCATTCCCCTGACCAAATACATACATGAATATTTTACCATTAAAGTATACAATTTTCAACAAACACTTTCGTTTTCTCGAAACATTAGAACATTTGTTCCATAAATTTGCATAAAAGCACCAAATGGGACAGATATTCCCTGCCCCGCTCCAGCGCTCATAATGTATATATAATTTCTTCCCTCACAATCTCCTCTGCCCTTGACCGAATGCTATTCATACGTTTTACCCAAAGCATATCAGGGGACAACTTTTGATACAATATCAGCGGATACAAAAGCAGCGGATAAGCACAAGGTAGAGTGTGCAAATCCGCCGCTTTTTTCTTTTTTGTCTATATGCTGTGCTTTCGTGCCTTAGAAATGCACACCCCTTAAAGGTTTGGATACCAGCGGAGCAGATCGCCGCGCCCCTCGGCTTCCAAGGTTTCAACCGCATATTTAAGCCACTCGTCCGGCGTTGGGATTTCCCCGGCGCAGGGTATCTTTTCCCATTGCGCCCGTTTCTCCGGGTCTGGATCATGCAGGCCGCGCTCAATGCGGGCCGAGATGATCGCCCGCATTTCTTCCACGGTTATATTCCTCTCACGGGCCAGCCTTTCAAATAAATGTTCTTCCATGTAGATGCCTCCTGAAAATAAGAATAGTATTCCCGCCTTGCTGCTATGCTATCAGTATGTCCATTTTGGGGAATGGTAAGTCTACTGATTGTGACTATTATATCACCATTTTGGGCCTTAGAATAGATACAGATGGGCAGGTGGATATATGAATACGCAAAAACGCATAAGGCAACTGATGGATGAGCGCGGCTGGACGGATTACCGGCTGGCAAAGGAGGCCAGCCTCTCCCATTCCACAGTCACAAATATGTTCAATAGAAATAATGCGCCGACGCTTCCGACCTTAGAGGCGGTATGCAGGGCGTTTGGTATAACTTTATCGCAATTCTCCTCCGAGGGGAATGATCCGGCGCAATTAACCGAAGAACAGCGCGTACTGTTTTCAAGATGGAGTACCCTGACTGAGGAGCAGAAAACACTCCTCCTCACCTTGATGAATACCATGAAATGCAACCGTATCTATAAAAATACTTCTGCAACCTGCAGCGAAGTAGGCGTAAGAAAAACTTATAAAGAAAAACTGTTCCAGCATCCAATTCATCAGGAATTTACCAAATCCTACAATAAACTTTACGGGCGCATCCGACGTGACAAAGTTCCAAACGATACGCCACTAATGAATTGAAAAAGCTGCATGATGAATACACAGAAAAATACGAAAACACACATAAGAAAGACCGAGAAGCGGTCTGGAAAGAATATATTCAGAAAAATAAGGAATTACTTGGATAAAATCATTAAATGCTAGAATGTTTTCAAAAAATCTCAGATTTTGAAAATTGGGGATTGACATTAAGTAAAAATATGATATTCTATTATGATACATTCATCAAGATTGTATGGAGGCATGGGCGAAAGGAGATATAATATATGTATGAATATGTAAAAAAATCCGAGTATGCCCCTGTCAGAAAAGAGCTTGAACAGATTATTAAGCGTACTCAAATTGAAATGCGTAAAAACTATGGAGTAAAATTCCAATTCCATCTAATCGGAAGCGGTAAAAGACATCTTATAACCAGAATAAAAGGTGGAAACAGTGGATATGATTTCGATTATAATTTAATTCTCTCCCCTCCCAGCAATGGCATTCTCTATAATGCCAAGAATATCAAGCAACAGTTCATAACTGCTTTAAAAACAGCTTTGCAGGGAACAAAATACTCATTCCCAAAGGATTCAACATCTTCTATTACGATAAAGATGATTGACAAAGATAGAAATAAAATACGCTATAGTTGCGATTTTGCCATTATCTATTACGGAAGCAATAACAACACTGATGGCTATTATTACCTAAGAAACAATAAAACACAACAATCTTATCAATTTGTTTTTCGAACACTATCATCTGGCATAGACGAAAAAGTTCATGATATTATTGAAGATGGGGGTTGGTCTTACATTGAAGAAGAATATCTGCTGCTGAAAAATACCAATGAAAGGAATAAAAAACATTCTTTCTCTCTTTATGCTGAGGCCGTCAATAATGTGTATAATCAAATGTACTTACAATAATTCATTATAACAAAGAATGATTTTTTTGTGATGATGAATAAAATTCTACTACTTATCATTTCTTGAATATTTTAGAAGCATTATAGAAGCACAAGCAACTTATAAAACTACTTTTCACGTAAAAAGGCTTTCGGAGAAACCCCCGAAAGCCTTGATTTTACTATATTTCTTTCAATTACTCAATGATAGATGCAACCCTGCCAGACCCAACAGTTCTACCACCCTCACGGATAGCGAATGTAAGACCCTGGTCCATAGCTACCGGATGAATCAACTCGATAGTCATTTCTACATTATCACCAGGCATGCACATTTCTGTACCAGCAGGTAAGTTACATACACCAGTAACGTCTGTTGTTCTGAAATAGAACTGAGGACGATAGTTGTTGAAGAATGGAGTATGACGACCACCTTCATCCTTGGTCAGAACGTATACCTGAGCGGTAAACTTGCTGTGGCAGGTAACAGTACCTGGCTTACACAGAACCTGTCCTCTTTCGATTTCTTCTCTCTTGATACCACGAAGCAATGCACCGATGTTATCACCAGCCTGTCCTTCATCCAACAGCTTACGGAACATCTCGATACCGGTTACGGTAGTCTTCTGAACCTCTGGCTTAATACCAACGATTTCTACTTCATCATTTACATGGATAACACCAGCCTCTACTCTACCAGTAGCAACTGTACCACGACCGGTAATGGTAAATACATCCTCAACAGGCATCAGGAACGGTTTGTCCGTATCTCTCTGTGGGTCCGGAATATACTCATCAACCGTCTTCATTAACTCTAAAATCTTGTCGCCCCACTCTCCAGAAGGATCTTCCAGAGCCTTCAGAGCGGAACCCTTAACGATTGGGCAGTCCGTGAAACCATATTCCTCTAACTGCTCGGTAACTTCCATCTCAACTAACTCTAATAATTCCTCATCATCAACCATATCACACTTGTTCATGAATACAACGATGTAAGGTACACCTACCTGACGAGACAATAAGATATGCTCCTTTGTCTGAGCCATAACACCGTCAGTAGCAGCTACAACAAGGATAGCGCCATCCATCTGAGCAGCACCGGTAATCATGTTCTTAACGTAGTCAGCATGGCCTGGGCAGTCAACGTGTGCGTAATGTCTGTTCTCGGTCTCATACTCTACGTGAGCGGTAGAAATGGTAATACCTCTTTCTCTCTCTTCCGGAGCCTTATCAATGTTCTCAAATGCAACAGCTTCACCAGTACCTAATCTTGCATTCAATGTCTTGGTGATTGCAGCTGTTAAAGTTGTCTTACCATGATCTACGTGACCAATGGTACCAATATTACAATGTGGTTTGCTTCTCTCAAACTTAGCCTTTGCCATTTTTAATATCCTCCTTAAAATTCGCCATTTCCTTTTGGCTTTCTACTATACATCAGCTAGAAAACATTATATTAGATATTTACAATATTTTCAAGTCTTTTATATCATCGGTATACCGCTTTACAGGCAGTATACCGACGCATTATTACATTTCCTTTTCCTGGCCTTCCAGGTTCCCTTCTTTTTAGCCCTTCTTTGCAGCAAGAACCTTATCCTGTACATTCTTCGGACACTTCTCATATCTCTCAAAGAACATGGAATAATTTCCACGTCCCTGTGTTGAAGAACGAAGCTCTGTTGAATAACCAAACATCTCAGCAAGCGGTACAAATGCTCTGACAATCTTACCACCGCCAAGGTCGTCCATACTGTTAATCTGGCCTCGCTTTGCATTCAGGCTTCCGATTACATCGCCCATATATTCCTCCGGCATGGTTACTTCCACCTTCATAATCGGCTCCAGCAGTACCGGTTCACCCTTTGCCATAGCATCCTTGAATGCCATGGAACCGGCAATATGGAATGCCATTTCGGATGAATCGACTTCATGATAAGAACCATCGTATACATCAGCCTTAACACCAAGTACCGGGAATCCACCAAGAATACCTGCCTTAGCTGCCTCTTCAATACCTTCACCAACAGCCGGGATATATTCCTTCGGAATAGAACCACCCACTACGGAAGATGTGAATTCGAAGGTCTGCTCTCCATTCGGGTCCATTGGCGTAAAGTGTACCTTACAGTGTCCATACTGTCCACGGCCGCCGGACTGCTTTGCATATTTGCTATCTACATCAACCGGCTTGGTAAATGTTTCCTTATATGCAACCTGTGGTGCGCCAACATTTGCTTCTACCTTAAACTCACGAAGAAGCCGGTCTACAATAATTTCCAGATGCAGCTCACCCATACCGGCAATAATAGTCTGACCGGTTTCTTCATCTGTATGCGCACGGAAGGTAGGGTCCTCTTCTGCAAGCTTTGCTAAGGACTCACCTAACTTGCCCTGACCAGCCTTTGTTTTCGGCTCGATTGCAAGCTCAATAACCGGCTCCGGGAACTCCATGGACTCTAAGATAACCGGATGCTGCTCGTCGCAGATGGTATCACCGGTAGTTGTCAGCTTGAAGCCGACTGCTGCTGCAATATCACCGGAATACACCTTATCCAGCTCTGCTCTGTGGTTTGCATGCATCTGCAAGATACGTCCTACACGCTCTTTCTTGCCCTTTGTCGCATTTAATACATAAGAACCAGAGTTCAATGTACCGGAATACACCCGGAAGAATGCAAGCTTACCAACGAACGGGTCAGCCATAATCTTAAACGCCAGGGCTGAAAACGGCTCATCATCAGACGAATGTCTGGTTACTTCATTACCGTCCTCATCCACACCCTTAATATCCGGAATATCAGTTGGTGCAGGCATGAATTCCAAAATAGAATCCAACAGCTTCTGAACACCCTTGTTACGATAAGCGGAACCACAGCATACCGGTACGGCTGTAGACTCACAGGTTCCCTTTCTTAATGCCGCCTTCAGCTCATCAATCGAAGGCTCTTCACCTTCCAGATATGCCATCATCAAGTCATCATCTAATTCACAGATTTTTTCTACCAATTCTGTATGGTAGGTTTCTGCATCATCCTTCATATCTTCCGGAATATCAAGAATACTGATATCGTCGCCCTTATCATCATTATAGATATAGGCTTTCATTTCAAATAAGTCAATGATACCCTTGAACTCGTCTTCCTTACCAATTGGTAACTGGGTAACAATTGCATTTTTACCCAAACGGTTCCGAATCTGATCTACCGCCCCATAGAAATCAGCACCTAAGATATCCATCTTATTAATAAATGCCATTCTTGGAACATTATACGTGTCTGCCTGGCGCCATACATTTTCTGACTGAGGCTCAACGCCACCCTTGGCACAGAATACACCAACGGCTCCGTCCAATACACGCAGAGAACGCTCTACTTCTACCGTAAAGTCAACGTGGCCGGGAGTATCAATAATGTTGATACGATGCTCCAAAGCGCCCGGCTTTGCCTTACAGTTTTCCTGTAACGTCCAGTGACAGGTAGTAGCCGCAGAGGTAATGGTGATACCTCTTTCCTGTTCCTGCTCCATCCAGTCCATGGTAGCTGTACCTTCGTGAGTATCTCCTATCTTATAGTTAACACCGGTATAATACAGAATACGCTCTGTAAGAGTCGTCTTACCGGCATCGATGTGTGCCATAATACCGATATTTCTAGTTCTGTCTAACGGATATTCTCTTCCACTCAAGGTATTTTCCTCCTTAATTTATTTTGAAAGCTGGTTTCCATGGACAAACAGATGACCAATTCATTTGTTTCTGATTGTACATTCGCTTTCACCTTTACTTATGCACAAGTAATTTATTAATGAAATTCTTTTCGCTATGCTCGAAAGTACCTCGCCAAGCTCAAAGAACGACCTCGCACTAGATTCAATCTTCGCTTACGCTGATTTCATCAAGTTGCTTTCAAAAGGAAATTCTTTTCGCTATGCTCGAAAGCACCTCGCCAAGCTCAAAGAACGACCTCGCACTAGATTCAATCTTCGCTTACGCTCGATTTCATCAAGTTGCTTTCGGTCAGAATCTGTAATGTGCAAATGCCTTGTTTGCTTCTGCCATCTTGTGCATATCTTCTTTCTTCTTTACTGATGCGCCGGTATTGTTGGCGGCATCCAGAATCTCTTTTGCAAGTCTCTCTTCCATGGTCTTCTCACTTCTCGCACGAGAGTAAGTAGTAATCCAACGGAGACCCAGAGCCTGACGTCTGTCAGGACGAACATCGATTGGCACCTGATAGGTAGCACCACCGATTCTTCTTGCCTTTACCTCAAGTAATGGCATAATGTTATTCATTGCTTCATTAAATACTTCTAATGCATCTTTTCCAGTTTCAGCAGCAACACGTTCAAACGCACCATAAACGATTCTCTGGGCAACACCCTTCTTACCGTCTAACATGATGTTGTTGATTAACTTTGTAACCACTTTATCCTTATAAATCGGATCTGGAAGTACATCTCTTTTCTGAATATGTCCTTTACGTGGCACGGTTCTTCCCTCCTTAAAAATTATAGTAAGCTAATAATCATTATTTAGCTTAAAGGTACTCATACCAATCCGGTATGTTCGTGCGGATTGTGCTTACATTCATCTTATCTATCTATAATAGGAAAAACATAGCCTACTCCAGCACTATTTAATTTTGCTATTCATCCATTCATCTAACCTCGAATTTCGCCTTCGCTCATTCTCGCTAAGATTCAGGATGGGCTTTTATGCTAAATTCAATCTATATAAGGATGTTCTTTTCGCTAAGCCCGAAAATACCTCGCTAAGTTCAAAGAACAGCCTCGCACTAGATTCAATCCTCGCTTGCACTCGATTTCATCAAGTTGCTTTCGGCCTATTTAGCATCCTTTGGTCTCTTAGCACCATACTTAGAGCGGGCCTGGCGTCTCTTAGCAACACCTGCTGTATCCAGTGTACCTCTGATAATATGATATCTGGTACCAGGAAGGTCCTTTACTCTTCCACCACGGATTAGAACAACACTATGCTCCTGAAGGTTGTGACCTTCGCCCGGGATGTAGCTGGTAACTTCGATTCCGTTAGAAAGACGTACTCTGGCAATTTTTCTTAACGCAGAGTTAGGCTTCTTAGGAGTTGCAGTCTTAACAGCAGTACAAACTCCCCGCTTCTGTGGAGCAGAGGAATCTGTCGGCTTCTTTCTCAAAGAGTTGTAACCCTTCTGAAGCGCCGGTGCAGTAGACTTTGCTTCTACAGTCTGTCTTCCCTTTCTAACTAACTGGTTGAATGTTGGCATGTTTTTCACCTCCTGTGTTTGTAGTATTGCCGATTTTTTCGGACTTTAAAAGCACGCGTGACCAAATCACGCATACTTATTTATTATATCTATGTGGTTTTCGTATGTCAAGATAAAATTATAGAAAATAAACTTCCTGAAAATATACTTCCCCGTGACCGTTCCGCCATGTCCATTTATAAGACACCGGAATGTATATTTACTCTGCCAGACAAATGTCACTCCCCCACCTATAAGGCAGGGAAGCAACCTCCCGGCGCAGCCATATAGAGAAGCAGGCTATTTCTCCTAAACCAACGCCGGGACCCCCAAGTCAAATACCCCGCAGCAAGCTACGGGGCATGAGCTGGCTTATTCTTTCCGTCCCAATGGGCGGGATATTTGACTCTCGCGGCATTTGTCAAATATCCATGCAAGCATGGCTATTTTCCTCATTGCTTGCGGGAATAAATTATACCTTCACATCTACTGCCCTTCCTTTGGCTTTTAACCCTTTTTGTCCAGTCAAATCCTTTTCCGCTTCTTGCGTTTCTTCCGCTTTCTTTTTCTCAATTTCCGCTTTCTGTGCTTTTTTCTCCTCTGCCTGTTCTGTCTTTTTCTTTTCTATCTTCTTCTGCTCCGCCTTTTTCAGCTTGGATTTTTCCAGAATCTGCTCTGTCCAGTTATTTTTATCCTTCTTATCCAGCTTGAACTGGTTCCGGTAGTTCCCGGAATTCGCTTTTGAAACACTCCATGTACCCAAAGAACCATCGCTATTTATAATAAATCCAAAGGAAATCAGTCCCTCTCGGTTTGCTATTGATTTTTGCTCATTATTGCAGTCATAAATCAGTGCCTCGTATTCTAAGTATTTCTCCGGGTCTTCTTCCATTTCCTTTAATATATTTGGGGCAATGGCTATATTGTTCTTCCCGTTACTGCTAAATGGTTCCGTATTCGTCGAGAATTTTAAATCCGGAAATTTCTCCGACAACTGACTGAGCATACTTCCGCCGGAGGCTTCCCCGGATGAGCGTTCTGCTGCCTTTTCCTGTGCATATGTATATGCCGCCTCTGATACCCAGCTATTTCCTACTTTTACTGCCATTTTAATCGTCCTCCTTGACCTTTCGATTTGAAATTCCTTTTCTGTTACGTTTTCTATCCGGATTTGCAACAACTGCTGCATTTCCTTATGTCATACCTTTAAATTCATATGCAAGCCCGTAGCTTCCGCATTATCCTTATCTGATTTGGAGACAGCCATATTCTCATCATCTTTATCAATAACGATTATGCCCTTCCACTTATCGCCAAACTGAGTCTTGCCAGCTTCCTGCATCTTTTCTTCTAATTCTGTCTTTTCCTCCCTGCGGATTTTGCGCCTCTCCTCCATCTCTGCCTTTTCTTTTTTCTTTTCTTCATTCTGTTTGCGGATTTTCTCTGCATTTTCAGACATGGTTTGTAAATGGGACTTCCTATTATCTTTTTCTACTATCCCCCATTTACTAATCCCACCGTCTTTATCAATCGCCCACCCACGCGCTACAACATGCCAGCCTTTGGCTGCTTGTAAACAATCTTCTTGTGCGTCCAATTCCTGCATATCTGCAAAATAGCCCTCATACTCCTTCTCTAATTCCGGGTCATTTGCCATTTTTGCCAAAAACTGTGGGGCAATCGCAACATTTACGGTTGCATTAGAACCGTATCGCATCCCCTTCGTATAATTGGCTGCCACAAAGCTGTAATTACTATATTTATCAGAGAGATATGCCAATTCATCCATCGCCGTTTTTCTTTGACTGACCCCTTCCTTTGTTCCCTCTGATTTTCTGCCCGCCTCTGTCTTTGTTTCAGATGCTACTGCCCCATTTCCCGTTCCTGTACTTGTTGTCCTCGTCTTACTGTCAGCCTCGCCCTCTGTGTTCTGCTTCATGCTGTTTGCAAAACCAACATAAGAATTTGCATTGCTTCCATAAATATTATTTATTTCCATTGCCATAATTGCTTCCTCCTTAACATCCGTTTTCGATATCTATATCTGCATCCTGCTTTTACAATAGCTTAAACAGCCGGCTCCAAAGTACAGCATCATTATCATAATAAGGAATGACCAGCAAATCGCCCTCTCCCTGGCCATCCACATATATGGCATTTCCGCCCCCGCCGATTCCCGGCATCTTCATATATCCGCCAAAGCAAATATAATAATCACCTTCGATTCCCTGTTCCTGCAGGATTTCATTCCATGCCTCCTTACGAAGGCAGACACATCCATTATCAAGAAAGAAAACATCCTGAAGCTGGCTCTGGTCCCCGATATCCCACGATTGAAGCTTCCTATTATACACACTGACATCTGTTCGCTCCATATAAACAGGATAGGACAACTGCCGGATTCCGAAAAACAATCCGACTGCAATGAATATACCGCCAAACGAAGCAAGAACTGCGGATGTTCTCTTATAGGGTTTGAAATGAGCCACCCGTTCCATACGATTCTTAATGCTTTGGTATTCCCGTTCTCCTGCAAATGTAATTGGCGTATCAATATTCTCTGCTCCCAGCCGCCGAATACTGTTCAACAGCAGTCTGCCATAATCGTAGGCGGTTTCTTTGCTCCTTTGTATTACCACCCGGTCACAGATTTCCTCCAAATCTTCCCGAAGATATTTTGTACAGACGGTCAGAAATGGATTGACCCACAGCAACACCCGTAACAGGTCCCAGACTGCATACCACCAGAGATGTCCAAGCCGGATATGTGTCTTTTCATGCAAAAGGATTAGCTGTAATTCCTTTTCGCGAAAATCCTTCTGTATCAGTTCCGGCACAACAATCCTTGGATGAAGCACACCCACTGTAAATGGCGTCACTGCTCTGTCACAGATGGAAAGCTCCGTATCTCCCACCTGCTCCTTTCGCAAATGGACAGCAAATCGATATAATTTTCTTCTGCGATAAAAGATATAGATGCCAAATGCCACCATCCCTGACAGATAAATCCAGCAAATCCATTGCTGTTCCACGCAAAGGTTATGCCACCAGATAAAGCCTCTTACGCCAATCCTGCTTTCGTAAAAAAACCGCATTTTCCCTACAAATGGAAGAGGAAGGAGCAGACACCACAGCATTCCTTTTATAAAAACCGTTTTCTTAAATACCGTTCTTCTCAGCAGAAGTACGACCAAAAGAACCGGCAGAGATAAAAACACGCTTCGCCCAAGCAGCATTCCGAAATACATAACACATACATTTAGATAATAACCAAATTCCAAACAAAAATCTTGTATTGTCATTTCTCCTCATTCCTTTTACTCTGTTCCAGAATATCTTCCAATTCCTGAATCTGCTCTTCTGTTAATTGATAGCTTTGCAGTAATGCCGCCAGGGCATCTGTATGACTGCCGGAAAAGTAGCTTTCCACAAACTTCCGGCTTTTCTCTCTGGAGCATTCTTCTCTTGATTTCAGCGGAAAATAGTGGTACACTCTCGCATCCTTTTCATCAACGGTATAAGAAATAATCCCCTTTTGACACAGGCGGTTCATTAAAACCCGTACCATCTTGGGATTCATGCTTGTCATCTCCTGTAACTGCTGAATCACCTGAGAGGACGTAAGAGGGACGGCGCTATCCCAAAGAACCTCCATAATCTGCCATTCGCTTTCGCTTGGTGTATGCTCTTCTCTTGTCATGCTTTCTCCTTCCTTTCCTGCCGGTCATATGCCAGCAACTGAATTCTAATAGCTTTCTATACCTGTGTTCTGTACCATATATTTGCTCCCGGCGCCTATCCAAAAGACTATACTCAATCAAACCTTCAAATCCACTGCCCGGCCTGCTTCCTGTCCACCTTTCCTGGCAGACGGTTCAGCAACGCTGTCCTCCGTTTTCCGGATTGCTTCCATAACCGGCTGCATGTCTGTTTCGTTCAGATATATTTCTCCGTTTTCTGAATGCTCCAGCTTTTCCGTCAGAAGGTCTGCTGTCGCTTTCATTACAGAATCTTCGGTATCCTCTTTCTTTGCTTCTTCTGCTTTTGCCTCTAGTTTTTCTTTTAATTCCTTTGCCTTCTTACGAGACTTTTCCCGGGTTTTTTCAATTAATTTTTCAGAATTCTTCTTCGTCTCCTCCCGGATTTTTTTATTTAGCTTATCATCCCGGCGGGTATACGCAAAGTGATAATACTTTCCATTTTCATCCACATACCAATGACTGGTACGTTCCACAACACCTCCCAGGGCATTATAATAAGCATCTGCTGTTTTCTCTGCCCGCTCTATATCCTTTAAGGTCTGTGTATATTGCTTCTCTGCCTCCGGATTATTCTGCATCTTTTCCAAAAGCTTAGGATTGACTGCAATCACCGAACGCTTATCCCGTTTCATGCTTAAGCTCATCCCTGTTTCCAGCTCCACATAAGGCACCTTCTTTTGGAGGGCCTTCAGATATTCCTGTGTGCTTTTTGTCCTTGCACCTTCCTCTATAGACGCCTGTCCCTTTTTTTCAACTTCTGCCGCTTCCCCTGACCTTCCCTGTCTGGAAGCAGCCGTTTCTTTTTTTTGGGAAGCATATGCATTCTCATACATTGCTCCATAATTATTTACACTTAAAACTGCCATAATTTCGTCCTCCTTGACCTTTCTATTTATTATATCGGATAACAATTGTTAATCGTTAACACTTGTTAATAGTTTTGTCAGGAATTTCATCCCAAAATTGTGTGCCTGTGGTCTGGGACCTTTTATGCGAAACAGGGGATGCCTTTGCCAGCATCCCCTGTTTCACAGATATGTTCCATTATTCTTATTGTCAATCGATTTCCGTTTTTATATGTCATAATCCGATTCCTGTATTTGATTTTGATTGACAGGATTCATTTATGCCAACTGCATAACCTCGGCTTCAATCTCTTTTAATTCCTCCATTGACAATGTTGGAACATATTTTGCAATCTTTTCAAAAGAAAGTTCCCCATCCCTAATCATACGCTCTGCGGTTTCCCTGTCGGCTTCATGTCGTTCACTTATCAAAAAGGTTTTCATAATTTCTTCTTCATCAAATAAACTCATCATAATCGTTACAACCTCCGTTCCCCTGCGTTCCAAATACTCTTTTAACACATTTCTGTCTTTGCAGATTTTAATTGTTTCCTTGATGGCCTGCTCCGTCATTCCATACTTTTCTCTCTGCTCGTCAAAAACTTTGCAGAAAATAATGTACTGGTTGATGATGTCCTCGGTATCGCTTTCATAAATAACTTTTGCTTTTACCTCGATATCAATATCCGCACCATTAAAAAACTCTTTGGATAACGATATTGTATCGGGTTTTTCGCCTCTATTGCCTGTAAAAATCACATAAAGTTCCGGTTTCGGCATTTTGACCTTTCTGCTCCCATACAAATTTAGTTTATTTTGCTGGAAATACTTATGATAACTCTCCGCGAGATACAGCAGTATCCGAATCAGGATATTCAATGTCCATGTGGACTGTGCTTCTATGAGTATCATCAGTTTATTATTGGCAATAAACCCTAAATCATTATACAAATTATCGGTCAATACATTTTCTATTGTTACATCAGTCAGTGAATGTTCCGTTGCTTCGGTATCCTCTGGATGCAATGTCTTATACAATTATTCATTATCCTTGCAGTCACCGTCTAACCATCTGAGGATATAGCGGCAGATTATGCCAGTCCTGCCCTTCGGTATGCCAGCCAGAAGAGAAGAACTGCAAGAAGGCCATTGACCAGGATTACCACACAATTTTCCCCACTGATTTCTAACTGCTCCACAGAATTCAGTAATACATGAAGCTGCTGGGAATAAGTGAATCTTGCCACCTGTTCTATGCTCTTATTGAACATGGACAGCATAGGAAGAAAGGAGAACACCATCATAACCGGAACCACAATGGAGGTCGCCATCATCTGATTACGGCTCCATGTACCGATTGCCGCTCCCATCAGCATAGATACCAATATCCCGATTGCCATAATCAGCAGGAAAGCAATTGCAGTCGTACCAGTATACTGTCCAGTCCAACAGAAAACACAAGCACCCAGCATACAGATAATCCATAGATAGCTTCCTACCCCAATGAGATATTCGATGGGCTTTACGCCGGACAGCAACAGCACCCGCAGGGTATTCTTTTCCTTTTCCTCGGCAAGAATCGCTCCCATACAGGTCAAGGGCGCCATGCCACAGTACATAACTGCAAAGAGATTCACAAAAAAATGCTGGGGCATTCCTTCTATATTAATGGACCGCTCCATGATGACCGCCAGCACCGGAAACATCAGAAACTGTATTAAAATCGTTTTGTTCTTGAAGGTATCCTTCCATTGTTTTATAAAAACCGCATTTATATTTTTCATAATTCCTACCAGACCTTTCTACACTTTTTTGCTTCTCTCCAAATCTCGTTTTGTTTCCTCTTTTCATCTTCTTCCAGACAATTCATGTATCTTTCATTTATTCCAGGCTTCCGCCAGTCAATTCATGTATTTTTTATTCCAGGCCTCTGCCGGTCAATTCCATAAATACTGTTTCCAGATTCGGCTCTGACGTATGAATCGTTTCCAGTTCCTCTGCTTCCAGATAATTCCGGACTGCTTCCCCGGCGGTGCGGTCATTTGCCAGCTCTACATCCGTTCCATTATGTAAGTGTATCAGCAGCTTGTTTTGATGATTATATCTCCGACAGATTTCTTCCGGTACTCCGTATTCTACAATAACTCCTTCATGCAGCAACGCCACATGCTGACATAGCTTTTCCGCTTCCGCCATATTATGAGTGGTAAGAAATACGGTGGCTCCCCGCTCCTGTTCCTTTCGAATCAGTCCATGAATCTCCTCTGCTGTGGAAGGGTCAAGTCCGGTCGTAGGTTCATCCAGAAACAGGATATCCGGTTCATGAAGAACTGCCCTTGCCAGTGCAAGTCTGCCCCGCATGCCCTTGGACAGCTTCGACACCGCATCCTTTCTCCCCTCCCAAAGTCCTACGTGATGCAGCACATCATCAATCTTATTTTTGGGCAGTTCATATAAACGGGCAAACAGCATAAGATTATCGTAGACCGTCAAGCGCTCATATAGGCCCAAATTATCCAGCATCATTCCCATTTTCTTGTATATCTCATAATTCAGCTTATCGGTATCCTTTCCTGACAGCCTGGCAATGCCAGAGGTCTGGCGGAGCTGCCCGGTCAGAATCTTAATCAGCGTGGTCTTACCAGCTCCGGAAGGTCCCAGCAGTCCAATGATTTCTCCCTGCTCCACCTTCAGGTTCAGACCCTTAAGAACCTCTTTTTCCTGAAAGCTCTTTGTAAGCTCCATGCATTCTATCCTGTATTTCATTTTCTCTACTCCCTTCTCTCCTCCTAGTACAAAGTAGTCGTTTTTATAGATTATGATTCCTGAGTCTCCTGCTTCAGTCTGTGCAACGCTTCCTCCATTTTCCGGTTTTCCAGCCGTTCCTTTACCATAGTTACTGCCATACTGATTCCAAAGCTGATTCCAAAGCATAGAAAGAACATCAGCCAAGGCTTCCACATATTCACCGGAAACCATCCACAGACCCAGACAAATACAGCAATGATAATCAACACGACAGTAATCATACATACCGTCCGCATGGCAATCGACATTTTTTTAATGCAACAATCCGTAAAGAAGATGAACTTTACAATTACAATGCAGGCCGATACAAGAAAAAACTGAAAGGTAGTCAAAATGCTCAGCCCCTGACTGCCTAAAGAAAATAATGTGGATATCTCCTTTGCACTATCTCCAAACAAAAGGCAGAAGATATTCAGTATTCCAATGGTAATTCCAAATATCAAAAATACCTGTCCGATATAATCAAAAATGGTCTTTTTCTCTTCCATCTATTTCACCCCCAGCTTCTGCTTTAATCCCTCGGCATACTGTCGGGATACCATAATCTGTTCCCCATTTTCTAAGGTAATCCGAATCCTTCGATTGATATCCGCTTTTAGTGACCGGATATATCTAAGCTGAAGTACACAAGACTTGCTAACTCGAAAAAAGCCGTATTCCTCTAGCTGCTGTTCTAATTCATACAGCTTCAGACTGGATTCATACACCTCTTCCGATGTATATACATAGGTCCTTCTATCCACGGATTCCAGATAAATTACCCGTGATACCTCCAGCAGATAGGTTTCCTCTCCCTTTTTCGCCATGAGCTGTTTATCCAGAATCCGAAGGGTTGCCAGTATCCGCTCAATCTCGGGCGTCAGATGACTACAGGATATCTGAATCTCTGTATCGGAAATATCCGCATCTACATTAATTGATATTTTCAATCTATCACCTCTTCATTGTTAATCCTATTCCAACATAGCATATGGATTTTCTTCCTACAAGATGCAGACTCCTGACCTGCCGCTTTTCCTGCCTGATATGCCAAAAAGCTGCTGTAGGACGCTTGACATATATTTTTATATGTATCATGTCCTACAGCAGCTTTTGCCACATATTCATTTATTTAAATACACAAAACTCCGGATAATATAAGACACCTATGCTTTTCCTTCCTCCATGCCAAATCTAATATCCACATAGTTCTTAATAATCTTTACACAGTTCTCCCGTCCCACCTTATCACTATTTAAAGTCATATCATAATTAATGGGATTGGTCCAGTCCCTGCCTCTGGTGTAATACCGATAGTAATTCGCCCGATATGTATCGGTGGTCTTAATTAATTGATGCGCTCTCTTTTCCGATACATTCAGCTTCTGAATAATTTCTTCTACACAGGCAGCTCTGGGTGCCTCTATATAAACACTGATGACATTATCATAGTCCTTCAATATATAGTCGGCGCACTTGCCAACAATGATACAGGACTGGGTCTGTGCCAAAGCACGGATAATTTCAGCCTGAATAAAGAATAGATTTTCGTCGGATACGAAATCCTTTTCTGTAGGTTCAACTGCATAAGAGGTCTGCACTGTCTGTAGATTTTTCAAAATCGCATTTCTTCTCAGCTTTTCATCCACCTGCATAAAGACACCTACATTTAATCCTGTTTTTTCAGATGCCATATCCAGAATCTCCCGTTCATAGCAGGGAATTCCCAGTTCCTTTGCCAAACGGTTTCCTACATCCTTTCCACCGCTGCCAAAGCCTCTGGCAATTGTTATTATATAATTTTTCATATTTCTGTACCTATCCTTTCATGAACATTATCCAGATTCTACAAAACACTGCTGACACGTTAAGAGAATTGCTTCCAGAACGGTGTCGCCAGCAACCTTTCATTTAATTTCTTATAAATATCCGGCCTGTAATCCGGACATCCCTTTACCGGATCAACCTTAAAGTTTCTTCTGGCTGCCATGGATAAATCAATTGGTGCCATAAAATAGGTTTCCTCTCTTGCATCTACATCCCCTGCATAAATATGTAATTTATCATATAAACCTGGTCCGAGAATAACACTTCCGCCACCGAAGCCCGGTCCTACATCAGCAATATTACCAAGACTTCCGCCTTCTTCTTCATCTACCATGTTATTACCCACCAGATTGGAGCTTGCCACAAAGATTTCACAGGAATTTACACACTGCTTTAAGCCTGACATATAGTAATCTCTCCAGTCGTGACGTCCGCTTGGACCAATAGCTGTAGGATTCAAATACAACCGACAGCCACTTGCTGCATAATAGCGAATTAACTCATGGAAATTATAGGAATCATAACAGATACCTATACCGACCGGTCCCCAAGGAGTATCGAAGGAAAATGGCTCATCACCACGTACACACCAGCGCTGTTCTGCCAGTGCCGGATGAAGCTTCCGGTAAGTACCAATGATACCCTCCGGTCCACAGGCAACTGCGGAATTGTACACGATATCAGAGCCTTCCTCTGCCCGCTCCGCCATACCAAACACGGCATAAACACCGTACTTCTTTGTGACCGATGCAACAGCAAGACTGGAAGGTCCCGGTACAAGCTCTGCTTCCCGAATCTGCATTTTCTGACCTTTCTCCACACCATCTTCATCATCATATCCGTTTAATGCCATTTCCGGAAATACGATTAAATCTGCTCCCACTTTGGCAGCAGAACGGATATACCCCTTGATTCTTGCAAGATTGCTTTCTTTATTTCCCCAAATCTGTCGGAAATTCACCACGGCTACATTTATAATATCCTCATATTGTCTCATAATCCTACCTCCATTCTTATATCCAAAGTGTTTTCTTACATTACCTGTTTTCACAGTCTTTTTTACATGTATGGTGAATATACATTCGCTTTTATACCGTTAAATACTTCTTAATAATATCATCTGTTAATTCCCCATTCCTGCCACTGTTTACAATTTGCCCCTTCTGCATCAGGATATAAGAATCACAGATTTTAAATACAAAGTTCAAATTTTGTTCCACTAAAATGATGCCCAGATTCAAATCCTTATGTACCTGATTTAGAATAGAGGCAATTTCTGCCACTATGTTAGGCTGAATCCCTTCTGTAGGTTCATCCAGCAGCAGAATTTTCGGATGAGATATCAATGCTCTGGAAATCGCAAGCTGTTGCTGCAAGCCACCAGACAAAACACCACCTTTTCGGATATAATGTACCTTTAATGCCGGAAAATAAGTTAATACCTCTTCGATTCTGTCTTTTACTAAATCCCTTTTTAAAGAAATGCCTCCCAACTCCAGATTCTCCTTTACTGTAAAATCCGGTATGATTTCTCTGCCCTGAGGGACATAAGCAATTCCTGCAATAGAACGCTCATAACTGTTCTTCTTATTAATTACATCCCCTTCATAGATAATCCTGCCGGATTCCACCGGAAGAATACCAATCAGGCTTTTTAACAAAGTGGTCTTTCCCACACCATTTCTTCCTAACAATGCTACCTTTTCCGTGGTTTCCATCGAAAAATCCACTCCATTGATAACCTTACTTTTACCATAGCTTATATGCACATCTGTCAACTCTAACATGGAGACCCCTCCTTTTCTTCTGTATCCTGCTTTAAGTAAACCTGAATTACGCGAGGGTCCTTTTCCACTTCTTCAAAGGTTCCTTCTGCCAGAATCTTTCCCTGATGAAGCACCGTTACTGTTTCTGCAATCTGGCGTACAAAATCCATATCATGCTCAATAACAAGCAAGGTCTTATCCTTTAGATTTTTGTTAATCATTTCACCGGTCTTGAAGGTCTCCTCCGCAGTCATACCGGCGGTAGGCTCATCCAGTACCACCAACTGTGCCTCCTGTAAAATCACCATTCCAATTTCCAGCCACTGCTTTTGCCCATGAGATAAAGACGCTGCCATAATGTCTTTGTATTCCAGAAGATTTACCTTCTCCAGACATTCGTTGATTCTCGCTTCATCTTCCGCATTTTTTTTCTTAAATAGGTAATTTATCTGATTATCATTTCCCATCATAGCTAACTGCATATTCTGTCCTACCGTTAAATTGTTGAATACATTGGGACCCTGAAACTTTCGTCCCACATGATACTTCCTGCAGATTTCTGATGTACTTTTATTCACTAGCTGATGTCCTCGGAATTCAATAGTACCGGCAGTAGGCTTTGTCTTGCCAGTAATTAAATCCAGTAACGTAGTCTTACCAGCACCGTTAGGACCGATAATCACGCGTGTTTCTCCCGGTTCCACGGTCAAATCCACCTGATCCACCGCAATAAATCCATTAAAATTCACACACAATCCACGAACAATTAATTTATTTTCTCTCTTTGCCATAGAGGTATTTATACTGGTTTTACTCATAACTTACCCCCTGCTTTCTATTACTTTTTCTTCTAACGCTTCGTTATGCTTCTTTGCAGCTTTTCGATTATAGATTGCAGACTGAAGCTGTCCGATGATTCCCTTTGGAATCAGAAATACTACGACCAGAATCATAACTCCATAAATAATATTCCAATAATTTGTCAACTGCTCAGAGAAAATGCTCTCCGCCCAGCAGACCACTAATGTACCAACCGTTGCACCGGTAATATTTCCTCTGCCACCTAACGCCAACCATACAATAACAGCTGTAGAAGCTGCGATTCCTACATTGGAAGGACCTACAAAGGACTGTGAGGTAGCAAACATGATGCCCGCCAGCCCTGCAAGAACAGCAGAAATAATAAATACTACAATCTTAAACCGAATTACGTTGTATCCAAAGAAACTCATCCGGTCTTCATTTTCCCGGACCGCCTCCAGAATCAGACCGTATTTACTTCTAGTCAGCCATTTGCAGAACAGATAGACCAGAATGACTATTACCAGTAATATATAATAATATGCCACTTGAGGAATCTCTACTTCTACAAACAATCTTCTTGGAATCTTAGTAATACCGTTAGCACCACCGGTAAATCTTTGCTGATTAATAATCAAAAGTTCAAATACTCTTGCTAAAGCAAAGGTAATCAGAGAGAAGAATACACTGTTTACCTTTTTTGAAAACAAAAATGCTCCCAGAACACCGGCAATCACACCACAGCCCAGCAATGCTGCAAAAAAAGCAATTGGTTTATGCGCTAGGAAGTAATAAATACTCGGGGCCTCCATATAACCCAGGCTGGTCATGTAAGATGGCACACCATCCTGCATGGAATATCCGATTGCTAATATATATGCACCAATGCCGAAAAATACTGCATGTCCCATGCTCATTAATCCCACATAGCCCCACAACAAATCCAAGGAATAGGCAAATACTATATAACACAGGCACTTTGCCATAATCTGTAAGCGGAAGTTATTTGCGAACATGGGAAAACACGCTAAAAATACAAACACCACAATATCAACAATAAGTAAGATAGAAATATTTTTTGCCAGATTTTTCTTTGAATTACTCATATTATCTATCTCCTCTCTTTTACAATTAAGCCCTTTGGTTTAAACCGGATGATAATGACAACGGCAAATACCACAATCATTTCGGCAAATACAGAATCCACATAACCGCCAATAATGGAATTACTTTCTCCCATAAGCAGGGAGCCAAGTACTGAACCAAATAAAGAATCCACACCGCCTAATACAACAGCCATAAAGCTATCTACCATGTAGTTGGAACCAACAAACGGGGAAATTGAGTTAATTGGTGCTATGATGCAGCCTGCCAGACCAGTAAGACCAGCACCATAGGCAAAGGTCAGTGTATCAATTAATTTCACATTTACCCCAAGACATTCAGCCATGGTACGATTCTGGCTGACTGCCCGAATCTGCATACCAACCCTTGTTTTGTTAAATAATAACAGGGTTGCTGCAAACACCAGAATCGCAATTCCAATAATGCAGATATAATAAACCGGCAACACGGTCTTACCCATTTTCACTACACCAGAAACTGGTGAAGAAATATGAATATAGCCGGAACCGTAAATCAACTTGATTACCTGTTGGAAAATCATGGACAAGGCATAGGTGACTAATAAAGTCTCTGCAGCCTTTCCATATAGTTTTTTTACAATTAACTTTTCAATAATACCGCCTATGATTGCTGTTACAATAAAGGATGCAAATACTGCAATTCCAAAGGGCAGCTTCAATATTTCAATCATGGTAAAGGATACATAAGCACCAATAACAATCAATTCTCCATGTGCCAGATTTACCACATTCATAATACCGAAGATAATTGCCATACCCATCGATAACAATAACAGAGAGGCAGCGGTCATAAGACCATTTATAATTAATGTAAGAAGCATACAAACTCCTCCTAACTCTGCAAAACAGAAAGAGGCTGTATCCACAGCCTCTTTGCTTTTTTATTTTATTCTATTCATTGGATGCACCGGCAAACGGGTTCGGAGCAATCGGTGAACCAGCTTCATACAGTACATCAAATAAGCAGTCGCTATTTACCTGTCCGATTCGCGGTGTCAGACTTGTATGATTATTATCCTGAACTGTT
Source organism: Clostridium sp. (assembly GCA_023667695.1). GTDB lineage: Bacteria > Bacillota > Clostridia > Lachnospirales > Lachnospiraceae > CAG-632. The sequence goes on along the minus strand of JAMOZY010000005.1, from coordinate 58,045 downwards.
AATGTACCGGCAGGACCGTCAAAGCTCTTCCCATGGAAGGCCTCCACTAAATCTGCAGTTGTAAACTCGTCACCTGCTGTTTCCAGTGCCGCTTTTAATAAATATGCTCCACTATAGGAAGTACTTGCATATACAGTCGGTTCTGTACCATATGCTTCCGAATACTTGGCCGTAAACTCATTATTTGCAGCAGATTCTACCGTACAATAGTAAGTCTGACCAGAGTACACACCCTCACAGGCATCTACACCGATTGCTGCGGCACCAGATTCATCCATACACATATGAAACATTGCTGTATCCTCTACACCATACTGTGCATACTGCTTCTGGAATGCGTTGATACAGTCGCCAACCAGTACGGAAAATACTACATCGGGCTCTGCATCCATAATCTTTGTAATGGAAGTGGTATAGTCCGTTTCATCCATAGATACATATTCTTCACCAACGATAGTAGCACCATTTTCTTCCAGAATGGAAATCAGTTGCGCACAGGTACTTCTTGGATACAGATAATCACTACCGATGACATATACCTTTTTGCCAATGTTATCTACTAACCATGGTGCAATAACCTGTACCTGCTGGTTTGGTACACAGCCCAGATAAATAATATTATCCGACTGCTCCAGACCTTCATAATCCGTTGGGTAAATCAATAAATTATCATATTTTTCTACTACCGGCAAAACTGACTGACGGCAGGAAGATAATACAACACCAAAGATACAGCACACACCGTCATTCACAATCAGCTTTTCCGCTTTCTCTGCCGCCATGGAAGGATCTGATGCATAATCTTCAGAAATAATCTCAATCTGCTTTCCATTCACACCACCTGCTGCATTGATTTCATCAATACCCATGATAAATGCATGTTCAATGTAAGTGTCTAACACAGAGGTACTTCCACTAGAAGCGGTCAACAAACCAACCTTAATGGTAGTGCCATCCATTTCACCACCTGCCTGATTCAAAGCACCCTCTAAGGTAGTGCCACCGGCGGCAGAGTCATTACCAGAAGCATTACATGCAGTCAGACTGAATACAAATGCAACAGCCAAAACAACTACCAGTATTTTCTTCATATGTCTTTTCATACGCGTTTCCTCTTTTCGTATAGATTTTTTGAAGGATATTTTGGGGGGTATTCCCTTCAAAATAATTTATTACAAGAACCTAGGGTTCAATTGCAACCTTAATAACACCATCCTTTTTATTTTCAAACATCTCATAAGCTTCCATAATGTTATCTAATTTTTCTCTATGTGTAATCAGATAGGTCGTATCTATCTTGCCACAAGCAATCAGTTTCAAAATATCCCCACATGCATTGGCATCTACACCACCAGTCTTGAATATCAGGTTCTTACCATACATATCCGGAAGAGGAAGGCTCTGTGCCTCTTCATATAACGCTACCACACAGACAATTGCATTGGGTCTTGCTACCTTCCACGCAGTTTGAAAAGTATTCTTTCCTCCAGCGACCTCTAATACTACATCAGCACCTCTGCCTTCCGTATTCGCCAATACAATTTCTTCTACATTTTCCTTCAACGGATTAATAATAATATCTGCCACACCATGTTCCTTTGCCAATGCTAGGCGGTCATCCATGGTATCTACTACAATCACTTTCTCTGGTCCATATAGTTTTACACATTCCAAAGCACACAAACCGGTTGGCCCTGCACCTAAAACAACCACGGTATCGGCCGGCTTGATTTCCGCAATAGATGCCGCCCAATAACCGGTTGCCAGAATATCACCTACAAATAATGCCTGTTCATTCGTGACATCTTGTGGAATCAGATTCAGACCGTTATCCGCAAAGGGAACTCTTGCATACTCCGACTGACCGCCATCAATTCGGCATCCTAATGCCCACCCGCCATTCCGGTTCTGACAGTTATTTACAAATCCCCTTTTACAGAAATAACATTCACCACAGAAGGTTTCTACATTTACGGTTACCCGGTCCCCCGGCTTAAACTTCCTGACCTCAGAACCAATCTCAACTACTTCTCCTACAAATTCATGCCCAACAATAGTTCCTGGTACAGCTCTCGGTACAGCTCCATGCTTAATGTGAATATCACTAGAGCAGATGGAAGCCAGTGTCACTCTTACAATAGCGTCCTTACTGTCCAGAAGCTTCGGTATCGGCCGTTCTTCAAAACTAAATTCTCCTACTCCTTTATATACTATGGCTTTCATGTTCTTCATTCCTTTCTTTTCACACATATGGCGGATTTCTGTTCATCATAGAGGGGAATCCATCTGGAAACAAGCAAGGCAAAGGTATCTTTTATCATTATGACACCTTTGCCCCGTTTATTTCCAAATTCAAATTGTCGATTTTCATAACATTTTGTCTGTTTTTGTTGCTCTGAGTTCGTTACAGTGGCAATATTAACATGCTTCATTTGTATTGTAAAATACCTTTTTTATATTGACCCATATTATTTTTGTATGATTTTCCAATATTTATACAAAAATAATTACAGCATGCCAACCATTGGCCAATACCATTCTACGCAAATCGCATAAATAATACAGGCTGCCACAGAGATTGGAATTCCCGTCTTAACAAAATCCGAGGATTTTACAAATCCGGTATCATAGCACAAGATATTAGGTGTGGTATTAAAGAACATTAGAACCGGATAACCACCTATCATGAATGCCGCCGGCATGATAATACAAAGGGGATTTACCTCCATTTTTACCGCAATACTTATCAGAATCGGAAAAAATGCATTTGCCATGGTGGCGGTACCCACAAAAAATACATGCATGAACTGAACCACAACAATAGAAATTATAATAACCAACGTAAGTGAAATATTGTCAGAAAGAAATCCAAATACCTGGTCCGCCAGCCAGTCAGAGGTTCCAGTTCTTGCCATTGCATTTCCAAGACTAATCCCCCCACTGATAATAAATACTACACTTAGGGAGATATTGACCTGACAATCCTTCCACTCCAGAACCGGACACATGGGCAGAAAAAGTAATACTGCTCCGACCAAAGCAGCAGCAGTACTGTCGATTCCCAGATATGAGCCGCTCACCCATAAAATCACGGTTATGGCAATATCAATCGCCGTAAAAATCTCTGAAAAGTCTAGTTTTCCCATTCCTGCCAACTGCTGTTGCAAATATTCCGGTCCATTCTCTCCTTCTGCCTTCCGTAGCCGGAAAACAATCTGGATAATCAGCCAGGAAAGAAAAGTCATAAACAGTGCCGGCGGAAATCCCCACAAGAACCATTCCCCGTAAGAAACCACCTGACTGGTAGTATTTTTAATGTACTCTGTTGCCATAGGATTGGAAATAGTAGAGGTCAGAATTCCTGCACTAATTGTAGAGGAAGTAACGCAAAGCGTCAGCAATAGGTTTGCTGCATAAATAACCTTCTCCTTCTTCTCTCCATGATATTCATGAATAATGGAAAGACAAATAGGCAGTAGCATGGCCGTCCTAGCCGTAGAGGAAGGAATCAAAAATGCCATAATAATATTTACCACCATTAAACCCAAGGAAATACGGACCGGTCCGGTTCCAATCAACAGTAACAAATGACAAGTAATCCGCTTTCCCAGTCCGGTCTTAATCATGGCACCTGCCAATATAAAAGAACCGATTACCAGATAGGTCGAAGTAGATGCAAAGCCGGCCAATGCCTCCGTTATATCTGCTACTTTCAGAATCACCAGTAAGGGTATCATTGCAATGCTAATTACGGCGGCAGGGATAGACTCAAAGATATATAGCACAAATACTGCCACAAATAATGCCAGACAACGCTGCCCTTCTGCCTCCAAATGATTAATATCTGGAATTAAAATAATTGTAACGAATAACACAAAAGCAAGTACCAGACCTATCCATTGTTTTTTACTCATTGGCACATACTCCTGTTCTTAGACTTCCGCGGTACTTTAGCGCAAACCGTCTTCTCCTTTGATTTCATCTAGCTGTAAACCGCCAATTCTGGCATGAGGGCGACCTCCATCGGTGAATACTAACGCAACAACAATTTCATTTGCCTTCGGTGCATCCGGAATCCGCACCTCCATAGCATCATAATGGGTTCTGACAAAAGCAGCATCCTTATAGTGAAGCGGTACATCCAGACCGATTCCGGCAAAGCCTGTCTTTTTGGCAGAAGGAATAATCGCCTTACCGCCTCCAATTACTTCACGCATTGGTTTACCAAGCTTGGGGTGCAATATTGCTCCACCATGCTCTAACTCACCGTTTAATCCGACAATAGCACCTTTGCCATAACTATGAATCGGAACATTACCCAGGTTTTTTACTGCAATCCGAGTTAAATATTCACCCAGATATTCTCCATATTCCGAAAGTTCCGACAAATCTTCTACATACTTTCCGGCGAAAGGATTCTGGATTACTGCTGCTACCGAGCATTTGCGAATTGGCTTTTCCAATTCCCGAAAACCTTCAAAACGAATTTCTTCTACATTAGTTACAATTTTACGAATCTTTGGTTCCATTGCCATAGTTTTGTCCTCCTGGTCTTTATCCTAAATCTTTTTCTCAGCTTGCCTTTTCAAGCCTTTATATCTCTTTTTTTAATTTGTTTTCCATCTGGATATATGGATAAATCAACAGCTTATTTCATGCATGATATCCGTTAAGAAATCTGACGCTTTGCAGGTGGTGTGTTACGACTTTTCTTAAATGCAATTTTTCCATTAATTAATACCGCACTGATACCGGGAATGTCTCCAGCTGCAATTGCCTCTAAGGCATTTTCACCAACAGAACCCATTGGCGCATCCATGATTACAATATCTGCTTCTCTACCCGGTGCAAGGATACCAGTATTCAATCCATAGACTCTTGCCGTATTCCCAGTTGCCATGCAGATAGCATTCTCTGGTGCTATACCAGATACAGAAGATACCTGACAGATATTCCGTATAATTCCAAGAGGAATAATGCCAGTACCACTCGGTGCATCATTACCGAAAATAATCCGGTTTAAAATTTTCTTTTCTGCTGCTTTTTTACAAATAAAATCCGTCATTTTCGGATTTCCACACTGAACAATCTCCAACGCAAAATCTGTCTCATCCATGATTTTTTCCGCTTCCTCCTGAGAAACTGCTGTTGGTCCGCCGTTCAAATGAGATACCACATCCGGCTTTGTTGTAATTACATCCTCTGCGGTAACGGTAGAGGAACCTGGAATGGAAGTTCCTCCTGTATGCATTTGAACCTTGAAACCGTATTTATGCGCCCACTCCACCATAACAGCAGCCTCCGCCGGGTCTTTCACACTGCCCAGTCCAATTTCACCCACCAGCCATACACCTTGTTCTTTTAATTCCTTAAAATCCTCCTCTACAAGACCCTTTTCCAAAATCAAAGCACCGCCATGTATCTTCATACCTGCCGGAGGGGCATTATAAAAGGATTTACTTGCCAATATGGCTACCGCCTTTGTGCCTGCAGAATCCTTGGGTCGTCCCGGCATATGGGCCTCACCAGCAGAAATTACAGTAGTAACACCACCATGCAGCTCAGATTCCAGAAAACCTACCGTCTTTTGCCGATGTCCATAATCTCCTATACTGGTATGCACATGAGAATCGAAAAAGCCCGGTGCTACCGTAGTCTGTTGTGCATCAATCACAGTAATGTCTACTCCTTCCTCCACCAGTTCATCACCGCCTATGGCGGCAATCAAACCATCCTCCATAACAATGGCCGTTCCGTTTAGAATTGGTGTCTGAATATCGCCACTTACAATAATTCCAATGTTCTTAATAATTACCCTACTCATTATTAATCCTCCTTTTCTTTTTAAATTATGGTTTTCACGCAAGCCTTGATCCATGCGTGGCAAAGTTGAATTGGCTGATGGGAGCTTGCTCACAAACAGACAAATTCAATCTTTGTCACATAGGGCGAATGCCCATGACCGATCCGAAGTGAAACGAAGGCGAGGTACGCAAGCCTCAAGTTACTATAAATTAAGATTTAGTGTACTAACTTTGCTACCGCGTTTTCCCAAGAATAAACATCTCACGAAGACATTGCCAGGTTTTGTACAGTTCCATAATTCAGCATTGATTTCGGATTCTGACTGTTCCAGAATCAAAATCGGAATGTCATATCATAAAGCATCCGGATGGTGTATCTGATAGAAAATATGGGTTTCCTATGATATTCTTAACTATCCGGTTAAGTTTATGGATACATATCAAATGCCTAATTATAGTTTATGATTCCATAAGCTTTTCCCAAACCATGATAGCAGATGACATATCCATTTTTCCGTTTCCCATACTTCGGGATGCTTCGAATACCTGACTCGCCGCTGCTGTCATCGGAAGCGGTACCAAAGTATCCTTTCCCGCTTCTAGGGCAAGATTCAGGTCTTTATACTGCAAGTCTGTTGCAAAACCGCCTTCGAATTGCTCCGGTATGATAAATTTGTCCATCTTAGCAGTAAACGCATAGCTGTTTCCGGAACTGTTACTGATAATTTCCTTCATTGTTTCCAAAGAAAGTCCAAGCTGCCTGCCCAGCGTTAATGCCTCAGCAATAGCTGCCATATTGCAGCCCAGCATTAAGTTATTTACAATTTTAATAGCATCACCAGAACCAATACCGCCTACATATACCAGTTTTTTACCTATGATTTTTAATACAGGCTGTACCTTCTGCCAAGTTTTCTCATCACCGCCAAACATGATAGTCAATGTACCATTTGCGGCCCCACTAACACCACCGCTTACTGGTGCGTCTGCATAGAATATCCCCTGTTCTTTGGCAATGTCATATATCTTTCGAGAGGTACTAGGTCCCACACTGCTCAAATCCACAATGCAGCAACCCTTTTCACAAAAGTTTAATACTCCTTCACTTCCCAACATAATAGATTCCACTATAGAAGAATTGGGCAATGATGCCAGAATTATTTCTGCTTCTTTTACTGCTTCCAACAATTCATTGCTGCCTTTACCACCACTTTGCGAAAATGCATCAACCTGCTTTACTGATACATCATAGCCGGTAACTTCCATACCTGCTTTTACTAAATTTTGTGCCATTGGCAGACCCATGGCACCTAGACCAATCATTCCTATCCTCATCGCATTACCCCATATTTCATATCCAGAACTTCATAGGGAAATTTTGCTGCGACATTTTTCGACATTATAGTGTCTCTGTCACAGCTTAATTCCCTTCGAGTGAGTTTGTTTGCCAAGCAGTTTTTCTGCTTAACTATGTTGATTCCGTCAACACAAAAGAGCAATGAATCTTCAATTCGAACTCCATTGCTCTTTTATGGCTTTACTATAATACACCGCATATATATAGTAAAATACTTTTTTTCTATCCATCTATAGTTTTTTTGTATTGATTGTTGAGATTTGTGAATTATTATGTATAATAAATGTAAAGAAAGCAGATATTCCGTTTAATCTGTACCAGTCCGTGAAAGAAAGGAATACAAAATGAATAACACTGTCATATACACTCGAAGAAGCATAAGGAAATTCCAGAATAAAAACGTTTCCAAAGAGATAATAAAATCAATAATAGATGCTGGCAGAATGGCGCCTTCTGCCAAGAACAGACAGCCATGGAAATACATCGTTTATGGCGGTAGAACTAAAGATGAATTATTGACTTGCATGGAGCAGGGAATCTTGAGAGAAGAACAGGGAACTCCTCTGCTGCCTAACTCCGGTCATGGCATTGCTGATGCAAAAAACACCTTAAAAATAATGAGAGAGGCTCCTATTATAGTTATAGTTTTAAATACCAATGGCAGTACACCTTTTTCTGAAATTGACACAGAGCATAGATTTACAGAAATATGTGACAGCCTTTCTATTGGAGCATCCATTGAGAATATATTGCTAAAAGCGGAAGAAATCGGAATTGGAACCCTATGGATTGCCAATACCTGTTTTTCCTATCCGGAACTGACCGCATACCTGGATACAAAGCATCAGCTTGTGGGAGCAATTGCAGTTGGTTATGCTGATAAACATCCAATGCAACGCCCCCGAAAAGAATTATCGGACATTTTAGAATTCAGATTATAACAAAGTATCTGGATATGGAAAAACTACTGTAGAATAACGCTGAAAGGGGAATACCTATGACTCTAAAACAGCTCACATATTTTTTGAAAATAGCAGAAACCGGAAACCTGACAAAGGCCGCCCAGCTTCTTCATATGTCCCAGCCTCCGTTAAGCTATCAGTTGAAGGCCTTGGAGGACGAATTAGGAGTAGAGCTTTTTGTGCGGGATGCCAGAAATATGCATATTACCAATGAAGGCATATATTTACAGGACAAGGCCACGCACATTCTTTCTCTGGTAGATAAAACTACCGATGAAATCCGAAAGATTTCTTCTTATGGTATTATCAGTATCAATATTGGAACCATAACCAGTATTAATCACAATCTACTTCCCAAAATAGTCAGTATTTACAAAGAACGCCATCCTAATGTAGTGTTTAATATTTATGATGGCAGCAGCTTTCGGATTATGGATTTGTTGAATAATTCTATGATTGACATTGGTATATTGCGAGAACCTTTTCCTAAGGATTTGTATTCCTATATTCCAATTAAGACTAAGACCTTTATGAAGGAAGAGGAAAATGATTATTTCGTTGTAGCCGGACGAGCAGATTGCTTTCCAGATAAAACAGAAGCACCTACAATTACCTTAAAAGAAATCGTAGATGCTCCTCTTATTATTCATCGACGCTTTGAAGAAATCTTTCTTACCAAATGTCAGGAAATTCATAAAAAGCCTCAAAATATTATCTGCCGCAACGATAACATTATATCAACTATTGAATGGGTAGACAATGGACTGGGATTGGGAATTATGCCATATACCTCTTCTCTCCTGATTACAGATTCGGATATTCAAATAAAAAAGATTATTGAGCCGTCCTTCTATTCAAACCTGTATCTGGTATGGAATCAGGACCGAAGGCTATCGAATTCCCTGCAGGAATTCGTTGCACTGTTTCAACCTGCAACTGCCGATGAAAACTCATAGTTTTCATCGGCAGTTCAAAACAATTCGAGATACCACACTATAACCAGAACATCTCCCTGCATATCCTTCTGCCCGTTTCCGTCCGGAATACATTCTTGTATGCCTGCTCCACGCCACCCTGGGGTGTCTGTTCCTCCAGCAGATTCACAAGAAAATCCGCTTCAATTAAAATCTGATAATCCTTTCCATCCACATTCGTATAGGTATGGTGGCGTCCCACCAGATAACAGACTCTTTTGATAATAATGCCTTCACAGCCAAGATTGATTAAGAGATTCTTCGCCAGCTCCGGTCCCAGCTCCTCCTGGTGCCTGCCGCTGCAGTCTCCGTAAAGCTCTTCGGACTTTTTAATTCCAATATCATGAACATAGGCGGCAATCTCCAGGATATACTGCTCATCCGGAGACAGGTTCTCCTGCTCGCCAATCAGCTTTGCCAGAGCATGTACCTTAATGAAATGCTGGATTCTCCTGGCATCGCCGTAATAATATTCCATCATGGTAAGACATACGTCATTCAACTTCATTTTCATCACCAACCGTTTCCGGTGCAAACCGAATCAGATTCCAGGCAGCTTCGTTCACATTTTTTGAGAACCTCCAGTTACCATCCAGCTCCTTCAGATACTTCTCATATACTTCTGCAAAGTATTCCCGACGCAGCTCGGCTTCCATTTCTTCCTTTTTATCCCTGGTCGCCTCTGCATCCGTCAGAGCAATCATTTGAAAGACATGGTATCCATAATCACTTTCGATAACCCCCAGATATTCCCCGTCATTTAAGGCATAAATCTGGTCTGCGATTTCCTGTCCGTACTGATTCACATATTCTTTATAAGACATGGTGTGAAAATCCGAATAGGTGCAGCCATACTCATAAGCAGCCGTTTCAATATTGAGAGCATCCTCCTGCTCGATAATTCTTCCATATGCTTCGGTAACGGTCTTATACTGGGTTGCCTTTTCCTCCTCGGTCAAGGCAACGAATTCCCCTTCCCCCTGTTCCAGATAGGTGGGGAAATACAAATCATAGACCTTGGTCTGCCGGCACTGTTCATCGGAAACCTCTACATTTCCTTCCTGCATAATCCGGTCATATACTCTGCCTGCGACTACATTTTCTTCATAAACCTGAAGCGCCAATTCCAGGTTAACGCCGGTTTCAGCAATATCCGCATCCGTCAGGCCATTCATAAAGGCTTCTGCCTGCTGGTTAATCTGCTCCATTTCTTCTTTGGTCAGCGCTATACCATAAGAATCTGCCTGATGTACTAAAACCTTCACCTGCATGATTTCCTGGATGATATCTTCTCTCGTAATCGTCTCAACCGTCTGCGTCTCACCATCTTCATTCTGAAGCTCCACCGTCCAGATGCCGGTGCCATAATTCTTTTCGTATTCCTGCTGAATGGTCTTGGCATAAATCCATACCTCATTCAGATAGACGGATTCCTCACCAATTGTAAATACTTCTACCTTTTCCGTCGCTTCATTGGACAAATCCTTCTGACAGCCGCTTATAACTGCCAGCAGCCCGGCGAGCATAAGTATTGTACAGCATTTCCTCCATAATTGCATATACAGCCTCCACTTATCCTACTGGAAATCCTTGAATGTAAATGCATCCCAGACCTTTTCCACAATATCTTCCTCGTTGATTGGAAAGGCGTCCAGGATAATCTGCTCCTGCTCCGTCAGATAATCCTGCGCCTGGATGCTGGCATTGTACTCCTTCACCTGAGCGGAATATTCTGCATCCTCCACGGACTGAATCTTCACAACGACATAGCCAAAGTCATTTTCCTTTACTTCACTGACTTCTCCATCCTTTAATCCAAATGTATCCTGCAGACTTTCCTTGGTAGCATGAAGCAGACCGGAAGTAGCGGATAATTCATATTCTTCAATTAATGCCTCCGGTTCATCCCCTGCCAAAAGCCGTTCCCGTACTTCCTCTGCCAGCTCCTTCTGATGCTCCTGTTCACTGTCAGACAGATATGCGTAAGTGCCATCATCATTGATTATTCCACTGCCGTTTTCATCCAATTCGATGGTAAGGAACGCAAAATTATAATAGGTTCCATAGGAAACACTCTCTACCTCCATCTCCTCCACAAGCTTCTGCTCGTACTTCTGGATGGTCTGGGACATGGTAAATACCCGGGTCAATAATTCCTCATCTATGCCGAACTCCTCCAGCCGTTCCGCATCATTAGCAGCCATATACTCCCGAACCTGCCTTTCAACATCTGTAGTCTCATCCGCAGTCAGGGTAATTCCCTCCTCTGAAGCCTTTTGATATAGAATATGCGCCTGCCGAAGGGAAATCAGGAACTGTGCCTTCAGCGCAGCATCCATATCCTCGAATTCCTGACTAAAGGAAGCACTCAGGTCCGTCTCCTCCGTAATATTCATTCTTTCCATAAATGACAGGGCATAAAAATTCACTTCATTTAAATAAACTTCACTTTCCCCTACCTTCAATACCACTACCTCAGAAGGACTCTTGCCTCCGGCTGCCGCCTGCCCCTGTCCGGAGCCATTGGAATCACAGGCAGTCAGTAATATAATAAAACAAAGCATTGAGATAAGCATTGTTATTCTTTTCGTTATTTTCATTTCCTTACTCCTTTTCTTTTTGCTCCACTCACCGTAACACATTTCTAACGGAGTATCAAGTGATGGATGGCATTTATCACACTTTCGACACAATTCAGCCGTTCCCTTCGATTCATCGTCGTTACCTTAAGTATGAAGGTAGGGGTCCTGGATATGTTCATCCGCATATTGCCGTTATACTGCTTCATAAAGCCATCGATTCGCTCTGTATCCACCTGGGCCTTGGGATACATGACAAAATGAAGCTCCGTTCCATGCTCGGATATTTCTGCGATATAGGCATCATGTGCCTTTGCCTTCAACAGGGCGATGGCAAGAAGATTCTCCACTGCAATCGGCATATCGCCAAACCGGTCCGTCAGCTCATCCTGCATATCCTCCATGGCCTCCTGACCGGAGATAGCCGCAATCCGCTTATACAGCTCCAGCTTGGTAAATTCATTCTTCACATAGGAAGCCGGAATATACGCGTCCATCGACAGCTCTACCGAAGTCTCGAAGGTTTCCTCCACAACCTCGCCCTTCTGCTCCCGTATGGCGTCATTCAGCATCTTGCAATACAGCTCATAGCCAACCGCTTCCATATGGCCGGACTGGTCCTCTCCTAAGAGATTCCCGGCCCCCCGAATCTCCAAATCCCGAAGGGCAATCCGGTAACCGGAGCCAAGGTCCGTGAATTCCCGTATCGCCTGCAGCCGCTTCTCTGCCGTCTCCTTCAGCAGCTTATCCCGCTGATACATTAAAAATGCTGAGGCACGCCGGCTGGAACGGCCAACCCGTCCCCGAAGCTGATACAGCTGGGACAGTCCGAAGTTCTCTGCATCCCGGATAATCATGGTATTTACATTGGAGATATCCAGTCCGGTTTCAATGATGGTAGTGGTAACCAGTACATCAATATCCCCATTGATAAACTGATACATAATGGTTTCCAGCTCCCGCTCCTTCATCTGTCCATGGGCAAATGCAATCCGTGCTTCCGGTAAAAGCGCCTGCAGCTCAATGGTTATCTCCTCAATATTCTGAACCCGGTTATAAACATAATAGACCTGTCCGCCTCTGGCAAGCTCCCGGTTCACCGCCTCCCGGACCAGCTCCGGATTATACTCCAGCACATAGGTCTGAATAGCCTGCCGGTCTACCGGCGGCTCCTCCAGCAGACTCATGCTGCGAATACCGATAAGGCTCATATGCAGCGTACGGGGAATCGGCGTTGCCGTCAAGGTCAGCACATCAATATCCTTTTTCATCTGCTTGATTTTTTCCTTATGTGCCACACCAAACCGCTGCTCCTCATCAATAATCAGCAGCCCCAGATTCTTATAGGAAACATCCTTGGAAAATAACCGGTGGGTTCCGATTACAATATCCACCATGCCGTTTTTCAAGCCCTCCAGAATCTTCTTCTGTTCTGTCGCCGTACAGAACCGGGACAGCATCTTAATCGTAATCGGATAATTTTTCATACGCTCTGTAAAGGTCGCATAATGCTGCTGTGCCAAAATGGTAGTCGGCACCAGATATGCCACCTGTTTGCCATCCTGCACCGCCTTAAAGGCAGCACGTATCGCAATCTCCGTCTTGCCATAGCCTACATCGCCACAAATCAGACGATCCATAATCCGATGGCTCTCCATATCCTGCTTCGTCTCTTCTATGGCACGTAGCTGGTCTTCTGTCTCCTCATATGGAAATGCCTCCTCGAATTCCTTCTGCCAAATCGTATCCTCCGAGTAGGCGTACCCTTCCCTGGACTGACGGACAGCATACAGCTCCACCAGTTCTCGGGCGATTCCGGCCACATGTCCCTTTACCCGGTTCTTCGTATTCTGCCATGCCGTTCCTCCAAGCTTGTCAATCTTCGGCCGGACTCCATCCTTACCGGAAAACTTCTGAATCAGGTCCAGTTGGGATGCCAGAATATACAGCTTACTGTTGTCCTTGTATTCAATGGTGATATAATCCTTTGCAATCTGGTCCACCTCTATCTTCTCAATACCACGATAAATACCGATTCCATGATTCTCGTGTACCACATAATCCCCTACGGAAATATCTGCAAAGCTGCTAATCCTCTCACCACTGTATTTGGGTTTCCTTCGCTTTTTCCTCGTCCGGTCCCCGGTCTGGAAAATATCCCCTTCACTTACCACCACCAGCTTCTGTCCCGGCAGTTCAAAGCCCTTATTTAAACGACCGGCTGCCACCATTACCTCGGAAGGCATTAATTCCCGGTCTAAATCCTCACTAAAAAAACAGACCAGCTCATAGTCCTCGAATTCCGCCGCAATCCGCCTTGCCCTGGTTGCCGATGTACAGAGAATGATAATCCGGTATCCCTTTTTCTTCCATGTTCCTACATTCTTCACCAAAAGGTCAAAATGATTGTTATAGGACTGTACCAGCTTAGATTCCCAATGAATGGATGGAGCCGTTCCCCATTCCTCCAGGCTTTGGTCTAACAGCGAGCTTAGCAGCACCGGCCTCTGGCTCAGCTTATGAATCACCTCTGCATAATCGGTCAGTACCTGGGTCTGCCCCGGCAGGATGTAGCCCCCCTCTAACCGGCTCTTCATATTCTCCTGAAACTCCAGCTCATATGCCCTTGCCCCTTCGGTCACCCGCTTCGGCTCATCTACAAATATCTTCGTATCTGCCGGAAAGTAATCCAGAACAGAAACCAGCCTGTCATAAAAATACGGCAGATAGCTGTCAGCTCCTGCCAGCTCATGCAGCTCCAACAGCTCCTCACGAAGGGTACTCATGGTACGGTTCAGCCTTGCATAAGCCTCTGTCTGAAAGGTTTCCTTCAAGGTCCCGGCACACTTCTTATGCTCCGCCTCTATCCTTCGAAGTCCTCTTGCAATCCGCTCCTCTGTCAACACCAGCTCGCCTGCCGGGTAAATGACCAGCTCTTCTAATTCCTCAATGGAACGCTGGCTCTCCACATCAAAGTTCCGCAGGGAATCAATCTCATCTCCCCACAGCTCGATTCGGTATGGACAATCCTCCGTCAAGGGAAACACATCCAGAATCCCGCCACGAACAGCATACTGTCCCGGAGCATCTACCCAATCCCGCTTCTCATATCCAAGGGCGGTCAAGGTCTGACGGAATATTCTGCTTTCAACGGTATCCCCTCTTTTTAACCGATACAGGCTCTGCTCCAACTGGGATAATTCCGGCAAACGCTCCAGCAGCGCTTCCATGGGTAGAATAATCGTGGTTTTCTTCCCCTCCACAAGCCGTCTTAAAATTTCCATCCGCTGTCGCAGGATAGCATTACCATGGACATCTGCACTATAGAACAACACATCCTTGGCGGGATATACATATACCTGTCGGTCAAAGAACCGGTAATTCTCCTCCAACTGTCTGGCACGCTGCTCGCTATAGGTTATAATCAGCCGATAAGCGCTTTCTCCTCCCAGACAATACACGGCACAGCTAAAGGCGGTATCACTTAATCCGGATACCGCTGTAAAACCGTTTTTCTGCATTGCCTTCCATATTGCCTGATATTGCTCACTTTCCAGAATCGGCGATATCATTGCTTTCATTTATGATTTCCTCACATTCATCTGATTCATGGCGGCCTCCGTCCCCCGGGTCACAAGCAGCTCTACTGCCTGACATGCCGCCTGCCTTCCCTCCTCAATCATGGGAAGCTCCTCTTTTGAGAAATGTCCTAGTACATAGTCTGCCAGGTCCCAGTTCTCAGGCTTGGCGCCGACGCCTACCCGGACTCTGGAAAACACCTGGGTTCCCAGACATTGAATGATATTTTTCATACCGTTATGTCCCCCGGCGCTTCCCTTTGCACGGACGCGGATTCTGCCTGTGTCCAAATCAATATCGTCATATATAACAATCAAATCCTCCTCCGGATTGATTTTATAATACGCTACGGCATCCCCTATGCTTTCACCGCTTAGATTCATATAGGTCTGGGGCTTTAGTAGCAAAACCTTCTCCCCCTCCAGAATGCCCTTCCCGCAAACTGCCTTATGCTTTCGCTCCTGCATGGTAATATTATATTGGTCCGCCAATCGTTCTATCACTGAAAATCCTATATTATGTCTGGTTCCTTCATATTCCTTCGTGGGATTTCCAAGTCCTGCGATTATCTTCATTTCTTCATCCTCATTTCAGTCCCGGCGCGCTCTTAGAATGGACGCCGCTTCCTCCAGCTGCTCCACTGTATTGACGCCCCTGGTTTCATCAACCCGTTCTGTTGCCATGGCTCCCACTACCACACCTTCGGAAGCCTGCTTCTGACGATTTATAATCTCAATGGTATCGGTCAGATAATATTCCTTTTGTACATTATCATTCTTCAGCTTCTTCAGACTATCAGATAAATCCGCAGAACGGAATACATACATGCCGGAGTTAATCTCCCGAATTTCCTGCTCCTCGGGTGAAGCATCCTTCTGCTCCACAATCCGCAGAAAGTCTCCATTTTCATCCCGGACAATTCTTCCATATCCTGTCGCATCCTCCAGAATTGTGGAAAGCACGGTCACCTTCAGGTCATGAAATCTATGATACGCCAGCAGCTCCTTCAGGGTTGCTCCCGTAATAATCGGTGTGTCTCCACAAAGAATCATGGTATCTCCCGACCTGCCAATAAAATCTCCGGCACATCGTACTGCATGGCCGGTTCCTAGCTGCTCCTCCTGCAATACATAGGTTACCCCATTCCCCACTCTTGCCTGTACCAGCTCCGCTTTATGCCCTACGACCAGACAGATTTCTTCCGCACCTGCCTCTCTCGCCGCCTGAATCACATACTCCACCATGGAAATCCCATCAATCTCATGCAGCACCTTGGGCTGATTGGATTTCATTCTCGTTCCCTTGCCTGCTGCCAAAATCACTGCTTTTAACTTACTCATACCATACCTCCGCTCTCAAATCAGTACAAAACGCTATTTATACTTATATCACATTTCACTCCATAAAAAAACCCAAAGATTTTACTAACATATCCTGATAAAATCCATTCTGTATGACTAAATTATTTCATCCTAATCATACAGAATGTTTTGCTAAGATGAAAATGATAAACAAGCTCTTATCCGATACAGTCAAAAAGAATCTGTATAACGGTTCCTTCTCCGGGACTGCTCTGTAAGTCAATCCGACCATTCAAATACTGTACAGCATGTTTTACAATGGAAAGCCCTAAGCCCGTTCCGCCTGACTCCTTCGAGCGGCTCTTGTCTACACGATAAAACCGTTCAAATATTCTTGCCTGATGTTCCGGCGGTATACCGATTCCCGAATCCTTCACAGAAATCACAGCATGATTTTCCTGTCTGCTTATAGAAACTTCTACCCTACCGCCATCCTTATTATATTTGACCGCATTATCGCAAAGATTAAATATGATTTCTGTCAATAGCCGCCGGACACTTTTTATCCTGACTGTTTCCCCTGTTACAATAATTTCAATGTCCTTCATCGATGCTATATCTTGAAGCCCCGCAGTTACATCTGTTGTGACCTCATATAAATCAACATTTTCAAAAGGCATATCGCATCCCTCGTCTAATTGGGATAGACGGATAATATCATCAATCAGTGTTACAAGCCGCTCCGCCTCCGTGCGGATATGTCCTACAAAGCGGGTCATATCTTCAGATTTTACAAGGCCGTTTTCCATCAGCTCTGCACTCCCCATAATCGATTGCAACGGAGTTTTCAATTCATGTGATACATTAGCAGTAAACTCCCGCCGGTTTCTCTCTGCGAACGCTGCTTCTGTTATATCAAAAACCAGCACAACCGCTCCGATTACAGCATCATTTGACTCAATGCGGTTGATATGAAGCTGATATTCCTTTCCTTCTCGTTCCATATGAATCTCACTGTGTCCATTTGAGAATGCGTCCTGTATGGCATGGTTCACCCCAGGGCTTCGCTCCACCGTCAGAAAATCTTTCCCCACGCAGAATTCACTTGTGTGAAATAGTTTCAGCGCAGCAGGATTGATATTCAAAATCATATTTTTTTCATTCAAAAGCACAAGCCCTTCCGTCATGCCTTGGGTAATCTGTGCAAATTCATCATTTTTTCTCTGCAGCTCTGACAACTGCATATCTATCTGCTTGTGCTGCTTATTGATACGGTTTAATAAAGGGGATAATTCCTCATATGTATCATTCTCCAGAGGTTTTTCCAAATCAAGACTGTTTAGGGGCTCCACAATATGCTTGGAAATCCGGCCCGCCAACACTCCTGATAAAATGAGAGCTGCGGCAATCACAACTAAAATCGGCTGCATGATTCCCAAAACAAGCATCCATACGGTAGCACGGCTAACAGAAATCCGAAGTACAGAACCGTCATTCAGTCTTCTTGCACAGTAAAGTGTTTTTTCTAACAATGTCGTGGAATAACGCAGGCTTTTTCCCTCTTCGCTTTGCAGCGCCTGTTTAATTTCCTCTCTATCCCCATGGTTCTCCATATTTTCCGCATCAGACTGTGTATCATATATAACTTCACCATTTTCAGCAACCCATGTCAGACGATATCCCCTTGATTGTAATTCCTCAAGATACTCCTGTCCATTCATTTCAACGGCTGTGGCAGCCAAAGACAGCTCATCCTCTAACTGTTTCTCCTGAACCTCGCTAAAATAATCATAAAGACATCCCAGAATGATAACAAGACTCGCAGTCAGAACAACTCCCGCTACAATCATAATCGATTTAAAAATCTTCTTTGTCATGCCTGCACCTCTAATCTATAACCGACACCACGCACTGTTTCAATCATTTTCCCATACTTTCCTAATTTCATCCGCAAGGTACGGATATGCATATCAACGGTCCTCGTTTCACTGACATAATCAGCCCCCCAGATATCATTTAAAAGCTGGTCGCGGGTAAATACAATTCCCGGATGAGACAGAAACAGCCGAAGCAGTTCATATTCTTTTAAAGTCAACTGGATTCTTTCATTGTCAATGGCAACTGTATGCTCATCTAAATTGACAACAAGACCGTCTGCTTTCAAAAGATGTTCTATCACTGCAGGATTACATCGACGAAGGACAGCTTTTACACGGGAAACCATTTCCATCATTCCAAAAGGCTTTACAAGATAATCGTCCGCCCCTAAATCAAGGCTCTGGATTTTATCATACTCCATGCCCTTTGCAGTTGCCATGATAACAGGAATCCTACAGGTGTCAGGGTTATCCTTCAAAAATTTTAACAGCGTCACGCCGTCCTCCCCTGGCAGCATAATATCAAGAATAATCAAATCCGGCTTACTCTTGGTTAACGCATCCCGAAAAGCCGCTGCATCAGAAAAGCCTTCTGCTTCAAAGTCAGTAGAATTGAGTGTATATACTTCAATATCCCGGATACTTTCGTCATCCTCAACACACCATATTTTCATAAATCTGCTCCTTTATGTTTTCCTGTTACAGAAAAAGCAACCCACTCTGCAATATTTACCGCGTGATCCCCGATACGTTCAAAATATTTGGCAATCATCAGTAAATCCAATGCATATCCTCCATCCGTCGGCTTTTCTGCTATCAACTGAATCAAGGATGACTTGACCTGCAAAAATAAGCCATCAACCACATCATCACGGTTAATTGCCGTATCCGCTAATACGACATCCTGCTTTACAAAAGCATCTATGCTTTCCGTAACCATCTGGCTCGCTGCATCTGCCATAAACCGAATATGCTCACATTCCTCACCTGTCCTTCCATCAAGAAACGTGATAATTTCCGCAATGTCCGCTGCCTGCGTTCCAATCCGCTCCATATCAGTAATCATCTTAAGGGCTGCGGAAATCTGCCGCAAATCCCTTGCTACCGGCTGTTGCTGTAGCAGAAGCTTCAGACACAGTGTTTCTATAGTACGCTCCATCCGGTTAATTTCACCATCAAGGGATAACACTTTATCCGCAAGGGCGGCATCCCCCATCATCATTGCCTTTGAAGCAATGGCAATGGCATCCTCACACATGGCTCCCATTTGGGTAAGCTCATTATTAAGCGTAGCAAGCTGTTCATCAAAACGACTTCTCATTATCCAAACCTCCCCGTAATATAATCCTCTGTCCGCTTGTCCTTTGGCTGCTCAAACATTTTCTGTGTATTCCCATATTCAATCAAATTACCAAGAAGAAAGAAAGCCGTATTGTCGGAAATCCGCACAGCCTGCTGCATATTGTGCGTTACAATGATAATAGTATACTTATCTTTCAATTCCATTGCAAGCTCCTCAATCTTAGATGTGGAAATCGGATCAAGAGCGCTGGTAGGCTCATCCATCAGAAGCACATCCGGCTCTACTGCTAATGCCCGGGCAATGCAAAGCCGCTGCTGTTGACCACCTGATAATCCTAATGCTGATTTTTTTAGCCTGTCCTTTACTTCCTCCCAGATTGCAGCCATACGCAGGGAGCGTTCTACTATATCATCCAGCTTTGCTTTATTTTTAATCCCATGCGTCCTTGGTCCGTAAGCAATATTATCATAAATACTCATAGGAAACGGATTCGGCTTTTGAAAAACCATGCCAATGTTCCGGCGAAGCTCATTGACATCTACATCTGTAGCAAAAATATTATGCTCCCTGTAACATATTTCTCCTGTAATCCGCACACCGGTAATAAGGTCATTCATTCGATTCAGCGTTTTAAGAAAGGTAGATTTTCCGCACCCGGAAGGACCAATCAGAGCAGTAATACGCCTTTCCTCAAGCTCGATATTGATATCCTTCAAAGCCTGTGTATTTCCATACCACAGACACATGTCCTTTATTGTCATAATATTATTCATACACTTCTCCTCTTTTGAAAGTATCTGCCCGCTAATGTAGCTGCCAGATTAATAAACACCGTTAAAATCATAAGAATAGCAGCAATAGCAAAGGCAATTCCAAATTCTCCATTTTCCTTTGCATAGACATATAATGCAACTGTCAGTGTTGCCCCTGCACTGCTAAGTCCTTTGAAAATTCCGTTCAGGGCATGGGCAAACCCAGCTGTAAAAAGAAGTGCCGCTGATTCTCCAAGAATACGCCCGATGGATAGGATGCAGCCCGTTATAACACCGTCAATACAACCGGGAAGTACAACGGTATAAATTACACGCCATTTTCCGGCACCCAGTCCGAAAGCACCCTCTCGAAAGCTTTCCGGCACAGTTTTTAAGCTCTCCTGTGTTGTACGCATAACGGTAGGCAGATTCATGATTACTAATGTAAATGCTCCCGCCAGGAGAGAAGTTTTCATGCCAAAAAACTGACAAAAAAGCAGCATCCCTACAAGACCATAAATAATAGATGGTATTCCGGATAAGGTTTCAGCAGCATACTCAATTATGGCCACCAGCTTTTTATTTTTAGCATATTCCGTAAGGTAAACTGCAGCGCCTACACCCAGAGGGAGAACCAGCACCAAGGTCGCCAGTACAATATAGACTGTATTGAGAATATCCGGCAGAATCCCTATCCGTTCAGACAGATAACTCGGCTTTGTAGTAAGTAATTCCCACGATACATTGGGCAGTCCCTTCCACAATACATAACCGATTAAAAATAATACCAATCCACAGGTAATGCTTACGGAAATCCCCATCAGTACCCTCATGGCTGTAATATATGTTTTCCTTTTAAAAGAAATTAATTGTTTTTGCATTTTCACCTACTCCTTGCTACGTTTCAAAAAGAAATTCAACACGGCATTTATCAGCATGATAAAAAGGAACAGCACCAACGCAATGGAAAATAGTGCCTGTTTTTGTAAGCTTCCATCCGCCGCATAAGACATTTCACTTGCCACGGCAGTTGTAAGAAAGCGAACGCTCTGAAAAATTTCCGGCATATTGGGTGCGTTTCCTGCCACCATCATAACGGCCATTGCTTCACCAATCGCTCTGCCGACCCCTAACACGACAGCCGCCGCAATGCCGCTCTTTGCCGCCGGAACAGATACACGGAAGTAGGTTTCAACCGGCGTTGCGCCAAGCGCAAGGGAGGCATCCTCATATTCCTTCGGGACAGCTTCTAATGCCGTAAGGGATACTTTGATAATGGAGGGCAAAATCATAATCGCCAACACAATAATCGCAGCAAACAGACTGGCACCGTCCGGAATCCGGAAAATGATTCGTATTCCCGGAACAAGCACCATCATTCCTACAAGTCCATAAACAACCGAGGGAATACCTGCAAGCAGACTAACTGCTGTTTCAATCACGGTTTTCACCTTAGACGGTGCAAGCTTCGAAAGATAAACCGCTGTCATAAAACCAATTGGCACTCCAATAGCAATTGCTCCAGCCGTACCGTAAATACTTGTAAGAATAAAGGGTAAAATTCCATACTGAGGCTGTACTGCCGTAGAAGCCCATTTTTTTCCAAAAAAGAAATTAAAAATACCAATTTTGTGGATTGCCGGAAGCCCGGATATAACAAGGTAAACAGTAATCAAAAGTACACAGCCAATCGTAATCAGACCAAGTATCAGAAAAATGCCATGTATGGCATTTTCCATAAGCCGCTTTCTGTTTTTCATTTGACTTCACCTTACCTTACCGGTACAGCACCTGCAGAAGAGATAATCTCATTCGCTTCTGATGACGTAATATAGTCAAAGAATTTCTGTGCTGCTGCCGAAAGCTCTGTATCGTTTTTGGTTACCAGTACAAAAGGACGCTGTACCACATAACTGCCATCTTTTACACTTTCTTCCGTAGGCACAATACCGCCAACAGAAAGAGCTTTTACCGTTTCCTTTACAGACGCAAGAGAAGCATATCCGATTGCCCCTGGATTACCTGCCACTGTTGTAATTACATCTCCAGTAGATGTAAGTTCCTGACGATACTTACAGGCATCTTCCGTACCTGTGATTGATTCAAATCCATCCCTTGTGCCGCTTCCCGCTTCACGGCCAATGAGAACAATTTCCGAATCATTACCGCCTATGTCCTTCCAATTTGTTATTTCTCCCTTATAGATTCTGCCAATTGTTTCAAGGTCAAGGTCGTTTACCGGATTATCCGGATTTACAATCACAGCAATACCATCAAGAGCAAGTATAGTCTCTGTCAAGCCTTGTGCTAATTCTTCTTCTTTCAGGTTACGGCTGGAAAGGCCGATATCACAGCGTCCTTCTGCCACTGCCGTAATTCCGGAGCCGGAGCCGGTAGGATTATATGTAAAGGTAATACCGGAATTATCTTCCTCAAAGGCCTCTCCCAGGGCACTGATTACCTTCTCCATAGATGTTGAGCCGTCGGTAGATACGGTTCCGCCTTCTGTTTTTCCACACCCCGTCATAGCTATGATTGTAAGCGATAAAATAGTAATAAAAGCAACCATTTTTTTCATAATACATGTTCTCCTTTTTCTAATGATTTATTCTACGCTTATTATGATAGGTGCTGTCTGTAAAATCCAAAATACAATTTTGGTAAAATGTTTGTAAAAGAATCTGAAACCAGCGGGGGGTAAATTACTTTTTTAAGCATATTACAAATGACATGGTATGCACACATGGATTTAATGGAGATAGGTACCGCAGAATGGTTACAGCTTGATTTAAACAAGCTATCTTGCTAAGATGAAAATACAAGTGGAACATAAGCAAATCAAGATGTGTAGGAGGTTTTCAATGATGGTTGAAAATGTTGAAATTGCAGATATTGATACATTGGTAGAATTAAGATTAGCATATTTGAAGGAGGATTCCGGCGAATTAAGTGAGGATGATATATTAAAAATCAGGCAGGATTTACCAAATTATTTCAGAAAGAATCTGAATCAGAATATCTTTTGTTATCTGATAAGAGACAAAGAAGAAATAGCCGCCTGTGCGTTTCTACTGGTAATCGAAAAACCAATGAGTCCAGCCTTTATAACCGGCAGAACAGGAACGGTATTAAACGTTTATACAAATCCGGTATACCGGCACAAAGGATATGCAAAACAGATTATGAACCAGCTCCTGTCAGATGCAGTCGAAAAAAATCTAAGTGTTGTAGAACTGAAAGCCACAGATGCCGGATACCATCTATATAAATCTATGGGGTTTGTAGATGATACGTCGAAGTATCATTCCATGAAATGGTATAAGCAATAAGGTAGTGAGAAGATTGTGGAGCGTGTAGCTCATGTGCAATATAATTCCTGATTTCTTTCATTTGTACCAGCGCATATTTTGTAATTTGCACTCCGTGCTGCCATATTGTCGCCACCTTTCTTTTTTCTTTATTATACCCATTTGTAACGCAATACGCAACACGAAATAGAAAATAAAGCTCTACCATAAATCCTTTTTCAGATTTATACTGTCCGCCTCCGTAATTTCCCGAATCACCCGACAGGGATTTCCTGCCGCAAGGGAATTGGACGGAATGCTTTTGGTTACTACACTGCCCGCTCCGATAACACAGTTATCACCGATTTCTACACCGGGACAAATCACTACATTACTGGCAATCCAGCAGTCATTCCCAATCGTTACCGCCTTCCCATATTCATCATCATATACCGTTCCATCCGGCTTTTTCTTAAAGAACCGCTCTCTTCCCAGCATCGGATGCAACGGTGTTGCCACGGTACAATTCGGTCCGAAATACACATTATTGCCAATGGTTACCGGTTTTCCTTTTCTGGTTTTTTTCCATACCATCCTTCTGCTATCCCCGGCTTCTACTGTACATCACCGATTCCTTCCGCCAGCAGTACTTCATCCTCCTTCAGGGTGTCTTCATCACCAATATCTACCTTCTTCATCTCCTTCTTCCGGTAGATGATATCATAGAATATCGGAACAATAAACAGTGTCATTAAGGTTCCATACAGCAGACCGCCAATAACTACGATGGACATACCCTTTCCCATCTCTGATGCCATATCACTGCTGAATGCCATGGTAGACATAGCAAGAATAGTAGTCAGTGCTGTCATAAGTATCGGACGCATACGGGTCTTACCGGTTTCCACCAGTGCTTCCCGTTTCTCCATACCGCCCAGCCGCAGTTGGTTTACATAATCAACAAATACAATACCATTATTTACAATAACACCTGCCAGCACCAGGAAGCCCATCAGACATATAATGGATATCTCCTGTCCACTGATAAACAATGCCAGAAAACCACCGGTAAATGCCAATGGGATAGTCAGCAATACAATAAATGGCGATACCAGATTCTGGAACTGGGCAACCATAACCAGATAAATCAATACAATAGCCAATACAATCATTAAAAGCATATCCTGTAATGCTTCATTTACACTTTCACTTTCTCCACTAATTTCAATGGTAATTCCTTCCGGTGCATCATAGTTATTCAGCTTACTCTGTACCTCTCTTGCCAGCAGGGTTGTATTATAGCCCTCCATGGTAACAGCCGTTACGGATAAATACCGCTGCTGATTTTCCCGATTGATAGAAGCAACTGCTTTTCCTTCCTCCAGCTCTGCAAACTCATCTAAGGTATGGGTTTCCGTTATCTGGTTTCCATCCTCATCGGTTGTATTCACCTGGAATTCATAGTCCATCAGGTTATCCCTGTCTACAGTATGAGTCTCATCCACAATGACTACCTTATAGTCTTTTCCGTTCATCGTTAATGTCGTTGCTGTATCCTCCGTTGTCAGGGAAGTCGCCAGCTCGCTGAAAATCTGTGCAACCGTAAGATTGTACTTCATGGCAGCATCCTTATTCACCACAATCTTAATCTGGTCGTCACCTTCCTCCTGGCCATTGGAGATTTCCTCCATACCACCCACTTCTTCCAGAATACCCATAACATCCTCCGATACAGAAAGCATGGTATCCAGCTCAGAGCCATAAATATCAACCTGCATACCGCTTCCCATCAGGCTGGACATATCCATATTGGATAAGGACACACTAATCTCTTCCAAATCCATATCTGCTAAGGCTTCTTCTATCTGTTTTCCCACCTTGGCATTGTCCTTTGCCGCCTGTTCGGAAATAATGATATAGAAGTAAAAGCCATCCGTAGCATCTGAAGTGCTAAGAATACCCATAGAGCTTGACGTCATGGCGCCAACGGTTTCCACGCCGTCAATTCCCAGAAGCCGCTCCATAACCTCATCCGCAATGGCAAAGTTTTCATCATCGGAATTCTCACTATTTGTTGTAATGGATACTGACATCTGGTTGCTTCCCATACTCGGAATCAGCACCAGTCCAGTCCGGAATGCCTGGAATGTACATAATACCAACAGCACTACCGCGACAAGAATCGGAAGCCACTTCCGTTTCAGACAGAAACGGAGAGCCTTTTCATAAATCCGTATCATTCCGTCAAACCAGCGGTGGCTCTTCGGCTTGGTGTTCCGCAAAATCGTAGCGCTCATACTTGGCACCACGGTCAAGGCAACAATCAGACTGGCAACCAAACTAAAGGCAATGGTCCATGCCATATCCGGCAACAGCTGCTTTGCAATACCCGTAGCAAACACCATTGGTACAAATACGCAGACCGTCGTAATCGTGGAAGCAATGATAGCGCCTGATACCTGATTTGCTCCCAGAACTGCTGCTCTTGCAGATGGAATTCCCTTATTCCGCAGCCGGTATATATTCTCTATAACAACAATGGAATTATCCACCAGCATACCGATACCCAGCGCCAGACCGGATAAGGAAATAATATTCATTGTCATATCGGTAAAGTACATCAATACCATGGCAAAGAGTACGCTTAACGGAATACTGAATGCAACCACAATGGTAGGCTTTACATCCTTCAAAAAGATTGCCAGCACAATAATCGCCAGAATGGCGCCAAAAATCAGATTGGACAACACGGATTTGACAATCATGTCAATATAATCTCCCTGGTCCATAAGATTCAAAACATGGATTCCCGGATACTTTTCCGTAAACTTTTCCAGAGCCTCCTGACATTCATCCGACACACTGGCGGTACCGGCCGTACTTGCCTTATAGACAGCCAGAATTACTGCTTCATTTCCGTTTACCTTCGCATAACTGACACCAGAATTATCAATCATGGTTATGTATGCCACATCCTTCAGACGAATCTCTCCGATTCCGTCAATGTCACATAATAATGCATTTTCCAAATCCTTTATGTTATCAAATTCATCTCCTACCTTCAACAGATACTGGCTGTCGCCTTCATAGATATATCCGGCAGGCATGGCAAAATTCTGAGCATAAATCAGCTTTGACAAGGTATCCAGACTTAACAGGGTATCCAGATTCGCATTCTTCAATGCCGTATCCTTTGCTGTTTCATAAGACTCCATGGCATTTTCCACTTCCGCCTTACCATCATCCAATGCCGTCTGTGCTGCTGCCAACTGTGCATTGGCCGCGCCAAAGCCGGCTGCTGCCGTTATTTTTCCTTCTTCTACCGTAGAATAATTATTCACCGCTTCCTGGGTAGCAGTATTAATATTATCCAGGATTGCCTGTGCCGTCATAATCTCCATGTCGATATTCGCAAGAGAATCCTCCAGCTCCGGAATCCGGTTATGTGCGGTATCTATCTGCTTCAGATTGTCCGCTGTTAAGCCCTTCAGCATGGCAATCTGCTCCTCTGAGACTGCCGGTACGCCCGGCATTCCCGGCATTGCCTGAAGCTGTTCCAGCATGGCAGTCAGTCCCTGAAGCTTCTCCGGATTCTGATATGCATCAACAATATCCTCCGGAACCTTATCGCCCTGTCCCATAGCAACTGCTACTGTATGTATCGCCTCAAACATCCCGTTTAGCTGTGTATAGGTATCCTCAATCTTCGCATCCTCATATGCCTTCTGCTCCGCCTCCAAAGCCGCTTTTTTCGCCTGGAGACTGGTTACCTGGGCGCTAAATGCCGCCCGGGTGGCAACGGCTTCATCCAATAACTGGCTGGTTTGTGCCAGTTGGGCAGAGGTACTGTTTTGCTGTTCCTCCAAGGTCTTTTTACTTGCATCTAACTGGCTTTGTGCGCTTGTCAGCTCTGAACTGGCACTATCCAGCTTTTCCTTTGCGTCTGATAAAGAGTCATCTACATAGGCGGCTAAATCGTCATTTAATGCATCAATTCTGTCTGCATCCAGACGGATTTCCACCATCTCATTGACCAGACCCATACCCTCTACGCTGGCAACACCGGTCTGCCGTTCCAGATAAGGAATTAACGTATCCTCCACAAAAGCACTAAGCTCATAGATATCCATATCATCATAATCTACCGTAACCTCCAGCGTCGGCATCATATCCATAGATACCTCCAGCAGCATAGGAGTTCCGCAGCTCTCCGGCAGACTTAACTGGTCAATCGCCGTAGACAAATCTACCATGGCGCTATCCATATTGGTGCCTTCTGAAAATTCCAGCATAACCATACTGTAGTTCTCACTGGAGGTACTGGTCAGATTCTCCACACCGTTAATCGTACCCAGACTGGATTCCAGTACTTCTGTCACCTGATTCTCCACACGCTCCGGCGCCGCCCCCGGATAAGTCGTCACTACAATAACATACGGCAGTTCCATCTCCGGCAACAGGTCTGTGGATAATCGGGTAAATGTTACAAATCCAAATACCAGTAATGCTATGATTCCCACAAGCACCGTATACGGCTTTTTCACGCTAAACTTTGGCATTTCAAGCTCCTCCTGCTTATTTATCTCTATCTTACAAATTTCACGAATCTGTATATTATTATAAGCGTTCAAGATAATTTCGCAAGAAATAAAGCATAATTTAAGAAAAAATTTATGTACCTCTTTTTTCCAGCACGCCTTTCTGCACTATGCAGAGAGGACAAATCCTGCATTCCTGACAAAACAATAAAAGGAAAAAGACGCATTCTAATGAAAAATTCATTAAAACACGTCCTTTTCCTTCAAAGCTTACTCTGCAAATTCATCTGCTTCCGCTAATGCTTTTTCATAAGCATCAAGAATCAAATTCTGAATACGGTCCCTAGTGGATGAGTTAATCGGATGTGCGATATCCCGATATTCTCCGTCCACGGCTTTACGGCTCGGCATAGCGATAAATAATCCTTTTTCGCCTTCAATTACTTTAATATCATGTACTACAAATTCATCGTCAATTGTAATTGATACGACGGCTTTCATTTTGCCTTCCTTCGTTACCTTCCGTACCCTAACATCAGTAATCTTCATTTGCTAAACCTCCTTGTTGACTGTAATCAAAATCCTCTTATTTTGAATTATCTGCTCACATTCAATTCGAATTATAACAAATCAGCTAAAGGGAATATCTAAAATTCTTTTCCACTACCACCTTAATCTTATCCGGCTCGCCAATGTACTCTGTATTCGCCCGTAACGTATCCCTGCTTTCAACAATGCAGTTCTCAATATAAGAATTATCCCCAATGTGAACATCATTCAAAATGATGGAATTCTTAATCACACAATTGTTACCCACATATACCTTCTTAAACAATACAGAATTTTCCACTGTTCCATTGATGATACATCCGCTTGCTACCAGACTGTTCTTTACCACAGCCTCGCCATTATATTTTGCCGGCGGCAGGTCTTCTACCTTTGAATATACATCCGGATGCGTCCGGAAGAAATAATCCCGAATATCCTTATTCAGGAAGTCCATATTCGTCTTGAAGTAGGACTCTACGCTGCCGATATTTCTCCAAAAGGAATCCATAACATAACCATGGATTTTCTTCACATCCTTATAGCGGATGATAATATCCTTAACAAAATCGCTTCTGCCTTCTTTTGCACAGTTCTCAAGAAGCTCAATCAACTGCCTTCTCCGAATGACATAAACGCCAATCGATGCAAGATTGCTCTGGGCAACCAACGGCTTTTCCTCAAAGCTTTCTACCAATCCTTCACTATTCAAGGATACTACGCCAAAGCGGCTGATATCATCCTCCTCCGGCTTAATCTCCTTACAAACAATGGTAATATCTGCACCGGTCGCAATATGCTCCTCCAATACCTTATTGTAATCCAGCTTGTACACGCCATCACCGGAAGCAATCACTACATACGGCTCATGGCTGTCCTTTAAGAAGCTGATATTCTGGTATAACGCATCGGCTGTTCCCTTATACCAATAGCTGTTCGTGGTCGTAATGGTCGGTGTAAACACATACAGACCACCCTGCTTTCTGCCAAAATCCCACCATTTGGAAGAATTCAGATGTTCATTCAATGAACGTGAATTATACTGGGTAAACACTGCTACCTTCTGTATATGGGAATTCGTCATATTACTTAATGAAAAGTCTATACTACGATAACTTCCTGCCATAGGCATAGCCGCTACTGCTCTCTTTGCGGACAACCCGCCCATACGATTGCTGTTACCGCCTGCTAAAATGATACCGATTGCTCTCATGCCAAATCACCTACCTTTATCAAACTTCCGCCACTCTTCAGCTCGCCATTCGGGTAATCCTCAAGAGTCGTTTCTCCAAATATAGCAGTATTCTTTCCAATCTTAACATTGTCCGGAATCACAGACCGTTCACCGATGGTTACCAAATCAAACGCATATACCTTCGGATTGTATTCGCTTGGTGCATATTCTCCCACACCCAATACTGCGCCATCACCGATTACGGTATTCTCTGCGATAATCGCCTTCTCAATCACACAATTCCTGCCAATCACCGCTCCATTCATAATAATGGAATCCTTCACGACAGAACCCTCGCCAATGCTGACTGCCGAACCGATTACGGAATGATCCACCTCACCATAAATCTCGGTTCCCTCACCGATAATACATTTCCCAACCTTTGTATTATCCGAAATATACTGTGGCGGCAATGCATCGCTCTTGGTGTAAATCCGCCAGAACTCCTCATATAGATTGAACTCCGGAATAATATCCACCAGCTCCATATTCGCTTCCCAGTAAGAACCCAGAGTTCCTACATCCTTCCAGTATCCCTTGAAATCATAAGCACAGATTCTGTCTCCCTGTTCATGGCAATACGGAATAATATGCTTACCAAAGTCACAGGAAGGCACATCCTTCATTACCTGAAGCGCATTCTTCAACACGCTCCAATTGAAGATATAAATACCCATAGACGCTTTATTGCTTCTAGGATGCTCCGGCTTTTCCTCAAACTCCTGAATACAGCCTTCCTCATCTGTAATTACTACACCGAACCGGCTGGCCTCCTCCATCGGTACCTCATAAGTGGCTAATGTTACCGCTGCCTTACTTGCCTTGTGGTAATCCAGCATCACTTCATAATCCATCTTATAGATATGGTCACCAGAAAGGATCAATACATATTCCGGATTATAATATTCCATAAATTCCAGATTTTGGTAAATTGCATTCGCTGTGCCTGTATACCAGGAGCTGTCCGTACTCTTCTCATATGGAGGCAGTACAGTAACACCGCCGATATTCCGATCCAAATCCCAAGGCATACCGATTCCAATATGCTGATTCAGTCTGAGAGGCCGGTACTGTGTAAGCACACCCACTGTATCCACGCCTGAATTAATACAATTACTGAGCGGGAAATCAATTATCTTGTACTTACCACCGAATGCAACTGCAGGCTTGGCCAACTTGGATGTCAGAACGCCCAAACGGCTGCCCTGACCACCTGCCAGAAGCATTGCTATCATTTCCTTCTTAATCATATGTCGTCACCCCTTTTGCGCATGATAGGTTTATTATACCACTTCATTCCAGTTTTGAAAATGGTTTTTATGCACTTTCACAAATTTTATTCCATTTTTTTCGTCTTTTTCTGCAAAATTACTGTATGAAACTGAAAAAATGTAATGAAAAACCATGTTTTATCGTTTTTTTATGATTTTTGTTTGTCTATTTTTCATTAAAATTCATGTATTTTTACACAAATTGTACAAAAGAAAGAGACAGGCCCTTATATCCAGCCTGCCTCTTTTCCAACTCTATTCTATTTCCTTCAGTTTTATACTATTTAGAACTCCGCTATAGAATTTAAGCTTAACCACTGGCCGTTCCGGTCTTACTTTAATCTGCACTTTATTTGTACACCTATAATATTCACTATTTCCATCTCGGTCATGTTCAAAATGAATTACATAATCGCCATATGGCAGTGCAATTTTATACACCTCAACCCTGTCCCGTATAATATGCAGTAACTCGCCATTTACAAATACATCTATAAACTTGTCCGGCAGCAGCAGCCGGCTCCCTTTACTGTGAATCTCAAGCTCGCCTTTGGGAACATCCGGATTCCTTAAGGCTTCTGTTAAACGGATGTATGCCGGATTTATAGGAAAATAAAGTGCAATTATATTATAAATCGTTATACTATCCAGCTTTTCCGGCAGCTCTAATGTATGTACCTCTTCCCGCCCCTGTTCTGTAATCCGTTCAATCGTTCCATAAAGTTTAATTCCAAACGTAGAACCAGAGAAGTATTTAGAGCCGCTTAGCTGGCTATACACTGCCACTTCTTTTTGAACATAATACATATCGTTCCTGATTTCCTTCAGTTCTTGCTTTGGATACTTCGCTGATGTGTATAATTCCAGACGATTCTTATACAGTATCACATACATCTGCTGATTCTTTGTAAGCCCTTTGGCAATAATTGCCTGGTGATATAGCATTTCCTCCAATTACCATCGCCTCTTTCATCCACTCCGTACTTTGCATCCTATCTACAGCTTCCTTCTCTCTGTTACTGCAAATCAACTTGATTCCAAATCCTTTTATTGCAGTCTTAGGCTTGGAGAGAATAATCCCTCATCTGCCGCCAGCCGAACCACCGGACAAGCCTTACTTATGGTTATGCTTACTTCATTCGTATAGGCATAGTCCATCTCATACCCTCCAGGATATTCCATATCCATGTGCGGAACTCCCCTCGCGATTTTAACCTGATAGGTTCCAAAGGGAAGGGAAACCCGGACTGGCGGATAGGTATACTGCTTCCAATCAACTCCATTAATAAAAAGCTTCATGGTCTTTATCATCCTTGCGCTGACTTCTACTTCCAGCACACCCTTTTCAACTGAGGCGTTCTCCAGCCCAGCAGCAATCGCTTCTTCCGACCGGACCCTTTGTTCCTCTGCAGTCAATAATGGCGTGTACATCGCAATTGCATCCCACAGCCCCCGGTTATTAACGGACTGAAAAGAAACATTGGTTGTTTTTCCTCTTTTACCTCCCCGCTCCGTTTCAAAGTCACCAACAAAGAAAAACTGATATCCGGTGATTCCTTCGATTACTTTTCTTTCCATGTGTTTATAATCCGTAACCTTATCATAATAAACGATTTCCTTCTCTACATATGGAATCTGGCTTTGAACCTCTTTCAGTTTTTTCGATGGCATTGCCTGGGAATATTCTAATTCAAGGCGATTCGTATATACGGTAACCCGTACCTGCTTATTCTTTAATAATCCCTCTTCAATACACACTTCCTGATATTTGATTTCATCCATATCATCCCCTCCTTGCGGCATCTTCTTCTATACTTGTCTGGAAGGAAATCGTATTCCTGTCCCGTTCTTTTAATAATATACCGTTACTAATCAACAGTATGATATAGAGCAGCAGTATAATCCCTATCTGCCATACATATCCTGCTGACCCTGCTTTTTTACCAGACTTATCCATCTCTGCAACAAGAGGATAAATCATATCTTCCTTTGCGATATAATTAAGTCTGGAGATTTCTTTTCCATTTGAGGCCAGCCTATATCTGCATTTTATCTGTACCATCGTTTCATTCTGCCGCTTTACTTTTACGTCCTGCAGCTCCACCCATGCGCCGGAAGCGGTATAATATCCAAGCCTGCCCTCCACATTTCTTGTCAGCAGCTGTGTGTGCAACAAATGTTCACCGGTAGAATAAAGCGGCCGGGCATACTGATTGTACTTTGCATACCAGACCAGAAAACCTATGTGAACCAAGAGCGATATCCCGCCAAACCAACGGGAACCTATAACCAGACCCTGGTCCGGCATCAGGGCATACACCTTTCCTACGAGCAATAAGACGGATATGACAAATCCTATCAGAAGAAGCAGGGCGAGCATTGCCATCCCTCCCTGAAACCATTGTGCCTTTTTCTGTCCAAATGCCTGAGTAAAGTGTTCCTCATATATTTTTCTGCGTGCTTCCATGTTCCATGGTGCATTCTCTCTCTTTAAGCTCAGGCTATAATATAAGGAAAATGCCCTTCCGAATGTCCCCTGCCCAACAACCGAAAAAATCACCAACAAAACCACACAGCCAAACAAGCTGCACAGTATAATGCTGACATTTCTAATCAGCGCTTCATTATGCTGCCTTTCGGGTACCAGCTTTACTATTTTATCTGTATGGGAATCAAAAATTATTACAATGCGGTCCCCCTCCTGTAAATCATACGCCTCCAGACCAGACGCTGAGATTGGCAAATAATTCATATCCCCTTGCACATACTGGATATAATCTCCTTTTACTGTACCATATCGTTTACTCCCCATTGTATCAGCAAGGCTCAGAAGAAATGCGGTCAGGGCAATAAAAATAACAATAGCGGTCAGACCTACAATCGTACAAAGCAAGGTAAAAAAAACGGAAAACGACCGCGCTGCTTTTCTTTCTTCTTCATTTTTGTCTTTCTTTTTCAAAAGCGTAAACCCAAAATCCATGATGGTCCAATTTTTAACAATCACCATCATATTCCCTATGGTTCCTATGTTCATATCCTTTGCCCCCTTTCAAATCATTTCTGTCGGTTATATCGAATATCTTATCCGGCATTATCGCTTCTGTATGGGAAATCTCCCACAAAGCATAGTTATTAATTTATTATAACATAAAATTGCATCTGCTTTGTATCCATAATATATTTTCCATGTCCGATTTCTTATACAGAAAACCTGCACAGGCAGCTTTTCTGCATACCATGGCATAAAAAATCGGTGCTGCTACCACATGGCAGTAACAGCACTGAACATTTTTTATCATTATATGGTTTATATCTGGAAATTACTCATGGAGTTTGCTATTTCATCTGCTGTACTCCGAACCAGTCCGGCAGATTCCGTAACTTCGTTGAAGCTGTTTGCCACCTCAGCCGTAGCCGCTGAAGTCTCCTCGGTGCTTGCTGCATTTTGCTCTGCTACTGCAGATAAGCCCTGTACCACCTCAACAATGCTTGCGCGGGCCTCATTCAAGGCAATGGTCCGTCCTTCTATCGTCTCGATTCCACGGATGGAATCTTCGATTCCCCGTCTGACCTGATTTACAATCGCTTCTGTATTGATTACATTCTCGCTCTGACTATTAATAATCTCACGCACCTTCTCCATAGTTCGAACCGCTTCATTCGAGTCATTAATCAATTCATTAATAATATCATCTATGGAATCCGTAGAAGCATTGGACTGGTCCGCAAGCTTCTGAATCTGATTGGCAACAACTGCAAAGGAGCGTCCCTGCTCACCGGCCCTTGCCGCCTCAATGCTCGCATTCAGAGACAGCAGATTCGTTTCCTCTGCAATGGAACTAATCAACCGGGTAGCCTCCCGAATCTTCTGGGAAGACTCATTCGTCCGATTGGTCTGTTCATAAATCAGCTCTATCGCTTCTTTTACTTCATCATTAATATTGCGAAGCTCTAACAAAGACTGGCTTGCTTCTTCACTGGACTGGCGCATGATTCCGGCAGTTGCATTCAGATTCTCTACTTCCTTTGCCGTATCACCAATCATCTCACCCATGGCAAAAACACTTTCGGAAGCATTCTGTGCATCCTGCGCCTGGGAGGTTGCTCCGTCTGCTATCTCACCGACTGCACGCTCTACGCTGTCAACGGTTACCAGATTCTTCTGCGCCGTATCATTTAACTGCTCTGCCGATGCCAGCAGGGAAGAGGTATGCTCAGAAATATCCTGAAACATATATCGCAATTCATCTCTTAGGCCGGCTACGGAACGGGCCAGAACACCGATTTCATCTCCCCGGCCCTGGGCATTATCGTCCATTTCCACATTCAGATTTCCTGCCGCTACCTGCTTTACCGCATCAATACTGGATATGATGGCATTGCTAATC
This sequence comes from Clostridium sp., assembly GCA_023667695.1. Lineage (GTDB taxonomy): Bacteria > Bacillota > Clostridia > Lachnospirales > Lachnospiraceae > CAG-632. Next base: position 22,293 of record JAMOZY010000005.1, on the reverse strand, counting down.
CGCATAGCTGCCAGTGTCGTTACCACTGTCGCAACAACCAATGCTAATATCAGTATTAATGCAATCGTTCCGGTCTTTATCTCAAACGGTCCCGCGATTAATATAATCGTCAGCAGCGTTATTGCTACGGTTGGTATTGCGGCCAATAATAATAATTTTAGTCTTAATTTCATCTTTTCGGGACCTCCTATATCCTCTATGCTGCCTTAATTTACTTGATTCCTCTCATAGATTTGATTATAGCAAGCCCGCAAAAATTATGCAATCAAATCCTTTCGTTTTTAAAAAATAACAACCTTGTTCTTACCTGTCTGCTTTGCATGATACAGGGCTTCATCCACTCTTACCAGCAATGCATCCAGCGTATCCTCTGCTCCTGCCTGGGAAACGCCGAGACTGACCGTCATGGTATGGGCCTGCTGATAAGTCGTACCTGCAAAGCACTCCCGAATCCGCTCTGCTATCTCTGCAGCGCGCTTTACATCACAGCCTGGAAGCAGCAGCATGAATTCCTCACCGCCCCATCTTCCGGCGGAAAAGGCGGCCACGCCCAATGCATCCGGATTCTGCAGTATCCTTGCAAGGGCAATAATGACATTATCTCCCTCCTGGTGTCCATAAGTATCATTTACCTGCTTAAAGTTATCAATATCCAGCATTATAATGGCGAACGGCTCTTCCTGTATGCCCTTCAAGGCTTCGCCAATACGGAACTGAATTTCCTTACGATTGTACAGACTTGTCAGGCCGTCCGTTATGGAAGCCTTTTTTAACTGCTCGTTCATTTCGGCAAGCTGCTGATTCATTTCGGCAAGCTCCAGGGATGTTGCGCTAATGAAGTTTGCAAGCCTTGATGCCAGCGGTATTTTAGACAGCCGCTTTTCCTGTACGGAATTCCTCCGGTAATCCGCCTCCTTGTCCCCCTCCCGCATGGCAGCAATTACAAGCGTGACATTATGCTGATTCAGATTCCCCTTTGTCCGCAGAAATTCACCATGGGAAAAGAAGCCTGAGGAAGGTGCAATTTCCTTCAATGGATATATCTCATAGGTAGGCTCCTCCGACGTCCAGAAGGTTCGTCTGGCAGCGCAGGAAAAGATGTGCAGCAAATCCGGCTGAAAATCCTGAATCCGAACCCCTGCTGTTTTAATGCTTTCAATAATCGTTGCCGGGTCACCGTAGGATATCCTTACGATGGAACCCTCATCCACATCCGAGGACATGGTAATGGAATTATCCGGATTGCTCGCCACCGGAACACGCAGGATGGTTGTCTCGTTATGCTCGTAAAACATAGGAAATTCCAGTGTATGATAAAAGAAATTATCATCATTTTGTATTTTCAAATATTTTCGATAAATCTCATAAGCCGGAATGCCATCCAATTCCTGCAGAATCGGGCCTTCGGATTTCGTAACGCGGAACTTTCTTCCCAAAGGCTTCCAGCCCGTCATTTTGAATGCCTCCACATGAAAATGTGCGCCCCCGTATAGTATCAATACAACTGCTCTTGTGGCATAACCGCCCTCTTTCGAAAAGACCACGGAATCCGAGCTGGTAATGTCTTTGCTGCAGGAAATCCCTCCAAATATCTGTATCTCCGGTCTCAAATCCTTTAAGCCCTCGCAAAACTGTATGGTTGAATTTTCCGGTACGGTGCAAAACAGCTCGATTGCCTTCACCCAAGGCTCCTGCTCTGTCTCATCTACCACTCTGCTTGTAACTTCTTCCATCGTACATACATTTGCATCATATTGCAGAATCCGGACCTTTGTATCTTCTTTTTCAAATATTGTACAAACCACAGTCATTTCCGCTGCCACCTGACAGTCTACTATATTACCGCTGGTAGAACAGCCCATGTACGGAGCGTCCGGAAATACTTCTTCCAGAACCCTGCATAATGCTGTGATTGGTTCTTCTTCTAAGATAGATGAATATATCTGAAACAAAAAATTATTATTCTGTTCTTTCTCAAACTGCTGCCGCAGTCTGGTCAATTCCTCCCGAAATGTATCAATACCGTTATACACAATCTGAAGTTGTTTCATACGATTTTATCTCCCTTCACAACTAAAATTACGCTTTATCCCTCTTTATTATTTCGACTGCATTTACACACCGCTGGAATTCAAGTCAGGGACTTCCAACAGCTTTCGTCATGCGTTTTCAGCCTAATCCCCTCCTGCCTTCACAAGTCCCCTCCAGGACTCTTTCTGGCTTTTGTTATGCTCTTGGTGCAATCCGACGCAAGGACTCCTCCCACCTTACGGCAAATCCCTCTTCCATCTATATTTTATCATATGTATCACACATTTACCACGAAAACCTATCAATTTTCATCCGGTCAAATACAAAAACAGGCCTCCTGTCTAAACAGGAAGCCCGTTTCATATATCTCTTCTGATGCTTTGATTAAGCCAGCTTGGTCACATTCAGCTTCACGCCAGGACCCATAGTAGAAGCAACCGTTACGCTTCTTAAATACTGTCCCTTTGCTGCTGAAGGCTTTGCCTTATTAACCGCATCAATTAACGTCTGGAAGTTGTCCGCTAATTGCTCCTCAGAGAAAGAAGCCTTTCCAATTGGCACATGAATAATATTCGACTTGTCTAAACGGTATTCGATTTTACCAGCCTTGATATCAGCAATTGCCTTCGCTACATCCATGGTTACGGTTCCTGCCTTTGGATTCGGCATTAAGCCCTTCGGACCCAGTACACGACCCAGACGGCCAACGACACCCATCATATCCGGTGTAGCAACCACAACATCAAAATCCAGCCAGCCTTCATTCTGAATCTTAGGAATCAATTCTTCTCCGCCAACATGATCTGCTCCGGCTGCCTGTGCCTCGTCCAGCTTAGCACCCTTAGCAAATACCAACACGCGTACCGTCTTACCGGTTCCGTGAGGAAGTACAACTGCACCACGTACCTGCTGGTCTGCATGACGTCCGTCAACACCTAAACGAATGTGGCACTCGATGGTCTCATCAAACTTTGCACTCGCTGATTTCTTAACAATAGAAACTGCCTCTGCGATATCATAGGTATTCAATCTGTCTACCAGTTTAGCAGCCTCTGTATATCTCTTACCTTTTTTCATAATAAATAACCTCCTGTGGTATTATCGGGAGCGACCCTCCCACTTAAAAATTAATCAACAACTGTGATACCCATGGAACGTGCAGTACCTGCAATCATGCTGGTAGCCGCTTCAATGCTTGCCGCATTTAAGTCCGGCATCTTCAGTTCTGCAATCTTCTGTAATTCTGCCTTCGTGATGGTTGCAACCTTCGTCTTGTTCGGAACACCGGAACCAGACTTAATCTTGCAAGCCTTCTTTAATAAAACAGCAGCAGGCGGAGTCTTAGTAATGAAACTAAAGCTTCTATCTGCATATACTGTAATAACGACAGGAATAATCATATCACCCTGGTCAGCAGTTCTTGCATTAAATTCCTTTGTGAACTGTACAATATTAACGCCATGCTGTCCAAGTGCAGGACCAACCGGTGGTGCCGGAGTTGCCTTGCCTGCCGGAATCTGTAATTTAATATAACCTTCTACTTTTTTAGCCATTATAGCTTACCTCCTGAATAAATTGTGGTCTTTACGGGGGATACCCTCCCACTTGCTAGTTTAACTTCTGTACCTCTAAGAAGCCGATTTCTACCGATGTAGCACGTCCGAAAATATCTACATCAATGGTTACGGACTGCTTTGCCATATTAATCGCTTTAATCTCGCCGACCGTATCTGCCCATGCACCGGCAATTACCTTAATGGTATCGCCAACCTCTAAGTCAATCTCAACCTGTGTCTTAGTGGTTACACCCATGGAACGAATCTCACCCTCCGTTAAGGGAACCGGCTTGGAGCCGGGGCCAACAAAGCCTGTAACGCCTCTGGTATTTCGAACCACATACCATGTGGTGTCATTCATGACCATATTTAAGAGTACATAACCCGGAAACATCTTCTTAGAAACCTGTTTCTTGGCACCGTTCTTTACCTCAACAACATCCTGAAGCGGAACGGCAACCTCAAGAATCTGATCCTCAAGACCGCGGTTTTCCACGCTCTTTTCAATATCAGCCTTGACCTTGTTCTCATAACCTGAGTAGGTATGGACTACATACCATCTTGCTTTTGACTCTGCTTCTGACATATAATCACCAACCTTTACCCTAATTGCTGTACTAAGGCATTTAATGCTTTTAAGCCTTCCATCAGACCCATATCAACAAGTGCTACGATACAGCCGACGATAATTGCAATAATGATAACCGCAATTGATTGTTTGACAAGGGAATTTTTATCAGGCCAGATTATCTTATGAAATTCGGCTTTTAATTCCTGAAACCAACTACGCTTTAGAGTTGATTTCTCTTCGCTTTTACTTCCCATTTAATTACTCCTTATGTGGTTATCAAGGTTTACTTAGTTTCCTTATGCATTGTATGAGCCTTGCAGAACTTACAATACTTTTTGGTTTCCATACGGTCCGGATGCGTTTTCTTTTCCTTTGTGAGATTGTAATTACGCTGTTTACACTCTTCACATGCCAATGTTATTTTAACGCGCACAACTGCCACCTCCGTTTCTTTTATATTTGCTAAGACGTTTTTGCTTCGTGAGGGACACCTCGCGGTTTCGCCCTCCCCTTCGGGGATTTCTCTCCCCCCTTCGGGGGACACCTCGCGGTTTCGCCGCCCCCCTTCGGGGATTTCTCTCCCCCCTTCGGGGGACACCTCGCGGTTTCGCCCTCCCCTTCAGGGGGACACCTCGCAGCAAAGCTGCTCGGTGATGTGAAAGTCGTCAGATAAGAAAATTGCTTTGCAATTTCCTTTTCACATAGATTGCACCCCAGGAGAACATGCAAGCATGTTCCTGTGGCTACAATCTATGGGTCAAGAAAACACAAGTGTTTTCTTGCCTGACTCGTTTTTGCACACAAAAAAAACGCCTTCTTCCGTCGCAAGCTATAGAATAGCATAGGAAACCAGTATCCGTCAATAGTTTTTTGTTGACGTTATCCACTTCCTATACTATTATAAGGAAAGGCAATTGAAACTGTACAAAATCAGAATGGAAGGGTCGAAATGTATAAAATAGATTTTAACCAGCCAATTCATGTTCATTTTATTGGCATTGGCGGTATTAGTATGAGTGGCCTGGCAGAAATTCTTCTGCAGGAGCATTTTACCATCAGCGGTTCCGATTCCAAGGAATCCGACATTACCACATTATTAGAAAAACTGGGTGCTGCAGTAACCATCGGACAGCGGGCAGAAAACATAACCGATGACATTGACTTAATTGTATATACGGCTGCCGTTCATTCCGATAATCCGGAATTCAAAGCGGCTCAGGAAAGTGGAAAACCGATTTTGACCAGGGCGCAGCTGCTGGGACAGATTATGTCGAATTATCAATATTCTATAGCAGTCAGCGGTACCCATGGAAAAACGACCACCACTTCCATGCTGTCTCATGTTCTTCTGGCTGCCGACGTTGACCCCACCATTTCCATTGGCGGTATGTTAAATGCCATCGGCGGCAACATCCGGGTGGGACAGTCCGAATACTTTGTAACGGAAGCCTGTGAGTATACCAACAGCTTCCATGCATTTCAGCCTAAAATCAGCATTATATTAAATGTGGATGCCGACCATCTGGACTTTTTCAGCGGCATTGAAGAAATCATCCAATCCTTTCGCACATTTGCCCATAAGCTGCCGGAGGACGGCACCTTAGTCATTCATGGTGAAATGGACTGTCTTCCTATTATAATAGAAGATTTAAATTGTAATATCTGTACCTTCGGTTTATCTGAAAACTGCAGATACAGAGCAAAGGATATTGAATATGATGCTTCCGGCTGCGCCAGCTATACCCTGCTCATTGACAATGCACCTGTTACCAGAATCAAGCTTAGCGTCAATGGACTGCATAATGTTACGAACTCCCTTGCCACCATTGCCGTGGCAGATGTCTTACATATTAATCTGGAGGATACCAAAAGGGGGCTGGAAGCCTTTGATGGTGCAAAACGGCGGTTCGAAATAAAAGGAACCTACAACGGCATTACCATTGTAGATGACTACGCCCATCATCCGACCGAAATCCAGGCAACGCTTACCGCCGCCAGACAAATGGCACACAATGAGATTTGGTGCGTATTTCAGCCCCATACCTATACCCGTACCAAGGCGCTGCTGCCGGAATTTGCAGAGGCCCTGCATGCTGCGGACCATGTGGTATTGACTAAGATTTATGCCGCCCGGGAACAGGATACCGGACTCGTCTCTTCCCAGGACATTGCTGACCTGCTTCAGAAGCAATATCATACCGATGTGGTATATCTTCCTACCTTCGAAGAGGCAGAAGCCTACCTGAAAAAAAATTGCAAAAAAAATGATTTGTTAATAACTATGGGTGCCGGAGATATTGTAAATGTTGGCGAAAACCTATTAAAAAAATAGTTATACACATTGTCCACAATCTTTCATTCACATTTCCCGACAAAAGATTGTGGGCATTTTTTTGTCTATTCTTTCGACGAAATGTACCCCTTCATAATTTATCCACATTATCCACTTTTTGCACTTTATTTTGTTCACATCCCCAAGAAAACCTGTTCGATTTACAATTCCAAACGGGTATTATATAATGCGTTTACATCAAGCCATGCGAAAACAGTTGCTAGCACGAAAAAGGATGCTTGCATACTTTTTCGTGGTGGTAACTGGTTTCATAGGGCGCATGCCCGACACCGATGCCTGAATACCTGGCGAGGTATTTTCGAGCCTGGTAGGAAGGTATGCAGCGCAGGAGAACGAAGTGAACACAAGGTGCGCATGGCGTAGCCAGCGAAAGCTACTAGGCATGAAAAGGATGCTTGCATACTTTTATCTGCTAGTAACGCTACTCATAGGGCGCATGCCCGACACCGATGCCTGAATACCTGGCGAGGTATTTTCGAGCCTGGTATGAAGGTATGCAGCGCAGCGGAACGCAGTTCTGCGAGGTGCGCATGGCGCAGCCAGCGAAAGGTACTAGAGACGCATGCCGCGGCTACAACTGTTAAAATAAGGAAAGAAGGGGGAATACAACATGAAAACCATATCGATTATATCAGAAAATGGAGAAACGTTTTCCTCTGTTTCCAACTTCTTTATTGATTATCATATGACGCAGGCAAATGGTGAATTTGTTAAAATCTACCTTTATATGATTCGTTTATTACAGGCAAATCACACTGTTAGTATCCAGGATATTGCTGACCATTTTCAATGTACGGAAAAAGACATCTGTCGTGCCATCCGGTATTGGGTGGACCGGGATTTGCTGCGTCTGGAATACAACCAAAAGAAGGAATTAATCGGCATTACCATAATGAAGCTCCCGGCACCAGAGCCACCGGAGGAATCCGATGAGAATTCTGGCCTGAATTTGTTGCAGGAGACAAGCACTTCTGCCAAGGTATATCCAATCCCACAGACACGGAAGGCAGCTTCGGAAGAACCGGCAGATACCATTCCGGTGAAAAAGTCGTATTCCACTACACAGTTAAATGCCCTTGATAAAAATCGGGAAATGGAGAACATTTTATATCAGTTTGAAATGTATTGCGGACACACACCTACCCCGAGCGAATTCCAGACCTTGCTGTATATATATGACCAGCTTCATTTTCCGGCAGAATTATTGGAATATCTGATTGAATATTGTGCTTCTCTGGAGCATACGTCCCATCGTTATATGGAGAAGGTAGCTATTGACTGGTATACCCGGAGCATACAGACAGCAGAGCAGGCGAAGCAGGAAACCGTTGCTTATCACGCTCTTAATACTGCTATTTCAAAAGAGCTGGGACTTTCCAGAGTACTGACCCCTACGGAGCTGCGGTATATTAATACATGGAAAAATGATTATGCCTTTCAGCAGGATATTATTATTGAAGCCTGTCAGCGCGCCAGTGCGGATAATAAAATTAATTTCCGTTATATTAATGGAATCCTTACCAGCTGGCACGAAAGTAATGTAACCAGTCTGGATGATATTAAACGGCTGGACCAGCAGCATATGGAAAAGAAGAAAACCGCAGGCAAGCAAGGGACGGGCCGTAAGGTGCAGACTATGCCCTTTCATGATTTTAAGCAACGCGAATACGACAATCAGGAATTGGAAAACTTCTTTATAAAAGAAGTCCAGACCATGTCAGAGCAGTCTTAACCGACGCACCATATAAGGAGAAATCACTCATGTCATTTGAAGCCACGTACATGAAGGAAATCATGCAGGAATATGAACAAATCCGATTCCGCAACCTGCAGTTATTAAACGACCGGATTAACGAAGTCCGGGAGCAGATTCCGCGAATTGCAGAGCTGGATGCTACCATCCGCGACATCAATATTGATGCCGCTTTATCTGCCTTACATGAAAATCCAATCGATTCGGACCAGTTGGCAGCCCGGACAAATGCTCTGATTGAAGAAAAATACCGGGTACTGGTTCAATCCGGCTATCCTGCCGATTATCTTACGACGATTTATACCTGTAAGAAATGTAAGGATACCGGTTATGTGGAGCATGTACCCTGTGACTGCTTTAAGCAAAAGCTTGTGGCACGCCAATACAGGAATTCTAATCTGGGACAAAATCTCTCGAATGAAAATTTCAGCACGTTTCGTTCTGATTATTACAGCGACCAGCCGGATGGCATTCATGAATTATCCCCCCGCGTCAATATTGAGAATATCTATCATTCCCTTTTTAAATATATAGAAGGAATAGAACTTTATTTTCAGGGAAATCCTTCCAAAAAGGGAAATATTCTGTTCCAGGGCAGTACAGGCGTGGGAAAAACCTTTCTGTCGAATTGTGTTGCAAAGGAGCTGTTGGATAAAGGTTATGCAGTCCTTTACATCTCTGCCGGAACACTGTTTGAACAAATCAGCGATGTCGTCATGAATAAGAATCTGATTTCCGGCAGTCAGGACTTTTATCATGCGGTGAATGCATGCGACTTTCTGATTATCGACGACCTGGGAACGGAATTTTCAAACAGCTTTACTGCATCTTATCTGTATACCCTGATAAATGACCGGCTGTTACGGCGGAAAGCTACAATCATATCAACGAATCTGTCCTTAACCGAGCTTCGTACCCATTATAGTGAACGTATTTTTTCCCGTCTCTGCGACAGCTATTTGATTTATAACATTTATGGGGATGACATACGCTTTGCGAAACGGAAAGCCTGGCAGCAGATGCCAGAGGCAGGGAAGAATTGAAAAAATCGGAGAAATGCCTCAGGAAGCCCTTGACGAAGTATGCGAAACAATGATATAAAAGCAAAGGATTATTCCTTGCTTTTACATAAGTTAAAAGAAACCATCAACATTTTACCTATGGAGGAAACATATCATGCCTGATGATAGCAAATTAGAAACTATACCGGTGGGCCGTCTTGGTATTATTGCTTTAGAAAGCTGTACCGAGCTGGGAAACAAGGTTGACAATTATCTCGTTAAATGGAGGGCAGAACGGCAGAATGAACATAAATCTACCATTGCATTCCATGGCTATGAGCGGGATTCTTACCTGATTGAAAGCTCTTGTCCGAGATTCGGCTCTGGAGAAGCAAAGGGGGTAATTCGGGAATCCGTTCGGGGAACTGACCTTTATATTCTGGTAGATGTCCTAAATCACAGCCTGGAATACAGTATTTGCGGCAAGCCTTCCCCGATGTCACCGGATGACCACTATCAGGACTTAAAGCGTGTGATTGCCGCCCTTACCGGTAAGCCGCGTAAGATTACCGTCATCATGCCATTCCTGTATGAAAGCCGTCAGCACAAACGCAGCAACCGGGAGTCTCTGGACTGTGCCTTGATGCTTCAGGAGCTGATTGGTCTTGGCGTTGATAATATCATTACCTTTGACGCCCATGACCCACGGGTACAGAATGCGATTCCTTTAAGCGGATTTGAAAATATCCGTCCGACCTACCAGTTCGTCAAGAGCTTACTGCGTTCTACCCCTGACCTGTCCATTAACAGCGAACATATGATGGTAATATCCCCGGATGAAGGCGCTATGCACAGGGCTATTTTCCTTGCAAATATGCTGGGTGTAGATGTGGGAATGTTCTATAAGAGACGGGATTATACGAAGGTGGTCAATGGCCGTAACCCAATCGTCGCCCATGAATTCCTGGGTGATTCCGTAGAGGGTAAGGATGTTATTATCATTGATGACATGATTTCCTCTGGAGAAAGTATGCTGGATGTGGCAAAGCAGTTAAAGGAGCGTAAGGCAAACCGGGTTTACTGTATGTGTACCTTCGGACTGTTCACCAGCGGCCTGGAAGTCTTTGATGACTGCTATCAAAAGGGAATCATTGAAAAGGTCATTACGACCAATCTGACCTACCAGACACCGGAATTACTGTCCAGAGAATGGTATGCATCTGCGGATTTAAGCAAATACATTGCTCTGCTGATTGACCATTTGAATCATGATGCTTCCATCAGCGACCTTCTGGATCAGACAGAACGGATTCAGACACGGATTAACGAATATAAGGTGAAGCATACGATTTCTGATAATTACGAACCATAATAAAACATGGGGTTGGTCGCACTTCTTAGTGCGACCAGCCCCTAACGCTACAGCTATTGCTCAAGCGGCTTGCTCGTTTCTTTTTTGTCCTTAGAACACCATATAAAAGTTCAGTAATTCCTTCGTTCAATAGCTCCATAGACTTCTACTGATTATGACATTACCGGTACTGTGCCATATTCATAAATAGCATCGCTTGGAAGGTCTATAAAATCATTCCAGAATACACAAGTCCTGCTTTCATCTAACTGTACTTGTTGGAATAAACCCGGAATGGTTTTTAAATCTTCATAGTCTGGAATCGTCTGTATATCGTCTTTTACATCATACAGAACAGCTTTACCATCATCAAAGATAACATGCAGCATATAGTTTTCTAGTGGTGTAACCTTTCTAATTCTTGGAATCATAGCTATCCCTCCAATCATTCATAGGGAAATTATAATGGTGGTAATTTTCTTAAGTTCTGGCTTTCCCACATCTCAAGCAATTCCTTTTGGTTCTGTTTCATCCATTCTTTTACAAGCTCTTGTGCCGTCCTTGGCAGGTCGCCTTCCGTCATTTCAAGGGTTTGCAAATTAAATATTCCGATATGTTCACCATATAAAGCATGTATATGGCTTGGTTCGTGTTCCTTTGGCTTAAAGAACATCTTTATAACAATTCCGTAAAATCTTCCTATCTCTGGCATCGTTAAGTTCCTTTCTATTGTATACGGTTTAAGGGCGGACTATTCTGCAGAACATAAAAGCACGATACTTTTATGTATTTTTTACATGGTAGATTCTCCAAGTATTTTTTCTTTCGGGAGTTTATATCTTGTGGTTAAATCTGAACATACTTTCTATATTGTACACAGTATATCACAGGCATACACCGAAAACAAGTTCTAAAGACCTGGGACAATATGTCTCAAGCGGAAACGGGGCTGTCGCACTAAGTGATTAGTGCGACAGCCCCACATTTTTATATCTCCAAGGTGATTAAACCCAAATCCGCTCTAGCCGGCTTCCCAGCCGGCTTAATACTTCATTGGTAATCGTGCCTGTCTGCTCTGCGATATCACAAGCAGTAATCTCCTCTTCGCCGGAGGTTCCGATTATAACAGCGATATCTCCCGCCTGTACCTCTGGAATATCTGAAACGTCTATCATGGTCTGGTCCATACAAATCCGCCCGATAATCGGCACCCGGTATCCCTTCACTAATACTTCTCCTACTCCATTGGACAGCGTACGGGGCAGCCCGTCTGCATACCCGATTGCCAAAGTCGCGATTTTCATTTCACGTCCGGCAATGAACTGTCTGCCATATCCTACTGCTTCTCCGGCATGTACCTGCCTTACAGAGGCCACCCGAACCTTCAGGGACAGCACCGGTTTTAATGGAATCCGGCAGCTTTCTGTATCCTCCCTGGTACTGAGGACGCCATACAGAGCGATGCCGACTCTGGCATAATCCTCTGCCGTATCCGGATAGTTTACTATCCCATAGCTTGCCTGGAGATGAAGCTTGGGACATGGATACCCCTGTTCCTTCAGCTTGTCAACCACCTCATAAAAGTCACGAATCTGTGCGTTGGTAAACTCCTGATCCTCCGGCGACATGGTATCGTCTGCCGACAGATGGGTAAACATTCCCTCAATCCGCAGATTCTCCATTTCGAACATTTCATAAATCTGCTCCATATTTTCTAAGCGTTCTCCAAGCCGATGCATACCGGTATCAATTCCTATATGTACCGACAAGGGCCTGCCATATTCATTCAACAGGCAGGCATAGGGATAATCAACCACGGTCTGCGTCAGATGATACTGACTTAATAAATGAAAATCCTCCGGATGGGTATAGCCCAGCACCAGTATTTCACCTTTAATCTTTTGCTTCCGAAGCTGCACCCCTTCTGCCACGGCAGCTACACAAAAGGCATGAATTCCGATTTGATTCAATTCCTTTGAAATCAATACAGCGCCATGTCCATAAGCTTCCGCTTTTACTGCCGGCATTAATTCACAACGCTCCGGCAGCTCTTCCATCAGAGATGAAACATTATACCGCAGAGCGGCGCCGTCTAATTCAATCCATGCTCTTCCACAGGAAAAATCAGGAATCTCATTTACAAGAAACCGCTTGGATTCCACGCTTTTGTAGCTCGCATTCTTCATCTTTTGCTTCCTCCGATTCTTTATAATTAAACCATCCATGTGATACCAGAACGATTCTGATACAAATTGGTATACGCTTGTCCCATGTGTTACAGTAGGATTATGGAATATTTTTAGGAACCTGTCAAGGATATGATGACAAGTCTGTCCTGCGAGATATGTGTAATATAAATGGAGCATTCAACTGCTTATGAGCAGAAATCCGAGAATCATTATTCTAAGTCAAATACCCCACAGCAAGCTACGGGGCATAATCGAGCTTGTTCTTTCCGTCCCAAGGGGCGGAGGTATCTGACCCTCGCGGCATTCGTCAAATATCCATGCAGGCATGGCTATTTTCCTCATTGCTCGCGGGAATAAAAATAATTCAGATTAATATCGTATAGTTTTCTGCGTCCGCTTTTCGATACACTCAGCATATTTTCATCCAATGCCTTGAGGTAATTGCGAATAGAAGGGATGCTGAGCTTCATTTCTGCCGCAATTTCTTCTACTGACATGCCAACCTCGCCAAATAATGTATTCTGCACCAGCATGTATATCATATCCTTTCGATTATCATCCATATCCCATGTATCAAGCACTTTATCATAATAAGTTAACTGCTTGTGTTTATCAAACAAAACCGTTGCCATTTCTTTAATGCTTTGAAGTACCAGTTCTAAAAACGTAATAATAAATGGTGTAAGGTCGCCTCTGTTTTTCTTATCATTTGTTATCTTAAACGCATTATAATAGGCACTTCTTTCCTTCAATATCGCATTGGATAATCCGAAGCCAACGGTATATGTCAATTCCTCGGACAAGAGATAACTACTGATAAAACGGTTTAGTCTTCCATTTCCATCGTAGAAGGGATGGATATACCCGAACAGGTAGTGAAAAGCGCTAATCGCCGCCAATCTGCAAATTTCCTTATCATTAATCAACCTCAGAGCTTCTTCCATATACAAAATAATGTTCTTTTCCGGATATACGCCACTATGGATAATCTTTAAATCGGAAGCCTGAATATGAACCGGTTCCTTTCGAAACCATATGCCATCCGGTTTATTTGCCGAATTTTCCTTTATAATCTCATAGAGTAACAGCTCATCATACAAGCTCCTTATATCATGGCAGGATTCCATGGGGATTCTTTTTCCGTCAATTAGCATCTTGTATTTTTGCAATAATCCATATGCCCTTTTTCCATGCTGCTTTATGCCTTCCGCTGTTAATAACTCATGGATTTCTTTTCTTGTACTATAGACACCCTCAATATCATTGGATGCTTTAATCTCATCAATTAGGCTTTTTAAAATAAACTGGCTCCTGGCAATTTCCGGTAGTTGCCCTAAAATTGTATTTAAGCGCTTATCCGCTTTATAGATATCTATCATCCGCTTTATCACTTCTTCCGAATAAGTAAAAAAAGCCTCATTTCCGTGAATTAAAACCGGTATATGAACCGTAGATTCACACTGAAACCGTCTTTGATATAAAGAATCATATTCGGATTTGTTTTTATAAAATTGCTTTGCTAACTGAATATATTCCATAATTTCCCTCTCAAATCCTAACATAGGCTCTTTTTTCACATCTATCATGAATTTTATATCCATTTGTTAATAAAATCAATCATTTTTTATTAACGAATATTTACAATCGGGTATTAAATAATAAAATCATTCTATTTTAAACCGATATTTCTTCCTGCAATGATACTAGTTTGATGTACCATTTTATGATATATTAAACTATAATCTTTATTTGCAAGGAGGCTCCCATGAACAACGAATTAACCTTAGCTATTCAGGCTTGTTATACAGAAGCAGACGGAATCGAAGCAAGAGGCATTTACCCATCCGGCAATATGAAGCTGAAGGAAATGGTGCAGTTTGACTTTCTGCAATTCCTGGCATATCTCTGCTTTTCCGACGGTGCAGACATGCGGGCAGAGCTTGTCTTTATCAAGGATTATCTGGGCTATGACTTTGATATTGCCCGTCTCAGTTCCTTTAAGTATCAGCGGGTTTCCTCTACCAGCTTTACCACCAATCCTCCACGCTCTCTTAGTTACTTTGCACAGTGGGATATCAAGGCCCAAACCACCGGTAAAAATAATTCCAAGTCCTTACATCTGGTGAATACGTTCCAGACGCTGGGCGAAGCATTTATTGCCTGCAACAACGTCAGTTCCCCTATCGAAATCGGACATCTGACCAGCTATGTTACTATGCTGGACCGCTATCTGAAAACCTTGGGCTTCAGCGGCTTCCACAGCACTTATGGAGCTTCCGGCCCTCAGGGAAATCTTTCTTCTGCAAAAGGCTCCGGAACTGCACGCCAGATAGATGCTGCCACATCTCCAGCTTCCGGAAATCCCGCTGCCGAGGCCTCTACCATGCAGACCGTTGACGATTTATTAGAGGAACTGAATGCCCTTACCGGTCTGGATTCTGTAAAGCAGGATATCCAGAATCTGGTTAATATCATAAAGGTACAGAAGCTTCGGGAGGTCCGGGGCATGAAGCAGCCTTCCATTTCCCTTCATATGGTATTCTCTGGCAATCCGGGAACCGGAAAAACTACGGTTGCCCGTCTGCTCGCCAATATCTATAAGGGTCTGGGTGTATTGCCTTCCGGACATCTGGTAGAGGTTGACCGCTCCGGTCTGGTTGTCGGCTATATCGGCCAGACTGCGGCAAAGACAGCACAGGTCATAGAGGAAGCCATTGGCGGCGTGCTTTTTATTGACGAAGCCTATACGCTAAGTGCAAATAAGGGGGAAAATGATTTCGGACAAGAGGCGATTGATACCCTGCTAAAGGCTATGGAGGACCATCGGGAGGATTTAATCGTTATTGTTGCCGGTTATCCGGACCTGATGGAGGAATTCTTAAGCTCTAATCCAGGGCTTCGTTCCCGGTTTAACAAGTATATATTCTTTGCAGACTATACGCCGGAGGAGTTAATTGATATTCTGAACAATATGTGTGAAAAGCAGCAGTATAAAATGACGGATGCCGCCCATGCCTTTGCCATGGAATACTTTAAAAAACGAACCAGCGAACATTCCGAAAACTTTGCCAATGCCAGAGAGGTACGGAACTTTATGGAGCAGGCAATTGCCCATCAGGCATCCCGGATTGTTGCCTTTGGCGATGACGTGGAGGATGAGGTTTTAATCACCTTTGAAGCGGAAGACTTTCAAGCGATAGGCGAGGCATAGCTCTTATATGGAATTTTACAGCAAACGCTTTTTCTTAAAGAGCCACCAGCAGAACATGACAACCGCCAGGCTTAATGCAATCACCGTTATATAACCATACCGCCAGGTCAGTTCCGGCATATTGGTAAAATTCATTCCGTACCAGCCGGTAATCAGCGTCAGGGGCTGAAAGATGGTAGTGACTACCGTAAATAGCTTCATAACCGCATTCAGATTGTAATCCAGGGAGGAGGAATAGGCTTCCCGTACCTGTACCAGATTTTCCTTTAACATCAGACACTGATTGCTGAGCCGTTCAATTTTCTCCTCCAGGGTCTGGAAATAAACCCGTTCCTGCTCGGAAAAAATCTGACTCTCATCTTCTTTCAATCCTTCACAAATATCGATAAACTGTTCATAGCCATTCCGGAGCAGAGTTATTTCTTTTTTCAATGCCAGTATGTCTCCGATGAATTCCCTGTTGATATCCCCCTTGTGAATCTCCTCTTCTAATTCTTCAATGGCCAGCTCCTTTTTACTCATTCCCTGATTATCGGCAGTGATGAATTGTTCCAGGAAATCATAAATCATCCTTCCCAGCATATTTTTTTTCGGCTGAAATCGCTGCATTGCATATCGAAATCCTTCTTTTGTGGAATTATCCACATCTTTTACATCGATAATCAAAAATAATTTCTTCCGGATTACAAAAGCAATTTTATCCCTGGGACCATAGATATCATTGATATCCAGCAGATTCAGAATGCCAAAATAATAATCCTCATATATTTCCATGCTGCTGCGAAAGCTTATGGAATCCAATACACAGGCATTCAAATCCTGCTCGGAAATCCCAAACTTCTGATACGAAGCCTTGAAGGCTTCTACGCCTAAGTATCCTACTGTTAAATGGTCTTCCTGTATCTTATCAATGGAAACTTCCCGAAATTCATCATCCAGCTCATAAATCATGTCTGCAACCTCTTGCTTTTACTATTGTCAAGCCTGCCCGGTCTTTCCGTAATCCCTATTCCGGCATCCTTTGGCTTTTTATTATTATTATCAAAATCTTCAGTTTTACACCGCTTTCTCCATAAATGCAAAAGACCCTTGCCAAAGGCTTAAATCCTCCTGTGATAAATTTTACCGGATGCCAAAACCTTTTTCCAAAAGAAAAAGCCCTTGCCGGATTCCGGATTCCGTTCTCCAACAAAAGCTTTTTGCATACTTAATTTCTTATAGGCTGGAGGTAATCATTGTCATGGTGCCTGACAATTCATACCTTCCATATCCTGCCGGCAGAATAAAATGACTGCCCTTTTTGATTTCTACTCCGTCCATGGTTCCACTGCCTTCCAAAACACTGACATTCAAAAACGGCTTATCCTGTACAAAGGAAGCAGTTCCATGCATCTGAAGCTTGTTCACGGAATAAAAATCACAGGTAATCAGATTCTGCTTTTCGTATCCTTCCCCAGTCTCCTTGGTTCCGTCTGCCTCATAAGGGATAAAAGGCGCTTCAATCACATCAATGCTTTTTTCTACATGCAGCTCCCTGGGCTTTCCATTGCTTAACCGGTCGTAATCATATACCCGATAGGTAATATCACTGTTCTGTTGGGTCTCCAGTATCAGGGTTCCCCCCTTAATGGCATGAAGGCAGCCCGGGTTAATCTGAAAAAAATCACCCCTTTTAATCGGAATCACACGGATAAATTCCTTCCATCGTTTATTTTCTATCATTTCCTTTACTTCTTCATGGCTCCTGGCATGATGACCAATAACAATCTCTGCATCCGCATCACAGTCTACGATATACCAGCATTCCGTCTTGCCCAAAGAACCATTCTCATGCTCCTTTGCATAGGCATCGTTTGGATGAACCTGAATACTCAGGTCCGCCTTTGCATCAATCAGCTTAATCAACAATGGGAATCGGTCGCCTTCCACATTTCCAAATAATTCCCGATGGGTATTCCACAATTCACTTAACGTCATTCCGGCATAAGCACCACTGCTGACCGGACAGTCTCCGTTGGGATGGGCGCTGATTGCCCAGCACTCTCCGGTATCATCTCCGGGGATGTTATAGCCAAAGTCCGTACCAAGGCGGTTCCCCCCCCAAATCATCTGTTTAAAAACAGGCGTTAAAAAAATCGGCTCCATTTTTTCGTTCCCTTTCTGCATTCTAATAAATGATTTATATAAGTTAAGGATATTTTTTATACTGCCAATATCGGATTCTATCTCGCCAGGCTCAGCTCTGCCAGCCGGATACAGCCCAGGATTCCCTGATTATCATTTAAGCTTGCCGGAACAATGTAATGCTCCATATCCGCCAACTCCGGCGTACGGATGTAATCATTCATTTTCTCCTGTACCTTTTTCCGAATCAGCGGGAATAACTGCTCCTGATGCATGACTCCGCCTCCCAGAATAATCCGCTGGGGCGATACGGTTAAAATAAAGTTCATAACCGCCTGTGCCAGATATTCACTTTCCAGCTCCCATACCTCGGCTT
Source organism: Clostridium sp. (assembly GCA_023667695.1). Classification (GTDB taxonomy): domain Bacteria; phylum Bacillota; class Clostridia; order Lachnospirales; family Lachnospiraceae; genus CAG-632. Next base: position 3,777 of record JAMOZY010000005.1, on the reverse strand, counting down.
TATCAACCAGATTGACTGCCTTGCTGCCCCAGCGCTTTTCAATCGAAGGGCCTGCCGCCAGTCCTTCCAGACAATTCTTATGATAGGGACAGATACAATGTGCCTCATCGCCTGTCTGGGGAGCAATCAGAATATGACCTGCCTCCGGATGAAGCATACCATGAACCAGTTTGCCTCCGATGGCAATTCCAACACCGATTCCGGTACCAATGGTAATATACATAACGCTGTCCAGCCCCTTCGCGCTTCCATAGGTCATCTCGCCAAGACAGGCGCCATTGACATCCGTATCCAGCTTCATCGGCACAGCCAACGCTTCTTTTAAGGTAGCAAACAAGGGATATTGTCTCCATGCCAGCTTCGGTGTATCCAGGATTTTTCCATAATTGAGGGACTCCGGGTTAACATCTACGGGACCAAAGGCGGCGATTCCCAGTGCTGTGATGGCTTTCCCCTGAAAATATTCAATAATTTCCGGCATCGTTTCTTCCGGCGTCAGTGTGGGAATGGATATCTGCTCCAGAATCTTTCCTGTCTCATCCCCAATGGCACATACCATCTTGGTTCCGCCCGCCTCTAATGCTCCTAACCGCATAGCCTGTACCCCTTTCTGCATCATGATGAATTCTTTTCCGGCTCATTACCGGCCATATAAATGCTTGCTTTCTCACTTCTGAATCCGAATCTTCTATATATTACTCTGCTTTATTATATGGTCTAATATTTCCTCTGCAACAGCTTCCTTACTTAACAATGGCAGTTCCCGGGTATCATCCCTGGTGATGATTGTTACCACATTGGTATCTCCTCCAAAGCCTGCTCCTGCAACCTTAAGATTATTGGCAATTATCATATCAATGCCCTTGCTTTCCAGCTTTCTTCTGGAATTCTCCAACAGATTTTCCGTTTCCATGGAGAAGCCGCAAAGAAACTGACCTTCCCGACGATGCTCCCCCAGCCATTTTAAAATATCTGTGGTCCGCTTTAGAGAAAGTCCTGCAGACCCGTCCTGCTTTTTGATTTTCTCCTCTGCCACCGTTTCTGGTGTATAGTCTGCTACGGCTGCAGCCTTAATCACGATATCTGCGGCGGAGCTATATTCCTTTACTGCCTGAAACATATCCTCTGCGCTGACCACCGGAACCACTGTTACAAATGGCGGCGGTGCAATACTGACAGGACCGGTTATCAATATAACCTCTGCTCCACGCTCCATAGCAGCTCTTGCAATGGCATATCCCATTTTTCCGGTAGAATGATTGCTGATAAACCGAACCGGGTCAATGGGTTCTTGAGTAGGTCCTGCTGTCACCAGAATCTTTTTTCCTGCTAAATCCTTCTCACAGCGGATTTCCCGATAAATGTAATCTAACAGTACCTGTTCGGAAGGCATCTTACCGGCACCTACATCCTTACAAGCAAGCAGTCCTACCGCCGGCTGGATAATAACAGCGCCGTAATGCTCCAGCTTCTTCAGATTATCCTGTACGATAGGATTCTCAAACATCCGGGTATTCATGGCGGGCGCAATCAGCTTCTTACACTTACATGCCATAACCGTAGTCGTCAGCATATCATCCGCGATTCCATTGGCAAGCTTGCCGATTACATTGGCAGAGGCAGGTGCGACCAGGACGATATCTGCCTTTTTTGCCAAAGATACATGCTCGATGTTGTAATTAAAATTCCGGTCAAAGGTATCCACCAGAGCCTTGTGGTTCGTCAGGGTCTCAAAGGTAATGGGATTGATAAAGTTGGTTGCATTCTGTGTCATCAGCACATAAACATCTGCATGCTGCTTCACCAGCATACTGGTCAAATTCGCAATCTTATATGCGGCAATACTGCCGGTAACACCTAAAATTACAGTCTTTCCTGTCAGCATATCGTTCCTCCCGGATTCTCTATCGAATCGCATCTTCTACTTTTTTCTTTTTCCACAGGTTTTTCGCCAGGTTTTCCGAATGAACCGGACAGGCCGGTTCCTCCGGACGGGTAGACGCCCACTGGTATTCCTCCTCAGAAAGCCGTTCGCCCTTTTTCAGCCGTTCCCGATACTGCTCCGCCCTCTGCCGTTCATCCCTCATAAACTGAATCCCCTGCACCAGACCTTCTATTTCTGATTTCAAGGGTACAACATCAAATCGTTCTATATATTTCTCAAATATTTCCCATTCACTGTGAACACCATAAAAGCAAGTCACTTCGATTCCCAAATATATAAAAACAAAGGCAAGGGTCATCATGATAAGAATCCCGACGGTGGCAAGCATAACAAAGTCCGAATCCAGCTCCAGCAGCACCACAACGACCATAATCAAAATAGAAAAGCCGATAAACACACCGGCAATTCCATAACGAATCTTCATCCCATGTATCGCATCATTCAGGATTCCACTGGCGCTCAACAGCCGTTCCTGCCATCGCTCCTCCAATGCAGTATATAAAAACAGCTTTTCCTCTAATGTGTTCAGACAATCCATCTGTTTATTTTCCGGGTCTGCATACCCGGACCTGCCATAGCTGCTTCCATTCCAGTCACTATATAATGCTTCTTCATCTTCCTTATTTAACTTCAACATTTGCTCTGTCATATCCCCTTTACTGGCGGCTGCTTGTCAACAATGATTGTTATATAATACCTATTGTTTTCCATTTCATTATATTTATCCAGATTATGGTTTGTCAATGATTCTTAGTGAGATTTTGATTGCGCCATAAAATCCTTGGCATAGTTATCTATCTGTGTCAGTATACGCTCTGCGTTACATCCGAATTCTGCTATCTTCTTTACGATATCATCTGCATCCCTATACTTTTCCTCCACCGTGGCTTACAAAAAGACAATCCACCGAAGACACGCAAAGCACATTCGCGCCTTCAGTGGACTGCCATTTTCGGAAGCCACTAATAAATTTCCTATTATTTCATACTGTTTATTTGGCATATTTCCCATATTACTTGGACTTTCAGAGTAAACAGGTATCATGTGGGCATCTTGGTATCATTCCATTTATAATCCAAATGTACGATAAAGCCATGCTTTACTATCAACTAACATATGCAAAATTCTAACTATGTAAATGGTATCCTCCTTTATCACATAATAAATCTTATAATTGCGATAATAATCTTTTCGGACACCCAATTCAGCAAGCAACTCATCCTCGTCCAGTTCATTCCTCTCTGGAAAGTTTACCAGAGAATTTATCTTTGTGCGAATCCCTCTTACTGTATTTTCAGCGGCAGACGGATTTTTCAATTCATAAACAATGTAATCGCCAGCATTTTCTAAATCTTCCTCTGCCAACTCCGTAATCTTAATTTGATATTGCCTCATCTTTGTATTTTTTCTCCAATCTGTCACACACAGTATTAAAGTCTTTTGTCTTCCCCTCTTTTATCTGTTCCAAGCCAGCCATCACAAGCTCTCGAACCTCCTTTTTCTGTTCGTCCAAAGCTTGTTGGTAATCCTCTTTCAATACTACAGCCATAAAATCAGTCCTTTCTGCTTTTATCAGTATTACCTTCAATCAAAAATCCAATCTTACTTTTACATAATACATTAAACCAATACTGTTTACAACATTCTCAAAATAAATTCTGCACTCAATATAAATATCTATCCACTTAAAAGCTGTCACTAAATAGCTTCCTTTACTAATTTTTCTAACCGGCTCAGGTCATCTGCATCCAGCTGTCTTGTAAAGGCTTCTCCATAATCATCTACCAGTTTTAGGATATCGTCTGCATAGCTTCCTGCTCCTTCTAGCTGCC
>JAMOZY010000055.1 GCA_023667695.1 Clostridium sp. | reverse complement strand
AGCAACTGTGGACACACCTGCATAGCAGGTGGTTTATTAAAAGATGCTACACAACGAAAAAAGTACCGGATTCTATCTCCGATACTTATAGCAGTTCGTAGGGGAATCGAACCCCTGTTTTCGCCGTGAGAGGGCGACGTCTTAGCCGCTTGACCAACGAACCATATTGCCTGCTTTCTGCGACTTTGTTAGTATAACAAAGTGACTGATAAAAAGCAAGCACTTTTTTTGATTTTGTCAAATTCTTGCTATTTCTGTATGAATTTCCCTTTCATTCCTCTTCTCCCATTACCGCTGTATTGATTTCGTAAGATGGGTCATTATATTTATTGATTAGTTCTTGCAGTTGTTCTATATTCATATCACTTCTATCTCTCATAGCAATTCGGGAACAACTTTCATAATAGTCCAATGAAATCCTGCCTAACTCAACCCAATACTCCTTTATCTCCCCAGCACCGTCTTCTGAATACCAGTCCATATAACACTGTATATTCTCTGGACGATTTGTTACCTTAAGACTTCCGTCTGGATGATACTCACTGGAGAAATAGTCTTTTACATCCTCCATTGTTAATGCCGGTCGTTCTATTCCTTTTTGTCTGTACCAATTTTCATATGCTGACAGTCTCACATATAACTCTGTTTCCGGTATCTCCTCATATCCATGATAACCGGTTTCCGATGCTTTCATGCTCATTCCAAAGGCGGCATTCTGACGCCGGTACTCAATCATCAGAAGCATCTGCTCTATTTTTTCATCTCTTTCCTTTTTCCACTGATGATAGCCGTAACATACCCCTGTGATTAATCCTATTATCAAAAGAATAGCCGCTGATACTATTATCCTCTTCTTCATTCCTCTTCTCCCATTACCGCTGCATTGATTTCATAAGAAGGGTCATTATATTTGTTGATTAATTCCTGCAATTGTTCAACATTCATCCTCATTACTGACTCAGTATATGGCTTTGCAATTATGTCCAATTCTCCCCAATACTCCTCTATATCCCCAGCACCGTCTTCCGAATACCATTCCATATAACGCTGTATATTCTCTGGACGATTCGTTACCTTAAGACTTCCGTCTGGATGATACTCACTGGAGAAATAGTTTTTTACATCCTCCATTGTCAATGCCGGTCGTTCTATTCCTTCTTGTCTGTACCAATTTTCATATGCTGACAGTCTCACATATAACTCTGTTTCCGGTATCTCCTCATATCCATGATAACCGGTTTCTGATGCTTTCATGCTCATTCCAAAGGCGTCATTCTGACGCCGGTACTCAATCATCAGAAGCATCTGCTCTATTTTTTCATTTCTTGCTTTTTTCCACTGATGATAGCTGTAACATAACCCTGCGATTAATCCTATTATCAAAAGAATAGCTGCTGATACTATTATCCTCTTCTTCATTCCTCTTCTCCCATTACTGCTGCATTGATTTCGTAAGACGGGTCATTATATTTATTGATTAGTTCTTGCAATTGTTCAACATTCATCCTTGTTAATGACTCCGTATATGGCTTTGCAATTATGTCCAATTCTCCCCAATACTCCTTTATATCCCCAGCACCGTCTTCCGAATACCAGTCCATATAATCAGTAAAGACCTGTCCTCCATTTTCAAATCCGCTTTTTAATTCTTCTACTGTAATCGGAATCTCATGCGTATCATTATAAGCTGAAACTCTGACCAGTAATTCCTCAGAATCATATTGGGGACAAATTAATTCTGTAGAATTTCGGTCAGTACCTGTTATACTCATGATTCCAGTATGTATTCCCAATGCATCAATTGCCCTTCTCATTTCGATTTTCTCTATGGCTCCATTAATTGCTACCGCATTTTCATATCCTTCCTCCATATCCCTTGTAAGCTCCAGAAGCATAAAAGAATTTGGCAGTCCCTTTCCTATGGATTCCATAGCACCTTCTCCGATTTTTGTAAAAACATATTCTGTCGCATAATCCACACCTGCCTTTTCAAAAATTTCTCTCCCTGAGGAATTCAAAGATAACAGCGTAACATTAACACCATCCTCCAAATCCCATTCAGCAGCCTTAGGTACTCCCCATGGATTTACCACCACTGTCTTTTTCTCCATTTCCGACACCATTGCCCGTCCCCACTGCTCAGCATCATTGAGATTCATATTCACATCTGCTTTTACCGTCATATCTGCCCGGTAGGTAAGCTTTCCGCTGTCATTAGCGGTTGTAGACAGATAAATGCTATGATATTTGCCAGTATCCATAAGCCGTACCACTTGATAGATGAATGTTGCCCGGCTTAGTTCGTTGGTAACTGCCACTTCGTCATATTGGTATGAGCTGTGAGCATCAAAGAGGGTAAATTCTGCTTCCAGTTCCGTCAGCAGCAGATACTGCCGGGCGGCTTCCTGCATTACATCACTGACATGACAATATACCTGTTCGCCCGGTCTGTTCATAATCTGTGCATTGGCAAATAATGTCTCCAGGTCGGATTCAGACATTTCCGACATCAGCTCTGCAAATGCCAGATACTCCAGCTCCGGTACTGTTTCCGCATCTCCCTCCAGCCATTGGGCTATCCGCTGCCAGTCATATTCCTGCTCTCCCATGTTATTGGTCCGCAGGAATCCTTTTCGGATGCCTTCTACTACCCGGTCCCTTTCCCGGACAAGGCTCGTTCTCCAGGATACTTCTGTATCAATATAATAAACACCATTCCAGAATGCATCTGACACATGTGTCATTCCCTGCCTTATCACAAACCGTAGATTTTCACTTCGTGTAAAGAGATTCCTGGTAGCAGCTTCGATTTCATCAAATCTCTGCTCCATTTCCTGATATTGATTATATTTTCGTTCTGCCAGAATTCCCCGAGTCTCGTAGTATAGCGCCAGCTCCTGATACCATGTATGCAGGGGACTCATTGCCGGCACACCGGATGCCTTTCTCGCATAAACCGATGCCTGATTCATATAAGTGTTCATGTCTGATAAAGCATCGGTTTTATAATGCTGAATCGCATCCCCTAGCAGTTCTTCTTCCCCCACTGCTTCTTTTAGTCTGTGCAAATCGACAATATCTAAATCATTGGCAAACATCATACCGGAGGACAAGGTCAGATAGTCACTGAGTTGCTGCTTCAAGGCTTCAAATGCCTTGCTGTCCAATTCATCATTCATCATGAATTCTTCCAGTCTTTTTTGTACTGCTTTGATATTCTGATTATCCTGTTCCAGTATCCGAAGGGCAGAATCACACTGTTCCTGCATGGTACTGGCTATTAGATTGTCATCTATGTTCATGGTATCTCTTTCCTTTCCTATTCTGCCAAATGCCGAAGCTGTCTTTGCAGCTCGTTCATCTCATCTTCCATACGGATACTGGCCTTTTGATATTCATTCCGAACCGCTTCTTCCATATCATATTTCTGACACCGAAACCGGTCTAGAAGTTCCCGTTCTTCCTCCAGGATTCTGCTTAAGCCCGGGTCATGCTGTCCACAGTCCATCCATTCATTTTCCAGCTTTTGATAGTGAAAATGAAGCTGATCTTCCTCTTCTTCCTGCTCCTGTAACACCTGATGATATCGAATTTCCAATTCATCCTTCTCATCAACCATCCGATGAAGCTTTTGTCTCATTTTTAATTCTTCTTCTGTCATTCGAAATCTCCCTGTTTATCCATTCTTATTCCATACAAGACCGCTATTGTTTCCCCATTTGCTCCGCCAGGTCTGCCAAAAGCTGGTCATATTCTTCAAAAGTGGCTCCTATACTGCGAATATTAGCTGCTTCCATATCAATTGCAGTTCCAAAGGTGGTAAGCAGAATCTGAGATTCTTCTATGGCTGATTTCAACATCAAATTAGCTGTAAGCGTCGTTTTATCATCCTCCGGACAAAGCTCCGAAGATTGAAATACTGCTGCTGCATTCCCAAGTCCTGTTGCTTCTTCCTCCGCTGCTTGAAAATTAATCCGTATTCCCTCACTCATTTCTGTATGTATCCCTTCCCATATAATAAATTTTCTAATCTGATTGCTGCTTCTAATTCCTTTTTGTCAATCGTATATAATATATCATATTCCGTTCGAGCCATTTTCTTTTCTTTCTAAATGGAATGATTTTATTTCTAACTGTAGAATCTAAAAATGCTTTCGATGTTTTTCGTTAATCTTCGATTATTAATGTTTTGTTATTTATATGAATATCAATACGAATGCACATATAAACAATGCATAGAATGTAGATAGTAAGAAGATACTTTTTTATGGTTTATCGCAGCTTCCTGCTAAAGTCCGTCGGCATCTATATGGTCACCGCAGACACGCTTTCGCTCCTGCCAGCACATAGCGGTACATAAGGCTGTAAAAGACACAGCCTAAGTACCGACGTGCTTCTAAGGTCTGCTTGCGACCATATAGATACC
>JAMOZY010000054.1 GCA_023667695.1 Clostridium sp. | reverse complement strand
TAGGTGCTCTTTCCTTTATCTATTTATTTTTCCTACAAAAACTTTACCCTAACCCTGCTCTGGTTTTTTGATGCTACAACCCAGACTCAAGGACTCCTCCCATCTGCGATGGGTCCCTCCTCAAGTCATATGTCTATGGGCTTGTTACTTCTATTTCTCTTTTTCTATAGTCCGACTCAAGGACTCCTCCCATCTGCGATGGGTCCCTCCTCAAGTCATATGTCTATGGTATATCCTGCTCTAGTTTTTTGATGCTACAACCCAGACTCAAGGACTCCTCCCATCTACGATGGGTCCCTCCTCAAGTCATATGTCTATGGGCTTGTTACTTCCATTTCTCTTTTTCTATAGTCCGACTCAAGGACTTCTCCCATCTGCGATGGGTCCCTCCTCAAGTCATATGATACCCTAAAAAAGCAGATGACGCAAGTCCGGAATGTCAGTCTGTCTCATTCTTTCATTGACAAACATCACCGAAACGTGTACCTTTAAATGTGGCAGAAAGGAGGGCTTGGCAATGGATGATATCACATTACTTTTTCAGCAGGCTTCTGCATATTTGGAGCAGAAAAACTTCAGCAAATTAAGGGAATTAATGGCAAATGAAAATCCAGCGGACCTTGCGCTATTATTTACCGAGTTTGAAGAAAAGGACATCCTCCTGCTCTACCGGCTGCTCCCCAAGGAATTAGCTTCTGATACCTTTTCCTATATGGATAGTGATATGCAGGAGGACCTGATTAACGGCTTTTCCGATAAGGAGCTTCGTGAGGTCTTAGACCAGACCTTCATTGATGATACTGTTGACATGATTGAGGAAATGCCGGCTAATGTTGTCAGCCGTATTCTGCGAAACTGTGATGCCCAGTCACGAAATGCCATTAATCAGATTTTGAAGTATCCGGAAGACAGCGCCGGTACTTTAATGACAATCGAGTATGTGAATCTGACAAAAAATCTGACTGTGAAGGAAGCAATTTCCCGTATTCGCAAGGTTGGACCGAATAAGGAAACGATTTATACCTGTTATGTAACAGAAGCACGAAAGCTGATTGGTATCGTATCCGTAAAGGACCTGTTGACTGCACCGGATGATATCCGAATCAGCGATATCATGGAAACCAATCTGATTTTTGTAGATACCTCCGAGGATAAAGAGGTCGTTGCACATCAATTCCAAAAGTATGATATTCTGGCCCTCCCTGTGGTAGATACAGAAGAACGATTGGTAGGTATCATCACCTTCGATGACGCTATGGATGTCATTCAGGAAGAAAACACAGAGGATATTTCCATCATGGCTGCTATGACCCCAAGTGATGATTCTTATTTTAAAACTGGGGTATTTGCACAGGTTAAGAATCGAATTGCATGGTTAATCATCCTGATGTTAAGCAATGCCATAACCGGAGCCATCATTAACCGCTATGATGTCATTATCAGTGCCTTACCGATTCTGGTATCCTTTATGCCTATGCTGACCGGTACCGGCGGTAACTGTGGTTCCCAAAGCTCAGCACTTATGATTCGCGGACTTTCCTTAGGTGAAATCAAAACCAGCGATTTCTTAAAGGTCATGTGGAAGGAATTCCGGATTGCCCTTGTGGTTAGCTTTATCCTGGCAGTCATTAACGGCGCCAGAATCCTGATTTTTTATCACAATCCAACCCTTGCCATTGTACTGACCTTATCCATCATTGCAACTGTCATACTGTCAAAGCTAATCGGATGCCTTCTGCCAATCATTGCAAAAGCCATCCATCTGGACCCGGCGGTTATGGCGGGTCCATTGATTTCAACGATAGTAGATATCTGCACCACATTATTATATTATACGATTGCGATTCAGTTTTTTAAGTTGTGATATTGACAATTCCAGCCGTCTTATGTTATATTAACACTTGTCGTAAGACATATGCGCGAGTGGCTCAGTTGGTGGAGCACGACCTTGCCAAGGTCGGGGTCGCGGGTTCGAGTCCCGTCTCGCGCTCTTTTTGTGTCAAAAAAATATAGTACAGGGGCGAGAACCCGCGACGCGGGTGAGATTGCTATGAGCACTTAGCTCCCGTACTGTGGGAGCTTATGTGCGATGCATATCAAACTCTTCGTGCGACGGCACGTTAGTGTTTGATAGTCCCGTCTCGCGCTCTTTTTGTGTCAAAAATATAGTACAGGGGCGAGAACCCGCGACGCGGGTGAGATTGCTATGAGCACTTAGCTCCCGTACTGTGGGAGCTTATGTGCGATGCATATCAAACTCTTCGTGCGACAGCACGTTAGTGTTTGATAGTCCCGTCTCGCGCTCTTTTTATGTCAAAAATCACCATAATTCCCCAAAAATGTTTTCTATTATATTGTGATATGCGTGAAACTTTGCTATATTTATATGTATATATGCGTGAAAAGTAATCCTCAGGCACTCAACGAGGAACAAAAGCAAAAACAGAAAGGAGTAGTAGAATATGAAAACCAGAAAAATGAGCATTTCTATGCAATTGTTTCTCTTTATTCTAGGTGCTTCCCTTGTCGTAGCTCTGATTGTAGGAGGTGTTTCTTACTCTACAATGGGACGCTTTTTAAGGCAGAAAACGATGGGAAATGTAATGGAAATTGCGGTAATTGCTGCTGAAAATGTAGATGGGGAAACTTTTTTGAAGGCAACGGAGGGCGATGAAGAAGCGCTGGCAGAGGTTAAGGATTCCCTCAGCTTCTTTCTGACGGGAGATTCGGTCACTTATGTATATACTCTCATGCCGAAAGACGAAAACAATTTTCAGTTTGTTGTAGATACTGACCCGGACGATCCCGGAGAATATGCTGAGGATTATGAGGCACAGGATGCCATGTTTGAAGCGATGGAGGGGAAAGCAAGTGTAACACAGGAAGCATTTACCGATGAATGGGGAACATTTTACAGTGGCTATGCACCCATTATACAGAATGGAAAAACCTTGGGAATCGTAGCGGTCGATTATGAGGCATCATCGATACAGAGTTCCCTAAATCATCTGATACGCAATATTTTGCTGTCCGTAGTAATTGGCATTCTCTTCGCAGTTATCGCAGCAGCGATTGTAGCGGTCAGAATGAGGAATAATTTTATAAAAGTAAATGACAAAATTCTTGAGGTGGCATCCGATGATGGAGATTTGACAAAGGTGTTAGATATTGCTTCCGGCGATGAATTGGAAGTAATTGGCGATAGCTTAAACCAGCTTTTGAAGAAAACTGCCAATACGGTCCGGCAGATTAAAGGCGGAACAGATAATATTAAATTTAAAATGGAGAGCATCAATACCAATGTATCCGGTTCTGCTTCTCAGATTACCAATATAAATGATATGATACAGGCTATGGTGGCATCCTCGGAAGAAATTGCGGCCTCTGCCGGAACCGTTGGGGAGCGGGTGGATTATGTATATAAGGATATTCAGAGCATTGTGGATATTGTCGCACAAAATACCAATAACCTGAAGGAGATTCATGTTTCTTCGCAGGAACTGAATGAAACAGCAAAAAGCTCAACGAAAAAGATAGAAGAAAACGTGGAACATATGTCTGCCGGCATGCAGAAGGAACGGGAGAGAGCCGAGGCGGTTCTTCGGATAAAAGAGCTTTCGGATTCTATTTTAAGTATTTCTTCTCAGACGAATCTATTGGCGCTGAATGCTTCCATTGAGGCGGCAAGAGCCGGAGAAGCCGGAAGGGGATTTGAGGTCGTAGCCCATGAAATTGAAACATTGGCCCGCAATACCAGTGAGGCGGCAAATGAGATACAGACCATGAGCAGTGATGTGGTAGAGGCAGTAGAAGGTCTGGCACATCTGGCAGAGCAGATGCTTTCCTTTTTGCGGAACGAAATTTCCGAAGACTATGAACGCTTCAGTAATGCTTCTCGTAATTTTATGGGAAAATCAGATGATATCCGGATATCCATGGAACAGCTGCAGAAAATTACGGAACAGTACGAAGAATCGTTGAAGAGCATTAATGATGTTATGCAGTCTGTCAGCGCAGCGTCTGAGGAAACAAGTTCAGAAATCGTCCATGTATCAGAGATACTGTTATCCATGAATACCGATATGAAAAATATTGAAGCCTCTACAGAAGAAACCTTCCAAAACATCTCAGGAATGAACAAAGAACTGAGTGCCTACCGGATTGATATGAGCGAAGATTTTTCGTAAAATGAATTTCGTATGACTGACCGTGATTGAACAATCTATACTATCAGATAAAAGAGCAAAGGAACTGTTCAACATGACGAAGCACCATAGAGACTGTCGCTTTCACGAATGTAAGTTCGTGAAGCAGCAGTCTCTTTTTTAGGAATCCGGTTATTAATACCAATCATACTTTTCGCCCCGGTCCAGAGCATTTATCTGCTCCATTTCCTGTTCCGTTAATTCAAAATCAAACAGTTCCGTATTCTCCTGAATATGAGCGGGATTACTGGAGCCGGGAATTACTACAACTCCCTTTTGCAGATTCCACCGCAGTATCACCTGCGCAGAGGATTTTCCATGATTTTCAGCGATTTCAGTAATCGTTTCATCTCCTAAAAGCTCTGCCGTATGTCCTCTGCCGCCAAGAGGATACCAGCCCTGAACCACGATACCAAGCTCCTGAATATAGGGAATGACATCATTCTCCTGATAATAGGGATGAATTTCATTCTGCACCAATGCTGGCATGATGTTGATTTGTGGCAGAAATGTTTCCAGCTCCTCTACATACCAGTTGGAAAGCCCGATGGAATGGACTTTCCCATCTGCTACAGCCTGCTCCATTGCCTTATATGCTTCTACATCGCCGGTTCCGGGATGATGCAGCAGCATTAGGTCTGCTTGTGTCAAGTAAGGAATAAAAAAAATTTCATTTTTTTTGCGAGCCA